>NZ_CP018914.1:0-600000 GCF_001951015.1 Rickettsia rickettsii
ATGACAAAGCTAATTATTCACTTAGTTTCAGACTCTTCCGTGCAAACTGCAAAATATGCAGCAAATTCTGCCCTTGCACAATTTACTTCCGTAAAACCAAAATTATATCATTGGCCAATGATTAGAAATTTGGAATTGCTAAATGAAGTATTAAGTAAAATAGAATATAAACATGGGATAGTATTATACACGATTGCCGATCAAGAACTCCGAAAAACTTTAACGAAATTTTGCTATGAATTAAAAATTCCATGTATTTCTGTAATAGGTAAAATTATTAAAGAAATGTCTGTTTTTTCAGGTATTGAAATAGAAAAAGAACAGAATTACAATTATAAATTTGATAAAACTTATTTTGATACACTTAATGCCATAGATTATGCTATAAGACATGATGACGGACAAATGCTTAATGAATTATCAGAGGCTGATATAATATTAATAGGTCCTTCTAGAACTTCTAAGACACCGACTTCCGTATTTCTAGCGTATAACGGTTTAAAAGCTGCCAATATTCCTTATGTTTATAATTGCCCCTTTCCTGATTTTATAGAAAAAGATATAGATCAATTGGTAGTAGGACTCGTTATTAATCCAAATAGGTTAATTGAGATAAGAGAAGCTAGATTAAATCTATTACAAATTAACGAAAATAAAAGCTATACGGATTTTAATATAGTACAAAAAGAGTGCCTAGAAGTCAGAAAAATTTGTGATCAAAGAAATTGGCCGGTAATTGATGTTTCAACTAGATCAATAGAGGAAACAGCAGCTTTAATAATGCGAATATATTATAATAGAAAAAATAAATATAATAAATAAAAAGATTTTCATTATTTACAAGTAGAAGCCTGTACTTTATAATTTTATTTATGAATATAGGTGTTGTCCATATGAATCCGAAAGCAACACTATGTCATTCCTAGCTAAAAGCGACTTTGTTGTATAGATTGAAAAACCTACTCAATGTCATCCCCGCCTACACGCGGGGATGACATAAACGAGTCATGCAATAAGGCTGTTAAAAGCGGGAATGACATAAAAGCCATATGGACAATGCTACAAAAACATAGAGGAATTTATGGCAAATAACGTAAAGGATAACTCTTTTAAAAAGGAAGTATTAGAATCGGATTTACCTGTACTGGTTGATTTTTGGGCAGAATGGTGCGGACCGTGTAAAATGTTAACACCGATAATAGATGAAATCAGTAAAGAATTACAAGGCAAAGTAAAAGTACTTAAAATGAATATTGATGAAAATCCTAACACTCCTTCAGAATACGGTATTCGTAGTATTCCAACGATAATGTTATTTAAAAATGGTGAACAAAAAGATACTAAAATAGGTTTGCAACAAAAAAATTCTCTTTTAGATTGGATTAATAAATCTATTTAATATTTATTTATGTCACTTAGCCATCCAAAAGTATTTATAGAGATAACTAATGGTTATGTTGAAGGTATTGATACTCATAAAAGAGCTCAAGGTTTAAAGCATTTCTTCTTGAAAAAAGGAGTCTCTCTTTCTCCAAATATACCTATATTAAACAATATTAATTTTTCTTGTTATGAGGGAGAAAAAATAGCTTTTATAGGGAGTAACGGTTCGGGAAAAAGTTCGTTTCTAAAGTTAATCGCCGGAATATATCCGTTAAAATCCGGTACAGTCAAAGTTCATGGAGATATTGCGGCAATTATAGATATGGGAGTTGGTTTTGAGTCTGAGCAAACTGGTCGTGAAAATATAAAAATGTTAATGCTATATAATAATATGCTGGATAAATATAGCAAAAAAATTGAAAAAGAAATTATAGATTTTTCAGAACTTGGTAGTAAAATTGATTTACCGATAAAAATTTATAGCTCCGGTATGTTATCACGTCTTGCTTTTTCTGTATCAATATTTCAAAATCCGCAGATTCTATTACTTGATGAAGTTTTTGCGGCAGGCGATAGCTATTTTATAGAAAAATCTCTTAGTTTAATGAAGAATAAATTTAAAAATACTCCTATTTCAATAATAGTAAGCCATCAAGAAGAAATTATAAAAGATAATTGCGATAGATGTATTTTATTAAAAGACGGCAATATTATAGGTGATGGTACACCATCGGAAATGTTTAAAATCTATAACCAACAACAAGGAAATTCATAAATGATAAAGTATTTTTTTTCTAAAAAATACTGGCGGGCAATAGCATTACTAGTTAAAGCTTCTATAATTAGGCAAAATAAAGATTCTTTTTTAGGTTCTTTATGGAGTTTAATTCAGCCTTTTATTCACATAATGGTAATTTCATATTTTTTCGGTTTTTTATTAAGACAGCCGAGAGAATTTATTGTCATGAACTTAGTCGGCGGTATTCCTTTGTGGAGTTTTATAGTAAGCAGCTTAACGATTTGTTCAAGTTCTTTAGTTACACGTGATCAAATAATAAAAAAAGTTAGAATTTCTAAGACTTTTTTTCCTGTTGCGGATAGTTTAGGGCAATTATATACTTTAATTTGCTCATTTTCGGCAATGTATTTTGCTTTTATTTTATTATTTCCAGAAAAATTTTCTTGGCAAATAATATTTATGCCGATATTAATTTTGCCCTTAATAATATGTGTGATTAGTGGTTCTATCGCAGTAGCATTTTTAACGCCGTATATTCGAGATATTCCGCAAATGTTGAGTGTTATTCTTGGAGTTATTTATTGGAGTATACCGATAGTTTATCCATATTCGCTAATTCCGGAGTCTAAAAAGATATATTTTGAATTTAATCCGTTCTTTTTAGTTATAAGACCCGTACAAGCGTTGGTGATTGACGGAACATTACCGGATATGATGCTGATAGTTAAGTCTATTATAGTTGCATTTATTACTGTTTGTATCAGTTATTTAATTTATAGACAATTTTCTAAAAGAGTTATTTATTATTTATGAAACTTGGTTTTAATCTAGATTTTAATGAATTAGATTTAACCGGACTTAAAAAATTAGATCAAATATTTTTAGATTATCTCTTTAAAGCTGATAGATCTTTGCATAAAGATTTAATGTTATTTAGATCGACTCCTCTCTCCATTATTCCAAAAGATTATTCCGAATTTTTGCTAAAAATTTCCCCTCATTTAGACGATTTTTTAGCAGAGTTATTTTGTATTTCAAAAGAAGTAACGATATCAAGGTTAAAACATAAAGATTTTGATATTATTTATGAATGTAAAAGAAAATTTGTTCAACGTGTTGCCGTAAAAAAATATCCACTGGAAAAAATAAAAGATATTGATTTTGAAGATGTGTATTTAAAACTAACTGATTTAATAGGTGCGAATTTTACTTCTAGAGAATTTGCAAAACAAATAATTATATGGCAACAGGCAGAAGAAAGTTTTGCAGAAGAATTAGACATAGCAGCTAGGTATGCTGCGTATAGGGTTTATTTGTGTGAGAGTATCAAGCCACAGGATAACATCCTATTCAACCTCCCACAAAAACTAGATAAAGAAAATCTAATAGACGATAAAAAAATATTAAAATATCAAAAAAATGAGAGAGTAGATTTTGACTATACAGATTCTTTTTTAAATCTAGATGAAGCTTTAAACCATTCTCATTATTGTATTTATTGCCATAAGCAAGATAAGGATAGTTGTTCTAAGGGATTACTGCAACCTCAGAATCGTCATTGCGAGGAGCAAAGCGACGTGGCAATCTCAGGAGATTTGACGAGATTGCCACGCTCCTTGCAGTTGCTTGCAATGACGGATTTAAAACAAGGTTGCCCGTTAAAACAAAAAATTTCTGAAATGAACTATGTTAAGGCACAAGGTTTTAACCTAAGTGCTCTTGCTATTATCGTTATTGATAATCCGATGGTTGCAGCAACAGGTCATAGAATTTGTAATGATTGCTCAAAAGCTTGTATTTACCAAAAGCAAGATCCGGTAAATATCCCATTAATAGAATCAAATATTTTAGAAGAAACACTTAAATTACCTTACGGCTTAGAGATATATTTACTGCTTACTCGTTGGAATCCGCTTAATATTTATGCACCGCTTCCGAAAGAACCTACTAATTATAATATTTTAGTTACCGGTCTTGGTCCTGCAGGTTTTAGTCTTAGCTATTATTTATTACGGTCAGGTCATAATGTTGTGGCTATTGACGGTTTAAGAATTACTCTACTGCCTTTTGACGTTCATAAGCCTATAAAATTTTGGCATGAATATAAAAATTTGTTATCGGAAAGAATGCCAAGAGGATTTGGAGGGGTAGCGGAATATGGAATTACTGTTCGGTGGGATAAAAACAATCTCGATATATTGCGGCTAATATTAGAGAGAAATAATAATTTCAAATATTATGACGGAGTAGCTTTAGATTTTAATATAACGAAAGAACAAGCTTTCGATTTGGGTTTTGATTATATAGCTTTTTGCATTGGAGCAGGTCAGCCGAAAGTTTTGGATATAGAAAATTTTGAAGCTAAGGGCGTAAAAACGGCTTCTGATTTCTTAATGACTTTGCAAAACGGAGGGGCATTTTTGAAAAATTCTAGTACTAATATGGTAATTAGGATGCCGATTGCGGTAATAGGCGGCGGTCTTACTTCCTTAGACGCAGCAACGGAAAGTTTATATTACTATAAAAAACAAGTAGAGGAATTTGCCGAAGATTATATAGAAAAAGATTTAGCAGAGGAAGATAAAGAAATGGCTGAAGAATTTATTGCTCATGCAAAATTGTTTAAAGAAGCTAAGAATAATGAAGAATTAAGAAAGGTTTTTAATAAGCTTGGGGGTGCTACTGTCTACTATCGTGGAAGATTGCAAGATTCGCCGGCATATAAATTAAATCACGAGGAGCTAATATATGCATTAGCACTCGGTGTTGATTTTAAGGAAAATATGCAACCTTTAAGGATTAATGTTGATAAATACGGTCATGTGGAATCTGTGGAGTTTGAGAATCGAAACCGTCATTGCGAGCAGTCAAAGACTGCGTGGCAATCTCATGAGTTTGGCTTAACAAGATTGCCGCGTCAATGCTACGCATTTCCTCGCAATGACATCAAAACCAAAACCGTGATTATGGCAATCGGTATAGAAAATAACACTCAATTCGATGAGGATAAATATAGCTATTTCGGTGATTGTAATCCTAAATATTCGGGTAGTGTAGTGAAGGCTCTTGCTAGTACCAAAGAAGGGTACGACGCTATTAACAAAAAGCTTATAAATAATAATCCTAGCTTTAAAGGTAGTTATAAAGATTTTTGTACGCAGCTTGATTATTTGCTGACTTCTAGGGTTAATAAAATAAATATTTTAGATGATAAAACTTTTGAGTTGATAATTCATTCGCCGCTTGCTGCTAAAAATTTTAAGTTCGGACAGTTTTTTCGCTTACAAAATTATTCTGAAGATGCTGCTAAGTTAATAGAGCCTGTAGCCTTAAGCCCTATCGATATTGATGTAGAAAAAGGCTTAATTAGCTTTATAGTTTTTGAAGTCGGTAAATCTACTAGCTTATGTAAAACATTATCCGAAAATGAGAAAGTAGTTTTAATGGGACCGACAGGTTCGCCGCTAGAAATACCTCAAAATAAAAAAATAGTTATTGTTGATTTCGAAGTCGGTAATATAGGCTTATTAAAAGTTCTAAAAGAAAATAATAATGAAGTTATATTTGTTACCTATCCTGATATAAAAATCCGTAAATTAGTTTCAGTGGATATAGTAATAATTAATGCTTCTCCTGAAATAATAGAAGAATTGCAAAGTCTAAAAAATGAAATATTCAGTGAAAATACAAAAATAATAGTTAGCGTTAATTCATCGATGCAATGTATGATGAAAGGAATTTGCGGACAATGTATTCAAAAAGTTAAAGGAGAGCAGAAATATATTTTTGCATGTAGCCAGCAAAATCAAAATGCAGAAATAGTTGATTTTAAGAGCTTGAAAACTCGTTTACGCCAAAACTCTTTGCAAGAAAAAATGAGAAAATTAGTGGCTAATTCATCCATAATTTAATATAATAGCTTCAATTAACTCTTCTAGTTGTTCAGGTGATAATTCACCAATTTTTTTGAATTTTATCACTTCTTATAGCACTAATTTCATCAACCATAATATGAGATTCTAAATTAAAACCATTTAGCTCTGTAGGAGTCAATAACAGGTGAAAAGTTGTGGGGCATCTATTAAATCTGTTGTGAAGGCAAACTGTTATACTGGGATGATTTTTATATAAATTAGATTGAACAACAACAGCGGGGTGAGGTTTACCATAATCTCCAGATATTACACCAAGCAACAATATATCTTTTTTTAATTTCTATTATTTCCATTCATCTAACCAACTTTCTTCATTGTGTTTTAACCATAAGTTGGCATCAGGATATTGTAACACAAAGTGTTACATATCGCTAGTTAAATAAATTTACTTCTCAAAACGACAAAATGCTCTACTACTATCTTGATTAAGAAAATCGATAATTTGTATTACTATAGAATTATTGTTATATTTTTCAGCAACTTGTTTTATACGCTCAGCAAAATTACCTTCACCTGAGAAGATTTCTTCGATAGCTTTTAAAGCACTTAAAGACTTTACTTTATCAAACCCTTTTCTATTCATACCGATTAGATTTAAGCCCTCAAGCACCGCACGTTTGCTACTTACAAGCCCAAACGGTATTACATCTGCTCCGACCGGCGATAGCCCGCCAATCATCGAATATTCACCGATTCTAGCATATTGATGTACGGCAGACAGTCCGCCAATTATTGCATAATCACCTACCCCAATATGACCTGCTAGGCTTACATAATTAGCAAATACTACATTATTGCCGATTTTACAATCATGACCTATATGGACGCCGACCATAAATAAATTATTATTTCCTACTCTTGTCATCATTCCGCCGCCTTGGCTTCCTGCTTGTACCGTAACATATTCTCTAATAGTATTATTAGAGCCAATTATTGTGCTTGATCGCTCATTAGCATATTTTAAGATTTGTGGAGGTTGACCTATTGATGCAAAAGGATAGATTACGGTATTTTCGCCGATTTCGGTAATCCCTTCAATTACTACATGGGATTTTAGCTCGACATTGTCATTAAGCACAACTTCAGGACCTATAATACAATACGGTCCGATTTTTACGTTTTTACCAAGCTTTGCACCTTCTGCAATTACAGCTGTAGTATGGATATTAGAATTTGACACTTGTCCCTATGTTTTATCTTTAATCATTGCGGTAAACTTGCTTTCTGCAGCTATTTCACCTTCGACCGTAACCGTACTTGAAAATTTCCATACGTTAGCTCTTTGCTGATCAATAACAGCGTGGATATGCATAGTATCCCCCGGCTGAACAATTCTACGAAATTTTGCATTTTCGATAGTCATTAAAAACACTTCTTTATTCTTAGTAGAACCTAAAGATTTAGCAACTAATATAGCAGCTAATTGTGCCATAGCCTCAACCATTAGAACACCGGGCATAACAGGTCTTGCCGGAAAATGTCCTGTAAATTGCGGTTCGTTAACAGTAACGTTTTTAATACCTGTTATTGATTTGTTAGGATCGATTTTAAGTACTCTATCTACTAATAAAAATGGATAGCGATGAGGTATCCAATCCATGATTTCGGTAATATCTATGATCATTTATTTAGATCTCTTCTTTAATGTAAATTTTCCGTCATTGCGAGGAAATTATGAAATAATTGACTAAGCAATCTAGTAAAAAGTACTAAAATCAGCACTTTTTGCTAATTTTTTTGGATTGCCACCGTAGCCTATGGCTGCTCACAATGACGACTCAGGTATTCATGCAACAACAAAGCTCTTTTCAATAGCAAGCTACTTTTTTAATTTGCTATTAGAGGTCTTTAGTAATTGTTTCATAATAATAGATTGTCTATGCCAATCCATAATAGGAATTGCAGGGCTGCCGCCGACAATTTTACCTGCTTCTATATTTTGTGCTACACCGCCTTGTGCCGCTACCTGTGCCCCGTCGCCTATATTTAGATGTCCGGCGATTCCTACTTGCCCTCCAAGAGCACAATATTTACCGATCGTGCTACTTCCTGCTATACCTGTCTGTGCTACGATAATAGAGCCTTTACCTATTTTGACGCCATGCCCTATTTGTACTAAATTATCTATGCGGCATAAATCTTTTATAATTGTATCTTGAAGTGATCCTCTATCAATAGTAGTGTTTGCACCAATTTCAACATTATTGCCGATTTTAACTATTCCTATATGAAATATTTTGTGATGTACGCCTTTTTCGGTAGAAAATCCAAACCCGTCCTGTCCAATTTTTGCACCTGCAAGTATTACGACGTCGTCGCCTATAATTGCATAATTTATTGAAACATGTTGTTCTATTCTAGCGTTTCTGCCGATATTTACTCCTCTACCTATAAAACTTCCAGCTTCTATAATACTATTATCACCTATAATAACATCGTCTTCAATAACTACATTGTGACCTATATAACAATTTTTTCCGATAGTCGCTGAATCTGCAACAATAGCGGATTTCATTATTTTAGTAGGGTATGATTTAATAGGAGCATAAAAAAAATCTATTAATTTGCCGTAAGCAAAATATGAGTTCTGGGCGTGTAATAAAACAGTATTTGGATTTGCTTCTCCCGTAAAATTTTTCGGCACTATACAAGCAGCAGCTTTGGTAGTTTTTAAAAATTCGGAGTATTTAGGATTGCTTAAAAAGCTAATATCATTTGGTGATGCTTCCTGCAGAATTTTAATATCATGAATAGCTATATCTTCAATCTTAGGAGGTGCTATAATATCGTGTAAAAAATCTATAATTGCTGTTAGTTTTCGTGGCCCTAGATTTTTATAAAAATTACTACTTACCATATAACTTTAAGCAAATTAATCATTAGCGACAGTATATAAGTGATAGTTTTATTATGCAACAAAATTTACAGGTGGAATAAAAGGTATTGCTAAGTAAAGAATGATGTCGTCATTGCGAGCAGCCGTAGGCTGCGTGGCAGTCTCATGATAATAACAAACTCCTGAGATTGCTTCGTCAATTGCTATGCAAATTCCTCGCAATGACGGAAAAACCGATCCACGCAACAACGTCTACTTGATTGTAAGATCTGGGAAAAAAATAGATAAAAAGTCACAAATATTAATTTACGTTTTATTAAGAAGAATTAAATTAATGTAGGTATTGAAAATGTTAGAAATAAAGAACTTAGCCTTTGTAGGTGGTGGAGTAAAAGTTATCGCGTATGCAGGGGCTCTAAATGCATTAAAAGACAAAGATTGTTTAAAAAAATATCCAGAAAGTAGTTGGAGCTTCCGGTGGTGCAATAGCTGCTTTCTCCATAGCACTAGGATATCAACCGGAAGAAATTGAGGATATACTTAAGAAAATTGATTTTAATAAATTTTCAGATCATACTAGTAAATAGCACCAAATGTATAATCTTGTATTCTACGGAGGGTTAAATTCTGAGAAATATCTAGAAGAATTTTTGAGGAAAACAAGGGATTTGACCCCGATATTACTTTTAAACAGCTACATGACAGTCAAAAAACAAATATAGATTTATACGTAGTGTGTACTAATCTCAGTACTCAATTTCCGGAAATTCTATCTTATGAAAATGCTCCTGATGAGAAAGTCGTAAAATTCGTATACGCTTCAGGGGCTTTTCCTATATATTTTCAGCCCGTACAAAAAACTGTTCAAGAAGTAGTTTCAACATATGTGGATGGTGGAGTTACGAATAATTACCTGGTTGAGATGTTTGATGATAAAATTGCAGCACGAAGCCTCCCTCAAACAGATAATAAAAATTATAAAACTCTTGGGTTTAAACCAATCAATAAAGAAATATTAGAAGCTTATCAGAATGGTACAGAACTAAACAGTTTGTGGATACTACTAATGTTGTGGATCAACTATATGCATTAGCTGAAGTTCTCACAAGCTTTGACTTGATAAGTTGTTTTCAGAATCATGATAGAACAGTTTTTATTGATGATCATAATATATCAGCTTTAAGTTTTGATATCACAGCTGAACAAAAAGAAGCATTAATAAATTCAGGTTATTCTGCAACTTATGACTATGTGATGAGAATGGATAATATAATGCTTGCAGGACTAGGAGTAAACGATTAATGATAGCCTTGTATTATAACAACGCGAGTGGATAACCCGCTATTCGCTTTAATCTTGTTTTACAGATAGCATAAAAGGTATTACAAAATAAAGATTGATATCGTCATTGCAAATGACTGTAAGCTTTGTTGCATGGGAAAAACCCACTCGATGTCATTCCCGCTTTCGCAGAAATGACATAAAACGAGTCATGCGAGCAATACCAATTTTTGAAATCAATAATCATATTGACTTGTTTAAAGTTTTGCTTAGAATCATCTTGGAACAGCTAAGGTTGTTCTGGAGTATAGAAACCTCCATCAACAGGTGGTAAAATCACCGTTAAATTGGTTTATTCCTCGATATTTTACGGTCGGGGAGGTAGTAGTCATGTTCAGGGCTTAGAGTATTAACTTTAAGCCTAAAAACTACTCAGCTGTTCTTGTTGACGGTGTTTCTAACTCCCTGATCACCAATCGGGCTTTAACTTAGCTTCTTGGTGATCAAATTTGAATCATTTAAGTTTAACTAATGAGAACTAAGCCGTTATGAACACTAAAACAGTAGAAATAGCTATTATTGAGCCATATCTAGATTTTTTTATTAAAGACAAAGACTTAATTACATGAAATTTATCCAAAGGGTATAAATAGGGAATTAAGAATAGAATTTATTTTAGTTAAAAAACTTTACACATAATATTCTTACTACAAAATTAATTAGAAATTTATTCAATTTACCATACCGAAAATTATACTTATAATCGATAAACAACTTTTAAAAGCATTGCTTGGTTTATTTCGTTCAATTATTCTTGGCACTGTATTATATCTAAACTTAGTTAAATTTTTTATCTATGATAAGAATGATTTTGTATTGAACATAAGAGCTTTAAAAAGTAATGAAATTTACTTTTTGTTATATTAAAATTAATTACTTTAAAAAACTGATTAACTGGGAGTAATTAAATAAGCAGAATTTAAATGGTGGAGGCAAGTATACTCAAATGCTTTCAAGAATTGAATTTTATTTTGAGGGGTGAGGATGCGAATCCTTGATAAAATGAAAGAGCAATTTTTGAAAGCAGAAGAGTATAGACGATTTGCTCCACTAAGCGACAGTATATTAAGTAATACTTTTTTGTATAACAAAATTTATAAGCATCATAAAAATTAAAGATGAAGGCAAAATTGTCCCTTTTTATTAAAGCGCTACTTTTTCCAGACAACTCAACATCTATCTCCCATTTTTCATTTTCTAAGTGGGAGATAATACAACATATTGCTTCATTTGGTAAGCATGATAAATGTAAAAAAGGGGGGTTAGAATCCTATTGAATTTCCGGTTGTATATACTCCTGCAATGGCAAATGGGAATAATTTCATAAAATTATTCATAGTTATTATAATAGATTCAGGATTATTATTTTGTTCTTGTAAATAAGATGCTAATAGTTCCTTATTTACTTTCACTTTTTTATAGAATTTTGTAGCATATGCAATTTTAAAAAAATTATCTAAACCATTGTTATAAAAAAGTTTTATTTAGAAATGAAGCTAAATTTTTTAATAAGTTTTGTTGTTTTTCTTGCAATAATTCCCTTACCTCGGCAAATGCTTTGTCCGTATCTGCGTAGCTTGCAGCCATATTCCCATTATTATCAGCACGAATAATCATCTCAGGTGGCAGCAGCTTAATAAACTCTAGAGAAACTGCTATTATGCCTTTTTTGGATGCAAGCATTAACAATGTCATTCCGAATTTATCAATAGAGTTAATATTTTCCTCAAACATTCTTGGAATAAGCTCTATACAAACATTATCTAAATCACGTCACATAGCCTTTGTTAATGCAGGCTGACCACGTATATTCTCGATCGTATTAATATAGCCTCGTCAGACATCTTGGGAATAAGTTTTAAACAACCTTCTTCTAAACCTGCATCAGCAGCTAAAATTAAGGCTGTATTACCATCCTCATCGGATTGATTAAATAAATTAGTATTTTTTATTTTATCAATTAATTTTTCAACTTCTTTTTTATCTTCATCTTTTGCGTGTATTACACACGTTAATTTTTCTAGTAAAGATATTAGTTGATTATATAATATTTCATCTGATTCTTCAGGTGTTGATTCTTTATGCATTCCAAAAATTTTTTTATACGTATAAACATAATTTATCCTTATTAACCTAAAGTTAATTAAAATTACAAAAATAAGTTTACAGATGCAATAGAAATTTAATTGAAGATATAAAATAACGTAACGGGATTTAAAGTAAGGAACAGTGGTGGCCACGGTTGGAATTGAACCAACGACACAAGGATTTTCAGTCCTTTGCTCTACCGACTGAGCTACGTGGCCGTATATACTCGATGAACTTGAAAATTTGGCTTCGTCGTTTTTGTAAGTCCTCGGATACTCACGTATTAGTACGCTCTGCTCTTCGGCTTACAGACTCCTTGATCTTTTCCAAGTTGATCTTCGTCTATACTATTCTTTCATTTATTAGGGTATAAGGCAATATAACTTAAGCTTATAATAGATTAATCGGCTTTTGTCTATTCTTAATTAGTAATATTAGACAAAAATACTTAATTATGATATCATGAGTGTTTATTTTTATAACGGTTTTTATGATCAAAATCGGCAATATTGAGCTTTCTTCAAATATTATACTAGCTCCAATGTCGGGTGTTACGGATTTGGAATTTAGAAGATTAGTGAAAAGATTTGGTGCAGGGCTTGTAGTTTCTGAAATGGTAGCAAGTAGAGCAATGATTGTGGAATCTAGGCAGTCACTAAAAAAAAGTGCCATTATGCGTGATGATGCAACAAGTGCTTGCGTACAGCTAGCAGGCTGTGAGCCGAATGTGATAGCAGAAGCTGCTAAAATGAATGAGGGTATGGGGGCAAAAATTATCGATCTTAATTTTGGCTGTCCGGCGAAAAAAGTAGTAGGCGGTTATTCAGGCTCGGCTCTAATGAGGGATGAGCAGCTGGCAGCTAAAATTTTTGAAGCTACCGTTGAAGCGGTTAAGCTGCCGGTAACCGTTAAAATGCGTATGGGTTGGGATGATAATACGAAAAACGCTCCGACTTTAGCCAAAATTGCTGAAAGCTCAGGTGTTCAGATGATTACCGTTCACGGTAGAACTAGATGCCAGTTTTATTCCGGTAATGCCGATTGGGATTTTATACGATCAGTTAAAGAATCGGTAAAGATTCCGGTTATTGCTAATGGTGATATTACTAATTTTGCTAAGGCAAAAGAAGCCCTACAAAAATCCGGTGCAGACGGTATTATGGTCGGTAGAGGAGCATATGGCAAACCTTGGCTTATTTCACAAATTGATCATTATCTTAAAACAGGTGAAGAAAAATCTGCTCCCTCTATAGCAGAGCAGCTAGATATCGTAACCAAGCATTATGAGGCAATACTTGATTATTATGGTGAATCTGTAGGCGTACCTATTGCACGTAAGCATATTGGCTGGTATAGTAGCGGTTTACCGAATTCAGCAGAGTTTAGAGGTGCTGTTAATTTAATGAACGATCCTCTAGCTGTAAAAGAGAAAATTGCGGAATTTTATACGAGCGTTATGGAGACGAATAAATTAAAAGAATTTTAAGTTTTATTTTTGTAATATTGTTTTTTAGTTTAAGCTATGCAAGTGAAAAAGCAGTAATTATAACTGATTATAAACCGGTATTTTTGCCTGTAATTGCTGAAAATAAAAAAATAAGAATTGCTATTCGTTCTTATTTAAATAATGAAAAATCATATTTTGTTTTAGTAGATCCGAATTCTTTTAAAACTGAAATAGCCCTACAAGAGCTGGTAATTTTACCTACGAATAAAATAGAAAAAGAAAATCTTCTAAAAAAATTAAGTAAAACTCCGTATATTAAAGTTTTAAATAAATATAGCTCTACACCTTATATACAACAAAATTACGGTGCTACGAGTAGCATGTATAAAGTAAAAGGACAGTTCTTGACAATTGACATGTGTCCTTCTTCCAAAAGCTTTGAAGAAGATTTTTTTAAAAAGCTCGTAGAATTATCGATCAAACTAAATAAACCTATTCCGATTGCTATATGTGTTTCAGGATTATGGCTTAATAAGCATACAGAAGAATTCTTATGGTTATTAAAACAACAAGAAAACGGTTATTTACAAATAACATGGGTTAATCATTCATTTAGTCATCCTTATTTTAAAGATAAACCTCTTGAAGATAATTTCCTTCTTTCCAATAAAGATGATTTTGAAAATGAAGTATTAGAAGTAGGGAAAATATTAGTAAGTTATAATATTGCTCCGTCACCTTTCTTTCGTTTTCCTGGATTAGTTTCCGATCAAACATTAATAGAAAAATTAAAAGATTTGGGACTTATTCCGCTTGGGAGTAATGCATGGCTTGCTAAAGGCGAAAAAGTTCAAAATGGTTCTTTTATATTGGTACACGGTAATAGTAACGAAAAAGCCGGAATAGATTTAATTATGCCGATGTTACCGGAATTAAAATTACTTCCTATTGAAAAGGCGTTTTTATTACATGACAATTGATTAGTTAGATATTTAATAATACGGTAAGCTCATAGTTGTTCTTATATCACATGAAGAATATGAGAAAATTAATCAGCTTGAAGATATGTATTGGGCAATGCAAGCAAAAAATGCGAGTAAAAGTGGTTTTTTATTAGAGGAAGAGAGTAAGGATTTTTTAAATAAGATATTAAATATCTTTCTTATAGGAAAAAGAAATGATGGAGAAGTTTATAAATTAGTTAAAAGAAAAATTAAATAGTTCATAATTATAACTTAACTTTTCTAGTAGGGCTTTTATCTCTTTGAATATCAAGTTTTGTATCGAATAGCGGAGAATCTTGTAAAAAATCAATAAGGGAAGATTCTTGTGAATTTTCTTTATGATTTGTTATTATACTACATAAACGTTTATTATTATCTAATACTTCTAGATTTACTTCGATTAAAGGCGGAGTAAGTAAATGCTTAATAATTTCAGACCATTCTATTAAAATTAAATTGCCGTTTAATGCCTCTTCAAATCCAAGTTCATAAATTTCTTCAGGTGATTTAAGACGATACAGGTCATAGTGATATATAGTGAAGTTAGATGCTTTATACGTTTGCAGTAAGTTAAAAGTAGGGCTTATAATGCTTGTATTTTCACCGCAAAAATATTTAATAATTTCACGACAAAAAAATGTTTTACCTGCTCCAAGGTCACCGTTAAGTAAAACTATATCATTTGGTTTTAAGCTTTGTGCTAAAAGCTTTGCAAGCTTCTTTGTCTTTTCTTCGCTATTTAGTGTATGCATTTTTTAACTTGATAAATCATTTGTAAATATTGATTCTGAAAAGTGTTGGAACCTATATTCTGCACATTCCAGTTTTCGCTATTTAATATTATTATTTTAGCGTTTAATTTGTCGTATAATCGTAAATTTTGTTCATTACTTAAAACAAGACATTTGTTATTAGACTCTTTAATTAAATCTTCTAGCTTGCTTATATATCGGAGGCTTTTTTGACTTTCGCTATATAATTTTGCAGTTTTAATATTAGTATTAAGAAAAAAATACTCGCTACTGTCACTTAATAAAATTACGTCTTTTATCGTTGCAAGTTCATTATTTTTAATCTCTTGTAGCTTATTTAATTCTTTAAGTGCTGTTGAAAGGTTATTATTAATATCGTCTTGTAGCTCAGGAAATTTTTCACTAAATATTTGTGCAAATTCCTTTAGTAAAATCACAGCATTATTAAGATCAAGCCAAATATGCCAATTATCTTTTATAGTGGTTAAAGATTTAATATCACTGATTTTTATAATGTTTTTGCTATGATTATCAATTAATTTCTCGGCAAAACCGTCAAATTGTTCATTAATATAAATTGCTATATCAGAATTTTTGACTTTTACTAAATCACTAGGTTTTAAATTATAATGATGTGGACAGTCACTACTAATAGCTAAGCTCTCGATATCCGCTTTATCCTTAACAAGCATCGAAACAATACTGCCGATTGGCGTAATACTTACAACTATCTTAGGCTTAGCATAGCTAGTAAGGCTGAGGAATGTAAGGAATAGTAATGCTAGGTATGTCATCTCTGTGAAGGTTTGCTTGCATTGATACCAAATCGTCATTGCTAGCGACTGAAAGGAGCATGGCAATCTCAGGATTTTGGCACGAGATTGCTTCGTCAAAATTTTCAATTTTTCCTCGCAATGACGGTTTGACTTACTAGCTCTCATAATTTCGCCAACAACTCTAATTTACTAGGTTTAAAATCCTGCTCTATCCAAAAATTTTTTAGATATTCTAGTTTTGCTCCTATCTTTTTTTTTTCTATATTCATATTTAACAAATCATTACCATTTACTTGGAATTTAGGACGTAATAACGCATCATATTTAAGAATAAATTCTTTTACTTGTGAATGATTTAATTTACCGATTATTCTAGCTGCTAATAAATATTCCTTATAATTCTTTTTTTCAAACCAAATTTTTTTCATGTTAAATTTAGCGTCATTCAGAAAGTTCGTTATTGATAATATTTGCATTGCTTCATGTTTTGAGAATTTCCAATCTAGAAAGACCTTTAAATTTAAATCTTTTTGACAATATAATAAGAGTGCATATCGAGTAACTAATTCTAATTTAAAATCATTTGCCTGCTCAAAAAATTTTATTTCATAATTTTGGATAGAGAATATTAGTTCTAATATTCCTATTTCAAACATAGCTTTTAAAATTTGTGCTGCTCTTTTTGAAACAATAATTTTATCCATTTCGCTTTTAATTCGCTCTCGTGATAAAGTTTTTAAGCCGTCTTTTAAAGCTTTACATGCTTTAAAGCTGCCATCATCAAGCTGATTCGCATAATAGCTAGAAAACCGAAAAAAGCGTAGAATTCGCAAATAATCTTCTTTAATTCTATCTAGAGCTTCCCCTATAAATACAACCTTTTCCTGCTGCAAATCCTTAAACCCTTCAAAATAATCATATATCTCGTTCTTAAAGGGACAATAGCTTAAAGCATTAATAGTAAAATCTCGTCTTGCGGCATCTTCGGCAAAATCGTTGGTGAATATTACTTTGGCATGTCTGCCGTTACATTCAATATCTTTCCTAAGAGTCGTGATCTCAAATTTTTCATTATTTAAAGTAGCCGTAATCGTGCCGAATTTTAAACCGGTCGGAATAGTTTTTATTTTAGCTCCAGATAAAATATTTGTTACTTCACTAGGTGTCAAATTAGTAGCTATATCTATATCGCGGCTACCTTTCTCAAGTCGATCTCTTGGATAACTTGCTTCTAAAGGTAATTTGTACGTCGATCTGGTACTCGAATCCTCACGTACGTTTATGTACATTGCGATTCTGCGTTCCGTGTCTCCTTCAAATTCCTCTTTATTAGTTTTGTTATGCAAGAGATCTAGTAACGCATCACGTACGCAGCCGCCTATAAGTCTTGCTTGTCCTTTTTCATTTAAAAGACTCAAGATTTTTCTATATCCTTTTGAGGGGATTTTTAGTATTTTGTGTGTAACTTGCATTATTCGATTTTACCTAAAGTATTGGATAGTTTTTAAAAAGACTTTGATGTCATCCTAGCTAAAAACTGGACCTTGTTATATGGCTCGTTTATGTCATTCCCACTTGGCATTGTTATGTGGATACTGAGTCGTCATTGCGAGGAAAAACTGTAAGTTTTGACGAAGCAATCCAGTAAAAAATGCTAGTTTTTAACATTTTTTTATTATTTTTCTGGATTGCCACGCTCCTTACAGTCGCTTGCAATAACGACTTAGTATCCACATAACAATGCCAAGTGGGAATGACATAGAACAAGAACAGTCCGGTACTAAGATTTTACGTACATTCCTTTTTATTGCAAAAGATAAGTATAATAGGGCTTTTTTTAAAATCTTTATTAATCGTTATTAAGCTCCCGCGGCACTTAGATTTATAATTGAGATTAATATGAATTTCGGCTTTCTCACAATGATTATCTTTATTAATGACAATTTTTTGTCCGTAGTTGGTTAAAAAATATTATTCTCTAAAGGTAACACCATACTATCTTTTTGTCCAAACCAATTAGCCCAGTAAGTTCTATTGAAAGCAGGTATTTTATCAGCATGTATTACTAGTTTATTTTCTCTATCTTTAACGCCTACCGCCATATGATTTGCATCAAATATTAATTCCGGCTTTGGGGAGTAGGACATAAATATAAAAGATATTGCCATGATTGCAAGACCAAGCAAACGCCAAGCAGTTTTCCATATACAAAGCCAAAAAAGCCGAATAAAAAAGAGTAATATGCTGAAATTGGTAATATAACCGAAATACTATACAGCAGCCGGTAAACTATTAAAATAGGCGGCTGATTTTATTATTATATCAATAAAGAATCCCATAAGCTTTAGGATATAGTTATCAAACCCGATCATGGTAAAAGGCAGAGATAACAAAGCAAGAGGCATAAGAAAAAATGACGTTATCGGAACGACAATGAGGTTAGTTGGTACTGAGTAAGTAGCAAATATAAAGAATTGATTAATTACTACAGGTGCCGTTATGATGCTTGCTAAGAAGCTTGAATAAATATTTGAGGCTGTATAAAATTTTACTGCTCCAAAAATGCCTTTCTTTTCTCCAAGTAACCATGAATTCTTTAAGTAAAATTCATAACCGACAACAAGCGATAATACGGCGATAAAAGATAATTGGAAACTTGGATGAAAAATATATTCGGGATTTAACGATAATATTATAAAAGCCGCAATTGCAAGTGAATTAAGGGGAAAGCAAGAGCGTCCGATAAATATAATACCGTAAATAAAAATTGCAGCAGTAATAAAAGCTCTAGTCGCTGCTATTTGCATACCGCTTAGTTCTAAATAACCAAAGCTTCCTATTAGCGAACAATAAGCAGAGATTAATTTTATATTGAAATTATATGCCAAATAATTTGAAAGATTTAATAAAAACCTTGTAGTAAGGAAAATAATCATCACAACTAAAGATAGATGTAATCCTGAAACACAAAGCACGTGTGATATACCGTTTTGCCTCATATCCTGCATTATTTGCCTGTTTAAACCTTTTGTCTTGCCAAGTAATATTGCAGCTGCAAAATTCCCTTTATCTTTTCTATTAAATTATTATAAATATAGGAACGCACTCTATAAATAAAACTATCAAAATTTGTTTCATTACGTTCTATAATTTGCGGCTCAGACATCGCATAGCCGTTTGCTCCAATATCCTATAGATAAGCGTAAAAGCCAAAATCATAACCCCCGGGTAGTATACTATTTTGTGGCTTATAGAGCTTAGTAAGCAAAGTAATTCGGTTATTTACCCTAATTTCTTGTATATATTTTTTCGGTATACTAATTTTTAACTTTTTGTAAGTTACGATTAATTTTTTCTATCTTTATGCGACTTAATACTACTTATCCTCCTATAATAGTCGGTTTTATCGATTCTATTTTACCGCTAATTGTTTATAAAGCATTTCGCTATGTAAATTTGTTACATGATATTCAGAGATGAATATGCCAAAAATAAAAGCAATAATCATTCAGTAAGTAAATTGTAAAAATATATTAGAATTTCTAGTAAAGGTTAATATTAAACAAACACAAAAAATGAAAAAAATTGTTGTCAATGGAAACTCAAAATCAAGCGAAAAATAAACAATAATACCGTAAATAAAACTAACAAAATACCAAATATTTAAATTATTATACTCTGTTTCCAAAGTTATTTTAAAATATCGCAGTGTTTCCTATCAAAAGTTAAAAATACATTATACGTTATATCTGTTATATTTTCAATCATTAGAACAAAATTCTCTTGTAATTATAAGTTAAGATAAATTAACAAATATATTGCTTTTTATTAACTTATTTATTACAATATGTACATGAAATTTTAATTTAAATTGAGATATTTGTAATGAATAAGTTAACAGAACAACATTTACTAAAAAAATCAAGATTTTTAAAATATTCTCTGCTTGCCTCTATTGCAGTAGGAGCTGCAATACCTTTTGAGGGTATGGCGATGAGTAAAGAAGCATTTCGTATCGATCTCAGTAATAAATTGTTGAATCACGTGTCACAATTAAAAGGACACAAAGATACGACAAATACCCCGCAGCAGATAGGAAGCAGATAGGAACAGTAATTGTACCGGAACCAGAAATAAACACATATACTCCATCTGAAATAAGAGAAATGAAAATATCTAACAAACCTAAGGCATCTAATCCATTAAAAGATGTTCCTATAGAGGATCATTATAAAGTGGTAGCACGTAGTAAGTCTGATGTCGGGAAAGCAAGAAAAGTACGACCAATTACTAGACGCAAAACATTTGCAGGCATTGAAAAAACAAAACAAAGTCAAAATACTTATACTCCTGAATCGACAGAACAAATGCCTCAAAAACCAGAGATTATAATAACAGCGTCTTCGCCTACTGTTAGCCCAGCTTCAAATAGTTTTATCACTGCACCTAATACACCAAATACTACCCTGATATCACCTGAACATTATACTACGGCACCTGGTACTCCATCATCAACACCGGTGACTCCGTATCAGCCTACTTCAGATTCTAAACCAAATGATAGTTTAGGAGCTAATACACCACCAAACACAAACTCAAAGGCAGCACGAAGATTATCGTTTAGCAGTAGCGACCCGCAACAACAGGCAGTGCAATCTAGCTCACAGGTTAAATCAGAAGTTCCTCCGAAGCCAACATTTGTACCGTTGCCTATAAAAAAAGGCAGTACTGAAATTGTAGCAGGAATGGTAAGTAATATATCACGCGTTAATGAGATGATAGGAATCAAGTTAGCTGAAGTAACACAGGCTATTAAAGATACCACAGGTAAAAAAGATAAAGAACGATTGCAGAAGTTGTATAGGCAGCTAACTTCAACACAAAAAACAACAGAAGTACTCAAGTCAAGAGCTGAAGAGATAGAAACAAAAATCAAAATAGGTAAAAATAAAGATAAAATAAAGAAACTTGAAAAAGAGTTAACAAGTAAAAACAATAAAGCAGATAGATTATTTCAGAAAATAGAAAAAATAGATATTCCAGCAAATAAAGTTTCGATAAAATCGCAGGAAACAGTTCCGGTTACAACGGCGTCAACTGAAGTTAGTGCGTTTCAAGCACAGCAAGCAAGAATTAATGAGGCTCGGCAAAGTATATTTAATAAAAATAAATCAAGCGGAGATAATGCAAGAAAAAGTAATGCTGGAACAAAAAGAGAAAAGAAAAAACAAGAAGCACAAAAGCAGTTATCAGAAATAAAGAAACAAGAAAAAGCTGTAAAAACGGCATCAGATAAAGCTAAAGAAGTAGCTGCTAGTGCAAAAGAAGAAACAAGTAGAACTGCATTACGAGCCATGCAAGATAAAATGAATGGTGATTCTGAACAATTAAATAAGATAGAGGAAAATCTAAAGTTATTAACTCCTGTTGTTTATAATAGTTCTACCGGTCCTACTTATAAGCAGTCGCCAAAAGCAAAGCCAACTATACCATTAAGTCATGGGGTTCAGAGAATTTTAGGTGAACAACCAGAGGATGAAGAGGGGTACTTAGTGCCAATAAAAGTTCAGCAGCAACCTTATACAGTAATGTTGCCGAATCAAGAAATAGAGGACCCTATTCCAAGTCATTCAAAAGATATTTATGAGGCTAAGGTTTCACAATACATTAATTATTTGAATAGAATACAGCCAAATCAGTCAAATCAAGCTCAAATAGATAGTGTAATAGATAGTTTAGCAACAGAAATGAGAAAGTTTAGTGCGGATCAATTTAGTCAAAAATTAGATGAGATTGCACATCTTGCCGGTATAAAGGCATATGAAGGTTTGTTCGAGAAATTATATGAAATTCAGCAAGCTAGAATTCCAGAAACTCAAAAAGTATATGAGCAAGCGGAAATATCTCAGTCTTATGCAGAGTATGAAGAGAATTCAAGAAAAAGCAGTACTCCAGTATTATCACCCTCGTCTTCAGCTAAAAGTGTAATATCATCAAATTTTGAAGAAAAATCAGCATTGTTACAAACCACAACTACAGATGAAAGCTTGAGATCTGACAACAATTGGAAAAATTCTGCACCATATTCTTCAAGTCCAACGCTTAATAAAAGAGGATTAGAATATTTAGATTTAGCTGGCGACGCGTTCGTTCAGAATCTAAAACAATCTGATACGTTAACTATAGAAACTCTTGATTTAATAACGCCAACACAAAATACAACTGTTGCTAAAAGTGACTCATCGAGGAAAAATAATGTAAGTGGAAGTATTCCGGAGATACAACAACTGCAATCAGAAAAAATGCGTACAGAAACTTTAGGTGTGCAGGATGATCTAGGGCTAGATTTACATTATGCACCTCAAGAAACTTTAACTGAAGAAAGTACCTATTTAGTTTCTAGTAAGAAAAAACAAGGTAATATAATAAAGAGAGCTGTATCAAAAGTAGAGTCAATTTTGCACACAAATTATTCAGAGAACAGAAAAAGGAAAAGAAATGGAGAAACCTCAAAGCAAAGAACAGTAGATCAAGAGGGAGAATTTGGCCACGCTTGGGGAAATGAGAATCATAAGGAGTCTAGTTTAAGTGTAGTTAGTGGATTCACAAAAAAGGCAACTCAGCTTATAAGCCTTTTAGATGCAAAGAGAACCGCAATACTGCAAACAACCAGTCCTTCACAACGAAAATCACTTAGTTTAGTTTTACAGGAAATAGAAAATGATTACCGAGAAGCAATTAAAATCTCTCAAGAATTACAGCAGGTATTAATACGCAAACCGGAAGATATAAAAGCTTATAATGCAAAAGCAGAAAAAAAATTGGATGCTATTAAAAGCAGAGCAGATAAACACTTTGATAATATAGAAACAGATGTAGATATTGGATTTAATCCAAATGGGGGAAATAGTCATTCTATGCCGACTGCTAATATGGATAGCTTACCAAAAAATTTAGCTGTAACCCCACCTATAAATGTAGGGTCACTATATAACTCTCCGCAAGCTCAACAATTTCGAGAAGATCATAAAAATATTATAATAAATGATAGATCACAAGGTAGACTAAATTTGGTTGATAGTACTATTACAAAAGGTACACAGCCATTATCTAATTTATCTACTATATATGAGTCGGTTAGTGATGAGAATTTAGCATCAGAAACAATATATAAGACAGAGCAACCTAAGCCATCTATAAGTTACACGAATACTAGTAAACGAAAATTACCTATACCATTATTCAGAAGTGCCGAGCTTGATAAGAAATTAGAGTATTTAGATTTAGAAGATAAACTATTAGAAGTAGAGGAAGCTAGAATAGTTAAGGAAAAGCAAGCTATTGCCAAATTGAATCAATATCAAGATCCAGAAAACCTAGAATTTAAGCGGTTAGCTATGGAAGCACTAGACTTATCTTTAAAAGAATCACAATTAAAAGCAAAAAGGAAAGCCATAGGAGCAGAATTTTCTTTAAATGAAAAGTCTTCAAGCACAGATGTATCAATACGTTCCTATTCAATTGATGACATAAGCAGTGTACTTAGTGGTGCAGAATCAAATCTATCCCGTTCACCTTCGGTTAGTGGCTTAGAGGATTTAAACAATATGCAATTAGGGGAATTAAAATCTAAAAAGGAATTGGAGTTAGATACTTTAAATAAAGAAAAGATTTGGTTAGATCTAGATACTGAATCTAAACCTAAGGTAACTGAGAGTAAGCCGGTATTTTCATGTTCATCTTCAGTTGGTAGCATAAACAGCTTCTCTAATGATGATTTGAGTAGTCGTGATGTTGTAGCTCCGGTAGATACTCTAAATATAGAAATTAATAAAGATTATGTAGATACCTATATAAGAGTATTAAGCAATAAAATACAAGAAATAGAAGAATTGTCTGGCTCAAGTTCTAGAAGTGAGGAACTTAATCATATTAAAGAAGCAATGGCTTATATAAGTAATCGTATACAGGATGTAGAGGAATTAGATGAAAAAATGCTTTTAGTAATAAATTCACAATTACAAGAACATGATGAAAAAATTTCTTCGTTACTTCGCGAAGAAGCTACAGATATTCTTGCTCAGTTATTGCTACAAGAAATGTTAGTGTCGGATGGTAAATCAGAATCTACCTTACCTGCAGGAGATGAAGAACAAGAAGACACAGAAGTAAGTAGACAATTATCTTCATTACCTGCAGATGGTAAATCAGAATCTACCTTACCTGCAGGAGATGAAGAACAAGAAGACACAGAAGTAAGTAGACAATTATCTTCATTACCTGCACTTGCATCAAGTAATGAGAGTGCATTAGCATTAAGTGACGATAGAGAAAAGGAATGTTTAGCATTAGGCGATGGTAGCGAAGATGAAGAAAGTTATGATTCAGGATTTGAAGAGGAAGAAGAAACAATAGGACAATTATCCGATTCCGATGGGGGTAATCTTAAAATAACGGAAGTTGATAAGGTTATTCCTCTTGAACAGGAAGCAAAAAAAGAAATGCAAATGCAAATTTCAGAAAACGCTCCTACTTTAAATCAAGCGAAAGTTGTTAATACTATTGTAAATAATATGATTCGTAACAGATTAGATGTGAATATGTCTAATAATATGGCAGTGGGAGCCGGTGATGAAGAAGAGTCTCATATAAAAAGAGGTTTGTGGATGCGTGGTATGTACGGCACTAATAATCATGGACGCGTTGAGAATATGACCGGTTATAGAGGTACTAACAAAGGTGCTACTATCGGGTTCGATGCTGAAATCGACAATAATATCGTAGGTATAGCTTATAGTAATGTTCATTCAGTATTTAAATTTAAAAATAGTAAAAATAATGATAAAGAACTTATTAATAGTCATGTGGTTTCTATTTACGGACAAAAAGAATTACCGAAGAATTTTGCACTACAAGCTTTAGTATCTGCTTCTAAAAACTTTATTAAAGATAAAACAACTTATTCATATGGTGATACTAAAATTAAAAGTAATGTAAAACATCGTAATCATAGTTATAATGCGGAAGCATTACTGCATTATAATTATCTTTTGCAGGGCAAGCTCGTTATTACCCCGAATATCGGCTTAAGATACGGGAAGTCACGAGATGGGGTATATAATGAAACCGGTGTTAACGTACAAGAAATAGCTCTTACAATGAAAGAGAATAATATATTGTCCGGAATTGTCGGTACTAAAGTCACAGTACCTTTAAAAGATGCTCTAAAATTTAATAATTTAGGTCTAACATTCCAAGGAGCGGTAGAACATAATTTTAAAGAGAAAACCCAAAGAATAAATAGAGTTGTTAAAATATTTGATAATACATTCAAACATAATTATCTAATACCGAAGCAACCGAAAACATCCTATAATTTAGGAACGGGTATTATAGGCAGTATCAAAAATACTACTATTTCGTTGGATTATAATTATTATCTAAATAAACATTATAGAAGTCATCAAGGTAGTGTTAAGCTTAAGGTAAACCTATAATTTTTATACTTGCAATATTTGCAAAGGTGTTATATAAAACTTCTAACTTAATGTCATGCCGTGGTCATAGCCACGGTATGACTAACTATATTGCTTACTTTAAAATTAAGGCCCCTTCGTCTAGCGGTTAGGACACCACCCTTTCACGGTGGGAACACGGGTTCAAGTCCCGTAGGGGTCACCATTCTATATTTTCCTATAATATAAGATCTTAAATAATCAAAACTATAAAGCACCACCCTACCGACTTTGTCCATGGGTTATTTAGTTTACATGCTTATATGGATTCTACGGAAAATGATATTGTAGAGTTTGCTGTAGAAAAAGAAAATAATGAAAAGGTCAAAACCCGAAATGAACAATTAAAAGACTGGAGCCTGAAATAGGTAGATATTACGCAGTAGCATATGTAAATGAAAAAGTAAAACAAATTGTACTTACCTATCGAGGTACTACATTTGAAAAATTAGATTTGCTCAAAACTAATTCACCGTTTAAAGCTCATTTTAAAAGTATTTTAGGTGGACAGATAGTGACCAGCAAGCGGCCGCATATGAAGCTACAAAGGAGATTACCAAATATGCTGAAGAGAATAATTATAATTTATCTTTCACAGGTCATTCTTTAGGTGTATGGCTCGCAGAGCTTAGTTTATATTTTGCTCATAGAGATTTTCATTATCCAAAAGCAAAGGCAATCACATTCGATAGCCCGGGTTAGCTACAGAAAATCTTTAGTCGCAGATGTATGTATAGCCATGAAACTACCTTTGACGTAAAAATTTTAAATATAACAACTTATTTATCAGCTCCAAATTTTGTAAATGTCTGTAATCCGCATATTAATAAAGCACTTGATATTTATTACCTTTAGCAAGCAATCTAATATATAAAAATGCTACTGCAACGACATTTGGAAGCTTCTTAGAGGTAATCGATCAGCTTATAAACGGTAATATTGCAACCGGACAATTTTTAGATGTTTATAAGCATTTAGAAAATAATGCCGCACAAGGTCGCCCATCAAAAGAGATCATAACCCCTTAGGGAACATTTGAACTTTCTTACAAAGGTCATTATCGTATAAAATAGATATAGCAAATACAAATAATAAGGGCAGTAGTGATTGGTATCTAGCACAGTTGAGCAAATTGAGTATAGATAAAAAAGAAATACCAAATTTAATAAAACAATAGTTAAAAGTAATAAAAGAACTATATGAACCTCAATATTGCAAATATTATATCTTTACAAACTTACCTAAAGTTAAAGTAGATGACTTAAGAGAGCAAATTTTAAGGTTAATTGAAGTTATAATTTGATTGTCCATAATGAAATATTACAACAAATAGAAGAAACTTTAAACGAAAAACGATTTGTAACAATTAGTGCTTTCGCTGGAGCCGGTAAAACCACTCTAGCTATAAAATATGGAGATAGACAAACACAAGCGAAAAAGAAAATAGTACGTTTTATTAACGTAGATTCTGCAGACAAAGTCCTTGAAGCATATAGACAACTTGTTAAAGAATTTACTATTTACGTAATAGATGAAAAGGAAGAAAACATAATAAGATTAGTCCATGAGAGGATTGCTAATTTAAATTCAGCTATATTATTTATTTTTGATAATGTTGAAGATCATAAAGATATAGAGCCTTATCTTAACAGTATAATTAATATACTTAATGATAAGGCACAAGTGATAATTACTACTAAAAATAATAATTTAAGTGATGATATAGAAAATATTATATTAGTAGAGTCTTTTAGTAAAAAAGAAGCGATATTATATTTAAAGAAATCTCTAAAAAATAGATTAAACAAGAAAGATATTGATAAATTAGTAGAAGACTTTGGTAGTAACGATGCTGCATCACCTTATAGGCTATCTAAAGCAGTAGCATATTTAAAAGCAAATAAATTACTTAAAGTAAATGATTACATTAATTACTTTAAAAATAGCAAAGATGATCATATAGAAACCGTTTTATTACTACAATTATTAGAAAAATCACCTTTAGCTTGGCAGATATTTTACAATATTCTGCAGATTTAGACCCTGAGTTTATTAGTATAGAGATTTTCGAAGAATTATTTTTAATAGATAAAGAAAAGCTACAAGAACCTATAAAAAGGTTAGAAGCATTATCGATAATGAATCTAACATACCAAAATAGACAAGCCGGCTTACAATTACATAGATTAATGCAATTTATAACAAAGCAATATATAAATAAAATAAAGAACATGCGATAGATGAAAAAGAGATTTATACAAGACTAGCAGAAATCTTAGATGATTTATTTCCAATATTAACAGGTGTTCCAAGTGAAGACTGGGAAAATTCTAAAATATTTTATCCCCATGTAGTAAAAATATTAAATGATGATATTGAAATGGATAAATGTAGAAAGGCAAATTTATATCAAAAAATGGGTTATTATAATGAATATATATTATGTAAATTTGAAGAATCGTTAAAATATTATAAGAAAGCTTTAAAAATCGATCAAGAATTAGTTCATCCTTCTTTTATTGCTAGCTCTCTTAATAATATCGGAGTGATTTATGAAAATTAGATAATACATACGAAGCTATAGAGTTCTATAAACAATCTTATTTAATGTACGTCAAACTTTAGGTTTAGGTCACTACAAGGCTAAAAACTTATCTCAAAAAAATTGCACCAGAATTTATAAAAAATAATGAAACTAGGGAGTTTATATTATAAAGAGGCGATTTTGAGGAAGTTACATTAGAAATTAAACAAAAAATACAAAAGAATGTTTTAAATAAAATATATATTAATGTTGCTAAAGATAAGTGGAATAGTAAGTTCTCAATCTTAGGAAGGATATGTGTTAATGATGAAACAATTTTAAATAAATTGCTAGCTAGTGGTTAGTGTGGCTATGTAGCTTTATCCTCATCCTGAGGAAAATAAGATTTATCCATTAAATTTTTAGCAATGTTGCTTTCTGAAAGCTTAACTGATTGAAAATATTCGGATACAAGTTTTATCACTTCATCACAAAATTCATCTTGTAGCTCTTTACTTGCGGTTGATTTTTGGTTTTGCATTAACTGTATAGCATCAGATTTTTTATGCTCTAAAAATTCTTCAATTTCTTTAGTTTTTTCTTGAATGATTTTCTTGGTAACTTCATTACTTTCTTCTATCAGTTGAGAGCGTAAAGTTTCTAATTTCTTTATTTGTGCGTTGGTGTGTTTAAAGAGCAAAGCAGCATCTTCTTTTAACTTTTCAGCTTGTAGAACTTTTTCTTGGACTTCTAAAATCTTAGCATCTAAAGAATTTAAAATGGCTTTTTTTGCCGGTCTATAAACTAAATATAAAAAAATTATAAAACTAACGGCAAGCCAGAAGCTCTCATCTAGGAAATTCATTATTTTACTTTTATATTTTGTAGTAAATTCATATCTGCTTTAGTGTCAACTATTTTTTCAATAATATTAACGGCAAGCTTTATGATTGCTGCGCTTTTATTAGTTCTAAATTGCTTAGCAGCTAAATTTATATCTTCAATGTTTTGATTTATAGCGTTTTTTAAATCTTGCTCCAGATTCTTTTTTTTAATTAAAAATTCTGATTCTAAAGAGTCTATTTTTTCTTTTGTTAGTCTATCTATTTCAGCATTTGTTTTGTCTATTTCCTCGTTATAATATTTATTTAGCTTTTCTACTTCTATGGTCAATGTATCGGCTTGTGTAATATTATCTTGAATATTTGTCTGTCTATTATTAAAAATTTCTTCAGCTTTTGGAGTTATAAATTTATAAACAAAGATATACAATAAGCCGAAAGTAACGATAAGCCAAAAAATTTGTGAATAATAGGTAGCAATATCAAATTGAGGCATCTTATTTAAAAATGAATTTTAAGAAAAAATAAGTAACATAGCAATTACAAAGGAAAAAAGTCCCATTGCTTCAGCAAGACCTGCACCGATCAGAGCCATTCTTTGTAAGTTTTCTGTAGCCGAAGGGTTTCGTGCTATTGAACTAAGTAGAGAGCTAAATATATTACTAACGCCTAAAGCTGCACCGTACATGCCGATAGCCATAAGTCCTGTACCAATAAATTTTAAAGAAACCATGTCCATAAAAAAACTCACTTTTAATTAATCAAAAAACTTTATCTAATTATCTGTATAATAGGCTTTTTGCACAACGAAGCTAATAAAAAGGAATTTGCAGGCAACACGAAGCACAGAACTGCAGAGTACAAAAAAGTACGTGAGGATTCAAGCATCGGATTGACGTACAAATTACCTTTAGAAGCAAGTTGTGTAAAAAGTCTAGTGTAAATTAATAGCATCATTAAGATACATACAAGATAAAATAGTAAAAATATAAGCTTGAAGTATTGCAACAAAAATTTCAAACCCAATTAGTATCACCATAATAGGGATTGGCAGAAATTTCAAGTAAATCATTAATGACACGGTAAAACCGGCTATTACTTTTAATAAAACATGTCCTGCCATCATATTAGCGGCAAGTCGCAATGATAAACTAACCGGTCTTGCTAAATATGTAAATAGTTCAATTACTATCATCAACGGTGCTAACCATAAAGGAGTACCATGAGGTAGAAAAAGGGTTAAAAAACGTAAGCCGTGTTTTACAAAACCGACTATAGTTACTATTAAAAATACTAGAATTGCCAAGGTAAAAGTAACGATAATATGACTAGTAGCAGTAAAGCTATAAGGTGTCATACCAAGTAAATTACAGAATAAAATGAAAATAAATAAACTAAAAACTAACGGAATAAATTTACGTCCTTTTACTCCTATATTCTGATTTAACATATCAGCTACAAGATTATAAACTATTTCAGCACTCACTTGTAATCTAGAAGGTACTAATTTCCGCTTATAAAAAGCTAAGTAAAAATAAGTTAGAGCTAAGATGCTAGCAAGTAACATATAGATACTCGAATTAGTAAAGCTGACGTCAAAACCGAACATTTTGATGTCTATTAATTTTTTGATATCAAATTGTGCTAAAGGGCTATGAGTCATTTCCTTACTTTTTATTATTTACTTTTTTCCTTATAATGTTAAAGCCGGCAATCATTCCTATTATTGTAAATATAATAAGAAATAAAGGTTTAGAATTAAAAATTTTATCCGTAAATATTCCAATTACGACACCTACCATTGTACCTGAAACTAAATCTACAGCGATAGTGAATGGACTAATTTCTTGCCGAATTTTAGGATTAGAAAACTTAGTAGTTGTTAAGTCTTTAATTCTTGTTTTGATATCTTTTAGTTTTTCCGTATTCATTAGTTTATCTCCGTCATTGCGAGAAGACGCCATAGCCGTCGACGAAGCAATCTCAGGATATTTAACGAGATTGCCGCACAGTCTACGACTGCTCGCAATGACGATCTAAATTACAAGCTCATTTCATTTTTTGCTTTTTCTTTCTGCTCCTCTAAAGCTTTATCAATTGCTGTGGAAATAGTATCTATGCTATAACTTCCTGTTTGTACTCCGTTAACGAAGAAAGAAGGAGTACCTATAAATTGGGGTGCTTTTGCTACAAAATTGGTATTAGCAATTAGTATTGCAGTAATTTTATCATTATTTAAACATTGTTTATATTCTTCCGGCGAAATACCGCCAAGTTGTCCTATATCAGTTAATAATTCTCTGTATTTATTGCTATATGCCCACTTATCTTGTTGTATTAATATGATATTATGAAGTTGTGTAAAACTATTTGTATCCCCCTTGCAGCGGGCTAAAATTGCAGCATCTAAATCTTGTTTAGTAGCAATAAATTCACGAACCACATATGCAATTTTGTTAGTATCAATATATTTTTTCTTAAGTTCCGGAAAAATTGTTTTATGATAATAAGCACAATGTGGACAGGTAGGAGAAAAATACTCGACTACTATAACATTTGATTTTTTGTTACCAAGAACCATATCATTATCATCAACTTTAAAAGTGACTTTAACAGGTTTTATTGCAGGATTTTTTTGTTTGTGTGAAGCCGGCGTTGATACTTCATCAGTCTGATTATTATCATTAGCAGGAACTATTGATTCAGCCGTATTTTCAGAATTTACGGCTTCCTGATTCGTTTCTTTATAAGTTTCGTTATTTTGAGTTTCGTGCTCTATTATTTGTTTTTCCTCATGTTTCTTATCTTGTGCTTTTTCTTCTGAACAGCTACTCAAAAATAATAAAAATATTAGTATAGTAAAAATACTTCGCATATTTATTCCTTTAACTTATTAATATTATCTACAATAAGATCGTATCAATTTTATTTCAATAAAAATCTCTACTTTATAATAAAAGAAAAATGTGTTATGCTATAGAAAATAATAGTCTAACATTAAGTTCTTAGGCACTAAAACCACTACGGAGGAATTAATAATGGCAAATACAACACAATCCGAACAAAAATCTGAGTTTAAAATAGGCCAGAGAATTGTCTATCCTGCACATGGAGTTGGTGAAATAACAAATATAGAATATCATACTATTGCAGGTACTGAAATTAAAGTATATGTAATTTCCTTTTCGCAGGATAAAATGACATTAAAAGTGCCTGTTAGTAGAGCTGCGGTTGTTGGTCTTAGAGCGGTTGCAAGCAGAAAAGATTTAGATGTCATATATTCAACTCTTCAAGGTAAACCAAAACAAGGAAATAGAATGTGGAGTAGAAGAGCCCAAGAATATGAAGGCAAAATTAACTCAGGTAATATTGTAGCTATAGCCGAAGTATTACGGGACTTACATAAAAATGTTGATAATGATCGTTCTTACAGTGAAAGAACACTCTACGAATCAGCTTTAAATAGACTTGCAGGCGAGCTTGCTATCCTTGAAAACATCCACCCAACCGAAGCAATTAATAAGTTAGTTGAAGTATTGCGTGAAAAATTAGTAGCATAGTTATACTCGTTCAACTTGAAAAATTGACTGTGTAGTCTTTGTAAATCCTCGGATGCTCACGTGTTAAAAGTATACGCTCTGCTCCTCGGCTTACAGGCTCCTTGCTCTTTTCCAAGTTGAGCTTCGTATGGCTACTCTTCATTTACTCGGATTATATTTTTTATGGATTGGCTGTAGTCTACGACTACTCGCAATAACGAAAAAGCTGATCCATTCAACAAAGCAGACTTGACACGAACATTTTAATTACTCTACTAACAGATAATTCATCCGGAATTTCTCAAGGGATGTATTAACTGCATAGTCAACAAATTCTTTTAATAATTTTGGATCTGTTACTTCCTGTCCTTTATCGTCACGAGCAGTTAAAAGTTTTGAATTAATTTTTTCAAGAACGCCTTTCTTAATATCATCAATATTATGCGTACCGTCTAACATTTCTAAAATATATTTTTCATGTATCGGTATACCTACCATATCGTTAAGTCTATTAGTGACGCTAAACACGCTAGTTACATTATTAAAATATGCTTGTTTTGCTTGGTATCTTGCAAATTCGCTAGTTTTAGGTTTTTCAGTTATAGTTGCTATAGCATGAGGTTTTGTCTCAAATATTTTGAGATAACCTTGAAAAATGAATATGATAAAATGCTGTTCTAATGCTGCTAAGAAATCTTGTAATTGATATTTACCAAGCTTTTTAAAAGCTTCTTTTGCTACTTGTTCTAAGCTTATCGGATTGCTAATATTTTCGGCATATACATATAAAATAGCTTTCATGATCGGCGAAGTGGTTGAAATAAAAGGCTCAGGTAAATTTTCGTAATAGAAGCTAACATTTTCCTGTTCGTTAGTTAAATCAACAGCTTTTTCTAGAATTACCGGTCTAATATTAAGGCTAGTAAAAAACTCTTTTAAATTATTAAATTCAATTTTTCTGTTTATAGGTATGTTTTGATGACATAATAATGTCGAGCGGAACTTTCTATTAGTGATAAAATCCATATATTGCTCAGTACGAACAATATCATTAACTGCTTGTAGCTTTTCTGCTGCCTGAGTAGGTAAATTACCGATAAACATTGCAGTAAGCGACGTATCACCTAAGTAATTTAGATGATTTTTTTGAGCTTTTTCTATGAATTGGTGAAAATATATACCTGTATTAATTTCGCCTAAATATTCATGTAACACATATGAGTCCGTATATGCAGATAATAATTTTGTTTCATCTCGTAAGAAATTAGAATAAGGCGTTGTGGAGCTTTCTAATGAGTCATTGATGAACTTTAAAAGTAATTTAGCTTGCTGTAATTTATCATGGCTAGTATTAAATAGCTCTGAATGGAACATAATCATTTCACGTATTGTGCTCTGCATATTCCAGCCCGGGAGCGTATTATAGCTTACAAAAGCTATGCCGTTCGGATTTAGCAGTTTATTACAGACTTTGAGTATTTTATCTTGTACTTCTTCAGGTACCCATGAATATACGCCGTGACAAATTATGTAATCAAACTTACCGTATGACTCATCAAGGTCCAATATAGATAATGCCTTTAGTTCGGCATTTTTTATTTTCAAATCACTGATAATTTTTTTACCTAATTCTATTTGTGTTTTGGATAAGTCAACACCTAGAGATTGTGATTTAGGATATGTTTCAGCAAAGTTAAGCAGATTAACACCGATTCCACAACCGAGTTCAAGTATTTTAGCAGTTTCAAGAGGTGGAGGGTTTAGCCCGAATAGCTTGCCGATAGTTCTTAAATAAGGTGGGGAGGTATAACTGAAAGTAAATGGAGAATAAGGTACTTCATCATAGGATATTTTATTAGCTTGTTTTGTCATAGTATTTACATAAATTAAAAATCAATTTTAAGCATTTTCAAAAGATTAAGCAATATATTTATAAAAAACTTTAAATTTAACTAATGCTCATATAATATGTAAGTGAAGTGCAATTTTATTTTATGAAAAATAATAATAGTTATTTTGGTTTTTTAAGAGGTGCGATAAAAATCAAGAAGGATGAAATTTTTCTTGTGAATCTGATTGGGATAGTGCTTTATTGTATGGATCAGAAAATACTCTTGATTTCATTCCCGCTTTTAGCGGGTGTTGTTACATGGTGTGAGAAAAGTGTTCAATGTCATTCCTGCGGAAGCAGGAATCCAGCATAAAGCGAGATAAATCGAGCTTTTAATTTCAAAAATTTGCTGTATTTAATACTTTTTTTCTGGATTCCTGCTTCCGCAGGAATGACATTATTAAACAAACTATAACTTAATCAATTGTGCTTTATTTGCAAAATTTTCTATTCCCTCTAGATTGGTAGTGGTAACCCATAGTTGCATGTTTAAGCCGGTCAAAAATTCGATTAAATATTGACGTCTTTTGTCGTCTAAATGCACAAAGACCTCATCTAAAAGTAAAATCGGTGCTATTTTAGTTAGCTTTATAGCATAATTCATTTCAGCAAGGATTATTGCAATTAATATAGCTTTTTGTTCACCGGTAGAACAGAATTTGGCTAAGATATTTTTCTTTTGATGCTTTACTAAAAAGTCACTTTTATGAACTCCAAAACTAGTGCGACCAAGTAGTTTATCTTTGCTTCTTGTTTGATAAAGTTCTGCAGTAATAAAACTAACAATATTTTCTTTGCCGTTTAATATTTTTTGTTCAACAATGCCGTCAATCGATAAATCGGCTTTTGGAAATTCATTTTCAAGATCATCTATTGCTTGCTGCATAAATTCTAAGGTTTTTAAGCGATTATTAGCAATATGGTTAGAAATATCAGCCATCTTTTCTTCAATAATTTTAAGCCAATTATCATCTCTTATATCTTCTACTAGAATTTTATTTCTCTCATGCATGTAATATTCGTATTTACTCACTAGCTCTGCATGCTTTGGATCAAAATTATAAACTATTCTATCAAGAAATTTTCTTCTATCATTGCTACCGCTTGTAAAGATTCCTTCCATGTGTGGAGTCAGCCATACCATGCTAGTGAATTTACTTAACTCATTATTGGCTATTTTACTTTCGTTATACTCAGTTATCCTTCTATTAGAACTACGTTTAAATTGGGTGGTAAATTCTGCAAGTCCTAGCTTACTTTGCAATAGAGCTTTAACTAGACAATGATCTTCTGAAGTTTTGCATACATTGGCAAGTTTTGCTGATCTCAGCCCTCTTCCTGGATAAAATAGCGATATAGCTTCTAAAATATTAGTTTTACCGCTACCGTTTTCACCTATTAAAATTATTGGTGTATTATCTGTTTTTAGTTCAAGATTTTTAAAATTACGATAATTTTCAAGACTTAAGGAATGTAGGAAGATATTTTTCATTTTATGAAAGAATAATAGTTAAATTATTGATACGTTGCATTTATACCGTCTAGAAATTGCCATAGTAGTTTTGCTCCTTGATATGCTAATGTTTGTTCTTTTGAGCTTAAATTATTAATCAAATTTGCACATTCTTGTGTATGCCATTGATCAACTTTACTATGAACAATGAAAAACTGTAAAGTTCTGTAATCTGAATTTCCATAAAATTTTTGTAATCCTTGAATTTTAGAGTCAGATACTTTAGGAGTCTGACGCTCATAAGCATAAAGTACTCCAAGACCTATAGCAAAAGATTCCTTTGTTAATTTAATAATCTTGAACAAGTTTTTGAGTTGAGTCTAATTTAGGTTCTGAAGTGTGTTGGCTTCTTAAACATCCAAGTCCTTTAGCAAAACGTTTCCATAGTTCCGGGTGATTCACCTTGTTCTTCTTCTATAAGATTACCAAGTAATATTTGTCTAGCTTGTATATCACTACATTTGGAATGTATTGCACTTAATATAACGTGGGAACGCTGTAACGTGATGATAATATTCTTTTGTGTAAATTTGTAAAGTAGAATGAGTAAGTTTTCCCATATGCCATAATTGAAAAATGGATGATTTAAGAGGTTATATTGCTCAAGATTTTTATATTAAGCTGTTCTAAAAATTTCATCTTACCTCCTCTTAGTAAATTTATAAATCTGATAATTGTTTGTTTTATCTATTATTACAGAATGCCATTCTGCTAAAAGATTAAGAGGCAAAAAAGTATCTCCATCATAATTTTTATTTATTTTTGTAAGTAAAAATTCATCAATAAGATTTTGTTCTAGGAAAAGAGTTGCTATTTCTGTCCCTCCAACCATAAAAATTTTTTTATCAGTAAAAGGTTTTATTACCTGCCAAAAATCATCTAAGGATTTAATAAAAAATATATTATTATAAGATTGTAATGGTGTATTTCTTGAAAAAACAATACAAATACAATTTTTTAAAATCTTTGTGGGTCTAGAGTCAAAGGTTTTTCGTCCCATGACTATAATATTATTTTTTACCGTCTGATAAAAATATTCAAACTCCTTAGTATAAGACCAAGGCATCTGACCTTTATTACCTATCACCCCTTGTGGGTCACATGCCATTATACCGATGATTTTTCTATTTTTCATAAGATATAGTTAATCATATGGTCTGCTACAAAAAATTTTTTATGCTCTATAACATTATGCACTCGTAAATAATCAACTACGTTTTCCATAAATATTTTGATATTGCTATTATTTCTAAGTCTCTTTCCGATGCTTTGGAATTATAAAAAGCGGAAATATAAGATTTTCGTGAGTGTCCTAACAATATCTCACATCCTAGATTTTTAAATTCTTTAATATATTGTAATATATAAATTTTGATAAACGGATTTTCCAAAACCAATTCCAGGATCAAGAATGATATTTTTTCTATCAAATCCACATTTTCTAATTTTGTTATTTCTTGCTCTGTCTATATATTTAAGCTAGCAAGCGGAGATTTATCGAAATCAAGACATTTTTGTTTTTGCGGTGGAACAGTTAATGAATGCATAGTAATAATTTTACAATTATAATCGGCAATTAATCGTAATGTATAATCATCTAGATTATTTTTAACCAAGTTGATATAGGAAATAGGGTATTTTTTTAAAACACGTTTAATTACTTCAGGAGTAAAACTATCAATACTGACTATAACTTCTTTTTCCTTTATAACTTCCTTAAGCTCTTCAAGAACATTATTGAGCCTTGCATATTCTTCATCTTCATTAATAATTAAAGCAGAAGGACGTGTTGATTGTGATCCAAGCTCAATTATTGTAGCCCCTTCATTATGAAAACTCAATCCTCCATCAGAAAAAGAATCAGGAGTAATGTTTAAAATACCGACAAATTGAGGATTTAAAACAAGAGAGCCTATAACTCCTTGATTTTCAATTAAATGTGCTATTTCTGCAAAGGTTTTATTGTTGTAAAAATTATTGATCGGACATGAATAACGACATTCCAAGCTTAAACCTGCAATTAGATGAATAAGAAGATGAATAAGAAACGGTTTGTTTAATAATTCAGGATGCGGTATCTTTAAATCAGGTAAATCTATATGGCAATTATTCCAAAGTAGGATATCTAAATCAATAACTCTTGGAGACCATTTATCGTAAGAGCTTGCTCGACCTAGTTGTTTTTCAATCTTTTTAAGCTCAATTAGAAGTTTACTAGGCGTTAAAGTACTTTTGCCCTGCACCACCATATTTAAATATGATTTATCCCAAGCTTTATCTGCATCAGGTTGTAGAATAGCTTGTGTTTCAAAAATAATAGATTGCTTAAGCGATATAAAATTACAACTTTTTAGTGAATTTAGAGCTTTTTTAATATTTAAAAGTTTATTACCTAAATTACTGCCTATAGAAATATAAATCATAGTGTCTCCTTTCCTGAATAAGAAAAAGAAACGCCGCCATGCACTCCTGAAACCGGTGATTTTAATTTAGTAACTGTTACGTTTAGAAAAATCTTTTCTAATTTAGATTCGATAAAATTTTGATAAATAATATCACATATATTTGTGCGGCTAAATACTCGATAAGATTAAAGTGATTTTCTTGAGAAAGTTTTTGTACTAGCCGTACGATTTTTGCATAACAAACAGTATCGTTTATATTATCCGTTACAGTAGCAAGGGGAGGAGTTGAGAGAAAGAGTTTATGTTAATTTTTACAGGTTGAGCGTGGTGTTTTTCTTGAGTACTGCAGCCAAGATGTACCCAAGTTATTAGTTCCGCAATATTAAGTTTACATGAATAATTTAAGTTGAAAGCTTGATACCTATCATAATATTAATGTTAGTTTAGTATAAGCTCTGTATAAAAAGATACAATAGTTAAATTGATATACCGCCACTTTTTTTAAAGCCGACATGAGCTTTTTCAAGTTTTTTAATAAGTCTAGGTGAATATGATTTAATTTCTTTTTCCTTGCCACCTTCATATTTTTTAGCGAGTTTCATGCCCCCTTTGATCATATTATAGGCGAAGTTCATTAGCTTCGTTTCGCCTGCTATTCTTTTTGGGTTCATAAACATATAAATTTGGTAAACGGCAAAGCTTTTTAATAAACGTTTTAAGTCTATTCTAGCTTGTTTGGTTAAACCTTGTAATTTGTCTTTTGGGTTTGTAAGGTTTTTATTAGCATCTCTAACTATTTTAGAATGCTGATGCATTAAATAATTACTGACTTCGGCAACATTCTTGTTAATGAGCTTCTCATCCATTTTAAGCTTTAAGTTTTTAGTTTTACCTAAATACTTACGGATTAATAAGATAATCCGACTTTGCAGTTGAGTTAAATCCATAGTTTGTTCATTTAAGATAGAAAGCATTCGTTCCATCTCATACTCAAATTCTTCATTTTGGCTTAATTCTTCAAAAATTTCCTCTACCTCTTTACTTTCAAGTACAAGATCGTCACTAATACCCATTAATGCATCTTTTATTTGATCAGCAATTTTTTTGGTATCTTCGGAAAATTGATTATTTGTCATAATCTAATTCATCGTTAAATATAGCTATTCTTATACTAGCACCACATTTCTGCTTGTCTATTAAAATTGTATTAAGAGATATTAAATTTTTCTCATTGAGGCTAACTCTGAGGAATTATAACAAGCACCTAACATATTGCTAGAATCTTCATTATTATCATAATATGGTCTAAATGAAGAATTAAGGTGTAAATAATCGAACTTAAATAAAGGTTCTTTAAAGTATGAATCATGTGACCGGCTTGTCGTAATATTCGTATAATTAGTTTCTAGTTTTTCTTCTTTAAATTTTTCTGCTAAATTTTTATATTTTTCAGTTTTTTGTATAAATTTAAGTTGACTACACGGTGAAGAAATTATTGATGTTAACTCTTTAGACAAATCATATAATATTCCATAAGGTTTAGGTCTTCCTTGTTCTTCTATGAGAGCTTTCGTATTAAGACAAAATACTTTTAGTGAATCTTGCAGACTTTTTTCTGATATATCTAGATTATATTGGTTATAAAAATCACCTTGGCTTGAATATAATTCAATTATTTCTGATGCTAATTTAGCTTCTTTTGCTGTATTTTCTTTTTTAGTTCTGATTCTTTTAGATGTAATAATTCATTAAAAGCTTCTTTTGCATAAGATATATGAGTAGTATTTTTAAAATATTCTAAAGCTTTTACATAATTTCCGCTCTTAAATTCAATCTTCCCAAGTTTTATATTTGCCTCTTCAGAACCAAGGTTAGCAGCGTTTTCATACAATCCTATTGAGTCTTTAGATAGTTTTGTTGAGCCATTAGGTGTACAGATTTGTGCTTGTTGACAATAAATTTTTGCTAATTGATGTTTATATAAGTTTTCGTTTTTATAACAATCATTAATAGATTTGTGAGTTTCTTTTAGTAATTTTTCTAATAAATTATAAATAGGTAGCGCTTGATCAGGTAACACAGGCTGATGTAAAAGCTTATCATATATTACTTTATCGAGATTTTGAGATATTGCTGTAATAGATTTAGAGGCGGTAATATACTTCCAAAGAGATTTAGCCTCTTGCTTGCTGACTGAGCCTATTAGTTTTTCTAAATTACTAATGCTATTATTTATAGTTATACCTAATATTTTGTTAAAATTCTTAAAACTCTTTGTTAAAAATAATTTAATATTATCTAAATTTTCAACATCAGTGCTAGAATTGTTAATATGCTGTAAAAAGTTTTTTAAGTTATATATATATTATTGATTGCTTTTAAGTCTAAAACATCGTTATTTTTGATATCTTCATAAAATTTTCAATAGTCTCATTTAATTTGTTATAAAATGAATCTTTATCTTTGCATATTGTATGCTTAAATGATTCTAATAACTTTTCTTTTATATTATATGCCTCGAGGTAAATAAATCGTTAAACCATTTTGCAGAATTAAGTGTAACCAAATTTTCTTTTTTGGAAAATTTGATTTTAGATAAATATTTAAGGTAATTTAGAAGATTCTCTAATTTATTTTCTGATTTCGGTGTTTCTAAAGGCTGATTTAATTTTTTAACGATTTTTAAGAAATTGCCTATAGTTTTGGCATTGTCTTCTAACTGTTTATAATAATTTACTATATCTATTAATTGTTTCAATTTGTCTGTTTTAGGCAAAACATCTTCAAAACTTAAATTAATTATTTTCTATATATGTTTTAAGCTCATTGATACTATAATTGGTACTTCTTTATTAATTATATTTATAGAATTTAAAATATATGTTAAATTTTCGCCGTCGATTGTTATTTTATTATATTCATCTAGAATGATATAATTATCATCTCTAATCTTTAATAGCTTTGTATAGTCTTTTGCTTGCTTGCTAGCTTGAAGTAAAAATAGAATCTTTTATTTTATTAATGATACTCTTTTGTTCATCGCTAAAATTACCGAGTTTTATAGTGTCATCAATAATTTTAGATATACGAGTATGATTATTGCTTGCTTGGGCTATCAGTCACTACTATAGATAAATTACCTTTATTTATATCAATATAATTTAGTAAATTGTTCAAATATACCGACAAGTTTTTCTAGATTGGTTTTGACAAGGGAAAAGTTAGAGTTTTTGGTTTCAATATTTTTTATTACTAATATAAATTTAGTAGGAGTCGTACTTAGAATTTTTTGTAGGAAAAATTTGTCAATAGTAGATTCAGAGGATGAATTAGCAGCATCCAAATAAGAACTGTTATATGTTAAATATTTTGCATTTTTTATATAAAAACTATCTAAAATATTTGAACTTGTGGTTAGACTTTTTTTGAGCAGTCCCAATCTCCATACTCATTACTTTCTAATATTAATTCACCGTCTTTAAGAAAATTAGCTATGAGCTTTAAATCTTCTTTCTCTTGCCCTAATATAATTATAGCTTTATTACTCCTATCAATAATAGATTCATATTTCTCACTATCTTTATTAATTAAGTCGATAAAATTTTTATCCTTTACATATTGGATATAAAATGTTCCATTTCTGCTTCCTTTATTTCTTCTTTTTTCAACATCATTATATCCCTCATATTTTCTGCTTTATTGTGTTCAATATTATTTGTTATTTCAAACGAATTTTGATTTAGGAGTGTTTGTATCAGTTGAGTTGCATTGTTGTTGTCATTTAGCATTTGAAATAGTACTATCTACTATTTTCGTATGTTCTTGTTTTTTAAAGTTATCATTTAAACGTTTTACATAAACGGTATAATTGTACATAATTAATCCGTTTCTTAGTTGTTTTTTATTTAATAATCTTAACTCAAAAAATTTCAATTTAGTTAATAAATTAATTAATTTTAACTAAAAATATCACAATTTAGATATTACGATATTTAATATACTGAAAGATGATTTTTATTGCATATATGATAAGAATAAGTTTTATTATAAATAAATATTAATAATTACTTAGGTTATGAGAAATAATAAAAACCAAATGTATATTATAAAAATTTTTATAGCCCTAGCTATGATTACGGGCATAATATTTTTATGTTTATTGTATTCTTCATTAACTCCGTCTAAGCTTAAGATTGGTGCGAAAACTAGTAGTATGGACGATTCGCCTAAAATTAAGTTTACTCTTATAGATCAAGAAGGAAAGAAATTTGATAGTACCCATTTGCAAGGTCATTTAAGTTTGATTTATTTTGGTACTACCTATTCCTTATATGACAATCAAACACTAAAAAGAGTAGAAGATATTATTAAGATTTTGAAGAAAGAGAATATTTTAGTACAAGTAGTTTTTATTACTCTAGATTCTGAGCATGATACAAGTGAAGTATTAAAAAAATATTTAGAAAAAATAGATGATAATTTTATAGGTTTAACAGGGAGAGTCGAAGATATTGAACAATTAGCAGATCAATTTAAGGTCTTCTATACATCCAAAATATTTGATGTAAAAACAAACAAATATGAATTACAACATTCTAATTTTGTGTATTTAATTAGCAGTCAGGGAAAATTTTTAAAGCATTATTGCTTAGGCTTACCGAAAAATGGTTAACAGATAATCTCTAAGCATTTCCTATTTGTGATGAGAAATGTATTTCATCAATGCCTAAGTGTTTTAATGCATTATGCCATTTACTTTCAGGATTATCGGCAAAAATAAATTCTTTATTACAATCCATAACCAGCCATAGATTTGTCTCTAATTCTTCTTCAAGCTGCCCTGGTTTCCATGCTGTATAACCGACAATGAATAAGCTATTTTTAGGTCCTTTACCGAAAGCTATATCTTCTGAAATTTCTAAATTAGAGCTTACTGCTAAATCATTATGGAAATCCAATAACAAATTTTTATTATAATCGCTAGAATGAAGAAAAAACCCTTTTTCATGTTCTACGGGTCCGCCAAGATATATAGGAACCATAACCGGGGTTGTTATTTCGTCATTTTTTATTTTAAAAAACGATTTTAAATCTATATGATTTACTAAGCGGTTAAATATTAATCCTATTGCTCCTTCTTCCGTGTGTGATAACATATAAATTAAGGATTTATGGTAAATGCCTTTTGTAATGACATGCGGTGTAGCAACTAGTGTTTTACCGGATAAGTTATGAAAAATTTTATCGCTCATAAATTAAACTTTAATTATATAATATATAAGATTTAAATCCAATTATTCAATAGAAGTTAACAATAATGATCACATTTTTTGATATTACTATTTTTGCTATTATTACTCTTTTCTCATTTTGCGGCTTATATCAAGGCATAATCGGGTTTGCAACTAGAATACTCGGTTTTATTACTTCTATAATGTTAGGATATTTTTTATATCCATATATTTCTGACCTAATCGGGAAATATATGGATAATGAGGTTATAAGCATAATTATTGCCGGTGTTATATCTTATGTTATTGCTTTAATTTTATGTGTTTTTATAGTTTATAAATTTCTTGCTATAATTTCATTTATGAGAAACGGTTTTATTGACAGATTCTTAGGGTTATTAGCAGGATTTGCCGTAGGTACTACTATCTCGTTAGTACTATTTTTTATAACAATGATCTTTACTTCTGAAAACTATTTTAAAAGTAAATCTTTAAAAGATTTTGTAGTAAGTAGCAAACAGAGCAAATATGGAGGAGTACTGAAAGTTGCCGTTACCACTGATTATTTAGATAAATTAAGTAAAAATATTATAGTTATAATTCCAAACGAGACTTTAAAATCTATTGAAATATTTGGAAATAAAGACCTAAATAATTTCAAAAACTCTCTTAAGAAATCTAATGATTCTAACGATGATGAGGGTGTATTTTCTCGAGAATTACAAGATGAGCTTTCTAATATAGATGATGAATAGGATGTTATTTTGACGTCATTGCGAGGAAATTACGACATTATTGTGCGGATCGAAAAACGCACTCGGTGTCATCCCGTGGTTTGACCACGGGACGACACCGGAAAACTGATCCACACGGGCAATGCCTGGTCGCAATGACGATTACCTACCAAACAAACACCATAACCCCTACCTTTCATTAAACCAGCCTATTTCCCTTAAATTTCATAAATCATGCCATCGTAAATAATTAATAAATATTAACTAATAGTAAATTTATTTATTAATTATTGTGCGTCGTAAATAAATAGTGTATAATGACCGATAAGTTAAGTGGTAAAATCATTAAAAGCAATAAATTATAGGGGAAATTATAACTAATAAGAACAAAATTTTTTTAATAAACTTTTACTAGCAACCAGTAGTATTGGGCTGCTTGCAAGCATGGGAGGCTTTGCGGCGGATATTATTCCGGCGGGAAATCCATCTTCTAATATAGGTACGATGAATGATTGAAGATATAATCACAACCATTATCTTCCACAAGATAATGACAATATTATTATCGCAGAAAATAACCATATGGTTAATGTTGCCCAAAATATTAATATTAATGATATTAATCTTTATGGTTTTAATGGGGTATTTACTATTATTGAAGGCAATCCAACTACAAGAGTTAGTATTAACAATATAACTAACGTTGACAATCTGCAAACTCAAAGGGCAGTTCAAAATGCTTTAGTAGCACCTCTTGCATATGGCGCTAATAATAATGCAGAAGCAAAGCTAAAGCTTATAAGCGGTAATGGAACAGGTTCTGAGCTAACCATTACCGGTAATGATATTAGTGCCGTTGAATCTATTGAGCTTGTATTTAAAGAAAAAGTTGATATGAAACATCGCAACGGCAGTGTAATAGATACAGGGAATTTAGAGTTTATAAGTTTTGGGAAGGTAAGGGTTAATAAAGGTTTTACCGGTAATATTACTACTACTAAAACTATTAGAGGAGAGGTAACTTTCGTAAAGATTCCTGATATTTATGAAATCGGCTCAACAAACCAAACAAGTTTCTAAAGTGATGTTTGAAGGTAATCATGAACACAAATTGCATAATGATATTCATTCTAGACAAACTAATTTTGATTCGGGAACTTATAATATTCGCACTCAGGACATTACAATTAACGGTAATGCTAACGTTAATGGCTCGACATTCGATCTTAGACGTAACGTAATTCTTATCGGTGATGTAGTACTTGAAGGTAATATTACTATAAATGCTTTAGGAGAAAGCGGTATAGTTTTTCACAATCTCCCTAGGGCATTCTGTACAAATATTGTGATTAATATTAATAGGGGCTCACACGGCGAATGATGTAGCCGCCCTATCAATTTTGAGGATGAGTAATGGAGATGGATTGGTTCCTAATGGATATACTTATACTGCAGCAAACCGGTACAGGTGTGAATAATATGTATGTCGCTGGGTAAGTCCGGTAACTTAACTACAGGGATTGCAGGCATAAAATTAACCGCTCCTAAGAGATTATCAAACGATACTCAAATAGTACCGGGACTACATGCTTCTGTAGAAAATAGCTTTAGCAATAAGCAACCTAAGATGAACGCTAGATTTATTTGGGCAGATAATTACTTTGAGAACACTACAATTAGCAGCACACCGAAAGTCAGCTATAATGTAGGTGCAAGTTTACTTACCGCTCATAAGAATATTGAGCTATTTGCAACGTATAACTGTAATTTACGCAGCAAATATAATAGCCACCAAAGGTTCATAAAGTTAAAGATATTGTTCTAAAAATATCATTCCTGTGCGGGATACCAAATCGTCATTGCGAGCAGCCGTAGGCTGCGTGGCAATCTCATGAAATAATAACAAACTCCTGAGATTGCTGCGTCAAATTACTTTGTAATTTTCCTTGCAATGACGAAAAAACAATATCCACGCAGCAATGCCTCATCGCCTTGTGAATTCCTTGCTCTTTTTGAAGTTAATCTTTGTCTACCATTCTTCATTTCACATCAGTATACTCATAATTCCCTAACCGGTTTTAGTACTAACTTTTTGTTACTAAAGATATTGATTTTAGAAAAGAAATTACTTTTTGGCTTTTTAAAATCACGTTGATAATTTTCACCGGTGATAGCATTATAGCTAGTAATTAAAGAAGGTATAACCTCGTTATAATATATTTTATACAGGTCATGCATAGTTTCTTTGGTAGTTAAATATCCCCATTTTATGGTTTGTTGCGGTACTCTTGCTAAGGCTTCAATGCAGGCTATCGCTTCTTCAATTTCAGGGTTTTTATTTTTATACACGTCAGCTGCCGGTGATAAATTAGCTTGCATATCTTTAAACATAGCATCAATCATTAATGCCATATATTCATCGGTTTTAAATTTTCTTACAAATATTAGATTATTCCTACTGCTATAATTTAAAAGCCGAAATTTATATATAAAAATCATGAATTTTATAGCATAAACTTTTAAGCCGCTAACTTTATTTGCATTATAAAATTTAAGTTTCGTTTCATAATCTAATTGCTTTTTCATACCTGCTTTAAGGAGCTTACTCAGCAAATTATGACAATGTATTATATCATTTTTTCTAGCAATTCGTACTTTATCGGTAGCTTTAGTACCGGAAAAATTAGCTGAATGGCGAGTTATTTGCCTGCCTTTATCATCTCTCTTTATATCGGCAAAATGCCCAAGCTCTTGGGCTGCGATAATCTGAAGTCTTGCTGCCGCAGCAAAGCCGTTGCCGTAAGTCGGATTATCTTTATTGTTTTCAGCAAAAGGATTACCGCCGCATGAAACAAAAATAGCTACGTCCTTGCCGTTAGTGCTTTGCATACCGCTATTACCGCCTACTCGTTGCCAGCTAACCATATCCATCATATCGCCGATATTATGTGAGTAGGTAAGAAATACTTCCGTCTTATTAAGAAGAAGCCACTTTATTACGATCGGATGAGCCGACTGAACAAAAATACGTGCTAGCATTTCGGTTACTTCTTTCTTAACCGGCTGTAGCTTTTGTATTTGCTTTTTTAAATTATCGAAAATTGATTTTATTTTTTGATCTGAAGCGGAATTTCTGTATAAATTTTGAAAAAGCTTGGTAGTTTCAGGGATTAAATGCGGGCTTGTTAGCTCTTCTTGACTAACCATTAAGCTTATATTAAGAGCAGGTTCGGTAAACCTTGCAAAATTGCAGCAATCATCGGTATCTATCCGTAATTTACCGGACTTAATTAATTGCATAGCCAAATGCTCATACTCTATTTCCATGTCCTGCTTATAAATAGCAGGAACACGGTCAAGAATGTGATATATGCTAGTCATTTTAAAAATTTAGTGGTTATTTTCTACATTACTTGTTGGTAGTACATCATCATTTTCGTCTATATTTAAAGGTATGAGCTCTAAGTTAAATACCAGCTCAGGTTCATTAGGTACGTGCTTCGGTTTAGGTTCTTCTTCAAATATGAGGTTTACAACAACATCTACCTTAGGGAATACTGAAATTTATCTGACGATTTTAACTTTATTGCATCTAATGGTTTTTGTCTACCATCTTTATTTTTAATACATATGTTAATTGCCTCTCTCCTAAAAAATAAATGAGGATAATCATCGAAAATTTTTGTAATTAGCTCCGGCTGTTGCTCGCTAAAATATTTGCGACATACCTTATTACCATATCTAAATATTTTATATGCTAAGAATAAGACAAAACAACCTTGTTCTTCTTCAGTAAATTTATCAGCAAAATATTTTTGATTAAGAAAATCTTCAACTCCTCTTCTGATGCCGGTTGAAGAAATCGCTATTTTTTTTAAAGTGGTTTTGAGCAATCAACCGAAAAGCAAGATATCTTTATACTTCGCAGCTGTCCGCTTTTTGCTTTTTCAGTTATTATTTCAGATTCAGGTACTTGCTTTTCCATTTGCCATAAATTGTACTCTACATTGCCGGGAGTAGTTTTCTTTATATCATCCCATGTGATGTGCTTAACCTTCTTTTGTAGTAGTTAAAATTTGATTTAACAACGATTTAGAACTCTTTAATATATCCTCTGCATGATGATACATATAACTAATCAAAGAAATAGTATCTTGAAACGCTAATTTTTCCATAGGATTACTATTCATTTCTTTGATATTATTTGGTATCATAACGAAAAAATTTATTGTGCATTGGCAATTTAGTCGTAAAGAAATTACTGAAATCTGTCTCATTATTTTTTTTGATTTCTACACTCCTTAAATTAGCAAAAAGTAAAGCTAATCTTTGTAGATCTTGTCCTACAGGTACGGTTATATTAGATTGTTTATTAATCATTTTACAAAATTTAGTAAGTACATATCATAGTTTTTTTTCTTCCTTAGAGTTAAACATATTATCACCGGCATCATGCAGAACTGCTATTAGAGCAGTGGCAATAGAATTTAAAAAACCGGACGCTGCTATGTCGCCAAGATAACAAACCCATTTTATAAGAGAAGAGGCACTCACACGTTAAATACCCTGCATCATGAACTACTAGGCCGCTACTTACAGCACTAGCAGCAATACATACATTGTTGTAAAGCCATATTAAAACATTTATAATATTCTTCTAATTTAGGGTTAATGACTTTCAATTCTTTAATTTGGTTGTTTATATCTGCAGTATACCCAACATTTGCAGATTGTAACATTTTTTTATGTCTGCAATTGCTTGCGCATGTCGAGCTATATCGTGGTCATGTTTAGCTATTATGCTTATTAATGCATTTAATGTTTGACTCACTTCTATTATATCATGCGAATCTTTATTATTAAACGAAGTTAATTGACTACTATCTCTCGATAACATCGGTGAATTATTAGTTTTATTAAGTTCTGGAGTTATTTGACTGAGAATTTCCTGAAATTCTTCCTCATTCTCTGGACAAGATATATATATTTCTTAAGTACAGTACCAGCTTCGCTTAATTTGCCTGCTTTATAAAAAGCTTTTCCTAATAAAACATCAGTATCTTTAGGTTTAGATGTATATAGAGCTGTTTGTCGTAATGAAGCTACTGCCTTAAGGTAAAGGTCTGTTTGTTCCACATTATTATAATACTCTCCCCAACACAAGTAAGTGATGTCTTCATAATAATAGATATTTAGAAAACCTTTATATTGTTTAATTTAAGGTAAATATATTAAGTGCTTCCTTATATTCATTTTTACTTAAAAGTTCTCTTCCTTTAGAGATTCGATCTCTTTCATATTCTAATCTATTATTAGTTAATTGTTTAAATCATATTATGGCCGCCGTTGATAGAAATAGTCTCACCTGTGATAAATCCGGCATTTTCATCAACTAAAAATGCCACGGCTCTAGCTATTTCTTCCGGCTGTCCTAGTCTTTTTTTGTGGATACTATTAACGATTTTAACAAGCACGTCTTCGGGTACTGCTCCTACCATTTCGGTTGCAATATACCCTGGAGCTATATAGTTAATGGTGATATTTTTAGAAGCAGTTTCACGAGCAAGGGCCTTAGTAAAGCTGATAATTCCAGCTTTAGCAGCAGAGTAATTAGTCTGCCCAACCTGCCTTGCTTGAGCATTAATTGAACTGATATTTATTATATGACCGTAATCTTGGTTTCGTATCTGCTCCATTACGCTACTAGACATATTAAAGCAAGAATTGAGATTAACGTTAATCACATCATTCCAATCTTGATTACTCGTTCTATGTAGCATTTTATCTTTGGTAATACCGGCATTATTTACAAGAATACTTACCGGTTTTTTAAACTCCTCTTCAATTTCCTTTACTGCTTTTCTACATTCTTCAAAATCCGCAATATTCTAGCGTTTGGTTTTTATACCGTATTTTTCTTCTATTTCTTTAGCAGTGTCGTAATTGCTGAAAAAATTAGCCACTATCGTAAGACCCTTATTTTTTAATTCTAAAGCGGTAGCTTTACCTATTCCTCTAGTACCGCCTGTTACAATTGTAAGTTCTGACATTATTCCTCCATACCTATATTTTTGACTTTTATTAAATTTAACCGGTGGGGTTATACTTAGTTTAAGCTATGATACTGCATTTAGTTAACGGTTTAACAACTTTCCTATCACTGCGTATTGCGATAGATTCTCTAGGATGATTTTTTTCATATTCTGCATCTATCTTTTATCCACTTTTTTTTGTCTGCAATTTTCTGCAATTTTATTAGTTTTAGCAGTTAATGCCATTATAGCAGCAAGTGTTTCTTTTCTACTTTTTGGAATGACTCTTTTATTTTCTTTTTTAGTGCCGTAACAACCTATTGTTGCACCGCTTGCATAAATACTACCTGCTTGCTGAGTAATATGACAGTTTTTAAGTAATTGTTTATCGATGTCTGTTTTCTTTTTATACCGGTATATTTTGATACTGCTTGAGATATTTTATTATGTTCATTAAGCCCTTCTCTATCTTTACCGCTGGCACACATTGTGCATATTTCTTCCTTATTAAACTAGTGGTTTTAGTTTCTTGTTTATTTTGTCTTATTTTCGCTGTTAAATTACTTAAGACATCTGATATATTTAGATTAATATTTTCTTTATCAAAAGATATAAAAGGAAGTTTTGTCTCGAAGGATACTCTAAAAGGAATATCTGCTTGTTCAATATTTTTTCTTAATGTTACATTTTTTTAATATTTCTTTTTCCTGATCCGTTAAATTTGCATTGTTAATTGTTTCTGCTTCATTTCCTGTAGGTTTATTTATCCTAAAAAAATGTTCAAATTTGCTTCTCGGTTTAATATGTGCTTTTAATTCATCAATTCCTTTTTCAGTCGGTAAATTTTTTGCTATTTTGTTTAAAGTATAACTCACTCCTGCAAAGTTATTTGTTACTCCTATAAGCCTAAATAAATTAAGAGGAGTATTAGTATTTTTCCCACCGACATTTTCCATAGATTTTTTTGTCTGATCAACAATTGTGGGATCATTGCCAGCTCCTATAGGACCTGAGTTTAATTTATTAGTATGAAGAGTAAAGCCGTCTTCAAGCCATTCTTGAGCTTGGCGTGCATTTAAGTCGGTAATTTTTTGTCTAGAATCTATATCATTTGAAATCGAGGCTAATGTACCTGCATGTTTAGATGTAAGCAATGTTTCAAAATTTTTACCGTCTTTGTCGGTTATTGTCCCAATTTTCTCAAAGGCGTTTTTCATGCCAATAATTTGTCGTAACTGGGTTGGGATAACATGCCTACCGTTTTAAATTGTATCAGTATACTGATCAACAAGCTTCCTCTCGCATTCAGGCATTACATTATACCAGTTTTTACCGTCTCTATTTTGATATTCTTGCTTTTGTTCTTCTGTCAAGCCTTTAAAAGCTACTTCCGCTTCGACTACAATATGCTCTTTTCCCTCATCATTGATGACTTTTGACAAAGTGACTATATACAATGCTCATCATTGAAATTTTGAAAATCTTTAGCAACATTTAATTTTTTATGAGCATTTTTAATACCACTTTTTCCTAGCAATTCAGCAACACTGTCAATTTCAGCTTGCCTATTTTTTGAGATGTTTTCTTGTGATTTTTCCATATTCAAAGCATTAAAACTATTAATAAATTTTACTGTTTCTTTATTTTATTTCAGCACAAGCTCAGGTTTATTTTTGCCCTTTGCTATGTTTATCGCTCCTCTGATAGCATTTAAATATTGCATTTCAAAAGCTTTAGTGCCTAAAACAATTTTTTCATTGGGATTGTTACGACCGTCACGTATTAATATTGGAGTTTCACCTTTTTTCCCTTCAATTTTCGCTCTATTTGTTTCTAAAGTAACGCCTATTCCGGGTGTGGTTAAAAATTCTTTTGTATGATTTAATAAAAACTCCTTATCGTTATCAAATTGTTTTTTTAATGATGAAAGCATTATAAAATTCTATATGTAGTTGTGCATCTCTTGTTATTTTAATTAAAAATTATTATATAAAAATAGTCTAGTTAAAAATATTTAACTTTATTAATTAAAATATATTATTTATATGAATATTGATAAATTTACTGCACATGCTAAATCATTGATAGCTAGTAGCCAATCACTTGCTGCTAAAAATGATCATCAGCAAATATTACCTTTGCATTTATTATCTAGTCTTTTAAGTGAAGAAACAGGTATAATTCAAACCCTTATTAATAATACCGGCGGTAATATAAACTTATTAAAAGATCAAGTTCAGCTAGAACTAAATAAAATCCCAAAAGTTCAGGTTGAGGGAGGAGGACAAGTTTATTCTTCTGCTGAAGCTTTTAAAGTTTTAGAAAAAGCTAGTAGCATTGCTAAAGACAGTGGGGATAGCTTTGTAACCATAGAGCGTATATTTGAAGCATTAACTTATGATAATACTATAGCCGGTAAAATTTTAACGAATAATGGAATTAATAATAAAAAAATAGCAACAGCTATTTTACAGTTTCGTAAAGGCAAAAAAGCAGATACCGAATCGGCAGAAAATAGTTATGATGCTTTAAAGAAATACGGCAGAGACGTAACAGAGCTTGCCGAAAGCGGTAAGCTTGATCCGATCATCGGACGTGATGAAGAAATAAGAAGAACGGTGCAGGTACTATCACGACGTATGAAAAATAATCCTGTATTGATTGGAGAACCTGGAGTTGGTAAAACTGCTATAATAGAGGGGCTTGCACAACGAATATTTAGTAAGGACGTACCTGAATCGCTTATTAATTGCCGTATTATTGAGCTTGATATGGGAGCTTTAATAGCGGGAGCTAAGTATCGAGGCGAATTTGAAGAGCGTCTTAAAGCAGTGCTTAGCGAAATCAAAGAATCAAGCGGTGAAATTATTTTATTTATCGATGAATTGCATCTATTAGTCGGTACGGGAAAAACCGACGGTGTTATGGATGCCTCGAATTTACTAAAGCCTATGCTTGCTCGTGGTGAGCTGCATTGTATCGGTGCTACTACTCTAGATGAATATCGTAAATATATCGAGAAAGATGCGGCACTTGCTCGTCGTTTTCAGCCTGTTTACGTGAGTGAGCCGACGGTTGAGGATACTATATCAATACTTAGAGGAATTAAAGAAAAATATGAGCTGCATCATGCAGTGCGAATTTCCGATAGTGCAATAGTTGCAGCAGCGACGTTATCAAACCGTTATATTACCGATCGTTATTTACCTGATAAAGCTATTGATTTGATTGATGAAGCTTGTAGCCGTATGAAAATAGAGCTATCAAGTAAACCAGAAGAGCTTGATGAGCTGGACCGTCGTATTATTCAGATAAAAATAGAGCTTGCAGCACTTAAAAAAGAAAATGACGAGCATTCTAAAAAGAAAATAGAGCATTTAACTAAAGCATTAGAAAAATTAGAGTCTAAATCCTATGATATGGGAGCTAAATGGCAAGCTGAAAAGTCTAAACTACAGCAAACACAAAAGCTTAAAGAAGAACTAGACCGTAGCCGAAACGAGCTTGAACGTGCCGAACGTGATGCTAATCTCGCTAAAGCTAGTGAGCTAAAATACGGAATTATACCTGAGATTATGAAAAAGATTCAGGAAGCCGAAAGTATTGATAATAAAGGGCTGTTAAAAGAAATTGTATCGGAAAGTGATATAGCAAGTATTATCTCTCGTATTACTGGTATTCCAATTGATACGATGCTATCAAGTGAACGTGAGCGTCTGCTTGTGATGGAGCAGAAATTACGAGAATCGGTAATAGGCCAGGATAAGGCAATTAAAGGTGTTAGTGATGCGGTAAGAAGATCACGTGCAGGGATTCAAGATATTAACCGCCCGCTTGGTTCGTTCTTATTCTTAGGACCGACCGGAGTCGGTAAAACCGAGCTTACCAAAGCCTTAGCTGGTTTTCTTTTTGATGACCGTAATGCAATACTTCGTATAGATATGTCGGAATATATGGAGAAGCACGCTATTTCTCGCTTGATAGGAGCTCCTCCCGGCTATATCGGATATGATCAAGGCGGAGTGTTAACGGAGGCAGTAAGACGTCGTCCTTATCAGGTAATATTATTTGATGAGGTTGAAAAAGCCCATCCCGACATATTTAATATTATGCTGCAAATACTTGATGAGGGAAGATTAACAGATAGTCAAGGTATAACAGTTGATTTTAAGAATACTATAATAGTTTTAACGTCTAATTTAGGTGCTGAGATACTCGTTAATCAGAAAAAGGACGAAGATACATATAAAGTAAAGGATGAGGTTATGGAATATGTAAAAGCAGTATTTAAACCTGAGTTTTTAAACAGATTAGACGAGATTATATTATTCCATCGCCTAAATCGTAATAATATTCATGATATAGTTAAGATACAGCTTGAAAGTTTAAAGAAAATTTTACTAGCACAAAATATTATTCTTGAATTTGATGAATCTGCATTAAATTATTTAGCCGAAAAAGGTTATGATCCAAGCTTTGGAGCAAGACCATTAAAACGTCTTATCCAGCGGGAAATACAAAATAATTTAGCCAAAATGATTTTAGCAGGCGAAATAAGTAGCGGTAAAACGGTTAAAATAAATGCAAAGGATAAAGAATTGAAGGTAACAATAAGTTGATTAATTTTTTCCGAATAACGAATTATCGCATAATCCACTATTCTTGTTAAAGGCACTGTTTAATAATTATTGATTTTGTCATTGCGAGCTATTAAAAGATTTGTTGTATAGCTCAAAAAACGCGTTTGATGTCATTCCTGCGGAAGCGGGAATGACACAAAACGAGCAATGCAACAAGACCATAACTAAAAGGAGTATGGTAATCTAGAAAAAGTAATAAAAAAATTCTATTAATAATATTCAATTTCAGCTAATGTTATACTTTCAGTACCTAATAATTTATAATAATCACTACTAGTAGAGTTAGGAATTTGTAAGTCAAATAATAGTGCTTTTTCTTCTTTATACGGATCAACTAAGTAAGAATTTGTAATATCTGTAACTATTGGTGATAAATAGGTTGTTGTTTCAATAAGCTTATCAATAGCATTCTGTCCGTCTTTTAATATTTTATCGACTAATTTTTTATCTTTATAAAAAGTATTTACGGCCCCTATTAAGGCTGTTGATATCTCATATATAATAACACCGTTTTTAATTATATTGGTTATATTAGAGTCTAATTTTGCTGTTTTAGAAAAAATTAAAGAAATAACAGTAGTATATTTATTAAATACATTAGGTAGTGTTAAAAAAGTATTTACGGCTGAATAGGCAGAATTGGTTGCTTCTGAAAGACAATTAAATGCTTTGTGTATGTTTTCATAATTGCTATTGCTCATAAACTTACCTCTTTTTTATATACATAATTGCCATGTTTCATGGTAATTATGTATCATACTACTAAATTAAGAAGTGTCAATATTAAAAAATTATATTTCTTCTTAGAGGATATCAGTAAATAAATTTTAATTACTAATATCCTCTAAACTCCACCTAGCTTTTGGAGAGAAATTCAAAGGAGTAAATAACTTATTATTGTAACGCTCAAGTCCTGCATATGCAATCATTGCAGCATTATCGGTGCATAAGTGGATAGGTGGATAAATAAGCCGATAACCATATGTTTTAGCACAGCTACTTAATATTTTTTGTAAATATTTATTAGCAGCGACACCGCCGGCAATAACTATATTCTTCTTATCAAAATTATTTGTTATTTGTTCATATGCTCTAATAGCATCTTGTACCTTACTACTTAGAATTTCTCCTATAGTAAATTGAAAACTTGCTGCTATATCATTGATTACAGTGTCATTAATTTCCTTTAAATTCATTATTAAAGTACGCACGGCAGTTTTAAGTCCTGAAAAGGACATATTGCAATTACCGCTGTTAATTATAGGTTTTGGAAATTTATATTTATGAGGATCGCCAAGTTTTGCTCTTTTCTCAATTTCAGGTCCTCCGGGAAAAGCTAAGTTTAGCATTTTGGCTACCTTGTCAAAGGCTTCGCCTACGGCATCATCTATAGTAGATCCTAGTATTTTATATTTTCCGAGACCTAAAACTGCTACAAATTGGCAATGTCCGCCTGAAGCTAACAAGAGTAAATAAGGATAAGGAATATTATCGGTTAGTCTTGCGGTTAAAGCATGACCTTCTAAATGATTAATTGCAATAAAGGGTTTTTTTAAAGCACTGCTTAGTGATCTTGCAAACATTGAGCCAACTATAACACCGCCGATTAAACCTGGACCGGAAGTTGCAGCAATTGTACTAATGTCCGTTAATTTAGTGTTGCTTTCTTTTAAAACATTTTTTAATGCTTTATCTAGATGCGATAAGTGAGAACGTGCAGCAATTTCAGGTACTACCCCTCCAAAAACTGCATGTTCTGTATTTTGTGAAATGATTATATTAGATAAGATTTCTCGATTTTCGGTGATTATAGAAACAGCTGTATCATCACAGCTTGATTCTATACCTAAAATTTTTATCATTCAAATTGAAACTAATTAGAGGCTTTGTTAAGTAAAAAATGATAGTTTGTGTCATTGTGAGAAGGTGTTGTCCACGTGGATACTGATGTCATTCCTGTGTAGGCGGGCATGACATAACAGGACCCATGTGAAAACACCAACACCCGCTTGCAATCACGATATCTATCTTTATTTAAATAATGCCTAATTAGATACCTTTAAGGTATTTAATTGATTATACAGCTTATAAATAGATTGTTCGGCATCAATAATTTTTTTATTAACTATTTTTAATAGTTTTTCCGAAGATTTTTCTGTTATTTGCTTTGCAGCACTTACTTGCTCCGCTAAATTTTTAAGTGATTCTTGTATTTCTACAAAAGATTTTTTAAATTGTTCTTTGATAGTAATAGATGATTCTTCAAGCTCTTTAATTTTTAAGCATAGATTTTCTAATAAATGATCTATTTTAGTTTGCATTAAAGTCAATTTTTGCTTTTGTTTTTCACTAAGATAGCTTAAAGTTTCTTGCATTTTTGCCTGTATACGTACTTTTGTAGTACGTTCAAGTTCTGAAGCTAAACCGATTTTACTCATTAAAAATATTATCCATTTGTGAACGTCCAAATGATACCATTTTGCACCGTTACGATAATCTGAAGGAAAAGCATGATGGTAATTATGCCAATTTTCACCGAGTAAGAATAATGCCATCCACCAAATATCTCCGGCAGTGCCTTTGTAATATTTTTTACTACCGGCAAAGTGGCATAAAGAATTAACGCAGAAGGTTGCTTGCTGCTGTAGGAATCTACCGAGCCCCATAAATAAAAATCCTGCATATGCCGATTGCATAGTACCACCGACTAAGTAACCGATAAATAAAGGCACGACAATATTCATAAAAGCTGCTATTTGCCAATAATATTTTAGCTGCCATTTTAATAAATTGTTTTTCCCGTGCTTAGCCCAAGTAATGCGATCAATAGACTTATAGCTACCGCTTCCGACTAGCATCCATCCTATATGAGACCACATAAAGCCTAAAAATTTATTATCAAATTTTAAAGGAGTATGCGGATCTTGGTCTTGGTCCGTATATCTATGATGTTTATAATGATTCGATGCCCAAGATAAAGCTGGTCCTTGTAATGTTCCTGCAGACAGCATAATTAAGACAAACTCGGCATATTTATTTATTTTATAGGCATTATGAGACCATAACCTATGCAAACCGATCCCAACGGTAATATTATTAATATAATAACTAGCAATTATAAAAATAACTTCAGTTAGCCCTATTCCATAATCAAACGAATATTTAACTACAAGAGATATAATAAAAATAGGATAAAATATTAAAGCAAATAAAGCGGGCTTATTTAGTTTACTTAACATAAAATTTACAGTTTTTAGTTATAAAATATATAAATCGGTAACGAATAAAATCTTAATTATATTATACATCAATATTAATAGATATTAACATACTTAATGCATAAATACAAAGAAAATTTTGACAATAAAATTCTAGTTATCCTTATTTAGACAATAACCGATAAACGAACGGTTGTAATAATTAAATTGTCTTTCCCTAAGACCTCTCTAATCCTATTTATATGAACATCTATAGAGACGTTCATTGAAGGTCTCTTCACTTTCCCATAAATATTTTATTATTTCTTACGCAAAAATACTTCATTTGGGACCTGCAAAAAAAGTTGTAAAATTTTAAACTCAGTAGGACCTAGAGGAATATTCAGTCCGTCTTTGTATACTTTTTCAGTATTTAAATCAATATTTAGATTCTTAAATTTAATAATATTATCTTGTACAACTGACTTGAAACGTCTCAATAAGCTCTTTAAAGTACCTACTATTTGCTCAGATAAGAAGGGCTTATAAAAAAAATAGCACGTTATCGTCTATTTCTGTTAGTTATTTATTGTTATTAAAGGATTTTCTTGTAATTCTGCACTAATAATCATGATAACAAGCAGCTGACTAAAAAAATAAGTTAATGCTTTTTCTAGAGTTGAAGCCCTTATTATATTAAATCCTGCTCTCTCTTATATCATTACTTAAAGAAATATTAACACTTTTTTATTTTTTTCTTCTATAATTAAAACTTCAGGTAATAGCTCATCAAACACTGAATTAATCTTAATTAATATTTAGTAAATAATTAAAAATTTTTGTAATCTAATTTATTAGAGTTTATAGCAAACTTTTTATAAAAAGAAACAAAGAAATAATAATTTTTTAAAGATAATACTTGAACTTAATAGTTTTAGTTGCTATAAATACTTGTATTTTAAAGTTTGTTGGAGATTCTTATATATCATGAGCTTTTATGAGTCAGTTTTTATTATACGTCAAGACGTATCATTAAACGATATAGATAAAATCGTTGATGATTTTGCTAAAATTATTAAAGATAATAATGGTACTATCATAAAAAAAGAATATTGGGGGTTAAGAACTTTAGCTTACAAAATCGGTAATAACAAAAAAGGACATTATTATTTTTTAGGTCTAGATATTACTGGTAATGTAAAAGAAGAGCTAGAAAGAAAAATGAAGCTTAACGAAAATATCATTAGATTTCTTACAATTCAAGCAGATTCAATTAGTAGTGAACCTTCACCGATATTAAAAAATCAAAGTACAGAGAATGCTCCGGTAATTGACGTAACGATTAATAATTAAATTTGTAAGAATTAAGGTTAAAGAATGTTAAAAAGTAATAATGCTAGTGAAACAGCTGCTCACAAGGTAGGAGATAAAACTGCTAAAAAAGTATTTTTTAGAAGACGTAAAGGATGCCCTCTTTCTGTGCCTAATGCACCTGTTATTGATTATAAAAACCCTGAGCTTTTAATAAAATTTGTCTCTGAAGGCGGTAGAATGTTACCAAGCAGGATCACAAATGTTTGTGCAAAGAAACAAAGAAAGCTAAATAATGCTATTAAAATTGCAAGAATTTTAGCGTTATTACCTTTTGTATTTCAAGCTAAATAAAGGCATAATACATGGAAATTATATTAATAAAACCCGTAAGAAAATTAGGTAAAATTGGCGACATACTCAAAGTAGCAGACGGGTTTGGTCGTAATTATCTTTTACCGCAAAAATTAGCTATTAGAGCTACTGAGCCTAATAAAGAGCTAATAGTTAAACAAAAACACGAATTTGAAGCAAAAGATAAGCAAATAAGAGAAGAAGTAGAAAAAATTAATGCTCTTATTAAAGATCAACAATTAGTTTTTATCCGTCAAACATCAAATGACGGTAAACTTTTCGGTTCGGTTACTAATAAAGAAATAGCCAATAAATTATCTGAAAATATATCTTATAATATTTCTCATTCAAATGTTATTCTTGATAAACAAATTAAATCTACCGGAATTTATACAGTTGAAATAAGACTCCATGCAGAGCTTAATGCTATAGTTACGGTTATTGTTGCAAGATCAGAATCAGAAGCACAAGATTATTTACGCGAACAAAAGACTGAAACTTCAGAAGATTTAGCTGAGTCAGCATAAATTTTTTTTATCATCTAATTGTGTAGTTTTTTGTTACCATTGCAAAAGTAGAGCATTGTTGTATGGATTGAGAAACTTGCTCGATGTCATTCCCGCGTAGGCGGGCATCCAGCATAAAGCAAGATAAATCGAGCTTTTAATTTCAAGAATTTGCTGTATTTATACTTTTTTCTGGATTCCTGCTTTCGCAGGAATGACATAAGAGCCATGCAACAACGTCCCGCCTACGCGGAAATGACATACTACTAAGTTTGACCACAATATCCAAACACTTTACAAACAATACTAACATTTTTCAACCATGCTATATGAAAAATTTGAGTATAATATCAATAATCTAATAGGTAATTTTAGCTTATCTAAAATATCGATTGCAGTATCTGGTGGGAGCGATTCGGTAGCACTTCTTTATCTTGCTAATATTTGGGCAGAGAAAAATAATATAGAATTATTTGTTATATCGGTTGATCATAACTTACGGGAACAGTCGAAGCAAGAGACCCATTATATCCAAAATATCAGTAATAGTCTAAATCGCAAGCATTATAGTTTATCTTTTGACCATCAAAATAATTTTTCCAATTTACAAGAAAGAGCACGAGAAGGACGCTATGATTTGATGACCAATTTATGTCTAGAACTCGATATATTAGTACTTTTAACTGCTCACCATGAAGATGATTACGTAGAAAATTTTTGTTTAAGATTAGAGCGTAATAGCGGTATATTTGGACTTAGTAGCAGTAATATCAATTGGTATAATAATATACACATAATTAGACCGCTATATAATATTCCAAAAAGTGAATTAGTAGAATATTTAGTCAGTCATAATATAAAATGGTTTGAAGATGAGTCAAATTCATCTGATAAATATAGACGAAATGTTATTAGGCAAAAATTAGCTAAAGGTGCAGATTATATTAGACATTTTTCCAAACCAGTTTATAGAGAGGAATTTAAAGGAGACACGGAACGTAGCACCGCAGCGTACACAAGCGTACGTGAGGATGCGAGTACCGGAACGGCGTCTAAATTATCTCTAGAAGCGAAGTGTGGAAAGATGTCTAAAGCCGCAATAATCTCACAACAACTTAAAACCAACAAACGTATAGAAAACGAGTTTAAGCCTGAATTAATATCGGCGATAGCTGAAGCGGTCAAGATTTTTGAATATGGCTTTGCTTTTCTTGATTTAGTTAAATTTGATAAGTTTTCAAATGAGGTGAAAGTACAAATAATTAATTTTTTACTGATAATAATTAGTGGACAATCTAGAGCAGCTCGTTTTTATTCGGTAGAACCTATTTTGAAATTAATTACTCAAGACGTAAACTTTAAGAATACACTTCATGGCTGTATAATTAAGCGCATACAAAACGAGTTACTTATATACAGGGAATTCGGCAAAAAATTGCCTGAGAGTAAAATATTACTAGATAAATCCGTTATTTGGGATAATAGATTTTGTATCACAAAAAATCAAGAAGCTCCAAATTGTTTTGTAACTCATCTATCGTTAAAAGATTATAAAATAATAAAGAAACAATTAGATTTAGAACCTTTGAAAAATCTATCTTGCAAAAACCACAATGCAGTTTTATTGACCTTACCTATCATTAAAATACTTGAAAAAGTTATAGCAATACCACATATATCATATTATGATAACGACATGTGGAACTTTGAAGTATCTTTTTCTCCAAATTTTGTATCTCGTTTCACCCATTTTTGCTAACACCGGTATTTAAGAGGTTATCTGTAAATAAATTTTAACTATAAAATTTATTTACAGACCTCTCTTATACCAATAAAAATTTTATTAGGTTTTATATCGATGAATAATCAAGGTAGAAGTATTTTAGCTTGGGCAGTACTTTTTATTTTTGTAATATTACTTTTTAATGTGTTCCAATCTGACGGTTTACTTGGTGGAAGAAATAATATAACTTTTTCGGATTTTTTAACACGAGTTGATGAAAAGACCGTTAATTCGGTAAAAATTCAGGGTAGAGTAATTGAAGGCACTTCAAATGACGGCTCTACTTTTAATACTTATGCTCCTGATTATCCTGATTTAGTAAATCGTCTTACTAGCAATGACGTTAATATTGAAGTAGTGCCTCTTGAAACAAGAATGAATACCTTTTTAGGCTTTTTAATTTCTTGGTTTCCTATGCTTTTATTGATAGGTGTTTGGGTTTTTTTCATGCGTCAAATGCATGGAGGTGGGAAAGCTATGGGGTTTGGAAAATCTAAAGCTAGGTTGCTATCAGATAAAGGACCAAAAATTACCTTTAAAGATGTAGCAGGTATCGATGAAGCAAAAGAAGAATTAACTGAAATAGTAGATTTTTTAAGGGATCCAAGCAAGTTCCAAAAGCTTGGTGGTAAAATACCGAAAGGCTGCTTACTTATAGGTCCTCCCGGAACCGGTAAGACACTTCTTGCTAAAGCAATTGCAGGTGAGGCTAATGTTCCGTTTTTTAGCATATCCGGCTCTGATTTTGTTGAAATGTTTGTAGGTGTTGGTGCAAGCCGTGTGCGTGACATGTTTGAACAGGGTAAACGTAATGCTCCTTGTATTATCTTTATCGATGAAATTGATGCGGTAGGTCGCCATAGAGGTATCGGTATGGGTGGCGGCAATGATGAACGTGAGCAAACATTAAACCAAATGTTAGTCGAAATGGATGGATTTGAAGCAAACGAGGGAGTTGTGATCATTGCAGCTACAAACCGTCCTGACGTTCTTGATCGTGCATTACTGCGTCCCGGTAGGTTTGATCGTCAAATTGCCGTTGCAAACCCTGATATAAACGGTCGTGAGCAAATTCTAAAAGTACATTTAAAGAAAATTAAATATAATAGTACGGTACTAGCACGAATTATTGCTCGCGGTACTCCGGGCTTTTCCGGTGCTGAACTTGCTAACTTAGTTAATGAAGCTGCTCTTATTGCTGCAAGGCTTGGTAAGAAAGAAGTAGATATGCAAGACATGGAAGAGGCAAAAGATAAGGTGCTGATGGGGGTTGCACGTCGCTCCATTGCAATGTCGGAGAAAGAAAAAAGGTTGACTGCATATCATGAAGGCGGACATGCATTAGTAGGACTTTATTGTCCTGCAGCATCACCTATTCATAAGGCTACGATTATACCGCGTGGTAATGCTCTTGGGATGGTGCAAAGACTTCCTGAAACTGATGAATATTCTCAGAATCGTGAACAGATGGAATCATCTATAGCAGTTTATATGGCAGGAAGAGTAGCGGAGGAAATTATTTTCGGTAGAAATAAAGTTACCTCAGGAGCTTCGTCGGATATAAAAGGTGCAACTAATATTGCCAGAGCGATGGTTACAAAAGCAGGTTTAAGTGATTTAATAGGACCGATATTTCACGGTTCAAGTGGTGACGATATGTATGGTAGACAACCTAATAATGAAACCTCGGAAGCTACTGCAGAGTTAATTGATGCTGAAGTTAAAAGAATTATTACGCAAGGATATGAATTTGCAAAAGATATTTTAACAAAACATATAGATCAACTTCATACCTTAGCAAATGCTTTAATTGAATATGAGACATTGTCCGGTCAGCAAATTAAAAATTTACTTAGTGGTAGAGCTTTAGATTCAGAAGAGGAGAATAAATTTCCTTTTAATGATTCATCTACTATAAAAATAGATAAAGAAAAATCACCTGAGAAAACAAAAACAACTAAAGCTAAAAAAGAAAATTCCGCTTCCTAAGTTTAGTAGTATAATTTACGTATAAATGATTTATTTTGTGGTATCGGTGGTTTTAGAAAAGTCTTGGAAATAAAGGGGCTTGAATGTGTTTTTTCATAGACAAAGATGTACAAGAAGCATATAAAAGAAATTTCGGTGATAAGCCATATGGTGATATTATGGAAATATCAGAAACCAAAATCCCTAAACATGATATTTTATGTGCCGGTTTTCCTTGCCAATCTTTTAGTATTTCAGGTAAGAGGCTTGGTATAGGAGATGTAGACTTTTGTATGCAATAATCAGAATAGTACAATATCACAAACCCTATATATTATTGCTTGAGAATGTTAAGCGTAATTGAAACTAAAAAATTAGATGAGATTATAAAATATATATGACTCAATAAAAGAGCAGTTTAATGGATAATGGAATATACTTGATCAACTTCAAAATTGGCGAAGTCGTTCTACAAGTACTGCGGTACTCACGTGTTAAGTATACGCTGCGTTCCTCGTCTTGTGAACTCCTGGCTCTTTTTGAAGTTGATCTTCGTATATGGATTGCTAACTATAAATATCGTCATTGTGAGTAGGCATTGTTGCGTGGACCAGTAAATGCTCTTGATGTCATTCCCGCAGAAGCGGGAATGACATCAGTATCCACGCTGGCAATACCTTGTGAGTAACTGTAAGTAGCATGGCAACCTAGAGACATTAATGTCATCCACGTAACAGGTATGAAAGATTGTGAATTAGCTAATGATTTTGTATAGTTCTAAAAACAAATTTTAAGAGAGTACTTAAAATGGCAGAGTTAAGGTTACCGCCAAATTCAGTAGTAAAAAAAGGTAGAGAGCATAAAGAACAAGAGGAAATGCTTAAACCTAGAAAGATAAAAATTTATAGGTATGATCCTGATCTTGATAAGAATCCTACTATCGATAGTTTTGAGATAGATTTAAGCAAAACCGGACCGATGGTTTTAGATGCTTTAATTAAAATCAAAAACGAAATCGATTCTACTTTAACTTTTAGGCGTTCTTGTCGGGAAGGAATTTGTGGTAGTTGTGCAATGAATATTGACGGTACAAATACTTTAGCATGCATAAAACCAATAGAAGATATATCAGGCGATATCAAAATCTATCCGCTGCCTCATATGAAAGTAGTGAAAGATTTAGTACCTGATATGTCGCATTTTTATGCACAATACGAATCTATAGAACCTTGGCTCAAAACTGATAGCCCTATCCCTTCAAACTCTGAAAGGTTACAGTCGATTAAAGACCGAGAAAAGCTTGACGGTGTATATGAGTGTATATTATGTGCTTGCTGTTCTACTTCTTGTCCTAGCTATTGGTGGAACGGTGATAAATATTTGGGTCCTGCGATTTTACTACAAGCATATAGATGGATTGCCGATTCAAGGGATGATAATACCGGTGAACGTCTTGAAGCTTTAGAAGACCCATTTAAGCTTTACCGTTGTCATACGATTATGAACTGTACTAAGACCTGCCCGAAAGGCTTAAATCCTGCTAAAGCTATCGGTAAAATAAAAAGTTTAATTGCAGAACGTCACAGTGTGTGATTCTTAATTAATTATTTTTAAAAATGATAAAATAATGAAAAAAGCAATTATTTTCTGTTGATTGTAATAATACCATGACACAAGGTGACATGAATTATTGTGTCGTTGCAGAATATAAGAAAGTTGATAATAAATCAAATATACCAAGAAATATTAAAACAATATTTCAGACAAACGAGAACAAGTTAATTTACTTAAAAAATCCCCAAATTAATGGATTAAGTACCGAGATGCTGATTGTGAAGTTCGAAGTTTTGGGGTTTATAGCGGTTCCGTATACCCAATGATACTGCTTATGTGTCTTACATCTTACAGGAAAAACCGAAGAGCGTATAAAAAAGAATTTGAAGCCATGCTGAAATGTGAAGAAGGGGACTTAAAGTTGTCCATTTATAATCAAGACTCAGAACCTAGGTTTTTTTGTGGACATTTCTAGTTGATTTGCTATTTTGAGGTGTTTTGTAACAAAAATTAATAAGATTTTTGTGGAATAGTTAGTCATATTTCAAAAAAATCTTATAATTTGCAGCAACAAATTAGAAATGTCCACAAAACCTAAATTAATTCATAATTTGTAATACTTTAAATAATTCTCCCATTTGTTTCGGTGATATTAGTCTTTCTACCTGTCTTTCTATTATTTGTGCCTGCTCAGACATCTTGCCAAACTCTACTTCTAGAGGTAATTTATACGTCGATCCGATACTCGCATCCTCACGTACTAAAGTGTACGCTGCGTTGCTGCGTTGCGTGTCTCCTTTAAATTCCTCTCTATAAGCGAATTTGGCAAGATGTCTATCATTAAGCTTGTCTTGCAATGTTTGTTTACGTAATAAGATTCCATTTTCTATTAAAAAATCTCGTTGCGATATTGTATCTATTACGTTTATTTTGCTGTTTTTAGCTACCGTCTTTAATGCATAAAAATCCACATGTGCCGATAAATCAGCTTCTCCAAGATTTTCAAGGATGGGGCAATATTTATGGTTTTTAACCGCTTGTAATGTTTGATTATATTGATATCTAGTTCTACCATTCGGAGCTATATCATAGCCGTAATCTATTATTAAGCCACTGCCGCTTAGTCTTTTTAGATGCTGCGCTATAAATTTTATAATTTCTATCGATTTATAAGATTCTTCAAGTATTGCCCCGTCTTTTGCTTCAATATGAGTACACAGCAGATATTCTTGTAATTGCTTATTAACGCTTATTTTATCGTATTTAATTCTTTCGTCTACCGGCTGCATTACAAATATTCTTTCATACCATAATTCCTTGACTTTAATATATTGCTTTATCGGTATAGCATCAAAGAATTCGTTAGCTATTATTATAGTAGGTTTTTTTGGTATATCTTCTACAAATGATTGATGACTAATCGGTAAATTAATATCTTGTAAATTAGCCTTTTGATAAGCAATAAAATTTTTATTAATTTCTATTAGTTCAATTGATAAGGCTTTATAAAATTCCGGTACTAATTTTGCAGTACGTAGTAAATCACGCATTAATAGACCTCGACCAGGACCAAGCTCTACTAAACTAAGACTTTTTGGGCAGCCAATTCTTTGCCACTCTCTGATACACCATAAGCCGATAATTTCACCGAATAGCTGTGAAATTTCAGGAGCCGTAACAAAGTCACCTTCATTAGCTAATGATTTTACTTGCTTATAATAGGAAGTAGGATTTAAGTTTAATACCTCCTGCATGAGGACATCGCAAGTAATATAACCGTTTTGATCAATTAATTGTCTTATTTTGGATTCGATTGACATATTAAATAACTTCCTAAAAGTAACATAGGTACAGATAAAATTTGTCCCATAGTTAAGCTATCTAAAATAAACCCGATTTGTATGTCGGGTTCTCTAAATATTTCAATAGTGATTCGGAAAAGACCGTAAAATGTGAAAAATATGCCTGAGTTTAAACCGCACTTTTTAAGAGTTTTGTGCTTAAATGTTGCATATGCTAAGATACTAAATAATACTAAACCTTCAAAAAAAGCTTCATATAATTGACTAGGATGTCTTGGCATCAAATCGCTATTTGGAAAAATCATACCAAAAGAAGCATTTGTAATACGTCCGTATAGTTCGCCGTTAATAAAATTAGCGATCCTACCTAAAAATAATCCGATAGGTACTACAGGGGCTATTATATCCGTGAGACTTAAAAAATTAATTTTATATTTTCGGCAAAACAAATAAGCAGCAATAATCCCCCCTAAAGCTCCGCCATGGAAAGACATCCCGCCTTCATAAGTTTTTAAGATATCTATTGGATTTGAAAAATATCTAGAAGGGTTATATAATAAAACAAACCCTAGTCTGCCTCCGACTATTATGCCTATAACGGCATAAGTAATGAAATCTTCTAGATTTTTTTTGGTAATTTGAGGCTTAAATTTTTCTATAATTTTATTTGCATAGAACCAGCCTAGCAAAATTCCTATTACATATGAAAGAGAATACCAAGAGATAGCAAGTGGACCTATAGAGAAAATAACTGGATTGATATTAGGAAATGTCATAGATAAATAAGTTATTTAATTCATTTAACGTCTGAGTTACAGAAAATTACATAAGTAATTGACTAGGCAATTCAGTTTTTTATTATTTTTATGGGTTGCTGCAGCTGCTTTGTGGCTTTGCAATGATAGTATCTATATTTGCTTAGCAATACCAAATTCTTTTGAGTTAAAATTATTGATAAAAATAAAATTCTTAGTAATAATAAAAAAGATTTATATTCATAATAATAATGATAGGTAAAATATGCAATATTTAATGGATCTATATCATACCTCAAGTACTGAGTTAGTATTATTGTTTTTTATGTTAGTATCTCTTATACCGGTGATATTTCTAATTAAAAGATTAATTTTTATTCCGGTAAAAAATTATTTAACTAGACATCATTATGATGATTATGAAAGGATAAAAAAATATCCTATATTTCGTTATTTATTAAATACTTTATTAGCACTTTACTTTGTATGTTGGGGAAAGATTTTTCATCCTACTTCTTTTAAAGCACATGTATTACTGGGAATCAAAGATACTATAGTAATCTTATATACTGGTATATCTGTGACAATGTTATTATTAACGCTTATAGATGCTTTTGCAGATCTGTATCAAAATAGAATCAAAGCCGTTACAAAAAATGCACCGCTTAGCTTATATTTTCAAATATTAAAAATTATTGTCATAGTTATTGCAGCAATGGTAACTATTTCATATATATTAAATATTTCGCTTAGTACATTCTTAACAAGCTTAGGTGCAGCCGCAGCTCTTTTAACATTTGTTTTCAAAGATACCGTTTTAGGATTACTTGCAAGCTTGCAACTAACTACTCAAGAAATTATTAATATTGGAGACTGGGTACGTATAGGTGCAATTGAAGGAACAGTTGAAAAAATTACTATTTCCGTAGTAACAATTAGGAATTTTGACCAATCTATTTCCACAGTTCCTACTTACAGCATTTTAAATTCTAACGTAACTAATTATAGAGGAATTAGTGAATCAGGAGCAAGAAGGGTAAAGAGAGTATTTAATATTAATATGGCAACTATTAACTTCTGTGATGCTAATATTTTAAAAGCACTAAAAAAATCTCCTTATATATCAAAGGATGTAATAGATAAAATCACTCTTGATAAAGAAGAGAAAGATTTAACCAACATTAAACTATTCAAATTATATATTCAGGAATATCTAAAAAATAATCCAGCAGTTTATACCGAAGGGTTTACTTTTCTAGTAAGACAGCTTGAACCTACGATTCATGGGTTGCCTATAGAAATATATATCTTTGTTAAAGAAGTAAATTTAGTAGGTTATGAAAATATACAGGACAATATTTCTGAACATTTCATTTCTATACTTCCTGAATTTAAATTAAAAATATTTCAGAATGTAGGAGTGGTATAATATATCCGAAGTAAAATGAAAAGTAGTAAAAATAAAAAAATAAATTAAATTTGTATCCAAGATGGAAGTTGTCTTTCAGCTTGGATATTCACTGCTTTTGAAAGCCGAGAAGTATATTATACTACTTGATTATTTGCTCTAAATGCTTTAAAACTTAAAGCTTTAAAAATATTAAAATTTAAGACCTAGGAATGAATAATAATATAATTAATTTAATAGCCGCTATTATACTGTCTTTAAGTATAATTTTCGGTTGGCAGTATTTTGTTGTAAAACCTGAACAAAAAAAACAGCAACAGCAAATAGCAGTGCAGAAAGCAGAAAATTTAAAGAAACAACAGTTAAAAGCTTTAGTCGAACCTGCAACTGGTATTGTTGTGCAAGAAGAAAGTCAAGTACAGCGTATTAAAATAGAATCTGAATCACTTACCGGTTCTATTTCATTAAAAGGACTTAGATTTGATGATTTAATATTAAAGAAATATAAACAAGATTTATCTAAAAATAGTTCTGAAGTGAGATTATTTTCACCGGCTAATACAGAAAATGCATATTTTGCTGAAGTTGGTTTAGTTAGTAATTTATCTAGTGTAAAACTCCCTAACAACGATACTATATGGAATAGTGATAGTGAAATATTAAGCCCTGAAAAACCTGTGCATTTATTTTGGGTTAATGAAGACGGAGTTAAATTTTTAGTTACTATTACTGTCGATGAAAACTATTTATTTACTATAGAGCAAACCATCGTTAATAATAGTGATAAAGAACTTCCTGTGCAATCTTACGGTTTAATAAATCGTAAATATATTGCTGTAGAGAAAGCGGTGAATATATTACATCAAGGACCTATCGGGTGTATAGACGAGAATCTTAAAGAATATTCTTATGATGATATTAAAGATAAGAAAAGTGAAAAATTTGCAGCAAGTAAGGTTGACTGGATAGGAATTACCGATAAATATTGGTTGTCTTCCTTGATTCCGGATAAATCAAGTAATTACAGCTCGAATTTTAATTATGCTCTTAAGCAAGGGATTGAAAGATATCAGGTAGATTTTATTTCACCGGTACAAATAATAAAGCCCGGCAAAAATTTTTCAATTAAAAGCAGAATTTTTGCTGGAGCAAAAAAAGTAGACTTGCTTGATAAATATGAAAAGCAATATGATATTAAATTATTTGATAGAGCTATTGATTTCGGTTGGTTCTATATAATTACCAAACCGGTTTTCTACGCCATGAATTTTTTCTATGGCTATGTCGGTAATTTCGGTGTTAGTATATTAATTGTTACGGTTATAATTAAGCTATTAATGTTTACTTTAGCCAATAAGTCTTATCGTTCGATGAAAAAAATGAAAAATTTACAGCCGGAAATCGATAGGATAAAAAATTTATACAGTGATGATAAAGCACGTTTAAATCAAGAAATTATGGCTTTATATAAAAAAGAAAAAGTAAATCCGGTAGCTGGTTGTTTACCTATACTTGTTCAAATTCCGGTATTTTTCTCCATTTATAAAGTATTGTATGTAACTATTGAAATGCGGCAAGCACCGTTTTACGGCTGGATTAAAGACTTATCTGCACCTGACCCTACTACTATTTTTAATTTATTCGGCTTATTACCGTTCGCGCCGCCGTCATTTTTAATGATTGGAGCATGGCCTATTTTAATGGCTATTACTATGTTCTTACAGCAAAAAATGAGTCCTGAACCTGCGGATCCGATGCAAGCTCAAGTAATGAAATTTATGCCGCTAATTTTTTTATTTATGTTTAGTAGTTTTCCTGTTGGACTTTTAATATATTGGTCTTGGAATAATATTCTATCCATCATTCAACAATATTATATTAATAAATTTAATTAATTAATGAGAATAGATAAAAATTTACCTAATTATCTAACTATTGCTCGAATAATGGTAATTCCAGTTATTATACTGGTATTTTATATCAATAACTCACTTGCACGTACACTTGGGGCATTATTATTTGTTTTAGCTAGTATTACGGATTTTTTTGACGGTTATATTGCAAGAAAATATAATTTAGTTACAAGTTTCGGCAAGATGTTTGACCCTATAGCAGATAAGCTACTTGTAGGTTGCGTTATTATCATGCTACTAAAAAAAGATAATGTAGATGAGATACCTTGCTTATTAATTTTAGCACGAGAATTTTTAGTTAGCGGTCTTCGGGAATTTTTAGCTCTAGTAAAGGTTAGTGTGCCTGTATCGAGACTTGCTAAGGTAAAAACGTTTTTACAAATGTTTGCTTTATCGATATTGATACTAGGCTCAAAAGGTTCAGGAATTATTTATTTAGATATAGTAGGGGAAATAATTTTATGGATTGCCGCTTTTTTAACAATCATTACAGGTTATTCTTATTTTAAAGCCTGTAAGAAATATTTTTAAATAGGAAAATTTTATGATACATGTAAAATATATAATTTTAGGGTTTATTATGGTGTCTAGTTTAAATCTTTACGCTGCTAACAATGATATAATTGCCAATAAGCAAGTTGTAAAGGTAGAAGTAAGTAATGCACATTTAAAAACATTAAATGAAGCTTCTACTCTTTTAATTAGTTGTGTAGATTTTAGATTAATAGACGAAACAGATAAATTAATGAAGCAATTAGGATTAGAAGATAATTTTGATAAAGTATCACTGCCCGGTGCATCGCTTGCTCTTATTAACGACAAATATACTTATTGGGGAAAAACAATAGAAGATACTATTGAGATTTTGCAAGAATTACATAACATAAAACAAATTGTTTTTCTTGATCATAGAGAATGTGGAGCTTATAAAATACTTATAGGTCAGGAACAGCTAAATACCAAGGAAAAAGAAACGGCAGCACATGCAGCAATTTTAAACAAGGCCCGTGATATAATAAAAGAAAAATTCCCCCAATTAAAAGTTTATACTTTTTTAATGGGTCTTGATGGTGTAGTAGAGCAGATTTATGAAATACCTAGCTAAAAAGCGGAGTTGTTGTGGATAGGTTTATCCTTCATTGCGAGGACATTGCGTAGCAATTGACGAAGCAATCTCACGAGTTTGTTATTATTGCATGAGATTGCCGCCACAGCCTACGGCTGCTCGCAATGACGATTTTTGACCTGCACAATAACGGCTAAGAAAAGTAATTTATTTTGTATCTTTGCTCTTATTATCATTAGAATCAACAGTATTATTCTTTTGGTCGTTTTCTACCGGTAGCTTAGAGATAGATAGTTTTTGTTTATATTTTTGTTGCTCTGCTAAAAAATTTTGAGCCTCTTTGGAAAGCCTGTTATATAGTTCACGTTTCTTCTTATTAATCTTGACTATTGCTACTCTATATTGTTGTATTTCCTCCCGTACTTCCGGTTTTATAGTACCGGCGTAAGCAGAAAAATCATCTATAATTTTTTGTGTTGTAACATCGTTAGTTTTTGCTGCATCTTTTTTTGAGCCGTCAGAAGTTGTACTATTGGCAAAGCAGCTTGTACTAAGTAAAATAGCTATTCCAAATATTATTTTTTTTATCATATAAACCTTAAGCCTTATTCTTGATAAGTAGACCATTTTTAAGTCTAATAGTCAATAGACTTCTTTTGGAACTCTACTTCTAGGGGTAATTTGTACGTCAATCCGGTACTCGCATCCTCACGTACTTTTTTATACGCTGCGGTGCTGCGTTCCGTGTTTCCTCCAAATGCCTCCCTATAAGTGAGTTCGAAAAGAAGTCTAATATATAATAGAAATTATATGTATTTTCTATTTGTATGTTATTGTTTGGTGAGTATAAATATACTAATAGTTAGGAAAAATATACAATATTATAATAATAACGCTCAAGAGTTTTATAGCAGAACAATCAATGCAGATTTGTCTGATAACTATAAAGCATTTACTAGCTATTTACCTCAACAGGCTCATATTTTAGATGCAGGTTGCGGAGTTGGTCGTGATACAAAATATTTTTTAAGTCAAAGATATCAAGTTACTGCTTTTGACGGTTCAACCGAAATGGTTAAATGAACTACAAAAGCAACCGGAATAGATGTACTGCACTCCACTTTTCAAGATATTGATTTTAAGGAGTAGTTTGATGGTGTTTGGGCTCAAGCAACTCTCCTTTATGTACCTTGTGTATAAAAAATTCATGCTGCATTAAAGCCGGAAGGCATTTTTTATGTTTCTTACGGATACTGTTCAGATATTATACAACGTGATGATCGCGATTTTTACAATATGCATGAAGATACAATAAAACCTTATTTTAACAGGCTTTTTGAAATAGTTAAAATATGGACGGAAAAGAGTAAGAGATTCTCTCCAAGTCAAGAGGCATTATGGTTAAATTTTATTGTTACGGCAATAAGTAAGCATGGTGATAATCAAATCTCACAGAAAGGCTTTATATTGTCCTTTCCACAAGCAACAAGTTTGCCGGTAGTAAATATAAATCATTCTGTAAAGTTAATTTTGGAATTTCTCGATAAAGACGGCAAGCTTATAAATTTAAGTAACACTGCTTCAATAGTAACCGGTATTCCCTTATTGGTTCAAAACGGTAAAAATGTTGTAGATAATCCAAAGCAAGATGATCTGGCTCATGCTCGTACTGCCTTAGGAGTGTGTAATGACGGCACTATAGTTATAGTTGTAGTCGAACATATTTATAAGCAACATGTCAAAGACCTTAAGCTTGTGCAAGTAAGATCAATATTACGGAAAGAGAAAGAAGTAAATGTTGATAAATTAATAATCCCTGAAGCTTTAAAAATTTTAGAAAAACACCTTGTTAATTATACTGTGATAGGATTAACTAAAACAGAACTTGCATATTATATGTTAACTTGGATATGAATCGGCAATCAATTTAGACGGTGGCGCTTCTTCTACATTATTCATGGGCGGAAAAATTATAAATAATGTAACAGGTGATGAAGATGAAGCTTTAGGCGAACATCGCATGCGTCCCGTATCCGATTCAATAGTATTATACCAAATAATATAAAGTAAATTTTCGCGGGAATGACATACTCAAATTTTAGCTAGAATGATATTTGAGATTTAGAGAACTCTAAGATTTTATATTTTCCTGCTCCATTGCTTTTTTACGCATTTCTAAATATTCTTCTTTAGTCATTATTTTTTTTGGAGCTACATAATCTAAAAATACTTTTCCGTTTAGATGATCGATTTCATGCTGGATAACTCTTGCTAAAAATCCTTCTGCGATACCTTGAATTTGATTGCCATTTATATCATATGCGTGATAATGAATTTTCTTGAATCTTGCTACCGGTCCTGTAGCATTTTCAACAGAAAAGCATCCCTCGTAATCTTCATGTTTATCAATACCTATCGGTTTATATGAGGGGTTAATCCAAATAGTTTTAGGCATTGTATCCTTAAGGTCAGGATGCCATTTTTTTAACTCTGCATCTTCATGTACTGCAAATATTATTATACATTTTGATATGCCTATTTGCGGTGCAGCAAGTCCTGCACAATTTTCTTCTTGATCATATTTCTTTTCTAAAATAGATATATCACGTAAATCTTCTGAAGATAACGGAAAGTTTAAAGTTTTTGCCTTTATTCTAATAGTTTTATCCTCTGAACTATTTAAGGTTTGAATGTTCAAAGTTACATATTGCGGTAATGAAATATTGTTTTCATTTTTCATATTACTTTTACAACCTGTTATAAAAATTATAGCAGTTAATAATAGAGCTGTTTTTAATTTGGACATATATTTTATTATTATAATTTATAAATAGAAAATTATGGATAGAAACTAAAATCAAGTAAATAAATTGTCATATTTCTTTTACGCATCCTATAGTTAATAATTTTATTTAATTTCTTTTGAGAAAAATCAATAGGTTTGACTTTTCTAACATATTCTAGTATAATATTTATCTTCAAAATAAATAGAAAAATTTAATTTATGAATACTCCCAAAAATGACAATTATCTCTCAGAACTAAGCAAGGTAATTTGGCCTATAGAAAGATATGAAAATAAGAAGTTTCTTCCTATGGCGTTTATGATGTTCTGTATTTTATTAAACTACTCAACGCTTCGTTCAATTAAAGACGGGTTTGTAGTAACGGATATAGGAGCAGAAGCAATAAGTTTCTTAAAAACATATATAGTACTACCTTCTGCCGTAATCGCTATGGTAATTTATGTTAAGCTCTGCGATATTTTAAAGCAAGAAAACGTGTTTTATGTTATTACTTCATTTTTCTTAGGGTATTTTGCATTATTTGCGTTTGTTCTTTACCCTTACCCTGATTTAGTTCATCCTGATCCTGAAACCATAGAATCTTGGAGTGTAGTTTATCCTAATTTCAAATGGTTTATAAGAATAGTTGGGAAATGGAGTTTTGCATCTTTTTATACTATGGCAGAGCTTTGGGGAACAATGATGCTTAGTTTATTATTTTGGCAATTTGCTAACCAAATTACTAAAACCGATGAAGCTAAACGTTTTTACTCAATGTTTGGTTTACTTGCTAATTTAGCATTGCCTGTAACATCCGTAATTATTGGATATTGCTTGCATGAAAAAACTCAAATAGTTGCAGAACATCTAAAATTTGTACCTTTATTTGTTATAATGATAACAAGTAGCTTTTTAGTAATATTAACATATAGATGGATGAATAAAAACGTTCTAACCGATCCTAGGCTTTATGATCCGGCATTAGTAAAAGAAAAGAAAGCTAAAGCTAAAATGTCATTAATAGACAGTTTTAAAATGATCTTTACTTCTAAGTATGTAGGTTATATTGCATTGTTACTTATTGCTTACGGTGTTTCAGTAAATTTAGTTGAAGGTGTTTGGAAATCCAAAGTAAAAGAATTATATCCGACGAAAGAGGCTTACACTATATATATGGGGAAGTTCCAATTTTATCAGGGTTGGGTTGCAATTGCTTTCATGCTTATAGGTAGTAATATTTTAAGAAAAGTATCATGGCTAACTGCAGCTATGATAACTCCATTAATGATGTTAATTACCGGTGCAGCGTTTTTTGCATTTATCTTTTTTGATAGTGTTATTGCTATGCATTTAACAGGTATTCTTGCTTCAGGTCCTTTAGCACTTGCTGTTATGATCGGTATGATTCAAAATGTTTTAAGTAAAGGTGTAAAATATTCTTTATTTGATGCTACTAAAAACATGGCGTATATTCCGCTTGATAAGGATTTACGAGTAAAAGGGCAAGCTGCTGTTGAAGTTATCGGAGGAAGATTTGGTAAATCAGGTGGTGCTATTATTCAATCTACATTCTTTATTTTATTTCCTGCGTTTGGTTTTGTAGAGGCAACTCCTTATTTTGCTTCTATATTCTTTGTAATAGTAATATTATGGATATATGCCGTTAAAGGTTTAAATAAAGAGTATAAAGTTTTGGTAAATAAAACCGAAAAATAGAATTTGTTAAAATTTAATATTATAAAAAAAACAAGTTTAAGAGTCTAGCAGTAAATAAATTTTCATTAATAATTAAAGAGCTTTTTTGCTACAAATTATAAGATTTTTGTGAAAAATGAATGACAAAAATCTTATAATTTGTAGCAAAAAAGCTCTTTAATTATTAATGAAAATTTATTTACTGCTAGACTCTTAAACTTGCTTTTTTTATAGTCGGAGAGTTTATAATATGACAAATACAAAATCCAAAATTAAAACTCCAAGATCGCCATATGTAAAAAAATATAATAGTTGGCGAGTAAGGATTTTGTATTCTATTATTATAGGTTACGCAACTTTTTATTTTTGTCGTCAGAATTTTAATATAGCAACTCCTGCTATAAGAGAATATTTTGGGGTTACTAAAACACAAATTGGCTGGATATTAACTGCTTCATCTATTATGTATGGAGTTAGTAAAGCGTGTAACGGGTTTATTAGCGATAAAGTTAATGCTCGGATATTTATGGTTTTGGGTCTTTTATTTGTCGGGATCATTACTATGCTAATAGGTTTTTCAGATTCTTTATGGCTTATAGGAATTTTATGGATAGCCAGTAACTGGTTTCAATCTATGGGCTGGCCTCCTGCAACAAAGATGCTTACTCACTGGTTCGCTTCAAAAGAACTTGGAACTAAATGGGCTATGGGTGCAACTTCTAATCAAATAGGTGGTGCTCTTGCTATGATAAGCTGCGGTTATTTAATCGATAAATTTGATTGGAGAGCTGCCTTTTTTGTTCCAGGTGTAGTTGCTTGTGTAGTATCGCTTTTTTTATATAATAGGCTTCGTAATTCTCCAAAAGAAGTAGGTTTATCTACCGTAGAGGAATATAAAGAATATCCGCTTGAAGCTATAGGAGATTATGAGAAGCTATTAACTCCACAATTATTTAAAATGGTCTTTTGTAATAAGCTAATATGGTATGTTTGTTTAGCAAACATGTTTGTTTATATAATACGTTCCGGAGTAATTTATTGGGCTCCAACATTTTTAAAAGATTTGCGTAATATAAGTCTTGCAAATGCAGGCTTACAAATCGGTTTATATGAAATGATAGGTATCCCAGGGGCATTAATAGCAGGTGTTTTATCTGATAAACTATTTCAAGGTCGTCGCGGTCCTGTTGCATCCATATGTATGGTATTGCTTAGCTTATTGTTAGTCTTGTTTTGGAAACTTCCTATTCACAGTGAATTATTAAGTATAGTAATTCTTTCTTTAATAGGCTTTTTTGTTTCAGGGCCTCAGCTCCTTGTAGGTATAGCAGCTGCTGATTTTAGTACCCGTCAGGCTGTCGGTACGGCTAATGGATTATCAGGTTTATTTGGTTATTTAGGAGCGGCTATTGCGGGAGTCGGCGTAGGATGGATTAGCGATAATTATGGTTGGAATGGGGTATTTATATTTTTCAGTATTTCTGCTCTTTTAGGAGGAGGATTATTTGCTTTAATATGGAATCGTTCAGCTAAAAAATACATTTAATAATTATAATAAATAGGTTACAAAATGACAATACAATATACTTTTTCAATGATTAAGCCTGATGCTATCAAAAGGAATAAAATAGGGCAAGTTAATACTTACTTAGAAAATGCCGGTTTAAAAATAGTGGCTCAGAAAATGAAATTTTTAACTAAATATGAAGCTGCATGTTTTTATGATGAGCATAGAGCAAGACCGTTTTTTAATAGCTTAGTTGAATATATTACTTCAGGAGCGGTAGTACTTCAAGTGCTTAAGGGGGAGGATGCTATAACTTTAAACCGCACCGTTATGGGTGCAACTAATCCTGCTGAAGCTGAAGCAGGCACTATTAGAAAAGATTTAGGCGAATCAATTGAGGCTAATAGTATTCATGGTTCAGATAGTGAAAATAGTGCGAAAAGAGAAATCGAATTTTTCTTTAATAAATCTGAAATTATAGAATAATTAATGCTAAAATATGACGTAATAGTTATAGGCGGTGGACATGCAGGCGTAGAAGCAGCCGCTGCTTCTGCACGTCTTGGAGTTCCTACTCTCTTAATTACGTTAAAACCGGAAAATTTAGGCGAAATGTCTTGCAATCCAGCAATCGGTGGTATTGCAAAAGGCACATTAGTTAAAGAAATCGATGCACTTGATGGGTTAATGGGTTATGTTATAGACCAAGCCGGTATACATTATAAAATGCTGAATGAGACTAGAGGACCAGCAGTTTGGGGACCTAGAGCTCAAGCTGATCGAAAGCTTTATAAAAAAGCAATGTATCAAATATTAACAAATTATCCTAATCTAGATATATTATATGGAAAAGTGGAAGATATAGAAATTAAATCTTCTAAAATTGAAGCGGTTATTTTAAATAACGGTAGCAAAATTCTTTGTCAAAAAATTATATTAACTACAGGTACTTTCCTATCAGGTCTTATTCATATTGGACAAAAAAAAATTCCTGCAGGTAGAGTAGATGAAGAGCCTTCGTATGGATTATCAAATACATTAAAACAAATAGGTTTTAAACTGGCTCGTTTAAAAACAGGTACACCGCCTCGCATTGATGGACGTACTATTGATTATAGTAAAACAATTTTACAACCCGGCGATAAAATTCCTCGTCCTTTTTCTGAATTAACAAATATTGTTAATGTTTCTCAGATAAATTGTTTTATCACAAAAACAACCTCAGAAACTCATGATATTATACGTGAGAATCTTGATAAATCCGCAATGTATTCAGGGCAAATAGAAGGAATAGGACCGCGATATTGTCCTTCTATTGAAGATAAAATAGTCAGATTTAGTACAAAATCAGAACATCGTATATTTTTAGAACCTGAAGGGTTAGATGATTATACGATTTATCCAAACGGTATTTCTACTTCTTTGCCTGAAGATGTGCAACATAAATTAATCAAAACAATACCAGGATTAGAAAATGTAAAGGTTTTACGTCCAGGTTATGCTATAGAATATGATTATGTTGATCCACGTGAAATAAGTGTTACGCTAGAGACAAAAAAAATAGCTGGATTGTATTTGGCCGGGCAAATTAACGGTACTACAGGATATGAGGAAGCCGCAGGGCAAGGTATAATAGCCGGTATAAATGCTGCTTTAGCAGTAAAAGATCAAGCACCGTTTATGTTAACAAGAGCAAACAGTTATATTGGAGTAATGATTGACGATTTAACAACATTTGGTACTATAGAACCTTATCGTATGTTTACTTCTCGCTCAGAATATAGATTATCTTTAAGAGCAGATAACTCTGATTTACGTTTAACGGAATTAGGGATGAACATTGGAGTCGTATCAGAAAAACGTAAAAAAATATTCACAAAAAAATGTGAAGATATAGAAAAAATAAAATCATTATTAAATACCTTGTCTTTAACTACTAGTAAACTTGCTAAAATGGGTATACAGGTTGCACAGGATGGTACATATAAAACAGTATTAGACTTATTTAAAATACCTAATTTTAATGTTGAACAAGCTATTAAAATTTTTCCTATGCTTAAAGAAACACAAAATAATAACATTTTGCAATTACTCTATATTGAAGCAAAATATGCTTCATATTTAACTAGACAACAAGCAGATATTAATTTATTTCAAAGTGAAGAGGCGCAGTTCATACCTAAAAATATTGACTATTTTAAAATACCAAGTATATCATTAGAGATACAGGAAAAACTTTCTGCCCATAAACCTACTACTATTGGTGTAGCACGTCGAATTCCAGGGATTACACCTGCAGCAATTACGGCTATTATAATTTATTTAAAAACTAAATATAGTGATGGAAGTTCCACGTGAAATAATTGAAAAGTTAGAAATTTTTCAAAAGTTAGTTAAAAAATGGAATAAATCAATCAATCTTGTATCGGATAATACTATACATAATTTTTGGCAACGTCATATATTAGACTCATTACAATTAATACAATATATTGATAATAAAGAAATACATTTAGTTGATATAGGAAGCGGTGCCGGTTTGCCTGGTATAGTATTATCTATAGCGGGGGTAGCGCAAGTAAGTTTAATAGAAGCTGATTTACGTAAATGTATATTTTTAGAAAAAGCATCAAAGATATCAAATAATAACGTACAAATAATCAATCAAAGAATAGAAAAAGTAGAAATAGATTGTAGTATATTAACTTGTAGAGCTTTCTCTAACTTAAATACAATATTTAATTGCATAAAAAATATTTCAGTACGAGAAAAATTTTTGTTATTAAAAGGAAAAAATTATTTAACTGAAATAGTAGAAGCTAAAGAGAGATGGTTATTTGGTTATTTAATACATCAAAGTATTACTTGTGAAGAAGGGAAAATTCTAGAAGTTAGTAATTTAACAAAAATGATATGAAAGTAATTGCTATTGTTAATCAAAAAGGAGGGGTAGCTAAAACTACAACTACTGTAAATTTAGCTACAGCTTTTGCTGCTGTAAATAAAAAAATTTTAGTTATAGATCTTGATCCTCAAGGGAATAGTAGTACCGGTTTTGGAATTAGTCAGCAACAACGCAAAAATACTATATACCAAGTATTAACAAATTTAATAGAATTGCAAGATGCAATAATTTCTACAGATATACCAAATTTAGAAATAATTACTTCAAACACTAATCTATCTGCGGCTGAATTAGACTTAACAAAATTAAAGGACCGAGAATATATTTTAATGAAGCTATTGGCAGAAATAAAAATATTATATGATTATATAATTATTGATTGCCCTCCTTCATTAAATTTATTAACGGTAAACGCTTTAGTTGCAAGCGATGAAGTACTGATTCCAATGCAATGTGATTTTTATTCTTTAGAAGGATTAAGTCATTTGTTAAAAACAATTGAAATTGTAGAGAAAAAATTAAATCCTAAGATAAAGATTGCAGGTATATTATTTACAATGTATGATAAGCGTAATCGTTTAACTGAACAAGTAGAAGATGATGTTAGAAAATGCTTAGGAGAATTAGTATTTAAAACCGTTATTCCAAGAAATATTAAACTATCTGAAGCTCCTTCATATGGAAAACCGGCTATTATATATGATTATAAATGTTCGGGAGCAGTTGCATATATAGAACTTACAAAAGAAATCTTAGAAAGATATGGCGAAAAATAAAGGACTAGGAAGAGGATTATCTTCATTACTTGGAGAAGAAGTTATTTCTATAGAATCAGAAATAGTACAAATAATAAATATTGATAAAATAAGACCAAACGAGAATCAGCCTAGAAAAAACTTTGAATATGATAAAATAAAAGAATTAGCAGATTCTATATTGAATAATGGTTTATTACAGCCTATTATTGTTGATAATAATTTCCAAATTATAGCAGGAGAGCGACGCTGGCGTGCATGTAAATTAGCAAAAGTTTTAGAGATACCGGTAATTATCAAAAATTTAGATGCTAGAGAAAGTATGGAAATAGCATTAATTGAGAATATACAAAGAACTGATTTAACAGTGATGGAAGAAGCGCGTGGCTTTAAATATTTAATAGAAAATTTTAATTATACGGTAGAAAAATTAGCTGAAAGGCTTGGTAAAAGTCGTAGTCATATAGCTAATTTATTAAGGCTTAATAATTTGCCGCAGTCTATTCAAGATAAAGTAAATGAAAATATACTGAGTATGGGTCAAGCTCGGTGTTTAATAAATCATGAACATGCAGAAGTAATAGCCGATTATATTATAAATAATGATTTAAATGTACGTCAAACAGAAGAACTAGTAAGACAATGGTATAAAAATGAGTATACAAAATCCCCGAACAATAATAACAAAATAGGAAAGCGTTTTTTAAAGGACAACACTACGAATAATGATCTAGAATTATTAGTAAAAGTTTTATCAGAAAAATTTGGTATAAAAATAACAATAGAAAATTATCCATTAGGCGGAAAATTAATATTTCATTATAAAGATTTGGAAGAATTAGACTTGATATTGTTAAAATTAAATTAAAATGCATATGGAAAAATTATCAATAAGCTTGAACGAAAAATTATAAGTATAAAAGTATACACAATCCTCAAGCTGCTAAAATTAAAGTATATATACAGTTATTTCTTAAAATAAATATCTAAACGAGAAAAACAATGATAGAAATTACAATGTCTAATTTTGAATTATATGATCATAGAGCAATAAATTCATACAATACAGTAGTAATAATAATATAAGGAAATAAGTAATTTATGTCATATCAATATGTTTATGAAATGGTTGGTTTAAGCAAAATTATAAATGGTAAACGAATTTTAAAAGAAACAAATTTATCATTTTTACCAAAAGCTAAAATCGGTATAATAGGTCCAAATGGAGCAGGCAAATCGACTTTATTAAAAATAATGGCAGGTATTGATAAAGAGTTTGAAGGTAAAGCAACAGCTAAAATTGGTATAAAAGTAGGATATTTACCTCAAGAACCGTATCTTGATGCTAGTAAAAATGTTTTTGATAATATCATAGAAGGTCTTCATGAAAAGAAAAAACTTATTGATGAATTTAATTATATAAGTAACAAATTTGCTGCTGAAATCGCTGATGAAGAAATGCAAAAGCTTTTTGATAAACAAGCAGAATTGCAAGAAAAAATAGACAATTGTGATGGATGGAATCTAGAACGTGAAATAGAGATCGCAATGCTTGCTTTACGTTGCCCACCAAAAGAAGCAGATATTACAAAAATTTCCGGTGGAGAAAAAAGAAGAGTGGCTTTATGTAAATTGCTTTTAGAGAAACCTGATATGTTGTTACTTGATGAACCTACAAATCATTTGGATGCAGAATCAGTTTCTTGGCTTGAGGATTATTTAAAGCATTATGAAGGTACTGTAATAGTAATTACCCATGATCGTTATTTTTTAGATAATGTTACAGAATGGATATTAGAAATAGATCGTGGAAATTGTATACCGTGGGAATTAAATTATAGTTCTTGGCTTGAGCAGAAGCAAAAAAAATTAGCTTTAGAAAGTAAAGAAGACGATGATAGAAAAAAACAATTGAATCGTGAACTTGAATGGATTCGTCAAACTCCAAAAGCTAGACAATCAAAAAATAAAGCACGTATTACAGCATATCAAGAGTTATTAAATAAACAACAAGAACAAAAAACTGATCCTACTCAAATAATTATACCTAACGGACCTCGTTTAGGTGATCTTGTTATTGAAGCAGAACATATAGCTAAAAAATTTAATAATAAAATATTATTATCAGATTTTAGTTTTAAAGTTCCACGTGGAGCTATTGTAGGAATTATTGGACCGAATGGAGCAGGTAAGTCTACTTTATTTAATATTATTACAGGTAAAATAATGCCAGATAGTGGTTCTATTAAAATTGGTCAAACGGTAAAATTAGGTTATGTCGATCAATCACGGGATCATTTAGATGATAATAAGACTATATGGGAAGAAATTTCAGAAGGTCTAGATGAATTACAACTTGGTAATAGAATAATTAAAAGTAGAGCTTATTGTGCAGCTTTTAATTTTAGAGGCGGTGATCAACAAAAAAAAGTTGGACAACTTTCAGGTGGAGAACGTAACAGAGTACATTTGGCAAAATTACTAAAAGAAGGAGCAAATGTTATATTATTAGATGAGCCGTCTAATGATTTAGATATTGATACGTTAAGAGCACTTGAAGATGCTATTTTAGATTTTGCAGGTTGTGTATTAGTGATTAGTCATGATAGATGGTTTTTAGATAGAATAACCACTCATATTATATCATATGATAAAGAAAATAATGCTACATGGTTTGAAGGAAATTATCAAGATTATCATGAATATATGCTAAGTACTAACGGGGAAAGTATTTTAAATCCAAAATATAAACATAAGAAATTAATATAAATATGTCTTTAACGCAAATATTATTAATTTTGTTTGTAGGAATATTGGTAACAAAACCGCATGATATTTTTATAATTATTAAAGAATTAAAAAAAATAAAAGCGTATTTAATTAATATTAAGTCATCTATTGTAAAAAATATAGATGAACCGTTAGAAACAGAGCAGGTAAATTTTTATTTAAAAAAAATTATTAACCTAGAAGGTTATTATCATGGTAGTTATGATTTAACGACAATAAAAGAAAAATATTATACACTAATAATTAATAATGACTTAATAGAAAATGAATCAGTGCCTGATATAACAGAGAAACACTAATCCGTGCCTCGCTCAATTGATTAAATCTAAGAATTATGCAAAAAGTAGTAAAACTTAACAATATCAAAATAGGAAATGATTTACCGTTTGTTCTAATTACAGGGCCTTGTCAGATTGAAGGAAAAGATCATGCGTTGTTTATGGCAGAAAAACTTGTTAAATTAACTAGCAAGCTTGAGATTCCATTTATTTATAAATCTTCTTTTGATAAAGCTAATAGAACTTCCGTACATGGGATTAGAGGAGTTGGTATTGAGAAAGGTTTAGAAATTTTATCAAAAGTAAAATCTGAATTCGATTGCCCTATTGTTACTGATGTTCATTCAGAGAGTCAATGTACTGCAACAGCTGAAGTAGCAGATATTTTACAAATTCCGGCATTTTTATGTAGACAAACCGACTTGCTTCAAGCTGCAGCAAAAACAGGTAAAATAGTAAAAGTAAAAAAAGGACAGTTTCTAGCTCCGTGGGATATGAAAAATGTACAAACAAAACTAGAAACTTTTGGAGTAAAGGATATATTATTTACAGAGCGAGGAGCATGTTTTGGCTATAATAACTTGGTATCTGATATGCGTAGTCTTGCAATAATGGCAGAGTTAAATGTACCTGTAGTTTTTGATGCCACACATTCCGTTCAGCAACCGGGTGGGCTAGGAGGCAGTACCGGCGGAGAAAGAAAATATGTAGAGTTACTTGCAAAGGCAGCAACTTCTGTAGGTATCGCCGGTATGTATATGGAAGTACATCAAGACCCCGATAACGCTCCAAGCGATGGTCCATGTATGATGAAGTTGGATAATCTAGAGTCTATTCTTATCAAACTAAAAAAATATGATAAAATTACAAAAGAAAAATAACTTCAAATTTTACCTTTCAAAATATATATAAATATCCCCTATTAATTCAATTTTAAAATAGAAGTAATAATTTTTTACAATATAAAAAATAGAACTTTCTTATCGTTAGAATTTCACAAATTCGCCTTTAAATCTTTGTTGTAAATTTACTATTTAGAATTTTTTTAAATAGTATTAATATTGATTTATTCAGCTTATAGATCATAAATGTTTTTATTTATATAAATGCAAATAATTTATAGGTATAATTATTATATGGAATCAAATAAAAGCAGTTGGCAGTACACTGCTTGGTAGTCCTAAACAGAAAAATATAAATATAAATGATTTTTGACGGAGTAAATAATAATATAAAATTAAAACCTTATCAAGTAACCGATAATGTAGAATCTAATAAAGAACAAAAAAAATATTATAAAGAAGCATTAGAATGGCTTGATAAACTTACGGGATCGCAAGCTGAGCATATTATTATATCTATAAATGAAATAAAAGCCAATGCTCATTATTATTGAGGTATGATCTATGAAAATAGTAAATCGGAATTAGATTGGTTTAGAGCAATAAGAGAATATATTAGTACTCATTTCAAGGTAAGTTTAAGTATAGACTCGATATAGTTTATTCTTAGAGAAATTTTTAACATCCCTAAGAATAAAAAAGAAGTAGAGCATTATCTATCTTTAAAAAAAGATCTTTATATATCTTTAGAAGAATTTTTACTTAAATTAAATTTAATACCGCTAGCTGCTTTTGAATATTTAAAGGCTGCAAGTATAGCTAGCCCTCAGGAAGAACAAAAATTATTGTTAAAAGTTCATAAAGTTTATAGTACGGAGATGGAGGAAAATACTGCTTTTATACTCTCAATGCTTGACAAAGGTAAGATGGAAGATCTGAGTATAGTTACTAAAGAGGCTGACAGAACAAAATTTTTAAGTGATACACAGACTATAATAAATGATTTTATTTCACTGCCGGAGCTGCAAGCCAAGGAGTGGCCAGAAGTCAAAATCAAAATGAGCAATTGACTAATAATCAACAAGAAGTAAACAAATTCCAATTAATACAGGACATAGGCATTGGGTAAATATGAGATAATGATACAAATAAGATAATATTTACTTATAATGATCCTTTGGGCAGATCGTTAAATGATCATCCTGACTTAGTAAAACTTATTACCGAGGTTTGCTCTGATGCAGAAATAATGGATTTCAAAACTCAACAACAAGAATAAGGAAATACTTAGGACTAAGGAGTTTTGGTATGCGATGATTTAATAAGCCAATCTCAAGGCCTTAAAATTCTCTCTACGGAGCAATGTAAAGGACAAGGACTAAATTTAAGAAAATCTCAAGCTGAAACATTAAAATAAAGTTTAATAGCTCTCAACAAGTCCAAGTGTTTATATTAACATTAGGTAGTAATGCTTCAGATAACGAAGAAGATAAAGATAATAACGTTAATAGTAATGAAGTAGAGCGTCCTCCTTATGATAATAATGACGAAGTTGAGGTAGGTTGGAGCAACTATGCAACTTAATGATTAACATTAAAAGTTTGACGTTGCGATGTCATTGCTGCTGTTGCAGGAATGACATCGGCATTCTAATAACAATGCCCACTCGCAATACTTGCATTTACACCGAGAAAGAATTACCGCAGCCGCATTTTGCTTTAGCTTGCGGATTACTAACGTTGAAATATGAACTGCCTAGTTCTTCTATAAAATCAAGAGTGCAATCTAGCATAAATTTTTGAGAGATAGGATCAATAATAATTGTAGCATTATGTTTAGTAATGACATAATCATCTTGCTCTATATTATCTTTTGAGACTAGTTCATAATTATACATAAGTCCTGAGCAACCGCCGCTATCAACCGAAACTCGCAGTACTAAATTCTTATCTTTTTCTAGCTTTACTAACTCGCAAACCCGTTCAAAAGCTCTATCCGTAATTGTTATCGTCACTTAAAATTACCTTGTAAAAGTCTCATAAATTATATAGTATATCTTGATATTTTTCAAGTTGGCTTTGTTGTGTGGATACCCAATCGGCATTGCGAACAGCCGTAGGCTGCGTGGTAATCTCATGAAATAATAACAAACTCCTGAGATTGCTATGCAATTTCCTCGCAATGACGAAAAGTTAGAACCACAACAACGTCTTTCAAAATAAAGGATAACGATGCTTGCTTCATACGCTTCTGATCCTCTTAAAAGTAGGGGAAGATTATATAAGGAAATCCCGACCTCTTATAGAAACGAGTTTGAACGTGATCGTGATCGCATTATACATACTAATGCATTTAGGCGTTTGCAATATAAAACTCAAGTTTTTATTAATCACGAGGGAGATCATTACAGAAATAGGCTAACTCATTCTCTAGAGGTTTCGACTGTTGCACGTTCGGTCGCTAGTACTTTAAATTTATCAAATGATTTAGCTGAGACAATAGCACTTGCTCATGATCTTGGGCATACGCCTTTCGGTCATGCGGGAGAGCGGGCTTTAAATGAATGTATGAGAGAGTATAACGGCTTTTCTCATAATGCTCAATCTTTAAAAATACTAACATTACTTGAAAAAAGATATGCGGCTTATAATGGAGTAAATTTAACATGGGAAGTTTTAGAAGGAATAGTAAAACATAACGGTCCTATACTAGGCGAGATAAATGAATATATAGCAGAGTATAATAAGCAAAATGATTTAGAACTTAGTACCTATGCATCAGCAGAGGCTCAAATAGCAGCTCTTGCCGATGATATTAGCTATATTTCGCATGATTTGGAAGATAGTATCGGTGCTAAAATTATCGATTTTAATAGTCTTGCTGAACTTAAATATATTGATCAACATGTTGTTGAACTCAAGTCAAAATTTAAAAATATTAGTTCCTCATGTCTGATTTATGAGGTAGTACGTAAGCTAATACATGAGTTAATTACCGATTTATTATGGCAAACAAAAGAAAATTTAAATAAAGAAAAAATTACTAACATAGATGAGATACGTAACTTAAATTATCAGATAGTGGATTTTACGGAAAAAACTAATAAAAATATTAAGGAAACTAAGAAGTTTCTTCATGAGCGAGTTTATAAAAGTAATAAAATTACGGCCATCAGCCTTAAATGTACTAAAATCGTACAAGGGCTGTTTAAGGTTTATATGGATGATATTAATTTATTGCCGGTTAATTGGAAAATGCTAATAGACTCTAATGAAACATATAGTAAAGCTAGAGTTATTGCTGATTATATAGCAGGGATGACTGACCGTTTCGCCATTCAGGAATATAATCAGCTCTGCTCGACTTCCTACATAACTTGCTTCTAAGGGTAATTTGTGCGTCGCTGCGGTGCTGCGTTCTGTGTCTCCTACAAATTCCTCCTTATTAGCAAGCGTTTGTAAGAATTCTATTCGCTGAATTTTAATAACATTTAATAATTATGAACATATTTAATCAATTGAAACAAGATATAATTGTGGCAAGCAAGCAATTATATAATAATCAAGCAATAGCAAATACTGCTACTATTGACATACCGAAAGATAGTTTTAACGGTGATTTATCAAGTAATGTTGCAATGATTATTGCAGCTAAAGAAAGTATTGCTCCTCGGGAAGTGGCTTTAAAATTTAAAGAAGTCCTTATAACATTACCTTATATTGCAAGTATAGAAATAGCAGGACCGGGATTTATTAATTTTACTATAAAAGCTGATAGTTGGCAGGCATCAATAAAGGATATTTTACAGCATGAAGAAAAGTTTTTTGAAATTGATATAGATAAAAGCAGAAATATTAACATCGAGTATGTTTCGGCAAATCCCACCGGTCCAATGCATATAGGGCATGCTAGGGGTGCGGTATATGGTGATGTGCTAGCAAGGATTTTGCAAAAGGTAAGTTATTCCGTTACAAAAGAATATTATGTTAATGATGCAGGCTCACAAATAAATGATTTAGTTAGTACTGTATTATTACGTTATAAAGAAGCTTTAGGTGAGCAAATTACTATCCCTGCCGGGTTATATCCGGGAGAGTATTTAATTCCGCTTGGGCAAATTTTAGCGAAAGAATACGGCAATAAATTATTAACGATGAACTATGATGAAAGGTTCAAAATAATTAAAAGTTTTGCCGTAGAAAAAATGCTTGATTTAAATAGAAAAGATTTAGCAGATTTAGGGATTAAACATGATATATTTTTCTCTGAGCAATCATTGCATGATAAAGGTGAGATAGAGGAAACAGTTAAACTACTGGAGAGTATGGGGCTAATTTATGAAGGTACGTTACCTGCCCCTAAAGGTAAAATTCACGAAGAGTGGGATAATAGAGTTCAAAAATTATTTAAATCTACTAAGTACGGTGATAGTCAAGATCGTCCTATAGAAAAAGCTGATGGAAGTTGGTCTTATTTTGCTTCTGATCTTGCATATGCTAAGGATAAAATAGAGCGGGGAGCGAATCACTTAATTTATGTACTGGGTGCCGATCATAGTGGATATGTTAAAAGAATTGAGGCAATAGTTAAAGCTTTAGGTAAGGAGCAGGTTAAAGTGGACGTTAAAATCTGTCAATTGGTTAATTTCGTTGAAAACGGTGTGCCGGTTAAAATGTCAAAACGTCTTGGGAGCTTTGCTAGTGTGCAAGACGTAAATAATGAGGTGGGGAAAGATATCATAAGATTTATGATGTTGACTAGACAAAATGATAAGCCACTTGATTTTGATTTGGTAAAAGTGAAAGAACAATCAAGAGAAAATCCTATCTTTTATGTACAATATGCACATGTGAGAACGATATCTATTTTATCAAAAGCTAGAGAATTAATGCCTGAATCTTATAATAACTTTGAATCAGGTAAGTATGATTTATCTTTATTATCCTCTGAAGAAGAAATTGAGATTATAAAACTTTTGGTTAGCTGGACAAAAACATTAGAAGCATCTGCAAAATATTTTGAACCGCATCGCATCGCATTTTATTTAATAAATTTAGCCTCAAAATTTCATTCTATGTGGAATTTCGGTAAAGAAAATAGCGAGTATAGATTTGTAATTGAGAGCAATAAAGAATTAACTCTAGCACGCCTTGCTCTTGCAAGTGCCATACAGAAAGTTATAGCTAGCGGTCTCGAAGTGATAGGTGTAGAACCAATGAACAAAATGTAGTTAGGTTTTCATCGTCATTGCAAGGAGGTATTGCTCATGTGGATACCGAGTCGTCATTGTGAGCAGCCGTAGGCTGCGTGGCAATCTCATGAAATAATACTCCTGAGAGTGCTTCGTCAAAACTTACAATTTTTCCTAGCAATGACGTTTTTCTATTATCAAATTACTAAATATGATCAATAATATTTTTATTAAAATATTGCTAGTATTTTTAGTATGTATGTCCGCTATTTATTTTGGTTATCAATATTATCAGAATAGCAAGCCGGTAATTACTATTTATCCTGATGAGCTGCCTACAAAAATAAAACCGTCTATAATAGCAAATAACCAAATAGCCGCAGTACATAGTACAATATATGAAAATCTTATTGCTAAAGATACAAATATTAAAACCGTAAAATTGCTTCCTGACCCTGAGAAACCTATGAGTATAGATTCTCGCAACCAAAGTCAAAGCGATGAATCTTTTGATGAAATATCTAACCTTATTGCATTAATAGAGCCAAATAATAACTCCAAAAATGAAACGGATTTAAATATAATAAAGCTTGAAAAAGGAAGTAAAGATAAGGTTAGTAATGCTAAAAATTGTAAAAATAATGAAAGTTATAAAGTACAACTAGGTTCGGTAAAATCTGAAGCAGAAGCAATGAAAGAAGGGGAAAGAATAAAAAAGCAATTCCCAAAAATTCTTAAAAATGTTGTTATCACAACCAAAAAAGTTAAATATGACGATGGCAAATTTTTCTATTTAATCTTAGCCGGTGATTATGGTAGTTTTAGTCAAGCTAAAGCGGTTTGTAAGAAATTAGCTTATAATAAGCAGAGTTGTGTGTTGAAGTGATATTTGTATACTCTTATGTCATTCCTGCGAAAGCAGAAATCTATCATAAAGCGAGCTTTTAATTTTAAGAATTTGCTGTGTTTATACTTTTTTTCTGGATTCCTGTTTTCGCAGGAATGACATAGAGAACCACGCAACAACGACTATAAATAAAAACTAAATAACTTATGAAAGAAGCTAAAATAGAAAATATTGACTTTGGTAATGCATTATCAGAGCGTTATCTTGCTTATGCGTTATCAACAATTATGTCACGTTCACTTCCTGACGTACGTGACGGACTCAAGCCTGTACATCGTAGGTTATTATACGCAATGCTACAGTTAAGGCTTGAGCCGAATTCCGGCTATAAGAAATGTGCGAGGGTAGTCGGTGACGTAATAGGTAAATACCACCCGCACGGTGATGTGGCAGTGTATGATACCTTGGTACGCCTTGCTCAGCATTTTTCGTTGCGTTATCCTTTAATTGATGGGCAGGGTAATTTCGGCTCTATCGACGGTGATAATGCAGCAGCTATGCGTTATACCGAATCACGTATGACGGACATATGTACGTTATTAATGGAGGACATCGATAAAGATACGGTAGATTTTCGCCCTACTTATGATGGTTCCGATTTAGAACCGGTAATAATGCCGGCAAGTTTTCCGAATTTACTAGCTAATGGTTCTGAAGGGATAGCAGTCGGTATGGCAACCAATATACCGCCGCATAATTTACATGAGCTTTGTGATGCTCTAATACATTTAATTAACTATCCGAAAGCTGAAATTAACGATATAATGAACTTTGTCAAAGGTCCTGATTTTCCGACCGGCGGCATAATTATTGATAAAGCTGAAGTTATTAATGCTGCATATACTACTGGACGTGGTAGTCTTAGAGTGAGAAGCAGATGGGAAAAAGAGGAGCTAAGTTACGGTACATATCAGATAGTTGTAACCGAGATACCTTATCAGGTTCAGAAATCAAAACTTATAGAACAAATAGCAATATTACTAAAGGATAAAAAAATTCCCCTTGTTAGCAATATTAGAGATGAATCAACAGACATTATAAGGTTGGTTATAGAGCCGAGAGATCGGGGATGTGATCCGCAAATAGTTATGGAATCTCTATTCAAGCTAACGAATTTAGAAAGCCGCATTCAGTTAAATATGAATGTGATCGGCAGTAATAACGTGCCGAGAGTAATGAATATTTTAGAGATTTTACAAGAGTTTCTATATCATAGACAAAATATTGTTACTCGCAGATCAACTTATCTTTTAAACAAAATCAAGCATCGTTTAGAAATTCTAAAAGGGCTTAGGATAGCTTATCTAAATCTTGATGAGATAATTACAATTATTCGTGAAGAAGATGAGCCAAAAGCGATAATAATGGAGCGGTTTAAACTAACCGAAATACAAGTAGAAGCGATATTAAATACCCGTCTTCGCTCGCTTCGCAAGCTTGAAGAGCAGGAAATTATTAATGAGCATAGTAATTTGCAGAAACAACAAGCTATATTAGAAGAAATTCTAAATAATCCTAAAGAACTATGGAAAATAGTTAAAAAAGAAATCAAAACAGTACAAACGAAATTTGGATTAAATACGGTAATAGGAGCAAGGCGTACAAGCTTTGAGGAAGTAACGTTTACTAATCAAGTAGTTGATATAACGGCTTTCATTACTAAAGAGCCGATTACTATTATCTGCTCAAAAATGGGGTGGGTGCGTTCGTTAAAAGGTCATAACACCGATTTATCGACTATCAAATATAAAGAAGGTGATGCAGAAAAATTTATTTTAGAAGCTTACACGACTGATAAAATATTAATAGTTAGTTCAGAAGGCAGATTTTTTACTTTGCTTGCCGATAATATTTCCAAAGGTAAAGGAACAGGGGAATCTATAAAGCTACTTGTGGATATAGGTAATAACGATATTACGAATATTTTAGTCTATAAACCTGATCAGCTTTTATTACTTGCAAGTAGTGTAGGTAAAGGGTTTTTAGTTAATTCAAATGAAGTAATGGCTCAAACAAAAACAGGAAAGCAAATTATGAATGTACCGGATGGTCATGTATGTATAGCTTGTTTACCTGTAAACGGTGATAGTATTGCTTGTATCGGTGAAAGTCGTAAATTATTGGTATTTAATATAGATGAAATACCTGAAATGAAAAAAGGGCAAGGTGTAACGCTGCAAAAATTTAAGAATGCTAAGCTTCTAGATATTAAAATATTCAATAAAGAAGACGGCTTAGGTTGGAATAACAATGGAAAAGTAAAACTTGAGAAAAACATTGTTGCATTTTTAGGCAAAAGAGGTAGTACCGGTAAATTACCTCCTATGGGCTTCCCAAAAAATAATAGATTTTCATCCTATTAATATAGGAGGGAAAAGATTTTCATTGTCCTCTGATGCTGGTTTTCGATGTTCTGAGTTACATATCTTTAGAGAATTATCCTGTTGCATATTAAAAAACTTCAATGCTGCCTCAAAATCCCTGTCTTTTGTATAGACTTTCTGAATATTTAAAGCATGTAATATTGTAAATATTTTTTAAGTTGGAACTAGAAACAAAATTATATGTATCTTTAAATAATAATTTAGAAGCGGTTGCATATCTTGTAACTGCTTTTAATCCATTTACAAAGGAATATCCTGAGCTTGTAAATTGAGCATGATTCATAGTGTTACTCCTGTTTTAAAATAATAAAAATCATATATCACATGATTACCATATATTGTGGTTGCATCACAATATATGGTAATCAGAGAAAATCAATATCTAAAAATAAAAAAGTAAAATATATAATTTTATTTAATCAAAAGGCAGTATAAAATAAATTTTTCAAGTTTTGGGCCGGTACTTGAAGTACAAAAGCTAAGCATAATTTGACAAGAATTAGAGTACTGTAAGCTAATAGAATGGTTTAAAGATTTAACAGAAGAGAAAACAAGATTATTACAACGACGGAACAAAGTTTATTGATAGTTCAATTAAAAAAAATATAATAATCAAGGCATAAGCTTACTCTAAGCCTTGATTATAATAGTGATGGCAATTAATTTGTAAATAATTAAAACTTAAGTTTTGTACCTATAAGACCAACAGTACCTCGTGTTGTTTTACTAGGTGCTTCAGGGTAATATACAGGTTTACCTTTAGCTTGGAAATGAGAAATTTCAGCATATGGTAATAAACCAGGCATGATCTTATATTCAGTAGCGAGGCTTACAGCATCAACGGTGTTTTTATATCTTGAAGTTTTAAGATATTCAAGACTTGTTTTTATAGGTCCTTGTCCATAAGCAATTGCTCCATTGTAATAATAGGTATCACGACCGACTTTATAATATTCCTTCGCGGTTAAGCTTTTACCTAAATTACCATAAGAAGCACCACAAGAGAAATTACCATAAGTAAATACAGCTCCAAGATTATATGCTTTTAAATTAGAAAGTTTATAGGTATTAAGCACTTGAATTGTAGTTCCGTCCATTTTAGCATGAATAAGACGACGAGCAGGTTTACCGTATTCTCCGGTGACAGATAGTTTTAAGTCTGCATCTTCGCTAATTTCATGTTCATAAGTTAAGCCGGCAGAAAAAGCATCCCTAATATTCTGATTAATAGTCATGGTTTCGTTATTCTCTAATTTAACCGTCTTTATTCCGGTTTTAGAAACACTAACTCCGTTTCTGCCTGAGCTTTCAAGCGTTAAATTATTTATATCTCTATTACCGCCTGTATTAGCAGTATCGGGAGTATAAGAAACTCCGGCTTGGAAGCCTTTCATTTTAGGCGTGAAAAAATTCAATCTTCTAGCTCTCTCAGCTTTATCATTGATTTGATCAAAAGAATTAGAGTATGACTCAAGATAAAAGCTAGCATTAGTATCAAAATCCGATTTTAAACCATTATATCGCATATATTGACCGTCAAGTAGAGCATATCTAGACCATCCTCCGGTACCTGCAGTTACTTGATTACCGGTAATACGCAACTTAGCGCTTGCATCAGCAGGAGAGCCTAGTTCTACTTTACCGTAACTAGTTTCAATAAATATATGTGACCCATTATAACTTGTAGAGGTTTTTACTTTTGTAGTAGGCTGAAGCACTATTTTAGCACCTGCTATTACATCATTGATAGTTTTAGCAATAGTGGCCGCAAACGCTGCTTCCGTGTAAAACCCTAGCTTTTTCCTGTTATCAGTTACATTTTTATCAAATAAAATTAAGTGATCCTGTTTAATATAACCGTTTTCAAATAAATAGAATCCTTCTAATTTTATTTCAGTATCAGAATTAGAAATAACAGGTGTTGGATTTTCTTCGGCAAGACCAGCCGATGCAAGGCAAATAATACTTGCAGCTAATAATAATTTTTTCACTTTAATAATAGCTCCTAATAAATTTAAATAAAATTTACTAATACAAAGTAAATTTTTAGTATTAATAAATATAAATTAACTATATTAATATAATAATTCTTTTCAGAATTGACAATAAAAAACTATTTTAATTTGTAATAATTTAATTTTAAATATATAATGTTGTATTATTATCACTATCATTATTCAAGTAATCTCAGACTTATAGTTTTAAAGAAAAATTTTGTATTGTAAATAATTATGAGTTATAATCATTAGTTTATTAATTAAATCAAGTTGTGATTATGGCTATAATGTCAGATAAGTGGATAAAAGAAGCTGTGATAAATCACAGTATGATAAGGCCCTTTGCGGAAAAGCAGGTAAGAGTGCATAATAAAGAAAAGATTATTTCTTACGGCTTATCTTCTTACGGCTATGATGCTAGAGTATCTAATGAATTTAAAATATTCACCAATATAAATTCTACTACGGTTGATCCAAAAAATTTCAGTGAATATAATTTAGTTGATAGAGAAGTAGATGTGTGTATTATCCCACCTAATAGCTTTGCCCTTGGCAGAACTATAGAATATTTTAAAATACCGCGTGATGTATTAGTTATTTGTGTCGGCAAGTCCACTTATGCAAGATGCGGTATAATAGTAAATGTGACTCCGTTAGAACCGGAGTGGGAAGGACATGTAACTTTAGAGTTTTCTAATACTACTCCATTACCTGCTAAAATATATGCAAATGAAGGAGCTTGTCAGTTTTTATTTTTAAAGAGTGATCAAATTTGTGATACTTCATATGCCGATCGCCAAGGAAAATATATGAAACAAGTAGGCGTAACTTTACCGCTAACATAACTTTTTTATGTAGAAAATTATATTAAATTTTTAACAAGGATTTTTATGAGTACAATAAACACTGATACTAATGAGACAATGCCGCATATTTCCGTTAATGCACAATATATAAAAGATTTATCTCTTGAGAACCCTTCTGCCCCGTCTTCTCTTGCGGCTTTGGATCAACGCCCTCAAATTGATTTATCTCTAGATATAAATATTACTAATTTATCGGAAGAAAGTTTCTATGAAGTAGAGTTAAATATCGAGGCAATTGCAAGAAATGAGAAATATAAATTATTTCAGGTAGAATTAAAATATGCTGGAGTATTTAATTTAATTAATATTGATTCTGAACAACATCCGGTTTTATTATCCGTTCATTGTCCGGCAATGATATTTCCATTTGCCAGAAAAATTATAGCTAGCTGTACTCAAGATGCAGGATTCCAGCCTTTAATGATTGATCCTATAGATTTTGGTGCCTTATATCATAAGAAAATGTCAGAGCATCAAAACTAAGAAAATCATTTAATTATTTAATACATTTCATTTTAAACGCCATGGTTTTTAAACCACAGATAGAGCTTAATAGTAAAAATTTTATCAAGATTAAATATTCTTTACTTATATTATTAATGAATGTATAAAGCACTAGATAAAAAATTATAATTTAGTTAACAATAATTACCTGTAATTAAATTATAGCACAATATAAAAATTGAATTTTATGGAGAAAAATAATGCGAGTTTTGTTAATTGAAGGCGAGCCGGAAATGGCTAACTTAATTGAACTAACTTTAGCTTCAGAAGGGATAGTTTGCGATAAAGCTTCAGTTGGTGTAGAAGGTTTAAGACTTGGTAAAGTTGGTGGTTATGATCTAGTAATCTTAGACCTTATGTTACCGGATATTAATGGTTTTGAGATATTACTAAGATTGCGTGCTGCAAAAATAAAAACCCCAATCTTAATTTTATCTAGCTTAACGGATACGTATCAAAAGATTACTGATTTCTCTTCCGGAGCCGATGATTATCTAACCAAGCCGTTTGTAAGAGAGGAATTAATTGCTAGAATTAAAGCTATAGTTAGACGTTCTAAAGGTCATGCAGCATCAGTATTTAGGTTTGATAAGGTTAGTATAAACCTAGATACTAGAAGTGTAGAAGTTGAAGGCAAAAAAGTACATTTGACGAACAAAGAATATGCTATTTTAGAGCTATTAATACTCCGAAGAGGAACTATCTTAACTAAAGAAATGTTCTTAAATCACTTATATAGTAGTGTTGATGAACCGGAAATGAAAATTATTGACGTATTTATTTGTAAACTTCGTAAAAAGTTAAGTGATGCTGCCGGCGGTAGAGATTATATCGACACAGTATGGGGACGTGGTTATATGCTAAAAGAATATGATGAGTTACAACAAAAAGAAATTTTAGCACAAGGAGCATAATTAATGCCTTTATCTACTTCTTTACTTGGTAAAAAAAGTACTTATAAAGATAGTTATGATGTGACTTTATTATTTAAAATTCCACGTATAAATAATCGAAACGAACTTGGAATAAATAGTAATAATCTTCCGTTTTATGGTGTAGATGTTTGGAATACATATGAACTATCTTGCCTTAATAAGAACGGTAAGCCATGGGTTGGAGTAGGAACTTTTTATATACCGACGGATTCTGAAAATATAGTAGAATCAAAATCATTTAAATTATATCTAAATTCTTTTAATAACTTTGTTGTTGAATCAGTAAAAGAACTAGAAAGAATTATCTTGCAGGATCTAAGTAATGTTACACACGCTAAAGTAACAGGACGTATATTTCCTATAAATACAAAAGTAGAATTTGGTGTTCCAAGTGGTAAAAATATCGATGATTTAGATATAGTATGCAATAATTACGGTGCACCCGATAATAGTTTAATTGAGTATGAAGATGTTTTGGTAGAAGAAGAGATTAATTCTAATTTACTCAAATCAAATTGCCTAGTAACCAGTCAACCGGATTGGGGTACAATCGTTATAAAATATAAAGGAAAAAAGTTAAAATATGATTCTTTTCTGAAATATTTAATATCTTTTAGAAATTGTAATGAGTTTGCAGAGCAGTGTGCTGAGCGTATTTTTACAGATATTCAAAACGCTATAAGTCCTGATTTTCTTTCTATTTATATAGTATATGCTAGGCGTGGAGGAATTGATATTTGTCCCTATCGTTCTACCGATAAAAATTATACTTTACCTAGCGATAAACGATTTATTAGGCAATAATCACTTTTCTACTCCATAAAAACATCCGTTTGTGAGAAAAGTATTGTCAGTGTGGATTGAAAAACGCATCCGTTGTCATTCTGTGGCTTGACCACGGAATCTAGCTTAAAATACTATTAATAGTATTTTAGATTTTTTTGGATCCCGTGGCTTGACCCATGGGGTGACACAGTGGATTTTACCAGTCCATCCAGCAATGTTCTGACTATACAGAAATGACATAAACAAGCCACGCAATAACACTGATCAAGGTGGGGTAACAATCAAAAATAATTCACGTAAGCAAGCTTTTCGCAGGATAGCAGATAGTATAATTTTATGATTCTTTTGTAGGATTTTGTGGAGGCTTTAGGCTTTCTACTATTTTATTCAGGTCTATTTGACTACAGATCCCCAGTAATACGGGATCACGAGGACGAATAGAATTCATATTCCAATGGCTACGGGTTCTAATAGCATCTATAGTAATTTTAGTAGTACCTATTAATTTAATTATTTGATGGTCTTGGATGTTCGGATAATTAGACAATAACCAATATATAGCATCCGGTTTATCTTGACGTCTTGCTATAGGAGTGTATTTAGCACGTTTTTTTTTCTGATTTTTCATCAATTCATCAGCAGGGTTATATGAAATTTGTAAATTAGCATTAGGATCTTTACTGCAACGCTCAATTTCCTCTAAAGTTAACTGACCGTTTGCAATTGGATTTAAACCTTTTATAGAGTGTGCTACTTCACCGTCAGCCATACCTTTTATTTCAAATTCATGAATACCACAAAAATCGGCAATTTGTTTAAAAGTTAAAGAAGTATTTTCAATTAACCATATAGCCGTGGCTTTTGGCAGAAGCGGTAATGTTTTTTGTGAATTCATGATAATGGTTTTTTGGCTTAATTTAAGAAATTATAACAAATAGAGTTATTTAAGTCAATCTTCATTTAGAAACTTAACTATCTCCTCAACTACTTTCTTAGCATCGCCGAATAACATAAAAGTATTATCGTGATAAAATAGCGCATTTTTTATACCTGCATATCCGGATGCCATAGAACGTTTAATAAACAAAATCGTACGTGCTTTTTCGACATCGAGTACCGGCATACCGTAAATTGGACTGTTCGGATCATTTTTAGCAGCAGGATTAGTTACGTCATTTGCACCAATCACAAGCACTACGTCAGTGGTAGCGAAATCTCTATTAATTTCTTCAAGCTCAAGTACTTTCTCATAATCTATATTAGCTTCTGCAAGTAAAACATTCATATGCCCCGGCATTCTACCTGCTACCGGATGTACGGCAAAACGTACATTAATATCTGAACGTTCTAATATATCAACCATCTCTTTTATGATATGCTGAGATTGGGCTACTGCCATACCGTAACCGGGAACAATTATCACCGATGATGTATTAAGTAGTAAATGTGCCGCATCTTCAGGGCAGCTTGTTTTTGCTATTTTATCGTCGTCTATATCCTTGTTAATTCCAGTAGGTGCAGGCAAAAACGCCCCAAAAATAACCTTAATTAATGAGCGATTCATCGCTTTGCACATTATATAGCTAAGTATAGCTCCGCTACTACCGACTAATGCTCCAGTAATAATAAGTAGGCTATTGCTAAGCGTAAAGCCTATACCTGCTGCCGCAAAACCTGAATAAGAATTTAGCATTGAGACTATAACAGGCATATCTGCACCGCCTACCGGTATTATTAGTAATACTCCGATTAACAGTGATAAAAAGACTATTAGATTAAATAAAAATATATTCTCTGAACGAATAAACGATATTACTAGAATAACCAATATTATTGCCGTTAATAAGCATATATATTGCTGACCGTAGAATTTTAACTGGCTACTTTTCATTAAGCCTTGTAGTTTTAGAAAAGCTATAATCGAACCGCTAAAAGTTAAAGCACCGATAGAGACGCCTACTGATATTTCTATTAATGCATTAATCGGTAAACTTCCTGCTATTCCTATAGAAAAATTTTCAGGAGCAAGTACTGTAGCATAAGCTACAAATACCGCAGCAAGACCAACAAAAGAGTGAAATCCCGCTACTAATTGAGGCATTGCTGTCATGGAGATTTTAAGTGCTATAATCCCGCCGATTACAGCACCTAATAATATGGTTGCTATAATGGGTAATTTATGAGTAAAATCCGGTAGGAAAAAAGTAACGATGACTGCTATCGCCATCCCCAAAATACCTATGGTACTGCCTAAACGTGCTTGTTTCTGTGAGGATAAGAATTTGAGTGATAGAATAAAGCAAACAGCCGCAACTAAGTATAATAACTGGATAATTTGTAGGGACATAGGTGAATGTATGTTTATATTATTAGCTATTTAGTGTCATCCCGCGGCTTGACCACGGGATCCAAAAAAAATAAAAAAACTGGATCCCGCGATCAAGTCGCGGGATGACAAATACGCTTCAAGAACCATGCAATAAGGCTAAAAAGTAAATCCTATACCTATAGAAACTATTAAAGGATTAAGTTTAACTTTAGAGGTCATGGTTTTATTACCTACTAAATTCGGTTTATACTCAAGTTTAGGATTTAAGAAAAATTGTCTTACGTCAATATTGATTAAAGTATCGTCTTTAGCATAAAAATCTACACCTATTTGTCCTACGGCACCGTGTCCGTTTCTAATTTTAAGACCGGTAGCTTGAGTAAGCATATAAGAACCGTGATAACCTATACCTATATATGGTCTTATTCCACCGTAAGGAGCTATATGAAATTGTCCGGTAACTGTTGCAGGAATCATATAAATAGGTTTGTTTTTTCCTAGTTTAACATTATCAACGCCATAATTATGAGCAACGGCTGCAAGGGATGTATATTTAGTGCGTAAAACATTAAAGCCAAGTGATAATTCAGTAGCTAAATAATTATTAAAGAATATAGTAGTGGACGCATCACCTCCATAACCGTTTTTTGCCAATTCGCCTACTGAAACAGGTTGAGGAGAGGTAGGAGTAGGTAATCCTTTTTGCTTAGCACTTGAAACAACACCTCCTAGACGTATCTTGAAAACTAAACTGCCTTCGTTTTCGTAATACGGTGTACTATCATAGTCAGAAGCAGAGTCTACATCATCATACATGCTTTTAGCAAAACTATTAATACTTATGGTGGATACAAACAAAATTATCCCTAATTTTTTCACTATTCTTAACATATAATTATAACCTTTACTTGCTTAAAATTGATTACCGTATTATTATATAAAATTTTTGTTTATATATTTATACCATTGTCATAAAAGATAGAATTCTTTTATGCTAAAAGTCAAGACATTTAAGTAAAATTATAGAAATTATTGGAGCATATTAATGAATGATGCATTAAAAACATATTTAACCGGTATAGGTTGGTTTTTACTTAGTTTAGTAAGTAGTAGTGCCAATGATGTAATATCTAAATATCTTGGGACTCGTTTACATAGCTTTGAAGTAGCTTTTTTCCGCTTCTTTTTCAGTAGCATAGTTTTACTACCTTTTGTTGTTTATTATGGTAAAAATACTTTAAAAACAAGTCGTCCTTTTGTACATATATTAAGAGGGTTATTATTATTTTTCGGTATGACTTCTTGGACTTACGGTCTTACCATAGCTCCCGTTACTACTGCAACAGTCGTAAGTTTTTCTATTCCTTTATTTACTTTAATACTTGCCGTATTTTTTCTGAACGAAAATATTATTTGGCCAAGATGGGTAGTTACCGTAGTAGGATTTATAGGACTTGTTATTACGCTTAAACCGCATGCCGAGGATTTTAACCCAGAAATTTTGTATTTTGTATTAGCCGCTATTTCATTTGCTATGCTTGATATTATTAATAAAAAATTCGTAATAAAAGAATCGATGATTAGCATGCTATTTTATTCGGCAATAGTAACTGCTATAGTGTCGTTACCTGTAGCATTGCAGTATTGGCTAACTCCTAGTAGTTTTGAATTAGCTTTATTGTTTGTACTCGGTAGTAGCGGAAGCTTAATATTATTCTTCCTGCTTAAAGCTTTTTCCATGGTAGATGCAACCGCTACCGCTCCTTATAGATATTTAGAGCTGGTGATTTCGGTAATAGCGGCATATTTCATATTTAACGAATTTCCTGATACAAGCACACTTCATGGAGCAGTAATAATAATTCCTACCACCTTGTTTATAATATATTCCGAAAAAAAAGCTATGAATAGAAAACATGAATTGCAGTAAACTAGTATTTTCAAGCGGTATCGCTAACATTTTTGAATGGTATGATTATGTATTATTCGGTTATTTTGCACCCATAATAGGAACAAAATTTTTTCCAAATGATGATGCTAATACTTCTTTACTGCAAGTTTTTTTAGTATTTGCTATAGGTTATTTGGCAAGACCGTTGGGCGGCATATTTTTTGGTGTTATCGGTGATAGATTTGGACGCAAAGTAGCCTTAACTAGTGCGTTATTTTGTATGTCTGCCCCAACCGTATTAATAGGAATATTACCAACTTACCATACTATCGGTATAACTGCGACTATATTAATGATTTGTGTACGAATTCTACAAGGATTATCAATGGGGGGAGTTTTGACCGGCTCTATTTCCTTTGTTATTGAGCATACTAGCCATAAACACCAAGGCTTCACCGGTAGTATTTCAATGTCTAGTATATGCGCCGGTTTATTGCTTGGTTCTTTTGTTTCTTATATCGTTAAGAATATCCTAACAGCTTCACAATTTGATAGTTTTGGCTGGAGAATACCTTTTTTACTTGGTTTTTTTATTCTTTTTGCAGCATTTTATATTAAAAAAAATACACACGAAACACCGAATTTTAAAAATCTAAGAGAGCAGAAAAAGATTTTGCAATCACCGTTAAAAAAAGTCATTACCAATTATTGGTTTGATATATTAATCTCGATTTTTATCAATGCTCCCGGTTCGATAATATTCTATCTAACTACAATTTACTTGGTATCGTTTTTAAAAATCAGCCGCAACTTTACTGAAAATGAGGTAAATAGCCTTGCTAGCGTGTGTTACGTGATTATGATAGTCGTAACTTTATTAAGCGGTTATCTATCCGATATTATAGGTCGCAGGAAAATTTTTGTAATTAATCTGATAATAATTATTGTAACAACGCCATTTTTACTTAATAATTTTGAGAATGGGGGCTTCACAAGTGTAATTATCTCACAATTGATACTTGCTATACTTGCTGCTAGCTATATCGGTCCTGAACCGGCATTACAAGCAGAATTGTATCCTACAAATATACGTAACACTGCTCTCTCTATTTCATATAACACTGCTACAAGTATTTTTGGTGGTACTACGCCTCTTGTCTTTGAATATTTAGTACACAAAACAGGGCATGTAACCTCAGCAGTTTATTATGTCATATTAAGCTGTATTTTTGCATTGATTGCCTTATCTTTTTACAAAAATAGAAGTTTAGATAAAATATGAAAAAAATTACAAAACCTGCAAACCTAGTTGAATTTAATAACAAAATTGTAGTCTTTAAACCTAAGAGTTATTACTATGGCGATGTTTGTGAACATAAAATAACTGCAAAGGGATTAGTCTTTGCCAGTATCTCTGAGGATACATCAATCATTCCAGAACTTGTAAAGAAGTAACTAGTGACGAAGCAATTTCAAGGATAGATCTAGACTTATTCGGTACATATCATAGAGTTACTACGAGTGTAACGGCTGACCTTCTACAATAAGAAGAAAATGGTTGTTTGGCAATGAGGCTTGTTACTGCAGAAGAGATACCCAAATTACACAAGTTAGTACAAGATAATAAAATTATATTAGCATGCCAAACCAAAGAAAAAACACTAAAGATTTTAAGTGATTATTTACAGCAAGAATTTGGGATGCATGCTAATGAAACTACATTAGCATCTTATGATGGGGTACATATAAGTGGAGCGAATTAAGAGATCGAATAAGAGCTTTTTTGTAAAGAGTAAACGAATGTCCAAAATTTTTCTTGATTTAATGACAAATATGTGGCAAAAAGGGTTTGAAATAATCTTGCTACTATAGCTCAGGGGTAGAGCACTTCATTGGTAATGAAGAGGTCGGGGGTTCGATTCCCCCTAGTAGCACCACCACACATCCTAAGCTTGGTGAGTTTTTAACCTTTCTTGAAAAATTCATATGCTGATTTTAGTCTAGTTTCTGTCAGATACTATTATAGTATTATGTTTATTTTATAAAGCTAAGTTGCAAATAATATAAAACTAATGTATGATTTACATTTAAAATACGGTAACGATTATTTTATTATATGATAGACATTCTTCTTTTTGTACATATTACTATTGCAATATTGCTAATTATAGTTATTCTGATGCAGCGTAGCGGATCGGATGGAATTAGTAGTATAAGCGGCGGTAATAATATGGGAGTAGTCAGTGCTAAAACAGTCGGTAATTTTCTTACTAAAAGCACTATAATACTTACAACATTATTTTTAATAAATGCAATAGTACTTGCTAACCTTTCCTCAAAAAAGAAATCTGATTTAGTTTCTAAGATTAATGAAATTGAAGAAAATCAAGCAGAAAATAGTTTACCTATAGCTAAATAGTTACAGTTTTATCTTAGTAATATCTCTCATACTTGTCATTGTCTACCTTTGTTGGTGTTGTTGCGTGGATCGGTCAAGTCCACTGTGTCACCCTGTTGCTTGACCATGGGGTGACAGATAAAAGTACTAGATTCCTGCTTTTGCGGGAATGACATAACAGGAGTCATGTAACAACACCTATGGATCAATGGCATGACATCAGAGAATTTAGTATAGTTTTCAGAACTCCCAATATATATTATTAGAGTACAGCAATGTTTTTGTACCTAAAATAATTTTAGAAATGTCTATAGAATTTAATATAAAAGAAAAAATTTATATCATTTTATGTACGTTTTTTACAGTCCTTATTATAGTAGGAAACTTAATATAGCAAAAATTTGTTTACCTTAATATTTTTAATTTTTATATTCTTGAATTATCTATAGGAGCAATTTTTTACCCGTTAACTTTTTTATTAACGGATTTAATAGCTGAGTTTTACGATAAAGAAAGAGCCAATTTTTGTGTAAAGCTTGCTATTATTTTTAATATAATAGTAGTTTTAATAATAAGTCTCATGGATAAATTGGAAGCTACTAATATCTTTTTTAGTATCAACTTTTGCCTGTTATATAGCTCAACTTGTTTATATTAATATTTATTTATGGATCAGAAATAATTTTAGTACGGCAATTTCTTTATTTATCGATACTTTTATTGTAATTGGGATTATGAGCTTATTTAATATTTTTCCTTTTGACCAATTAGGGCATCTTGTACTTAATAGCTATTCATTTAAACTATTTTTTACTATACTTAGTACTCCAGTATTCTATGCAGGAGTTTGGTTTAATAAGTTTATTCATTAAGCAAGGATAAGCTCTTAGGAAAAGCTTATCCTTATTTAAATTTTCTATTGGTGATTTACAAATTGACTTTTAGTTTCATAAGTCCTTGATGGCTTTGATACTTTCTATGCGTATAATAATTATACTCAAGTAGAACATTGATATTTTTTCTACTCATAAGTATATTACTACCGATATTATATCCAAGCTTAGGTTGTTTTAGTGTAATAATTGTTTCTTGTAATGTTTGTCCTTTAAAAGTCGCTTTTGCATTAACTTTTGTATTTTTATTATTGAAGTGATGCTCAATATTACCATACAAACTTGGTGTTAATACTATATTGTTTGTGGTCACTATAGGCTTAAACACTATTTTACCGCCAAGGCTACTTTCAAATAATTGATTTGATTTCTTTTGAATCATGAGATTTTCTATATCTACATTATACTCTTTATAGTTGCTAGCTCTTGAATAATCATATTGAAAACCGATATTAGGAATAAAATGTAAATCGTATTTTGTACGATATTTATAATTTAATAAAGTTTGAACACTTAAATTATTGTTTTGATATTTTCCAATTATATTATTAATATTTTTAGATCTATTCTTAATATAATTATGACCGTAAGATGTTATAGTCTGCAATGAGAAACCTTTAATTAGTTCTTTTAGACTGTAAATGCTTAAAAGATGACCGTTAACTGCTGTTTTCCCTAGTTTTTTATTATATTTAATTTGGGATGCCAAACGGCTATAAGCTATTCCTATAACATCATGACTATTGATGAATTCAGCATCAGCCCCGATGGTTATGCCGGTTGTACGATTTTGATATTTTGGAATATTCTTCCAAATGCTTTGTTTGTTGATGCCGTATAAGCCGCTAATCCATACCCCTCTGTTTATACTAGTTTCTTCATCACCGGCCCCTATTGCAGCAACCGTTAATCTATCATTTATATTATAGTGAACAGGTTTGTGAAGAGTTGAAGTCGCCTGAACTAATATTGCTACTTTCCCACTAGTATCATCAGAGACCTGTTGTCTCTGTGTCACCTTATCTTGTTCTGTAATTGCTTCAGTTTTGAATGATACATCGATAGCTTCATCTTCGCTTTCTAAAACTATATCTTTTTTTAATTCTTCGCCAGTGGTGCTATTGCCTTCTTCTAATTCTTCTTCATCAGTTGCATACCCTTGATCGTCTTCATCACTAGATCTTAATGCTAGAAGTGATTTTTTGTAATCTGATATATCTTTTTTTAATTCTTCGCCAGTGGTGCTATTGCTTTCTTCTAATTCTTCTTCATCAGTTGTATACCCAGTTGCATACCCTTGATCGTCTTCATCACTAGATCTTAATGCTAGAAGTGATTTTTTGTAATCTGATGATTTATCATTTTTGCTATCGTTAGAACTCAATAATCTCGGTGATAAAGCGGTTTTTGAATCAGATTGCTCTGACTTTTTATTGCTATCTTCAGGTTGTGTATCATCCTTTGTTGAGGATTCGTCATTTGTAGCTTCGTTTTCTTGTTGGAATAATCGTAATTTTGTCTTATCTAAACGCCCTACTTTCTTTTCATCGTTACTATTTTCTGATTGAATATCACTACCATATTTTTGTTCTAGTTCAGCAGAATCTACTAGTACTTGTTGAACAAATAGAAACAATTCTTTATCTTTTGCTAACTCTAAAAGTTGAGATTTATAAATATTATGTACTTCTTGCCCTATTTCAGTTCTAGGACCTATAAAATCAGGGTGAGCAGTATTAAATGCCTCTTTTACCGCTTCCTCTGGATATTTTGTCAATTGCTGTATATAAATATCATGTATTTTTTGTCCTATTTCAGTTCTAGGACCTATAAAATCAGAGTCAGCGGAAGTAAACACCTCCGTTAATTTTTTGCTAAGTATAATATTATCTTTAACATATTTAATAAATTCTTTATCTTTTGTTAATTCCAAAAGTTTAGAAGTATAAATATTATGTATGTTTTGTCCTATTTCAGTTCTAGGACCTATAAAGCGAGGGTGCATAGTGTCGACTGCTTCTTGGATTTGTTCAAAATACTTATTATTTTGATAAGCTTTAGATAAATTTTTTGAATGCTCAAATGCTACTGATTCCACTATAGCTTTTTGCAATAAATCGGCATCGGAGTATTTTGCTTTATATCCTGCTGATTTTTGTCCTGATAAAGTAAATTCTTTATATCTTAAAGCTATATCGGAGCTAAAGTGATAAGTTTTTGGAGTTGTTTTAAAAGTAGATGTATTTGCATTGAATTTAGTAATCCCTAAACTTGTTAGATAAGCTAATTTCAAATCGTGTGCATTAGGCAGTGGCGGTGGTGGTGGTGGTGGTGGCATGTTTTCGGTATGGATGTGTTGTTTAGCTTTTTCTTGCGAGCACTCTTGAATAGCTTTTAACTCTTGAATAGCTTTTAATATTATAGGCATCTTTAATTTATTAGCAAGAATTCTTATTTGTTCATTGCTCATGTCTGCAAATGAAGGCAAAGCTAATCTTAATTGATCTAAATTATTATTACCTGTTAGTTTGAGAGTAGTAGCTTTTAAAAACTCTTGTAATAATGCGGGGTCTTTTTCCTTTACTATAGCAATAAAATCATGTTGAGGTAAATTTGTTGTAATTAATTCTTCAAATTTTATTGTGTTTAAAATAGCTGTTCTTAAATCATCAAGTTTAGCCTGTGCTTGATCAGAATTAATTGTTTTTCTTAAGTTTGTATCTTCTGTTATTAAAAAATTAGCTTGTTGTACTATAGTTAATATATTAGGGTTGTTAATTAACTCGTCGACTCTATTGCTAAATATATCTTGATCGAAGTTTTTTGCATTAATATAGGCAAATTCTAATTGTTCAAACGGATTTTGTTTGCCCTGTAACTCTCTAATCAATGCTGATTTATTGAATTCAAGTTTAATAGGTCTCTTTAATTCTTCAGATATTTTACATGACGATAATAAAATACGTTTTACTGCATCATCAGTGTCTTCATTGAAAAGATTTTTAATTATCTCTTCGCTTGTTATTGTTTTCTTACCATTTACGGTTATATCTTTTATATACTGGTCTTGAGCAAGGGTGTTAAAAGCTTCTTTAGCTTTTTCTGCGATTTCAGGGGTTGAAATGCTAAATAAATTTACAAGAGTTTTCTCGTCAGCTCCTTGGTTGGCGTATGATTCTGTTAATATTTGACGTATAACATTTGTAAGATCAGCTTGTCTTTTTATAAGCTGATCTTGTAAATCATTAGCTTTTGTACCTCCTGTCTCAGTTCTATATTCTGCATATAGTTTGGCATAAGCTGTCTCTGGCGTGCTTCTGCCTGTGCTGGTTGCACTAGAAGCTGTAGGTTGAAGTGGTGCTTTTGATTGAACAGTAGTATTGTGAGTAAACTGAATATATAACGAATGTATGTGAGGATATTCTGTTTGTAACTGATTTAAATCAAAATGTTTAGAGTTGCTACTAAAGCCTTGAGAATGTAAGGGCGGTGGTGGTGGCATGCTTCCGTTTAGCGGTAGAGGAGGTGGATTTGGAATATCCCCGTTTAGCGGTAGAGGAGGTGGATTTGGAATATCCCCGTTTAGCGGTAGAGGAGGTGGATTTGGAATATCCCCATTTAGCGGTAGAGGAGGTGGATTCGGAATGCCGCTTTGTGTTTGTTCTAAATTATTTGCATTATTACCTACTGCTAACCCTAAAATTTTATTGGTTTCATTGCTGAGTATGTTACTATCAGATAATATTACTTTAATTACTGAATTTAATGTGTGGTTATTTACTTCTTTGGCTAGTTTAATCATATAGTCTTTAGTTAAACTATCTCTTATTAGCCCTTTATTTTTTAGTTCTATATTTATTTCTTTTACTATTTCTGGTGTTAAAATATAGGCGCTGTTTACAATATAGGGTTGCATTCTGTTTTTTAACTCTAATTGCAGAGTTAAAAAGTTTTCTACTGAACGCTTATCTTTACTTGCTGCTAGTTTGATAAGATCTAATCGTGCCTTTTCTTCAAATTGACTATGAGATATATTTCGTGTTGCATAGTCTTGAATTCTTTCAGCAAATTTAGTTTTTTCTTCAGAAGAACTATTTTCTAATAATTCTTGTAAAATAGGTCTATTTTTAACGTCAATATTGGTCTTGAAATCTAATTGTCCCTTATCATTGCTAAATAATACCCTTTGAATAGTATTATCATTAAAATCACTTAAGATAGTCGTTACTGCTTCTTGTTTATAACTACTACCTACTTGAAGAGTTAATGCTGCTATAGGATCTGTTTTAATAAGATTTTTAAATTCTGCAATATTTTCTTCTTGTTGTATTATTCTCTTTATAGTGTGTTGAGACTGCGTTAAATTACCCTTACTTGCTTTAGTATTAAAGTGAGTTTTAAAAGTACTTATAGGATCAAAAAAATATCGTTGTTTCTTTTCTCTACCTGTGAAAATCCGTGAAGATGTTCCTGTATCATTTATACTTTGATTTGACATATACCAATGGTCGTTTTTGCTTCCGCTCTTTTTTTGAGAGTGTCCGGTAGATGGTTTAGTAGTATCATTGTTGTTTAGAAACTGCTTTGCTTCTATTCCGGCTCTTATTTGGTTTATATAAGAAGTTGCTTTTACTGGTCCTATATTAAATTCATTCATTAATTCGTCAGTGTTAGGGATAATATTATTATCTATATAGTACGATTTTTTACCAAGCATCATCTGAGTTGCTATTGATGCGATATAATTTGTTGCCTCACCTTTATCAGCACCAAATTTCTGTTCTAGCTCTTTTTCTGTAGGAATATGGCTATCGGCTATATATTGTCCCTTTGCGTTTTCCATAACTTTAAGTCTTATTGACTTAATATAGCCGTCTCTATTATCATCACGAGATATACCAAACTTCTTTTTTAACTCTTTTTCTGTAGGAATATGGCTATCGGCTATATATTGTCCCTTTGCGTTTTCCATAATTTCAGTTCTTATTGAAGCAACAAAAGATTGTGCATCATCTTTATTCATGTTAAGAGCAGTCCTTACTTCTTGCATTTCAGGGATAATATCATTATCAACATAATGTTTGTATTTAATATCTCTGTTTATTGAGCTGATATATAGTTCGATTACTGCCTTTTTGTCTTTTTCTGCACGACGTACCTTTTGATCGTGTTCTACATTATGGTCTATTTTGCTAGGGTCATAACTTATTCCAAGATTTGTTGCTGCTTCTATATCTGTAGGAACTACACCTTGATTAATATATGCTTGTTTTTTTGTATCAAAATCCTGTTGTTTTATTCTTTCGATGTATAATAAAATTTCAGCTCTTGCTTGTCTTGCTTTATGTCTAGTATTATCTAAAAAACTTGATAAATCTGTTTCCTTATACTTTATGCCTAGATCATTTTGTGCTTGAGTAAAACTAGGAACTAAAGCTGCTTCTTGCCATTTTTTGATTTTTTCAGTTGGAGTCAAATCTTTCCAAATATTTTGTTGCTGTGTTGAATTGTGCTTTGCCCATGCCGGGGTTTTACTAACTAAATCTTTAAAGCTTGCTGCTCTAGCACTTGTACTTAAAAAGCTACTAGTCAACAAACATGTTGACATGAAAAATGTTAAAACATATTTTTTTGAGTGGGAATTTTGTAAATTCATTCAAACCTCGATTAGTTATTATTTTTTCAATACAAACGAGGCGAATAATATAATTTTTGTTAACTTATGTGAACTATTAATTACTAATTTTTGTTAACCAATGAATTTTTTAGCCAAAATGTGTTTAATATATCACAAGTGAATGTATACTCCGAATTTTAAACTTTTTTCAAAAGGAGTATGTAATACTAATTTTGAAAGAAATGTACTTCAGTTTTTGGTAAATATAAAATATGCAAATTCAATTTCGCTTATATAACACTCTTAGTCGTACTAAAGAGGTTTTTAATCCTCAAGATCAAGATAACGTAAAAATGTATGTATGTGGACCGACTGTTTATTATAATCCTCATATAGGCAATAGTAGGTCGGGAGTAGTATATGATTTACTTTATCGTATAGTTATAAAAATATTCGGTGAGAAGGCAGTAAAATATGTACGTAACATTACGGATGTTGACGATAAAATTATCGATAGAGCTGCACTACTTGGTGTTACTATTGATGAATTGACTGATAAAGTTACGAAAGAGTTTCATAAAAATATGGCATATTTAGGTTGTATGCTACCTAGTATTGAGCCGAAAGCTACAAAGCATATTGATGTAATGATCGCAATAATAGAACGCTTAATAGCAAAAGATCACGCATATATTGCTGATAATCATGTTTATTTTGATGTTTTATCAGCGCCAAATTATACGGAATTATCTAACCGAAATTTAGAAGAAATGTTTGAGGGAGTGCATGTAGAAAATAGTAAAACCAAAAAAAATCCACAAGATTTTGTATTATGGAAACCGGCAAAGCAAAATGAATCGGCAAATATGAATTTTGAAAGCCCCTGGGGACTTGGTCGCCCTGGATGGCATATTGAATGTTCAGCCATGAGCTACAAATATTTAGGTGAGAATTTTGATATTCACGGCGGCGGAGCAGATTTAATCTTTCCGCATCATACCAATGAGATTGCTCAAAGTAGATGTGCTTTTCCAAGTTCTACCTATGCTAAATATTGGGTACATAATGGGTTTCTAACGGTTAACGGTGAGAAAATGAGTAAATCTCTTGGTAATTTTATTACTGTAAGGGATTTAATGGATAAACAAATTCAAGGAGAAGTAGTAAGGTTATTTTTATTAAGTAGTCACTATAGGCGTCCTCTTGATTATAATGATAAAGCTATAGAAGATGCTAAGAAAACTTTAGATTATTGGTATAGAGCTATAGAAAATATTAATGTGCAGAAAATAGATTTACCTCATGATTTCATGCAAAGCTTACTTGATGATATGAATACGCCGCTTGCCGTTAAAATCATTAATGACTACGCTAAAGGTGTTTTTATTTCTAAAACTGAAGAAGAAAGGCAGCTTAACGCTTCTGCTATTATTACTTGTGCTAATTTTATTGGTTTAATGAATAAGAGTCCACACGAGTGGTTTAATAGCGGTGTGGATGAACTCTATATAAATGAGCTTGTAAATAAGCGTTTGGAAGCAAAAAAACACAAAAATTGGTTATTAGCCGATCAAATTCGTAACCAGTTATTAGAGGAAAAAATAATTCTAGAAGATCAACCTGATGGTACTACTATTTGGCGAAAAGAATAAAAGCTTGTAAATTACGCAATATGCGTATATAATTTATGGGCTTGTAAGTCATCATTGCGAGGAAATTATGTAATCGAAGCAATCTCACAGGATATTTGATGAGCTTGTCACGCAGTCTACGGCTGCTCGCAATGACGATTATCCAAAACTTAAGCAAAAAATTCACACGTAAGATATATGTTAGTTCATTAGAATGGACATCTTACGGAGGTATAAACTAACAATTAGGAGAATTTAAAAATGTCAAAAATACCATCTGTTAACATTAAAGCATTATTAGATGCGGGCGTGCATTTCGGTCACAAGACCTCACGCTGGAATCCTAAAATGGCATCTTATATATATGGTAAACGTGATGATGTTCATATAATCGATTTAAGACAAAGTGTCGCTTTAATGAACGTTGCTTTGAATGCAATATATGAAACTGTAAAAAAAGACGGTAAAATATTATTTGTAAGTACTAAAATACAGGCAAGCGATATTATAGCGGAATATGCCGAAAAATGCGGGCAGTATTACGTAAATCATAGATGGCTTGGTGGTATGCTAACTAACTGGAAAACTATTGCGGGTTCAATAGAAAAGCTAAATAAGTTAGACAAAACCTTAGAAAACGAAGAAGCACTTATGGGTTATACTAAGAAAGAGATACTCGATATGAGCCGTAAGAAAGATAAATTACTTCTATCTCTTGCCGGTATTAGAAATCTTAATTCTAAACCTGATCTTCTAGTAGTTATTGACACTAATAAAGAGCATATCGCAATTAATGAAGCGGTAAAGCTTAATGTTCCTATAGTTGCAGTAGTTGATACTAATTCTAATCCTGATAATGTAGATTATCCGATTCCGGGTAATGATGATTCTATAAGATCAATAAGACTTTATTGTAGTTTATTTGCAGATGCGGCATTACAAGGACTTGAAGAATCAATGAAAGCTTCAGGAGTTGATATGGGTGCTATGCAAGAGCATACAGATAAGGGGTTAACTTCTAAAAATGTTTCTAAATTAAAACAAGCTAAAAAATTCTCTAAAACGAAAAATATTGATGAAGAGACAAATACAGAATTTGAGCAAGTATTAAATGATGCCGATGAAAATAAAAATTCTGATAATGCATAAGTGTTGTTGCATGGATTGGATTTCCCATTGTCATCCCGCGACTTGATCCCGGGATCCAGCTTAAAAATACTAATATTATTAATATTAGTATTTTAAATTGTTTTTATAGACCCTAGGAGCAAGCCACGGGGTGACACCGGGGTCGTTCTTCGAGCTACAACCCAAGCCAAATTATAATAATTAAGGAGAAAGTAAGGTATGAGTGAAATAAATATAAGTGCTGTAGCAGTTAAAGAATTAAGAGAAAAAACCGGTGCAGGTATGATGGATTGCAAAAAAGCATTAATAGAAACCAGTGGTAATTTTGAAGAAGCTATTGATTTTCTTCGTAAGAAAGGTTTAGCTGCTGCTGCAAAGAAAGCCGGACGCATTGCTTCTGAAGGTTTAACTGCTGCAAAAGTTGATGGGCTTACCGGAGTGGTAATTGAAGTAAATTCCGAAACGGATTTTGTTGCTAGAAATGAGCAGTTTCAGGATCTAGTTAAGGAGATTGCAAATCTTGCAGTAATTGCAAAAACTATAGACACGCTAAAAACATTTAAAATGCAAAGCGGTAAATCAGTTGAAGAAGAAGTTATAGAAAATATCGCTACAATCGGTGAAAATTTAACATTACGTCGTATGGATGTATTAGAGATATCTGAAGGAGCAATCGGTTCGTACGTGCATAATGAAGTTGTACCGAATTTAGGAAAAATTTCCGTATTAGTAGGTCTTGTGTCTAACGCAAAAGATAAAGCAAAACTAGAAGCTTTAGCTAAACAAATTGCTGTTCATGTAGCAGGAAATAACCCGCAAAGTATAGATGATTCAAGCTTGGATCAAGCACTCGTAGAGCGTGAGAGAAAAGTATTTTTTGAAAAATCTAAAGAAGAAGGAAAGCCTGATAATATTATAGCAAAAATGGTAGAAGGTAGAATACGTAAATTCTTCTCGGAAGTTGTATTACTTCAGCAAAATTTCTTATTTGAACCTAAACTTACCGTTGCGGAAGTAATTAAAAATGCTGAAAAAGAACTCGGTGCAGAAATTAAAATTGCCAAATTTATTAGATACGAACTTGGTGAAGGTATAGAACACGAAGAAAAAAACTTTGCCGATGAAGTAGCTGCAATTACGCAAGGTTAATGGGCTTGTTTCATAGCTTCAATGTCATTCCCGCGTGGATACCAAATCGTCATTGCAAGCATGCGTTGTTGTGCAGACACAATTCTATCCTGTCATCCCGCGACTTGATCGCGGGATCCAGTAAAAATATAAAAACACCTAATACTAGTTATTTTTATGAATACCGTGGTCAAACCACGGTATGACACCGAATACGTTTTTCTATCCACGCAATAATACCTTCCCGTGGTCAATTGAACTAGGTGACAGTAAAAAACTCGTGAATACTCACTCACACCTTTTCAAAGCAAACAAAGGCGAATTTAGGATAAGTGCTTATTCTAAACTCGTATTTATAATACTTTCTAACTACAATCAACTATCTATTAATAAATAATTTTCGGTTTTTTACTTTATAATAAAAGATTTATATTGACTTAATCATAGAAAATCTTACATTAATTGTTATTTTTAGTTTAAATGAAGAGCATTTTATGTCAAGGACAAAAGAGGAATATGCTGCACAAATTTATGCTGCCGAAGAGCATCGTAGGAGACAAGCTAATTATAGTGATAATGATGCCGAATTGCTTGAAGTTATTATAGTATGTGCCGGTTATGCATGTTATAAAGCAGTAGAAGGGGCAGTAAAAGTTACCGTCACAGGAAGTAAAATTATAGAAAACGCCTATAAGATAGGAAGTGGACAAATAGCAGTACTAGGTACTGATGCCGAAAGTAAAATAACTTATATAACAAAGCATCCTTCGTCTCGAGGTAATACGAGTACTCCCATTCAGTCGATGACAACTAATCGTGTAGATCCTTTAGAGCAAACTCCCCCTAATACTCCTACCTCTAAAAGAGAAAAGGCTAAAATATAAGGAAAAAAACTGGTAGATAGTGCAAAGATTGGAGCTAAAACCCTTTCAAACGCTTATAAAGTGACAATCGGTACAATAGAAGTCGTCGGTCCAGGAAGTAATTTTTAATAGCACCGGTAAGGAAAAATTTATATTTTCTGAACCTACTAAGCGTAAAGTTGTTCAAAAAGAATTTAAAACCGAAAACGGTTATAAGTGCGGTATTATGTTGGAAGAGACAATTGAAGCTTCCTTAACATTAAGATTAAATAACAAGCGTATAGTTAAGATTAAAGAATTTAGAAGCATGAGATTGTCTCTGATACTACAGAAGATACAGGAGAAACTTTTGATATTTCGCTAATTTTAAAATATTCTGATGGGGCAAACATGCCTAAAGCAGATCCTGCTTTTTTAAAGATACATTACGGTAGAGACGGAAAATTAAATAAGTTATCGTTGCCAAACCCACCTATAATTTTTCATAACCAATGGTATCCGGCCCTTAATCGTTTATAAAGGTGAATTATGTTCTTTGCCTATAAGTAGTGGGTATTATAGGTATTTGAATAAGAAAGTACTAGAAAATTAACGGAAGTATAGAAATCAGTCACGTAGATCCTGAATTTACTATAGAGCTTTTAGGAGAATAAGAGTTTTTAGTCTATCAAAGAAACTTCGTAATTACTTTTAAATATTCATCTAGGACTTTTTGGTTGTCCTTAATAAATTTTAAAGCATTTTCGCGGTAAGCTGTAAGTTCTAGAGCATTATTAGACCTGAGTAGATATGTTAGTTTAGTTAGTAAATCTTCACCGTTTTTGATTTGGATAGCTGCTTCATTTTGCAGTATGCCTTTAGCGATATCGGTGTTTTTGCTCATATCGGGACCGAATATAATACAATTAGAGAAATATGCTGCTTCTAAAATATTATGCCCGCCTTGTTTAAAAGAACCGCCGATAAAAGAAATTGTAGCTACAGAAAAAAATAGTCCCATTTCGCCGAACCTATCAACTATATAAAGATCATCGCTTAAAACAGGTAAATCATTTTGCGACTTAGCGGTAGCGGATAAATTATGTGACTTACAATTATCGATAATTGATTTAACTCGCTCAGGATGTCTTGGAATTAAGATAATATAGCAGTCTAAAAACTGCTCTTTTAGGTTTTTGATTATAGGCAAAATCACCTCTTCATCTTCAGGGTGAGTGCTGGAAAATAGCACGACTCGCTTATTGTCTAAATGTAAGCTTAATTTTGATAACTCTTCTTGATTAACCGGAAGTTTTTCGTTGGCAAATTTAATATTGCCTAAATTCACTGCATCTGATACGCCAAGTTCATTGAATTTTTGTAAGTCACGTTCGCTTTGTACGATAATTTTACTGCAATTTTTGAGAATAAGCTGAAAAAAGCTTTTTCTTTGTAGCCAAGCTTTAAACGATTTATCAGAAATACGAGCATTAACTAGTAGTAATTTACACTGCTTTGCTCCCTCATTAATAGTACACGGCCATAATTCCGATTCTATAAAAATGCCTAAATCAGGTTGCCAATTTCTTAAAAATTTTCGAGTAAAAATAATATTATCTATCGGTAAAAATTGGTGAACTGCTATTTTAGGTAATTTGGCAGTTAATATTTTAGCGGAGCTGTTAGTCCAAGAAGTTACTAGAAAACGAACGTCAGGGTAGCGTTTACTTATATTATGTATTAATGTTAAAGCTACCATAGACTCGCCAATGCTTGCTGCATTAATCCATATCAGCTTTCGTGCATAACTTGCTTCTAAAGGTAATTTATACGTCGATCCTAACCCTTCATCCTCACGTATTAGTGTATACGCTGTGGTTCGCAGTGAAGTGTCTCCTTTAAATTCCTCTTTATTAGCGGACGTTTGCATGAAGTCTAATGAATAGTCTTGTCTGTGTTTGCCAATAGCAAAACGCTCTTGGATGCGTCTTATATCTTCTTTACCTATTAATAAACGTATAAGAATTATGATAAAATAGACAGGTAATAATATAAAGCTTAAAGCATAATATAATAACATCATTTCTTTAAACTTTCTGTTAAGCTTGCTAATTGTTTTTCAAGGCTTATATGGTTTTGTATTTTATCATTTGTGAGTTCTAAAGGCGAGCCAACTATGATTTTAATGGTACCAAACGGTAGGGGTATTATTAATTTATCCCAACTTTTTAATCTGAAACATCTAGAAGTGGAGCTGACTATCGTAATAAGTTTTGTGTTATATCTATAGGCAATTTCGGTAATACTGCTATTTACTTTATATACCGGTCCTTTAGGACCGTCCGGCGTGACTATTATATTTGCACCTTGAGATAACTTACCTATAATATTACGTAAAGCTCCAATTGGATTTTTATTAGTAGAACCTACTATCACTCTGCAACCGAATTTTCCTACTAGATCGTTTAAAATTTTTCCGTCTAAATGCGGTGATATTAAAGCATAGATATTTCTATGTCCTATAAACATAGACGGACTTAAGGCAAGCATATTATGCCAAAATGCAAAGATTACCCCTTGTTCGTTTAGGAATTTTTCCTTATTGCCGTTATCGTAAAATATAAATTTCTGCTTTGAAGTAAAGTAAACAAAACGCAAATACCAATATAGTAAAATAGTAATTATACTAAGTACGTATTTATTATTTTTTAAAAATTTTTTAAAAACTTTCCGCATTATTTTTTTGTTGGTTTAGGGGGCTTTTTAACTTTTCCGTCATTGCGAGGAAATTACGAAGTAAGTGACGAAGCAATCTCAGGATATTTGACGAGATTGTCATGCAGCCTATGGCTGCTCGCAATGATGATTTGGTATCCATGCAAAGCCTTAAGCAGGAATGACATCGATTGTTCTCTCAATTCTAATACAAGCTTTTTCTAGCTCTTCCATAGAAGTAGCATAAGAGATTCTAAAATATCCCTCTAAGCCGAAAGCGATACCAGGTACTACGGCAACTTTTGCTTCTTCAAGTAAATATTCGGCAAAATCATTACTATTTGCAATAATTGTTCCTGATTTAGTTTTATGCCCAAATATTTTATCGCATTTAACAAATAAGTAAAACGCCCCTTCCGGCTTATAGCATTCAAAATATTTTACTCTTTTCAAAATTGATAAAGCAAGATCACGCTTTTTTTGACAATTTAAAGCATTAGGCTTTATATAATCTTGAGGACCGTTTAATGCTTCAATAGCAGCCATTTGACTTATTGAACAAGGGTTTGAAGTACTTTGCGACTGAATAATAGTCATTGCTTTAATCAAAGCTTTAGAGCCTGCACCGTAGCCTATACGCCAACCCGTCATAGAATAAGCTTTAGATACTCCGTTTACGGTAAATATTCTCTTTTTTAAATCAGGTGCTATTTGAGCTAATGTATAAAATTTAAAATCATCAAAAGTAATATGCTCGTAAATATCATCGGACATTACGTTTACATGTGAATATTTTCTTAAAACTTTAGCAATATTTTCTAGTTCTTCAAAATTATAGCTTGCACCTGTTGGATTACTAGGTGAGTTAATAATAAGCCACTTAGTTTTATCCGTAATTGAACGTTCTAAAGCTTCTGCACTTAATTTAAAGTTATTTTCAATTCCGCAATTTACAAAAACAGGTGTTCCTGTGCTAAGTGCAACCATATCAGGATATGAAACCCAATAGGGTGCTGGAATAATTACCTCATCCCCTTGGTTTAAAGATGCCATAAACAAATTATATATAACTTGCTTACCGCCGGTGCTTACTATTATTTCATCAAGTTCGTAATTTATATTATTTTCACGTTTGAATTTGTCTTTTATTGCTTGCTTTAAAAGAGGCATACCCTCAACGTTAGTATATTTAGTAAAGCCGTCTTTAATCGCTTTAATCGCCGCTTCCTTAATATTGTAAGGCGTATCAAAATCAGGCTCACCGGCACCGAGTGTGATAATATCAACTCCCGCTTTTTTAAGTTCAAGAGTTTTTTTAACGACTGCAAGGGTCGGCGACGGTTTTATAGAACTTAGCCTCGTAGAAATAATTGACATAATTTGAGTCCGTATTAAATGAAATCTACAATTATATATTATAATTTGTTTAGTATTGACAGAATATATTAGTCTATGTTCGTGGTTAATTCTACGTGACCATAAACCTGATAATATATGTTTTAAAGGTTCGGGCTTACCTATACCTGTAACCGGTGCTTCTTGGATATTTTTTATTAGAAGTTTAATACGTTCATATTTTTTTAATATCGTATTTTTTCCAATACGCTAAATCCTCCACTGCTTCTAGTGTCCACTCAATCTCAATCATCTAAATTAACTTTAGCAAACTCGCCTCTTTTTGCTTGTTCGATAGATTTTTTTATTCGATTCGCATTAGCAAGATTAGATTATAAATATAATGTTTCTTTTGTAGATTCATATTCTTCTTCGGTTAAAAGAATAATATTCTTATGATTCTTTCTTTTAATAAGATAAGGGACATGATCGTTTTCTACGGTATTTAGTACAGAGCTTAAGTTTTTTCTAAATGAAGTGCCGCTAATTGAGTTCATGAGCTACCTACTGATGTAATAACATGTACATCCTAGCTTCAATACCATTAATTCACAAGTAAAATTATTATTTTATTTAAAAATTTGTCAAGATATGCTTTATTATAGTATGTAATATTAATTTAGTAATTAAACTATGCTCGGTAAAATAAAAGACAAAATCAAACATTATTGCTTAACTATAATAAATGTACCGAATTTTATTAAGAATAAAATTTTAGAATTTAAAAATTATATAAGTGATTGTAAATATAAACTCTCTCATTTAACCGAAACTAATTATCAACTTGGACTCGATCATTTATATAGAGGTAATTTAAATGATGCATTACTTAGGTTTAAACTAGTCGATAAATTTTTTAATCCTAATGATTCTAAAGTATATTCTCAACTCGGATGGGTTTATTTTTTAAAAAATAATTACAGGCAAGCTATAGAATATTTAGAAAAATCTAATGAAAAATATAAACCTATATTTATAAATTTTTTGAAAAATTATAAGGATATTACTGAAATACCTCAAGAAATTTGTGGAAAATATCGTGATTTAACTGCACAATATTATCCTACTATTTTTAATAACGATAAAAATATCCATCTTCCGTATAGGTTTGTTAATGAAGCACTTAAGCAGATATCTGATTTACCGGATAATTACTCTATTTTGGAACTTGGAAGTAATATAGGGCTTGTAGGTTATGAAATACAAAAACGTTTTCCGGAACGTTTTACTTTAACCGGTGTAGAAGTTTCTGCTTTAATGAATAAGTTACAAGAAACATATTACCCGAACACTAAAATTTACGATCAAATATATAATATTGCTATCGATGAATTTTTAAAACAAAACTCTAATAAATTTGATATTATTTTTAGTTTTTGCGGATTATCGTTTACTAACAATTTAATAGAATATTTTAATTTAATATACTCATCTCTTAATAAACAAGGGTATTTTGCCCTTTGTTTACCGAATGCGACGAAGACACAATTTTCAGTAAAACGCAAAGAATTTATTTTTAACTTGAATGAAATAAATAATTTTTTACAAAAAAATAATTTTACTATATTAACTTCGGAAGAAATAATACTAGCGGAAAACAATAAATATAGTATTATTGTTTGTAAGAAAACGGCATAAATCAATGAGAATATTAATTATATTATCCATTATTTTATGTTCATTATTGATAAGAGCTGATCTTGAATATGTGGATAATGAAATATATAACTATAATGGTGGAAGCAATGAAAACGGTTGCATAGAAGTTTATGATCCATATGAAAAATTCAACCGTAAAGTGTTTGTATTTAATTCTGTGTTAGATTATATAATATTGCGTCCTTTAGCGATAGGTTATAAGAACATCACGAATGATTACGTAAAAGCACGCGTTAATAGTTTCGTCAATAATGTCGATACACCGCTTACGGCGGTAAATTACGGGCTTCAGTTAAATTACGATAAAACTATGAAAAGCGTTTGGCGGTTTCTCATTAACACGACGCTTGGCATAGGCGGTTTATTTGACGTGGCAGGTAAAGTAGGTTTGCCGTCTGATCGTCAAACTTTCGGTAGTACCCTCGCACATTATGGAGTTGCCCCAGGTCCTTATTTAGTATTGCCGATAATCGGTAGTACTAACGCAAGAGATATGACGGATTCGGTAATTACTAATTATGCTCTTAATCCATTAATGTACTACACTCATAATGATTTTGACTTAGGAGTACTAGCAGTTAGTAAAATAAACGATCGATATGTTGTATTACCGTTTAGTGATTATGTGATGAAGAATTCTACCGATCCTTATGTGGCTATTAGATCAGCATTACATCGTGTTCGTGAAGCATCGGTTCAATATCCTGAAAATTTTAAATGTCCTAAACCCAAGAATTAATGAAATTAAAGAGGATTATATGCAAAAAATTATTACAGGTTTATTTTTATTAGTTATGACTTTTTACGCTTATTCTAATGAAAAAGTGCCTGCCGGTTTGAACAGTTACGTTACTAATTTAGTAAATGAAGCTTCTAGTATATTAAACGATAGTAAGTTATCTGAGCGAGTAAAAATTGCTAAAGCACGTGAGTTAATGTCTCAGAACCTAGATTTTGATTGGATGGCTAAATATACATTAGGCAGAAATGGGATAAAAACTTTATCAGGTGGGCAGGTTCAGGAATTCATCAAAGTTTACTCTAAATATGTTACTAAATCTTATACTGATTTAATAAAAGATTATAAAGGCAAACAGCCTAAAATAGTAGGAGTTCGTCCTTTAAGCTCAACCGATTTTATGGTTGCTATGAATATCATTAGTAATAAAGAGCAAGACCCTATTAAAGTAGCATATCTTGTACGTGAAATGAAAGGAAACGGAAAAGACGTTTTTAAAGTTTCTGATATAATTACGGAAGGTGTAAGTCTTATTGGAGCTCAACAAGACGAGTTTACCGATACTTTAAAAAATCAAGGCTTTAAGGCACTAATACAAAAATTAGAAAGTCGTTCTTAAGCTTATTTCACTGTCATCTTAAATCGTCATTGTGAGGAGGTATTGTTGCGTAGACACCTCGTCGGCATTGCGAGGAAATTGCGTAGCAATTGACGAAGCAATCTCAGGAGTGTGTTATTATTGCATGAGATTGCCACGCAGTCTACGACTGCTCGCAATGACGATTAGATATCCACGCAACAAAGCCCGCTCGCTAATAGCGTTAAACAACATAAATCACTCACATACAAATCTTAGCAGGCAGTAGTAATAAGTTACTTGCAACGCGTTTAGCTAAGCTATAGCATTAAATATTAAATATATTGAGCCGAAAATTACCTATTTCAATGATTCCGAAATAAAAGTAGAAATTCAAAAATCGTTTCATAATGAAGATATAATCATAGTACAATCCACATCAAAACCCGTTAATGATCGCTTAATTGAGTTGTTTTTGCTAGTAGATGCAGCAAAAAAAGCGGGTGCACAAATCGAATAATTTTAGTAATGCCTTATTTTGGTTATGCAAGGCAAGATAATATAAATTCTCAAAATATAATTCCTGCTAAGTTAATAGCAGATTTCTTAGAGAAGCTCGGAGTAAACCATGTAATTACTATTGATTTACACTCCGATAAAATGGAGAAATTTTTTAATATTCCTGTTTCTAATCTTGAACCTATAAATTTATATATCCCGTTTTTAAGCACTTATAGCAATTTCGTCATAGTTACACCTGATAAAGGAAGTATCAATCGAGTTCAAAAAATTAGTAATTTACTAAATATAGATTCAGCTTATATAAACAAAGAAAGGGATATAAATAATAATTACGAGATTGATATCAATAACAAGTAGTGTAGAGGGCAAAAATTGCATATTAATTGATGATATTATAGATAGTGGAGAAACAATCGTAAAAGCAGCGAGATTTTTAAAAGAACATTCGGCTTTATCGGTTAGTGTTTTTATAATTCATGCAGTGCTTTCTGCCGGCCGGTTCTAAAAATTCGATAATAGACCTCTTGGAGAACGAAGCTAATAAAGAGGAATTTGTAGGAAACACGGAACGCAGCACCGCAGCGTACACTTTAGTACGTGAGGATGCGAATACTGGATTGACGTACAAATTACCTTTAGAAGCAAGTTATGCAAGAGGTCTATTAGACAATATTTTTATCACGGATACTAGAAACAAGTGACTTATCTACAAAATTTCATATAATACCCGTATTGTCTATCATCGTAAAAAGTTAATAAATATACTATGAGCTTGTGTACTGTAGAAATAAATCTATCTACAATAAAAAATAATTACCTTTTATTACAAGATGTTTGCAAAACCTCATTAGTCGGTGCTGCCGTTAAAGCTAACGGTTACGGTCTTGGAGCAATACAAATTTCTAAAGCTTTAATAGAAGAAAATTGTAGGCATTTTTTTGTGGCCTCAAGTGAAGAAGGAGTGAATTTACGCAACGCTTTAGGATTAGATATTAATATTTTAGTTCTTAACGGCGTTTTTGAACATGATGCTTTAGAGCTGATAGAATATAATTTAACACCTGTCCTAAATAACTTAAAACAAATAGAAATTTGGCAAAAATTTAGTAATTTGAAAAACCGATTATTGCCTTGTTATTTACATTTCAATACGGGGATTAATCGTCTTGGCTTAAGCTCTGATGAGATAGAGCAGCTCATTAATGATCGTGATTTGTTAAAAGGGCTAGATTTACAATATATTATAAGCCATCTAGCTATATCCGAGGAAATAGATAATCCTTATAATCTAGAACAATTAAACAGATTTAAAGCTTATTTACAATATTTCCCAAACGTCAAAGCAAGCCTTGCTAATTCCGGCGGCATATTTTTAGGACAGGATTACCATTTTGATTTAGCAAGACCAGGGGCAGCCTTATATGGTCTTAATCCCTTAACAAAGAATCCCGTAACCTTAAAAGCTCCTATAATTCACTTACAGAATTTGACACTAGATAGCCATATCGGTTATAATATGACTTTTACAACTAAGCGTGATAGTGTCATTGCAACGTTACCGCTTGGTTATGCTGATGGGTTTAGTCGTAATTTTAGCAATCAAGGCGAAGTATTTATTAACAGTCGCAGCGTTCCTATAGTAGGGCGAGTATCGATGGATTTAATAAATATCGATGTTACCGATCTACCACCATCCGAGATTTTTCTAGGGCAGGAAGCGGAAATTATCGGAAATTATTGCACGCCCAATAAAATAGCGAGTATTATAGGTACTATCGGGTATGAGGTATTAACTAACCTTGGTAGTAGATATAAAAGAAAGTATATCGGGTAGATATCTGTGTCATACCATGGCTTGACCACGGTATCCAGAAAAAAATTAAAAAAGACTGGATACCGCGATCAAGTCGTGGGATGACATTAGAGGTTACTGGATTCCTGCTTGCGCAGAAATGACATAGCGTACTTAAATTAAATAGAAAAAATACAAATGTTATTCAATATAGCTAATTCGGTCGGTAAACGTACTGTAAAGTTTGCACAAAGTGTAGGTAGTTTTTCTCTATTTAGCTTTGCTGCCGTTAGCAGTATCATAAGACCGCCTTTATATTTGAGTTTAATCATCAGACAATTATTATTTATCGGGTTTCACTCGCTTCCGGTTGTTGCAATGACGACTTTTTTCTCAGGGGCAGTACTTGCATTACAGAGCTATATCGGTTTTTCCCGTTTCTCAGCTGAAAGCTCTATTGCAACGGTAGTAGTATTGTCGCTGACTAGAGAGCTTGGACCTGTCTTAGCTGGACTAATGGTAGCGGGAAGAGTTGGGGCATCAATCGCCGCCGAAATAGCCACAATGAGAGTAACGGAGCAGGTAGATGCTTTATATACTTTATCTACCGATCCTATTAAATATTTAGTTTTTCCAAGAGTAATAACAGCTATTATTACAATGCCTTGTCTTGTTTTAATCGGGGATATAATTGGTGTTATGGGCGGTTATTTGGTAGGGGTATATAAACTTGATTTTAATAGTGCAGCTTATTTAACCAGTACTTTTCAGTATTTAGAACCGATTGACGTAATTTCCGGTCTTGTTAAAGCGGGAGTTTTTGGGTTTATTATTTCTATAATAAGTTGCTATAGCGGCTATTATTCAGGTAAAGGGGCTAAGGGAGTTGGAAGAGCAACTACCTCGGCAGTAGTGAATTCTTCTATCCTTATCTTAATCAGTAATTATTTAATAACCGAATTATTTTTTAAAGTATAGTATACTCGTTTAATTTGAAAAATTGGTTTTGTTGTTTTATATTTTTTGATCCTCACGTACGTTTATGTACGCTGCGGTCAAAAAATATAAAACGCCTAGCTCTTGTCCAAATTAAACGAGTATACAGTTTTTTTGTTTATTTGGAGTATGCATGAGTGTAGAAGAATTTAAAATTAAAATTCGGTCATTATATAAATCATTTGCTAATCATAAGGTGTTAGACGGAATAGATTTGGATGTAAAAAAGGGCAGTTCATTAGTGATTTTAGGTGGTTCCGGTAGTGGCAAATCAGTTCTAATTAAAAATATAGTAGGATTGATTAAACCTGATAAAGGTAAAATTTTTATTGATAATGTAGAAATCCAAGATATCTCAAGTAAACAAAAATTTGAGATGATGGATGGTATAGGTTTTTTATTCCAAGGCGGAGCATTATTTGACTCCTTAAATATACGTGATAATATTACTTTCGAGACTAAAAATTTATCTAAGAAAGAAAAAAACGACCTTGCCGGTGCAAAGCTTAATGCCGTTGGTTTATCTCCTAGAATACTCGAGCTTTACCCTGCAGAATTATCGGGAGGAATGCAAAAAAGAGTAGCCCTTGCTAGGGCTATTTGTAGTACACCGTCGATTTTATTTCTTGATGAACCGACCACAGGGCTTGATCCTATCATGGCAAATGTTATCAATGAATTAATTATAAAAATCCAAGAAGAGTTAGAGGCAACTACGATTACTATAACTCATGATATGATTAGTGCCGCAAAAATAGCTAAAGAAGTAGCGATGATTTATCAAGGAAAAATTAAATGGTACGGTAGTAAAGATGACATGCGTAATAGTGATAATCCTTATTTAAAACAATTTATAAATGGATTAACTACTGGGCCTATAGAGGTATAAAATGTTTAAGAACTTATTATGTATAATAATATTTCTAGGTATAAATCTAAATGTTTATGCTATAAATTCTAGCTCTTATACGACAGATGATATAATAAAAATAGTAATTATTCTTGGAATAGTTATTTTAATTTTTAGCCCTGCAAAATTCCGTATAATCGTTATCGGTACTATGTTAGGCTTGTCTTGTGCCTATTTCACGTATAAATACATCGTACCTATCTTTATTTCTTTACTAAATGGACCATAAAGATAAATATTGCTATTAGTGACGCCCCACATCTCAGCTATTTTCTCTTCTAATAGTATCAATTTAATATTCTACAATTAATCTAAAGCTCTAACTCCCCCGTGATAGCCATCTAATTCAAAAGAATTGGGATGTACATGCATCTAAACCTATTATATTAATCATATTAGTATTATTATCAATACCATTTAAAGTAGTACGAATATCTTCCAAGTATTTAGATTATTCAGGCGAATCATTACCTCCAATTATTCGTACTTTTATTAAAGCTTGTTCTATCAATTCATTCTGATTAAAGTCAGTAATTAATTGCTCTAACTGTTGTGAATTAATATTTCTAGCTAATGCTATTTTATTTAATTTTACGGAAAAGAAACTACAGACAATCTCTTCATTTAAATCTTTAGTATAAATTACTAAGTCATCATTTATATCAAAATTTTATATTCTTGTGAGTTAATTTCAATTTGCATAGTTTATTTACTTTGTTGATTATTTTTGTGTAAAGCAATATTTTTATTGGGAAGAGTATAGCTAGGTGCAGCTATTTTTGTCTTAGTACTTATATTTTTTTAATATCTTATCACTTGTTAAGTTTAATTTTGGTTCATTTTTTGTTTTATTACTACTAAAAATATTTATGAACAAATCTTTTATTTTTTGTATCCAGGCTTTTTTAATATTACTATCTTGTTGGTAGGTAGAATGAGTAAGTGCTAATGTTTTATTAATTTCTGAACGTACACTTTCCAACGGATTTAAATTGTTAGATAATAAATAATCAGTTTTAGCTATTAAATTATTTACAATTTTTGTTTGTTCTTGATCCTTTAGATTCAATTCGTGAACTCGAGTACTAATATTTTTAGTTACTACATTTTTTACTAATTTTGGATTAGTTTTTTGAATTTCCTCTGCTACTTTAGTAAGTGGTCTTGATATTTGATTAGATTGCCATGTGTCCATAGAATTAGGATTTTGATTAGATCCTAATAAATATTGCTGAATAATATGTTTTTGTTGGATTTCATTTAAAGAGCGATTAGGTATATTTTTATGTTTAGTGAAATCAAAAGCTTTATAAAGTACAGGAGTATTACTTCCTATACTGAAATGTACTTTTCTAGCAGCGGTTGTTTTATCCTCTCTATCCGGAACAGTTACCTGTTATTGGATCAAATATAATTCCTAATGGGGCTCCCTTGTCTTCTATATCTGCAGATTTTATATTTACGTTAAAGTGGTTAGTTAATTCTTGTGTTACTTTACGAATATTACCATCTGATACCGAAATTGATACTGCAGATCTATTACGCCCTCCTACTAAATAAGCTTTTAATTGAGTATTAGGAGGAAAGTTGCTTATTACATCATGTGTTAAAGCACCAGCATCAGTAAACCTGTCAACATGGGCTAATGCAGTTTTTTAGTTAATGGATCATGTAAAATTACAGCAACGCATTGTTGAATGTGATCAGTGCCTATCTTTTCTTTATCAGAAAAACCAACTTTATGCTGTTCCACACGAACAGCTTCATAATCAACTATACCTTGCTGTAATGAGTAAGCATATGCATACTGCGCTATTGAATTTTCTTTACGGTTTTGAGTTTTATAAGCAGCTCCTAAAGCTAATCTTGCCATTAATTCTTTAGCGTGGCTAATGTTCCTTATGGTTGATATGCAGTGACTAATGCTTTGTATGAATTTTCGACATTATAATATTGCTTTGCTTCAAAAGAATTCTCTATGCTATCTTGAAATTGTTGAATGGCATTATCAAACAGTCCTAGCTGTTGATAGCTACGTCCTATCATAGTATTAATATAGGAAAGTAGGAAAGAAAATTACTGTCAGTTTGACCTATAGCAATTTGTTCAGCTTGTTGTAGTTGTTTAAGAGCAACAAGATGATTATCTTTGCTATATAATTTTAATCCTTCATTATACAAAAAGCTGCTTGATTATGATCAATTTGCTCCTTTGTACTTAATGGTTTTGGAGTAAGATTACTATAATATATTCAGGAAAACTTGAAGGCAACTCGCCTAATTTTTTAATTAGTCCGGTGATATTACCTTGAACTGGCTTCCCATTAATAAGCATAGATTTATAATAGTTGAATTAATTTATATTTTTATATAAAACTCTGTTATTTAATAAAAATCAAGCATTAGCTAATACTTAGCTACAAAATAATTATCTCTTGACACTAGGGGAGTATTGCGTTATATTCTTTATCTATTGTATATACTGGATGAACTTCAAAATTGGCTACGTCGTTCTACAAGATCTGCGGTGCTCACGTATTAAGTATACGCTCCGCTCCTCGGCGTGTGAACTCTTAGCTCTTTTTGAAGTTGATCTTTGTATATGACTCTTCATTTACTTGAAGTATATTTTATAAGTTTTAAGGTATTTAGCTTATGTCTCGTAAGTGCGAACTCACAGGTGTGGGTGTTTTATACGGCAACAATGTATCACATTCTCAGCGTAAAACTAGAAGACGTTTTGAACCTAACCTAAGATCGGTTAAGTTTACAAGTGATATAACAGCCGGGGAATATAGATTATCGGTTAATGCTAGATGTATTAGTTCAGTGGAAAAAGCTGGGGGTTTTGATGCATATATTCTAAAAGCCGATGATAATGTTTTATCAGGTAACGCTAGAGCTATTAAGAAAAAAATAATTCAGACTAAAACAGCAAAATCATTATGAAAAGTGGTATACATCCAGAATATAAAAAGTTTTTGATTAAAGTAGGAAGCGATGTTTTTGAAACAATGTCTACTCATCCTACAGGTGAAATTTTAATGGATGTTGATTTTAGAAAGCATCCGGCATGGAATAAAGATTCTGGAAATGTAGTAAATCAATCGAACAAAAGTGTTAGTGATTTCAATAAAAGATTCTCAGGTCTTTCTTTCGGTAGTAAGAAAGAAGCTAGTTAGGCTTTGTTTGTGGATAACAAATCGTCATTGTAAGGAAATTGCATAGCAATTGACGAAGCAATCCAGTAAACAATTTTGATTTATAGAATTTTTTTATTATTTTTTCTGGCTTGCCGTGCAGTCTACGACTACTTGGTATTTACACAAGAATGACACTAACAACAAAATATAACACAGATAAATCGTCAATTCTCAATTATTGCGGGGTGGAGCAGCTCGGTAGCTCGTCAGGCTCATAACCTGAAGGTCGTTGGTTCAAATCCAGCCCCCGCTACCATGTTTTTTAATGTCATGCTAGCTCACTTATAGCGTTATTGCAGTCTGCTGATGCCATTCCTATACGAAAGCAAATTATGACTACTCAGAAAATAGTGCCTACAAAATCAACTGATGGCAGTAAGCTTTTTCGTCATCAAGCTAAATTTGTAGCCGGTGCTATGAATATAAATCAAATCCCAAATTTTTCATTACCAGAAATTGCTTTTGTCGGTAAGTCAAATGTCGGCAAATCAAGCCTAATAAACACGATATGTAATAATAAAAATCTTGCTAAAGTTTCTAATACTGCAGGGCGTACTAGGCAAATCAATTTCTTTAACCTTGCAGATAAACTTATTATAGTTGACCTTCCCGGTTATGGTTTTGCTAATGTTCCTATATCAGTCAAAGAGCAGTGGGGAGTGTTAATTAGTTATTATTTACGAAATAGTTATAATTTAAGGTTAGTTAACTTATTGATTGATTCAAGAAGGGGTATAAAAGAAAATGATAAGAAAGTAGCTGATCTATTACTTGCAAATAAAAGAGAATTTCAAATTATTTTCACAAAATCCGATAAAGTTACGGATCATAAAAACCTTCACGATGAAGCACAGAATTTTCTTGCAACTTTAAACTACTCATGTAATGTTATGTATGTAAGCAATAGGAGTAAAGAAGGTGCAAGAGAACTTAAAGCTAGTTTGGCAAAATGCATAAAATTTCAAAAATAAATAGGTAGATAGTATTTCTTCATTAAATAACATTGCTATAATTAAGAATATAATAAAGTGTAGTAGTGAGTTGAAGAATCAAGCAATAGTTCTAAAATTACCTGCTACTATTATTATTGACGATAAATTATTTACGGCTTTTATTGAATCTGTTAGATTGCTTGAGATGTGCGGTGCTAAAATATATATAGTACATGATCATATTGATTTACGAAGTTCGTCTTTAGTATCACAAATAGATGAAAATTTTAGTCAAAAAATTAGTAAAATAAGCGACTATAGTTCTCTAAATAATCCTATTATTATGGAAATTTTATCCAGTTACGTTAACAAGCTTATAGTAACAAAGTTAAGTAGTATAGGTTGTTATGCAGTTGGTATTTCAGGTAAGGATGCTAATTTACTGCAAGCAAAAAAATCAAAACTATCTTACCGAAAAATTGTAAATCATGATGTTATAAATATTGCTTTTTTAAGCGAGCCTATTCTGATTAATCCAGAAATTTTATTAAATTTTGCAGATAATAATATTATACCCGTGATAGCACCGTTTGCGAGCGACGATCAGGAGAAAACGCATTTATTAAATGTTAACTTAACGTTAGCAACAATTGCTTCTGCATTAAGTGCAGAACATTTAATATTGCCATATGAGATATTACAGGTATCCGAGACGTTTCCGTATAATATAAAAATACGAGATATTAACTTGTTGAAATCAATGTTAGATGATAGTAATAATTTCATCGAAGAAGCATTAATTAAGATAGCAGTTAATGCCCTTGAAAATAATAATGGTTACGTACATTTTGTGAATAGTGAAGCACCGAATTCAATATTGTCAACTATGTTTGATATTAATATAAATTAATAGAGGTTTTTTATGGCAGGAGCATTAGCATCCGATCTTTTATTTGTAGGGTTAACTAGACCGCCGATGATATTTGGAGTAAGTATTAAGTTTGCTGCATTAAATATGATAATGACGATGATAGTATTTATTTGGAATAACGGCATTATGATTTTATTCATTGCAGCTGCTTTGCATTTGGTAGCTTATATTATATGTTTTAAAGAACCGAGATTCATAGAGCTATATTTAAATAAAATGTCAAGAACTAGCCAATGTCCTAATAAATTTTACTACGGAGCAAATTCGTATAATATTTGAGTTTTATGTCATTCCCGCGTAGGCGGGAATCCAGTAACATTTAATATCATACCGCGCCTTGATCGCGCTATCTTAGGGCACAGTCTGTGATACAAGATCCCGTGGTCGTAGCCACGGGATGACAACAAAAAATCTGGATTCCTGCCTACGCGGGAATGACATAAAAAGAGGTATAACTGACACAATAAATCAAAATAGTTAAATCAGGTGAGGTAATGAAATTATTTAGAACTAGAGCCGCTAAAGAATTAAGGTCTAAACAAGAAAGACCCACTTCGCATTTTATTCCTTATAAATGTCATTGGGATAGTAATACTATTTTAACAAAAGATAATTCTTTATTACAAGTTATTAAAATAAATGGATTTTCTTTTGAAACTGCTGATGATGAAGATCTAGAAATTAAAAAGAATATCAGAAATGCCTTACTTAAAAATATGGCTTCGGGAAATATCGTTATGTATTTCCATACTATTAGAAGACGTAAAGCAGTAATATTTGACGATACGGAATTTACTTATGATCCTACCGTAAAAGTCCCTAATGATTTTATTACTTATTTAGGTGCAGAATGGCGTAAGAAACATGCTGGGGCTAGGTCGTTTTTTAATGAATTATATGTTAGTATTTTATATAAGCCTGATACTGGCGGTGTTGCTATAGTTGAGTATTTTCTAAAGAAGCTTAGACAGAAATCTAATAAAACCGCTTGGGAAAACGACATGAAAGAGATGAAAGAAAATCTTCAAGAAATGTCAACTAGAGTGATTAATACATTCAGAAGTTACGGAGCAAGATTACTTGGAGTTTGTCAAACGCAGTCAGGTAGTTATTGTGAAATTTTAGAATTCCTTTCATCTTTAATCAATTGCGGCGATTCACCGGGTCCTATAGCATTACCGCGTGGTACTATTGACGAATATTTACCGACTCATCGCTTATTTTTTGATTCTCGTACTATTGAAGCAAGAAGTCCGCTTGGCAAGAAATATGCTGGAATGATCAGTATACTTGAATACGGTCCTAATACTTCGGCAGGAATTTTTGACGGATTCCTGCAAATGCCTTTTGAATTTGTTATGACTCAAAGCTTTGTCTTTGTTAATAGAACAGTAGCGATCGGTAAAATGCAATTACAGCAAAATAGAATGATACAAGCCGGTGATAAAGCTACTTCACAAATTGCTGAAATTAATACGGCCCTTGATATGGCCACTAGCGGTGATATCGCTTTCGGTGAGCATCATTTATCGCTTTTATGTTCCGCAAATAATATTAAAGCTTTGGAAGATATATTGTCAATGGCAGCAGTTGAGCTTTCTAATTCAGGAATTCAGCCGGTTAGAGAAAAAGTTAACATGGAACCTAGCTATTGGGGACAGTTGCCGGGAAATATGGATTATATAGTGCGTAAATCCACTATAAATACTCTTAATATGGCTAGCTTTGCCTCACAACATAATTATCCGCTCGGTAAAATTAGAGATAACCATTGGGGAGAATATGTCACAGTACTTGATACTACTTCAGGTACACCGTTTTATTTTAATTTCCATGTAAGGGATGTTGGACATACTCTCATTATCGGTCCAACCGGTGCCGGTAAAACAGTTCTTATGAATTTCTTATGTGCTGAAGCACAAAAATTCAAACCTCGTATGTTCTTTTTTGATAAAGATCGAGGAGCAGAAATATTTATACGTGCTTTAAAGGGAGTTTATACAGTAATTGATCCGGGTTTAAAATGCAACTTTAACCCTTTACAGCTTGAAGATACTAGTGAGAATAGAACGTTTATTTTAGAGTGGCTTCGTGTGCTTGTAACTTCTAACGGTGAAAGTTTAACTGCACAAGATAATAAAATCTTATCTCAAGCGGTAAGCGGTAATTTTAGATTAGCAAAACAAGATAGAAGGCTTAGTAATGTTATAGCATTTCTTGGTATTGATACACCAAATAGTTTGGCAAGTAGGATTGCAATGTGGGTTGGTAAAGGTTCACACGCTAAGATATTTGACAATGAAATAGATGATATTGATTTACAAAAAGCAAGAGTATTCGGTTTTGATATGACTGAATTACTTAAAGATCCTGTAAGCCTTGCACCGGTATTACTATATATTTTCCATCGTATTAATATCTCTTTAGATGGGCAGAAAACTATGATAGTACTTGATGAAGCATGGGCTTTAATCGATAATCCGGTATTTGCACCTAAGATCAAAGATTGGTTAAAAGTGTTGAGAAAATTAAATACTTTTGTTATATTTGCTACGCAGAGTGTCGAAGATGCTGCAAAAAGTAGAATTAGTGATACGTTGATTCAACAAACAGCTACACAGATTTTTTTACCTAATTTGAAAGCTACGGATATTTATCGTAGTGCATTTATGTTAAGTCAGCGAGAATATATTTTAATTAAAACTACCGACCCTACTACACGTTATTTTTTAATAAAACAAGGAGTAGATGCTGTAGTGGCAAAAGTTAGCTTAGATGGTATGGATAACATAATCAGTGTTTTATCCGGTAGAATTGAGACTGTAATATTGCTCGATCAAATTAGAGAGAAACACGGCAATGATCCGGATAAATGGTTACCTATATTTTATGCAGCAGTTAAAACATTATAAATGCCTGTCTTTCATCCCACGGCTTGACCGCGGGATCTTGTCTCACAGACTGTATTCTGAGATCCCGTGGACAAGCCACGGGATGACATTTTTAAAATGCGAGGCAAGTAACTAGTTATGAAATTATTTCCTCGTAGTATACTTATAACATTAGTATTAAGCTTTGCCCTAAATTTAGGGATAGTTACTAAAACTCATGCTAAAGATACTCTTGATAGCATTGTAGATATTTTGAGTGGCTTAACTTGCGAAACCCAAGGCGTAGGCGATTTGCTGCGTACTGAATTTTCTCATACATGTATTGTTGCTCCGTTCTTTACTTTTGCGGTAATGAATCTTGTCTCTCCCGTTTTATACATGAATACGTTTTTAAAGCTTAAAATAAACGACAGTGATTTATTTAACGATAGTAACTTTGGGAATTTTCCCGGAGGTCAATGTACTCGTGAAAACAGAATTGATCCTAAAAATCCAGAATTACGCTTTGCTTTATGTAATAATGCTAAATTAATTGTATCTCGGGCAAAATCTGTTGCAGAATCGGCACTTGCTATTGCTAAAGCCGTCTTAACAGGGAGTGACCCTTGGGATGATATAAAGACAGCGTGGGCAAATAAAAAAAAGGAATATCATGTTCCATATAGTGGTAAGCCCGGTGATGACGGTTTTGCATTTGATTTAGGCTTTCCTGTAATATATTGGAAAGTTATTCAAGATAAAGATAGAATATGCGTATCGACAAAAGGATTTACAGGAGATGTTCCCGTTGGCTGTAAATATATGAAAGAGCCGTTTCCAAAATCCATGTATAATAGCTTTATGGATGTAGCAGATAAGGATTTTATTGAGGATCCAAATAAAACTCCTACCGATCCTTTAGCTTTAGTTTCCTGTAGTGCAGCGGGTGATGGATGTTATCAAAAAGCTTATAATGCTTCAAAAACTGCAGTAGTAATGACTTCTCCTCTTATAGAATGTATGAGGCAAATGATTGCTAGATTACTAATTAGTAAAGATGTTTGTAGTTTTGATAATGTAAGCCAAGTGGTTAATTTGGTTTCAAGGCAAGATAGTGCATTCTTTCAGTTTCAAGTAGGAATGTATAAAATAGTTACGGCTTTTCTCACTTTATATGTTATGTTTTTTGGCTTTAAACTATTACTTGCAGGTGAAGTGCCGCCAAAAAGTGAGTATATAAATTTTATATTGAAAATGATATTCGTAACTTATTTTTCAATAGGAATTAATATAACCCCTGGTAATGGTTCTCCGTATGACCGGTTAGACGGCATGATTCAGTGGGCGTTTCCTTTCTTACTTGACGGTATAAACGGTTTAGCAAGTTGGGTTATGAATGCTGCTCCGTCCGGTTTATGTAAATTTAACAATCTTTCTTATGACGGTACCGTTTCTTATATTGCATTATGGGATGCATTAGATTGTAGGGTAGCTCATTATTTAGGGCTTGATATATTATCTACGTTACTTGTCGAAAATGCTTATCGCAGTCATGATTTTTTAAATTTTGATTTCTTTAGTTTTAGTGCTCCACCATATATTTATTTGCTAATTCCGGCGATAATCTCCGGTAATATGATGTTGGTGTCACTCGCTCTTGCTTATCCATTACTTGTGATTTCGGTTGCTGCCTTTATGGTTAATGCAACGATTATGTGTATGATATCTATAGTAATACTCGGTATTTTGGCTCCTCTTTTTGTACCTATGTTTTTATTCGCATATACAAGAAATTATTTTGAGAGCTGGGTTAAACTAATGATCTCGTTCTTGCTACAACCTATGGTGGTAGTTACTTTTATGATCACGATGTTTTCGGTATATGATTATGGTTTCTATGGTAAATGTCAATATAAGAGCAAGTTAATTCACAATAGTATAGAAGACAAAATTCAAGGTGGCATTACTTCTAAGAGGGATGTTTTAATATTTTACATTAATAATGATTGGGATGATACGTCACAGTATCCTGATAAAGATGCCGTAGAAAGCTGTCAAAATAGTTTAGGTTATATGTTAAATAACCCTATTACCACGGTATTTAACTTTACAAAAGATAGTGTAAGTGAAATTGTCGATAGTAAACCGGGTAATACCCCTACCGATAAATTTCTTGCTAAATTCCAGTTTTTATCAGGAGTAGTTTTAGGGCCCGGAATGTTTTTCATGTCTCCAAAAGTGCTTTTTGAGAAAATTAAAAATATTTTGCTTGCGTTAGTTATGGCATGTTTTACATTGTATTTGATGTATAATTTTAGTAGTCAGCTAGCTGAATTTGCTGCAGATATGACGGAAGGAGTAGCTCTTAATAATGTTGCTATAAAACCGCAAGCAATATTTAAGGCAGCTATGGCAGTACTTGCTACTGCGGGTGCTGCAACTCAGGGGGGCGATCAGATAGCAAGTAGAGGAGGAGTTGGTGATTTAAAAGCTGGTCAAGGTGGAGGAGTAAGTGATTTAGAGGTAGGGAAAGGCGGACTACCAAATGATAATATTGCTACAAGCGGAGGTATGTCGACGCCGACAGCTTCGTCTTCTGTAGCAACTTCTAGCCCAAAAACTGTAAGTAGTGAAGCAAGATCAGATGTTGTGACTCCTCCTGCTCCTACAGAAGCTGTTTCACCACCGCCTGCTAGTATTAGAACTTCTATTTCTACACCTGCACCACGTGTTGGAAAAATCATAAGAGATAATAATCAAGAAAGTAAAAAAGAGATTGATAATACTCTGCCTTCACAAGAAAAAGTTGATGCTCCACAAGAAAAAGTTAACAGCACAAGTAAAGGTACAGGAGTAATTGATTATAGTTTTAACTTAAAGGAACATGATAATCCGACAGGCGTAAAACAGATACAGGAAAATGCAGAGATTCGAGATAAACGTGTAAAAGTAGAAAAAGCATGGAATGAACTAGTAGCAAGCGGAGGAGGAAGAGTAAGAGAACAAGAAGGAGGAGAAATATCAGAACGACGTGCAAATGCTGAAAAGGCATGGGATGAGTTAGTAAAAAGCGGCGTAGTAACAGAAAAAAAAGATAATAGTTCTAATGAAAACTCTTAAAACCTTAAAGATATTTATTATAGTTTGTATAACGTCTGTAAGCTTAGCTAGCTTTGCCGACTTTGGAGAATCATGTTCTAGTTTACCGATTACTTCAGATTGGTATTTAGAAATGAACACGGCATATGGCTATATAATTCGTAATATTGATATGAAAGATCCAAGAGGTAATTGTAACTCAGTTGCGTCTAGTATAACGTTTTGTTTTAAAAATGTAGAAGGTAGTAGTAGCCCTTGCACCATGTATACTTTAAATGAAGGTGACTCTAAAAAGATTAGTGATTTAAGCACCGATAATAATCCTGATCTTGGAGCAAATCCTGTATTAAAGAATATCGTTTTAACGGTTAAAAAATGGGATAATGATCTATGTTTAGTTATGCCTACGTCAAGGGGACCGATGCCGGTAGCATGTAAATCTTTGAGTGCTACACCGACTCCACCTCCTCCTGAGGATGAGAATTGTAATATAGGAAAAAGTTGCTATACGGGAGCAAATTATAGTCAATCGTTAATTAATTTTTCCGGTCTTGCAGTTCAGTGTTTGAGTGCAACGCTTAATAAAATATTTTTTGCTGGAAAGAGTTGTAGTGCTCAAGATCAAAATTCTAGAATAACTAATCTTGCTGCTTTTTCTACGTTTCAAGGTTATTTAAAGAGAATTATAGGTGCGGCATTAATTCTTTATACTATGTTTTTTGCTTTTAATATGGCTCTAAATACAGAATATGCAAGTACTGAAAAAATAGCTCTTTTTGTAATAAAATTCTTATTTGTTGCTTATTTTTCTATCGGTCTTGGACCTTTAGATTTTAGTGGTGGTCAGCCGACAAAAGAAAACGGTATGTTAAAATATGGATTACCTCTTTTGACAGGAGCAGCACCGGACTTTGCACAGATGATCTTTAATGCAGCAGGTTCTAGAGGATTATGTCAATTTGATAATTCAAAGTATAAGGACGGTTATAAATTTTACGGTTTATGGGACGCGATTGATTGCCGTATAGGTTATTATCTTGGCTTGGATTTACTTTATAATATAGATAAGAATGGAGTGTTAGGGAATGTGGTCGGCAATGGTCCCCGTGGTAATAATACACCTATACCTAATTTTGATCCTGAAGGCAAAAATGACAGACCGAAGGATTTAAGTAAAGCAGGAGCACTTAGATTTTTTACCGTTATGTTTGGATTCTTTATGGCCGGAAATGTTATTATATTTGCAGCAGGTTTAATATTTTCTGTAATATTTTTATCTATACTTTTATATTTTATTACGCATTATTTAGTGTGCATGATTACTATTTATGTTATGACATATATTTCTCCTATATTCATTCCTATGGCTCTATTTACTCGTACAAAAGCTTATTTTGACGGGTGGCTAAAAGTATGTATGTCATGTGCATTGCAGCCGGCAGTATTAGCAGGTTTTATAGCTTTATTAATAACTATGTATGATTCCGCAATATTTAAAAATTGTGAATTCCTTAGATATGATTATGAAAAAGGGGATATTAGATTTAGTACTTTTGAGTTAAGGCTTCCTGTTGGCGGGGCAGATCAATGTCAGGAAAGTTTTGGATATAAAATGTTAGAATATTATGCAGGTAAAGGTTGGGAAGAGCATTTATTGATACTTTTCCCAATAAAATCAATTGTTAGAGATGTTGTATCTATTTTAGCAGAACTTTTATGCGTATTAGTATTTTCGGTTATTTTTTATTACTTCTCTAAATCTATAGGGCGATTTGCTTCTGATTTAACTAATGGTCCTAATATGGATGCAGTAACGGCAAGTCCCACTAAAATTATTGGTTTAGTAAAGAAAGGAGCAGCTTTCCTTAAGGATGCTGCTATGGCTTCGCAAGGTAAGCCGCTGGTAGGAGATAAGCCGGGTGTTGGAGGTAAGCGTAAAGAGGGGCAGCAGCAAGGCAGGGATTTAGCAAGCGGTTCGGGTGGAGGTAAATGATAGAATATGCAGGGTAACTTATTAAAAGTTTTAGGAGTACTTGCTATAGTAGCAACGTTAGTTTGCTTTATTTTTGCAGCACTTGGTATGATAGGAGCAGTAAAAGTCGGTGACAGCTGCTACATGAGGTATGAGTCGGACGGTAAAGGAGGAGCGGATTCAATAATCGGTACTATAACCCTTAATGCTAATGCTAATTATGTAAACACTGCTAAGATGTTGTCCGACGGCACGATTCGGCTTATTCCTGATCCTACTCGTTACGGTGAATGGCTAAATACTCAGGTGCTAGTAGAAAACGGCCAACCGGTGAATTTACAAGTGGTCGGTCAGGTTAGTTTGTGTTTAGCTTATATACCGAAAGATAATTTACAACGTACAGGGGCTGGATCTAATTTAGACGATAACGGTCAAATGATCCCGATTCCTCGTATTAACGATACAAATAATCCACCTGTCTCTCTAATAATGGATGCAAAAAATAATGAATGGCGTAATATTGCCGAATTATACGCCAATGATAGAGTTTTAGTTTCCGTATCTCCTAATTTTGCCAATACGGATGCGACAATTAAAGATGCTTTTAAAGGTGTTGAAGTTACGAAAGATTGTTCAGAGAATAAAACTACTTATAATCCAATTTGTGGAAAATATTCTGTTTATTCAGGTGAATATGTCAATGCTTGCGAGTTAAAAGAGCAGTATTGGAATTGTCAAGTCACATGGAGGTGCCCTACCTGGCATGAGAAAATAGGTTGCGACTGGGGAGAATTGGGCTGTGTTTCTTCTTGTGATAAGGTACCAGAATGTACAACGAAATGTATGGCTTGGGTTAATAGAACGAGACCAGCACCAGAAAACTACCTAGATGATGAGAGTTTTACATTTTCGTGGTCTGACAACACAGGTAAATTATTTATCGACTATTCAGCCCTTCAATGTTCTTATAATGCTAATATTCCTCCAGTTGATCAATGTCCTGATAGTGTGCGCGATCGTAGTCCAAAAGATAAAGATTATATTGGAGGTGTACATTGTACTTCGGGCATATGTAGCGATGGAGATTTTCAAAAGAATCGGAGATTTTGGTATACGGCGGACGGTAAAGGAGGCAAAGGACCAACTGGATTAATATATCAAATGAATGATGCGGGTTCTGTAAGTCAAGCTCTGCCTTCTAAGCTAGAATTTGCTAAATTTGTTGCAGATACAGATCAACCGCCTGACTATAAAGATAAAGACGGTAAATATTTATATAAAGTTATATATAATATACCTTTTAACAGTAATATTGCAAAAAGTTATTTACAATATAGGCTGTGGTCTCCTACCTCACAAGATAGTAGTAAGAATACTGGAGGATACGTTTTAAATATTAAACAGACTAAATGCTATAGAGAAAACGGTAATAGTTTTAACGATACTTTTGATGATCGAGGACGAGTGCAATACATCATAGTAAAGCCTTCGGAAAACCCGAATACTAGCGGTAAAACCTATTCACCTCAAGGAATTAGCGTTGATAGTGAAGGTAAATATAGCTTTAACGCAAATGAGGCGGGTTATATATGGATGAAAATTCTAAATGATCCTGGTAATAATTTAAGGGACTATAAAGATAGTGAAGGTAGCTATAAAGTACATTTCTCAACATCCTTAAAAGTAGGAAGTTTTACTATTAAAGTAATGAATCCGTTACTTCAGTTATTTAAAACTAAAGTGCAAGGGGCTGCTACTTCTATTTTTAAAAATATGGTATGTTATAAAGCTAATGATAGTTCGTCCTGTACTAACTTTTTTACCTATATTAAAGCAATTTTAATTCTGTATGTGATGACTTACGGAGCAATGTTTTTGCTTGGTTTTGCTAAGATAAACCAAAAAGAGCTAGTAATTAGAATAGCAAAAATCGGGGTAGTTAGCGGACTTATGAACGGTAATACCTTTGAATTTTTCAATAACTATCTTTTTGATGCAATTACCAATTTTTCAGACTCAATTATTGCTAATATGAGTGGATATAGTTTGTTTACTTCTACTAATACTATTGCTAATCCTTTCATGTTTTTAGATGCAGTAATGAGTAAAATATTTTTTAGTCAAACCTTTATCGCTCAATTACTTGCACTTCTTTCTCTTGGGCTTAGCGGTATTATATATTTTATAATTATTTTTATTGCGGTTGGTATAGTAATTATTACGGCGCTTAGAGCTGTTGCAGTTTATATTATGGCATTTATGGCAACTTGTATATTAATCGGTATAGCCCCTTTATTTATTAGTTTCTTATTATTTGATTTTACTAGGTATTTATTTGATAATTGGGTGAGGTTTACGATCCGCTATATGATAGAGCCGGTAGTTATGATGGCAGGTATTATAGTACTAACACAACTATTTACCATTTATCTAGATTTTGTTTTAGGTTATAGCGTGTGTTGGAAATGTGCTTTACCGATAAAAATTCCGTTTATCGGTACTATTTTACCTATTGCCTTGCTGAATGTACCTATCTTCTGTATTAATTGGTTTGCCCCTTGGGGAATGGATTATATGTCGGGTATGATGGGAGTAAATATGCAAAATATCGTAGCTCTAGTTATTATTGCTTACGGTATGTACGGTTATGTCGAATTTTCAGGACGTATGGTAGTAAAATTAACTAGTGCTGTTGGGCCTTCGGCTACTGAAATTGGTGGTAAAATGTCTCATGATGCAGGACAAAAAGCATTAAGTTCAATAGGAATGGATGATAAAACAAGACAAGGTATTACCGGCAGAGCGGAAGTACGATTAAAACAACGCAATAAGACATTAGATCAGGCTGAGAAAAATAGGAAAAATACGCCACAAGAAGGGGGCGAGAAGACAAATGAAGAACCACCTAAACCTGAAACACCGAAATAGAGGGTGAATCGAAAATCGTCATTGCGAGGAAATTATGAAATCATTTACAAAGCAATCTCAGGAGTTATTTCATGAGATTGCCGCGCAGCCATACAGCTGCTCGCAATGACGGGTTTACTATTGAATACTCACGGTATGGCGTGTTGGATAACAATTTAAAATTATGAAAATTCTTAAGAGTTTAGTTTTATTAGTTTTGTTTATGGCGATGCCAGCTAAAGCCGATGATGCTTTTTCATGGATGTCAACCAGTTTTAGTGGGTTAAAAAGCTTATTCGGTTGTTTAGAAGTGCCTGAATTTACAAGTTTTCAAGAGGGTAATATAGGAATTAATTTATCTACAGCCGGAATTTGGCAATCAACAGGTAATACTGTTCAGAAAGGTAAATTGTTAAAAATAAATTGGTCTACTTCAGGTATTACTCCTGAACCTAGAAAATATCTAGTATTATATAGAATTGATCCAAGGTTTAGTATGCCGCAAGTTTTCATTAAAACTTATAATTATTCTAAATTACAATTTGAAGCTTTAGGGTTTCCTCGTTTTGTTACAAACAATAACAGTGAAACACCGGGAACTATACCGCCTGATAAAGACCTTGATGCACTTTCATTTACTAAAATGTCTGATTTTGTTAAATATTTTAACTATTCTAACGGTAATTCGAGAATTGAAGTTAAGGCCGGCGATGTAGTAAATATTAGTTTAGTTGGTAAAGATAATTTTTTTAGCCCTAATACTCTAAAACTTCCTAATACCGTAGATAATATTTTAACACAGGAACTTGATAGCTCGATATTCGCTGCTTCTGCACTTTATACTCAAAGTAACCTTGGAGATTTTGATAATAGAATAATTTACTCTTCTGCAGAGCAGGTGTGTAATATGATAGATGAGGAAAGAAAAAGTGTATGTAGCGGCACGGGTACTGCTACAAAGTATAAAAATACCGATAATGGAGTAATAGTCGGTAAGCCTATGATAACGGGAGCGGTACAGTATTTCATGGGCTTAATTAAGGCTTGTCCTGCTAATGCCGGTATAAATACTAGCCCTGCTTGCTATTACGATCAAGGTAGAGGGATGATAATTAAAGTAGGCGGGCAGGTTATTAAGGGACGAGATCAGAGTTTTGTAAATTCAGGCAATACTCAAAGTAGCTTTATATATTATCAAGCCACTAGCGGTGGTACTATGGATTTTACTAGCGATTGGCAAGTTAGTAACATGTTTAGTAATTCAGTTTTAATGAGTGATTGGAGCCGAAATTTTTCAAATTATGCTAGTTTTGTAGATTATATAAATAAGAATGATTGGTCAGCTAATTTTTTATATTTTGGTTGTTATTCGATGATTGTTGAAATAGGTAATGGGGCAAATTCAATTAATCCTGATGATCAACAAAATATAAAGTTAGAATATTTAATAACGTCTGATGGTACATTACCTGATCCATCTGTTCGTGGTACGCCGGTAGATTATAACTTTGCGACTGATGCCCCGCAAGATGGATATTTATGGTTAAGGGTGGTAAATCCTAATAGTAATATACAAGGGGTAGTTAGTGTAAATTATGCTAATTATACCGGTACAACTTGGTTTTCTGATATAATATATAACGGTGCTATTAAACCTATTACCGATCAGTTTAGAACTTTTAGTCAAAACTTTTATATTAAGTTAGTTAAAAATTCTGCAGTGCAGAATTTAGCTAAAACTGCATTAACCCTTTATGTTACTATATTTGGGCTAATGTTCGTTACAGGAGCATTAAAATTAACTGCTGTAGAAGTAATAACACGTATATGCAAAATAGCTATAGTAGCTTTTTTAATTAGAGAAGAAAGTTGGAGCTTCTTTAATACATACTTCTTTAGTGTATTTACTGACGGTATTGATTTCTTTGTAACTAATGTAGTAGGTGCTACAAGCTCTAGATCTAATATTTTTGGTTTTATTGATCCTATATTTGATAAATATACTAACGGTAGGATTTGGGGATTACTATTTATTGAATTATTACAAATACATAATGGTTTAGCATTTATCGCTATTATAACCATTTATTCACTTATTACTTATTTTAGAGCTATTTTAGAAGTTATAATAGGTTATGTTATTGCATTCATAGGGGTAACTGTTATGATTTCATTGGCACCATTTTTTATAATATTAATGTTATTTGAAAAAACTAAAAGTTTATTTGATAATTGGATATCGACATTGCTTAGCTATGTAGTGCAGCCGACAATATTATTGATTTTCTTTTTATTGATAGATCAGGTTTTATCTGAGCAGCTTTTAAAAGTGGTAGTTAGAGCCTGTTGGGATACTCTTATACCAATAAAAATAGGGCTTGATTTAACAAATCTTGGTATTCCGATTCATTTCTCTTTTACATTACCGTTCTTACCCGGAATACCTTTCTATGTACCGGATGTTCCAGAAATTAGTAGCTCGAATATTCTAACGAACAATGCTAATACTTTCTTAGTATTATTTACTACGGCTTTATTATTTTATTCATATTGCTTGATGTCATATAGTTTAGTAACTTTTGTAAATATAGTAGTTGGAATGCTTACAAATGTTACACCGGCACGAATATCAGGAAATTATCAAGAACGTTCTGATCCTGTGGGAGCCGTTATGCAGGATATAGATTCAGTAACAAAACCGATTAAAAAGGCTGCAATGGCTCCGGCTAGAGTTTTCAAAGACAAGATAATTGATCAAAATTATAAAGCTAGAAAACCGGAAGTAGGTGGTGAATTTACAAATAAATTTCTTGCTGAGCGTAATGATGTGAAGAAAGAGGAAGGAGAGCAGAAAGAATAATTGTAAATATTTTTACCGTCATTGTGAGGACATTGCATAGCAATTGACAAAGCAATCTCAGGAATTTAGTACTGCTGCATGAGATTGCTACGCTCCCTATGGTCGCGCGCAATGACATTGAAATTAAGACATATGGAAATAACACATAATAAATGAACAAAAATATTTTTATTACATTATTAATATCGCTATTGCTGCTTTCTGGTTGTACCGGTGATACTTGTATTGACCCTGATGATTTCGGTTTTATCAAATTCAATGTCTCTGCTAGATATGATCCGGAAGAAATTACTTCAAGACAGGAAGGTAATCAGGTAGCACCATGGCGTGATAGTGCTTATAAAGTAAACGGCTATCCTTTAACCATTATGGTAAGACCGTGGAGTTATATACTTGGCGATAAAAATACTTCAGGTCAGTTATCTGCATGGTGTCCATGGTATGGTCAAAAAAATAACACAACTACTTTGGCTGCTTTTTGCGTTAAGCTACAACCGTGTACTTTTTGGGATAATAGTAGACTTGATATGTGTACTCCTAATCCTGCAAATAAAAATGATGCAATGATTAGTAATGCTCCATGTATAATGACAAACGGTGTCGGGCTTTATTTTCTTATTGCTGCTAAAAATACCGATCCCAATATTTCACCGGACTCACAGAGTAAACCGCAAGGTATAACTCAGCATTTAGGAGAGGAGCTTACTTCGGGCTATGAATTTTATAGTACTAGTAGTATAGGACAATTCTTGGAAGCCGGAGGTATAAATTATCAATATAAAGGTGAAGATAAGTCAAAATATGCTCAATCTCCTCTTTATTTTAAGATTATAGATAAATTTTATAATGATAATAGCGGGCAATATAGATTAGTAATAAAGTCCGGAGTTACTGATACTAGACCCGATCCGCTACAATTTTTAACGGATTTAATAAAAGGAGTATTATTTGGTAAGGATGGGATTATAAAGAAAACTTATCAACAAATAATTGATACGTCGGGTTATAGGATGAGTGTCTCGGCTATTTTAACTCTATATATAATGTTTACAGGCTTTTCCTTTTTAATAGGTAATATAAACCTTACTCATGTCGAACTTATAGTTAGAATATTAAAAGTTAGTATAGTCTCAATATTATTAAGTACTGATAAAGCTTGGACATTTTTTCATGATTATTTATTCGTATTTTTTATTGATGGGGTTCAGCAAATACTGCAAATAATTAATGAAGCTTCGGCTACCGGTCCCGGTTCTCAAAGCTTGCTTGGGTTACTTATTGCTCCTCAAACTTTATCTAAATTATTTTCTTTACTATTTGTTGATTGGCTTGGTTTTATATATATCATTCTATATTTAATAGCCTTATATTTTATTTTCTTTCTTATATTTAAAGCCACTATTATCTATCTAACCGCTCTTATAACTATCGGTATGATTATAATTATGGGACCGATATTTATTTGTTTCATGTTGTTTAATATAACTCGTTCGTTATTTGAGAATTGGTTAAGACAATTAATATCATATGCATTACAGCCTATAATTTTATTTACCGGTATCGCTTTTATTTCAATGATCATCAGAACTGAAATATATTCAACGCTTGGTTTTGCAGTATGTAAACATGATTTTCCTAATTTAGGTCCGATAAATGAAATATTCGGTAGCTTCCTTGAGGATATAGATCCAAGCCTGGGTCATTCAATATTTTATTGGTGGTTCCCAGTACCGATGAAAGGCGGTATAAATAATTTCCACAAAGCAAATATATTAGTTCCTAAAGATCATATAATAGTAGATGATTCTTGTAAGAATGACCCTGATAAATGTAAGCATTGTGCTGCGTATGAGTGTATAGATGAACGCTATATTGAATTACCGTTTTTAGATTTAGTTAAAGATGCAAAAAGAATTAGTAATTTTATAAATGGGAAATTTGTCCAACTTGACGGGATATTACTAATTTTTGTGTCTATTTATTTGCTAAGTAAATTTAACGATACTGCTATATCGACGGCACAATTTATTGCCGGTACTTCAGGTAATTTAACAGAAATACAAAAAGTTAATCAGCAATCTTATGAATCTGCAGCGCAACAAATGAATAGACCGCTAAATTATGTGGCTAAGACGGTAAGTGCACCTGTAACTAGCCGTGTAAGTGCAGGGAAAGAGCAAGTTCGTATGTTTTTTGCCGAGAAATTTGAAAATATGATGATGGGAAGGCTTGAAAAGCAAGCTCTCGGTTCTTCAGCAAATAAAACCGTACAAAATGAGGTTAAGCGAAAATACGGTATAGATTCTAAAGATGTAAAAATGAATGCTATTACGGATTATGAAAACGGTATTGCAGGATTATTAAAGAATTTACCTAAGGGGAATGAATTAAAAGCAAAAGAACTATCGCACATGAAGTTTACTCAGCTTCGAGATAAAATTGCTGCAAATAAATATGAAGTGAAAGATTACGCTGCTTTAAGTAAAGAACAAAAAGCTGAGCTTGATAAGTCATTAAAAGATGCTAACTTACGTGAACTCGCTAGCGATGCAAACTTTACTAGAGATTATCAAGATGCTTATAAAAATGCTCACCAAGAAATGTCCGGGCGAGGTGTTGGTCTGTTCGGTAAGAATATAGGAGTGCTTAGAAGTTGGCAAGAGATAGAGCATCGTGTTGATACAAAACGTAAATTAAAAGAAGAAAAGCGTGTAGGTATAGGCGAAAAAATATATGCAGGTTATACAGGAATAAAAAGAGGAGCTTTAACTGCAATAGTCGGTAAAGATTTACGTGATGCTTATGAGGGTAATCTAACCAGTGCCGAATGGCATGATTTTGAATATAACGATCCAAGGCTTAGAACTTATAGCGAAAAATTAAAAGATGATGAAAAAGCACGAGAACATGAAGAGCTCCAAATGCATATTAATAAGGAGGCGCTAGCTGCTCAAGCAGATATATTATCACCGGAATATCTAGCAAGACTAGAAAAAGCAGGTAGACATAGTGATGTGGAATATTATCAAGAATTAGCTCAAAGAAAGCTTATTCATGAGGTGCATGGTAGGTTATTTGAGGAAGGTGAACCGGTAATGATGGGCGACAGATTTATGCGTGAGAAAGCTACTGATTCTCAGATGCGCGATATGATAGATAACGCTCATAGAAAACATGCAGAATTTATAGATGGAGATCGATATATTCGTCGCCAAGAGCATTATGATATTATGTACGAGAAAGCCCAGGAAAATTTAGAGCAAACTTATAAAGAGCTTAAAGATCATTTCAAAAGAGATGATATCAAGATCGAAGAAATGCCGGCATTAATAGCACAAAAAGTTAAAGATACCGCCGAGGAAGCTGAAATAGACCAAAAGATTACGGAAGAGCTTAATAACTTTAATGCTGATGTTAAAAATTATGAATATAGTACTGAAGTATTAAATAAAATAGAGGATAGAAAGCAAGCCATTACCGATGAAGTCAATGCTCAGATCGATAAGATTAATAAATATAGAGAAAATGCCAAAATGCAAACCTATGTAAAGCCTATAGTAAACGAGGGTAGAAAGCTAAGAAAATTAGAAGATCATTTAAGAAATATGAAGTAGAATAACTAATAATTGTTTTTTTTAACAATTACAGTATATAGAATATGTAAAAACAAACATATTGATGAACGATCAAACTAAAAATGGTTTTGAAGAACTCAAGTATTTATCATCAGATTAAAGCTTAAAACCGCAAAAAGTTGGGAAGAACTATTTACAGAACTAAGCTCAAATCCTACTAATGTTTTTTTTCTGAAGGCAGAGCAGATTCTCCACCGCAAGAACGAAATTGGAAATTATTTAAATGATTGATATATAGCTCTTATGTAATTCCGGTGAAAGCAGGAATCCAGAAAAATAACTTCAATATTGATACAGAAGTTACATATTTGATAAAATAAGCATATAAAAAACAAGTTTTTTTATGCTTTACTGGATGCTCGTTTCTGCGGGAATGACATTAAGGGTATTTTCCGAACTACGCAACAATGCCTACACGGAATTCGAATATACACTGTTGCGTTAATAGCATTTAAGAAATGCCCGCTAAAAACAATAATTAGTTTTCCCTTTATTAATTAACTTATATAATATCTAATTAAGTTAGTGCTTAATTTATTAAGGGGTTTATGAAGAAGCAACATATAATAAACGAGACTTTTTTAGATGCAATTCTAGCTAAGAAATTAGGTACTACTTATACTCCTCCAAAAGAAATCAACGATCTTGACTGTGATGAAGCAGCAAAGCATTTCATCGATCTATTACTTAGAGCCGACGGCTTTAAGCCTGTTAAAACTGCAGTAGTTCATCCGATCGATAAAGAATCATTACTCGGTGCAGTTAGAGCGGCACAATTTAATGTAATAAAACCGGTCTTGATTGGTCCACAACATAAAATTGAATCAGTAGCAAAAGTTAATAATGTCGATCTTGAGGATTATCAAGTAATTAATGTTGAGCATAGCCACGAAGCAGCAAAAAAAGCCGTAGAGCTTGCAAAGAAAAAGGAAGTTGCGGCTATTATGCCAAGGGAGGCGCTTCATACTGATAAGCTTATGTCTGCGGTAGTTTATAAGGAGAATGGACTCTACGTACTGAACGTCGTATAAGCCATGCTTTCTCAATGGCAGTTGCTACCTTTCCAAAACCGTTCATTATTACCGATGCTGCTATTAATATTCGTCCTACTCTAGAAGATAAGCGTGATATAGTGCAGAATGCTATTGATTTAATGCATATGATCAGAGAAGACAAGCAGGTTAGAGTTGCGGTATTATCGGTAGTTGAGACGGTAACTTCTGCAATCCCTACAACCCTTGATGCTGCTGCTTTATCGCAAATGGTAGATAGAGGGCAAATTACGAATGCTATAGTTAACGGACCGCTTGCGTTTGATAATGCTATTTCTTTATTTGCTGCAGAAGCAAAAGGCATTAGTTCTTCAGTTTCAGGAAATGCTTATATATTAGTAGTACATGATCTTGAATCAGGCAATATGCTTGCAAAGCAGCTAAAATATTTGGGTCAAGCGGTTATGGCGGGTATCGTTCTTGGAGCCCGTGTGCCTATTATTTCCTGTGTACTTGCTTCATTTATTTATAATCACACTAAGGTGAAGCTACATATCCAAGCAGGTAAATAATGAAAAATGTTATTTTAATAGCTAATGCTGGCGCATCTAGTTTGAAAATTTCTATTTTTGAAATTCAGAATGAAAAAGTTAAGGATAAAATTTATAATATTTTTTTAGAAAAAATGATAATAAAATATTATTTCATATAAATAAAACACAGGCATCTGCTAACGACATTAAAGATGATGTTATTGAAATGATTATTGATCTTTTTAAAGATTGGTGGAAAAAACAAAAAAAATCTCAAGTTAATTGCAACCGGTCGCCGTATTGTCCATGGCGAGAAAATTTTTAATAAACCGGTTATTGTTAATGAAAAAGTTAGTGAAGATTTAAGAGCATTAATACCTCTAAGCCCCTTGCATCAACCTTATAATTTGCAGGTACTGGCTTTATTTCTTCAAAAATATAAAGAAATCTCACATATAGCTTGTTTTGATACGTCGTTTCATTTTACCAATCCTCCTATTACAAAAGCGTTCGGTTTACCGAAAAAATATTATGATAAAGGGATAATTCGTTATGGTTTTCATGGGTTATCATATAAATATGTTAGCAGCCGTTTTAACGAAATGACAAAGGAAGATTTACCTACAAAGACTATTATAGCTCATTTAGGACGCAGTAGTAGTCTATGTGCTATTAAAAACGGTCTTAGTTTAACAAGTTCCATGGGCTTTAGCGTACTTGACGGTGTTATGATGGGTACAAGGACAGGTAACCTTGATCTTGGAGTAGTGTTATATCTTATCGATCATGAGCAAATGACTACGAAAGCAGTAACCGAGTTACTATATAAGAAATCAGGATTACTCGGTATGTCCAGTGAAAGCTCCGATATGCGTACTTTGCTTGCCAGTAACTCACCTGATGCTAAATTTGCTATAGAGTTATTTGTGTATCGCATTGTACTTGAAATAGGTAAGCTAACTGCTGCACTTGAGGGAGTTGATTGTCTAATTTTTGCTGCCGGTGTTGGACAGAATTCCGCTGTAATACGAGAAATGATTACTGAAAAACTTTTATGGCTAGGCATTAAAATAGATGATACAAAAAACCAAAAAAATGAGCATCTAATAAGCGCTGAAAGCAGTAAGGTTAAAGTTTTCGCTGTGCCGACAAACGAAGAGCTAATCATCGCTGAGGAAGTGATGAAGTTTTTATAACACAAATTGGTTAATTTTTAATTACTTATACCTCTATTTTTCTTTATTAACTTTTTTTGAAATATATGCAACTATAGATATATTTTTAACTTAAATTTGGGGGGAAGTTATGCCAGAAGATTTTTTGATAAAAAGAAAGCAGAAAAACAAATAAAGGATATTAAAAATAATAAGATAAATCCATATAATGATGTAATGAAGAAAGATTCTAGAAAAGTGGGTTGATGCAGAGGCAAGTTATAGCTAAAAACGCAGCAGCAGGTTATAAGACAGCATTAAAAATAGAGCAGCAAGCAACAGAGAAGCAGGTATTAGTTTAGATAAAGATGCTATGAGACGCTTAGAGAAAATAACAAGTCCATTATATAGAAGCTGCTAAGAAAGCAGAATTTCAAAAATTTCAAAGTGATCAAGCTCATAAAACATATAAACAAAAAGCTGAAGCATTTAGGAGTGGTACAACAGCTTCTGCTAAAAAACAAAGAAAAGAAGATTATAGGACAGGTGGGTGGGATAAATAATTAAATTATAATTTTATTGCGTTAATTGGTACTGTCTACTATTTTAAACGTATGTCTATACTTCATGCCACAATCTTAACCGTTTTTCCTGAAATGTTTCCTGGAACTCTAGGACATTCTTTAGCAGGACAAGCACTAAATAAAAATATTTGGTCATATGACGTTATTAATATTCGAGATTTCGGTTTAACTAAGCATAAAAATATTGATGATGAGGCTTATGGCGGTGGTAACGGGCTTATAATGCGTCCTGATGTTCTAGGCAGTAGCATAGATCATGCTCTTGCTTTAAATCCTAATGCTGAAATGTACTATCCTTCACCTCGCGGTAGAGTCTTTACCCAAAGCTTTGCTAAAGAGATGTTAAAAAATAAAAACCTCATATTCTTATGTGGACGTTACGAAGGGATTGACGAACGTGTAATTGAAGAGTATAATGTTAAAGAAATTAGTGTAGGCGACTACATTTTATCCGGCGGAGAAATACCTACTCTCACCATTCTCGATTGCTTAATTAGACTACTGCCAGGTGTTTTAATGAACCAAAATACCTTATCTTCTGAGTCTTTTGAAGAAGACGGGGAATTTAAGGGCGGGCTTGAATGCAGCCTATATACAAGACCTGAAATTTGGCGCAATCGAGCTGTACCGAGTGTTTTGTTATCCGGTAACCACAGGCTAATTAATGAATGGAAAAAAGCGCAATCACATATGATTACTAAATTACGCCGTCCGGAGTTACTTAAAGATTTATAGAGTGAAGGAGTTAAAAAATGAATATTATTGACCGCTTTGAACAGGAAAATATTTCAAAGCGTACTGCAAATAAAAAAATTCCTGATTTTGAAGCCGGCGATACAGTTAAGGTAACTGTTAAAATTGTTGATAGATCGATTGAGAAAGACGGTAAGGAAAAATTAACGGAAAGATTTCAAGCTTATGAAGGTGTAGTTATCGCAAAAAGAAATCGCGGTATTACTTCATCTTTCTTAGTACGTAAAATTAGCCACGGTGAAGGAGTCGAAAGACGCTTTATGACTTACTCGCCGATAGTACACTCTATTGATGTAGTAAAATACGGAGTAGTTCGTCGTGCTAAACTTTATTATTTAAGAAATAGAAGCGGTAAGTCGGCTAGAATTAAAGAGAGACATATCCCTATTGCTAAAACTAAGGCAGCAAAAGCTTAAATATATTTGTATCTCTTATGTCATTACTGCGGAAGAGTGCATTGCTACGTGAATACTCAATACGTCATTGCAAGCAGCCGTAGGCTGCATGGCAATCTCATGAAATAATAACACACTCCTTAGATTGCTTCGTCAATTACTTCGTAATTTCCTCGCAATGACGTATGCCTCAAATCCCTAACGTATCTCTATAAAGCTCAAGCATAGCGTCCTGCTCGGCAAGTTTATCTTTATCCAATTTCTTTAGTTTCAATATAGATTTCATAGCTTTAACATCAAATCCATGTGAAGAAGCATCTTGGAAGATATCTTTTACTTCTTGAGATAAATCAGCTTTTTCTTGTTCTAATCTTTCTATTTTGCTTATATATTGCTCTAATTGTTCTTTTATTACTACTTCTGACATAAAAAATCATTTAACCTTTTTGAATTTACTATATAATACAAATATAATCCTTATTCAACAAAATATATAATAATGCAAATTTATCCTTTAAGACTTTTACCTAATAAAATCGATTTTGATTTTATGAATTTTAAAAAAGTTAGTTACACTTTTTCAATTATTTTATCACTCATTAGCTTTATTTGGATCGGTATATATAAATTTAATTTCGGTATTGATTTTGCCGGCGGTATAGTTATTGAAGTAAGGCTTGATCAAGCTCCTGATTTGCCAAAAATGCGTGGGGTTCTAGGCAAGCTTGGAATAGGTGAGGTGGTCTTACAGAATTTCGGTAGTGAGCGTGATTTATCGATTAGATTCGGTAGTAATAGTGAAGAAAATCTCATGAAAAATATTGAGTTAATTAAAGGATCTTTGCAAAGTAATTTTCCGTATAAGTTTGAATATCGTAAGGTAGATTTTGTCGGTCCGCAAGTCGGTAGGCAGCTAATAGAAGCGGGGGCTATGGCGATGTTATTCTCTTTCTTAGCGATTATGGTTTATATTTGGGTGCGTTTTGAGTGGTATTTTGGTTTTGGTATACTGATCGCCTTAGTGCATGACGTAATACTCGCTCTTGGGTTTATGAGTATGACAAAGCTTGATTTTAACTTAAGTACTATTGCTGCAGTGTTAACTATTATAGGTTATTCCGTTAATGATTCGGTAGTAATATATGATAGGATTAGAGAAAATTTACGTAAATATCATAAAAAAAATATCACGGAAATTATAAATTTAAGTATTAATGAGACTTTATCAAGAACTATTTTAACTGTCATTACCACGCTACTTGCCAATTTAGCCCTTATTCTTTTTGGCGGTGAGGCAATCCGTAGTTTTAGCATACTTGTATTTTTTGGGATAATAGTCGGTACTTATTCCTCAATTTTTATCTCTGCTCCGATACTTACAATGTTTGTTAATAGGAAGTTTAATAAAAAAGTAATAGAAAGGTAAAGAATCGTCATTGCGAGCAGGCATTGTTGCTTGGGCCGGCTTTATTGTCATTGCGAGTGGCCGTAGCCTGCATGACAATCTCAGGATTTTGGCACGAGATTGCTTAGTCAAAATTTTCAATTTTTCCTCGCAATGACGTTTTTAAGCCATAACGAGAATAGTTTATGCTAAAAGAAGAAGACAAAATTTTTACTAACCTGCATGGGCAGCAAAGCCATGATTTGAAATCTAGCAAGAAGCGAGGCGATTGGGAGAATACTAAAGCTTTGCTTGATAAAGGTAGAGATTTCATCGTTGAAGAGGTTAAGAAATCAGGGCTTAGAGGGCGAGGAGGTGCCGGATTTTCTACCGGTATGAAATGGTCATTTATGCCTAAAAATTTAGAGAAGTCTTGCTATTTAGTAGTAAATGCCGACGAGTCTGAGCCTGGCACTTGTAAGGATCGTGATATCTTAAGGTTTGAGCCGCACAAATTAATAGAAGGTTGCTTGCTTGCAAGCTTTGCTATAGGAGCGAATAATTGTTATATCTATATTAGAGGTGAGTTTTATAATGAAGCCTCTAATATTCAGCGTGCCTTAGATGAAGCCTATAAAGAAGGGTTAATAGGAAAGAATTCTTGCGGTTCGGGCTTTGATTGTAATATTTATTTACATCGTGGGGCGGGTGCTTATATTTGTGGCGAAGAAACGGCATTGCTTGAAAGCTTAGAGGGCAAAAAAGGTATGCCTCGTTTAAAGCCGCCTTTTCCTGCCGGCTTTGGGTTATATGGCTGTCCGACTACTATAAATAATGTTGAGTCTATCGCAGTAGTGCCAACCATTTTAAGACGAGGAGCTAGCTGGTTTGCTGGTATAGGTAAACCTAACAATACGGGAACTAAGATTTTCTGCATATCAGGGCATGTTAACAAGCCTTGTAATGTTGAGGAAGCAATGGGCATTTCGTTAAAAGAATTGATTGAGAAATATGCGGGTGGTGTTCGTGGTGGATGGGATAATCTTAAAGCCATAATCCCGGGCGGTTCTTCTGTGCCTTTACTGCCTAAGTCATTATGTGAAGTAGATATGGATTTTGATAGTTTAAGAACAGCAGGTTCTGGACTTGGTACAGGCGGTATTATAGTTATGGATCAATCTACCGATATTATTTATGCAATAGCAAGGCTTAGTAAATTTTACATGCATGAATCTTGCGGGCAATGTACTCCTTGCCGTGAGGGTACGGGCTGGATGTGGCGAGTTATGATGCGGCTAGTTAAAGGTAATGTCACAAAATCTGAGATAGACGAACTCCTTAACGTTACGAAAGCAATAGAGGGGCATACTATCTGTGCTTTAGGTGATGCGGCAGCTTGGCCGATTCAAGGGCTGATACGCCATTTTAGAAGCGAGATTGAGGCAAGGATAAAGAGTTATAGTGTGGTTTGACTTTTTATCGTCATTGCGAGGAGATATTGCCTGCGTGGATACTAAGCCGTCATTGCGAGCGGCTGAAAGGAGAAAGGAACGTGGTAATCTCATGAAATAATAACAAACTCCTGAGATTGCTTCGTCAATTACTTTGTAATTTCCTTGCAATGACGATTCCAATTTATAAATAATTAAGAGATTATGCAAACAGATAATACAAAATCAAACACTAATAAAACAGCTAAGCAAGAGTGGGGGTCTTTTGCTTTTGTAATATGTATCGCTTTACTTATTAGAATACTTATTATGGAGCCGTTTACCGTTCCAACCGGGTCTATGAAAGCAACCATACTTGAGAATGACTATATATTTTCTACGAAATATAGTTATGGTTATAGTAATTATTCTTTATCTTTTTTTGATTTTATTCCTCTTTTTAAAGGGCGAATATTTGCTCGTGAACCGGATCGTGGCGATATTGTAGTTTTTCGTCCGCCTAACGATATGAGTGTTAGATATATAAAGCGTTTAATAGGGCTACCCGGCGATAAAATTCAATTGATTGATGATGTAATATATATTAACGACAAAAAAATAGAACGCACGGAAGTTGGAACTTATATAAGCGAAGAGGGAATAAAATATTTAAAGTTTAAAGAAACACTGCCAAACGGTAGAACATATTTTTCTTATAAGCTTGCTCCTATTTATGGCGTTATATATAATGATAGATACGGTAATACGGATGTTTTTTATGTACCTGAAGGGAAATATTTCTTTTTAGGGGATAATAGAGATCAGTCAAATGATAGTAGAGTAAATCTTGGATTTGTACCGTTTGAAAATTTTATTGCTAAAGCACAATTTATTTGGTTCTCAACAAAAATAACTTGGTGGGATAATGATATAGGAGTTATTAATCTAGTACTAAAGTTAAAGCCATGGGTTGAATCTGTGAGGTTAAATCGAATTTTCAGAAATCTTTATAACACGGATGCGTAATGGAATCATTTGAGAAGTTAGAAAAGCTACTTAGCTATAGTTTCAAAAATAAAGAGCTTTTAATAGAGGCGTTAAGTCACCCGTCTTTAAGGCAACATCACGAGTACAAGGATGATAAAGATTATGAACGATTAGAATTTCTAGGTGATGCCGTATTAAATTTAGTAATCACAGAAATTTTATTTAGAAATTTTGCAAATTATAATGAGGGGAATTTAGCTAAAATTAGATCCTATTTGGTTTGCAAAGAAACAATATGCATGGTTGGAGCTAAACTTACTTTAAAAAATTATATAATTATGACTCATGGCGAAGAAGTAGCAGGCGGGCGTGATAATCTTAATAATATAGAAAATGCCACGGAAGCTTTAATTGCAGCTATATATCTTGATAGCAATATTGAAACAACCCATGATATTATCGAGAAGTTATGGGCAGAATTTATAAAAGTTCAGAATTTAACGGATTATGACCCAAAAACTGCTTTACAAGAATGGGCTCAAGCTAGTGATCATCACCTACCTATATATCGTCTGATAAAAAGAGAAGGAGCCTCCCATTCATCGACTTTTACAGTTCTTGTAAAAGTAAAAGATTATGAACAAACAGGCACTGGTCACGCAATAAAAGAAGCAGAGAAAAACGCAGCACGCAGCTTATTGCATAGACTTAAAAATGACTAATAGACATCTTGCCAAATTCGCTTATAGAGAGGAATTTAAAGGAGACACGGAAGCACTTGCCGCCGCAGTATGCGAGGATGCGAGTACTGGATCGACGTCTAAATTACCTCTAGAAGTGAAGTTTGGGAAGATGTCTAATCAGAAAACGGTATCGGTTTGTATAATCGGGCAACCTAATAGCGGAAAATCAACTTTATTAAACAGAATAATCGGTGAGAAGCTTTCAATTGTTACCCCAAAAGTTCAAACTACTAGGTCAATTATTACCGGTATTATTACCTTAAAAGATACACAGGTAATTTTATACGATACGCCCGGTATATTTGAGCCGAAAGGGAGCTTAGAGAAAGCAATGGTAAGATGTGCGTGGTCTAGTTTGCATAGTGCGGATTTAGTTCTGTTAATTATTGATAGTCTAAAGTCGTTTGATGATATAACGCATAATATTTTAGATAAGCTTCGCTCACTTAATATTATTCCGATATTTTTATTGAACAAAATAGACATCGAATCAAAATATCTAAATGACATTAAAGCTTTTTTAACAGAAAATTATCCTGATAGCTTGCTTTTGCCTATATCTGCTTTATCAGGCAAAAATATTGATGGATTACTTGAATATATAACAAGTAAGGCCAAAATTTCTCCTTGGCTTTATGCGGAAGACGACATAACGGATTTACCTATGCGTTTTATTGCAGCAGAAATTACAAGAGAGCAGTTATTTTTAAATTTGCAGAAAGAACTCCCTTATAAATTAACCGTACAAACCGAAAAATGGGAAGATCTTAAAGACAAATCCGTAAAGATTAATCAAGTTATAGTAGTTTCAAGAGAGAGCTATAAAACTATAATACTCGGTAAAAACGGCTCTAAAATCAAAGAAATAGGAGCAAAATCCCGAATGCAAATGGAGAGGTTTTTTGGATTTCCTGTTCATTTATTTTTATTCGTTAAGGTGCGTGAGCTGTGGGAGAATAATCAAGAATTTTATCAGTATATGAAGATATAAAGCTGTCACTCTGTGGCTTGACAGGCTTTGTTGGATCGTTTTCGATGTCATTTCCCCAAAAGTGGGCATGACATAAAAGCCATATAATAATGCCAATAAAAATAACATTAAATAATCATGATAATACTTGGAATTGATCCGGCACTTGGGAGTCTTGGATGGGCAGTAGTGGCAAAGGAGACCGCACAGTTGAAATATTTAGCTAGTGGTATTATTAGAACAAATAGTAAGGATGCAATGCATCATAGACTTGCTTTTATTAATAGTACATTAGAAAAAGTAATATTAGAATATCAACCAAATATGGCAGCGATTGAAGAAACATTTGTTAATACTAATAGCGTGACTTCTTTAAAGCTTGGATATGCTAGAGGGGCGATAATGTCGCTGATCGGTAGATATAATTTGGACATGCGCGAGTTTAAGCCAAATACGGTAAAAAAAACCGTAACAGGATATGGGCATGCAGAGAAAGACCAAATGTTGCATATGATAAAGCTTTTGCTGTCTGGCACTGCCTTAATTACCAATTCTGATGAAGCTGACGCCGTAGCGATTGCCTATACCTGCTTAGTTACAAAAAATTATTAAAATGAATCCAATAATAATATTAGTTGCCCCGCAAATGGGTGCGAATATCGGTGCTACTGCAAGAGCAATGAAGAATTTTGGTTTAAATGAGCTTAGAATCGTGGCTCCAAGAGACGGTTGGCCTAATGAGCAAGCACGTAGTAATGCAGTCGGAGCGGTTAATATTATAGATCATGCAAAAATTTTTGATAGCCTAGAGGATAGCATTAAAGACCTCGAATATTTATATGCTACTACTTGCATTAAAAGGGCTATGAATAAAGATTATGTATTTTCACAAAATTTACCTTTAGATTATCCAAATTCTGAAAAAGTCGGGATAATGTTCGGACGGGAAAATAATGGGCTTAGCAACGAAGAAATCGCATTTGCTAATAAGATTATCACTATTAATACAACCGAATTTAGCTCATTAAACATTGCTCAAGCGGTTATTATTATATGCTATGAGTTGTTGCGTAATTCTACGCCCAGAGAGGATGTACATAACATTCAAAAATTAGCTACTAAAGAAGAAATAGAGCATTTTTTAGTAAATTTATTCGGCAAACTCGATAAAGCTGGATTCTTCAAGGCTCCCGACAAAAAAACTGCTATGCAACAAAATATCACTAATATATTTACACGTATAAATAGTCTCTCTTCCTCTGAAGTCCAAACTCTGCAAGGTATTATTAAATCTTTAAATCAATGATATTTAGTAATTTCTTAAGTTCAGGAACATAATTTCTTATTCGGTTATATATTTCATCAGCAAGCTTTTTATCGTAAGTATAAGATATCATATTACGATCAGTGAGCATATAAATCCATAAACTCTCATCATTTATAATACCGGCAACAAAAGCTTCCTTTATCACTTCTTTAGGATAGTGAAGAAATGTGCCTTTTTGAGAAAAATATTCTTTTAAAAACTTCCAAGCGAGTTCAAAAGTAAATTCAAATCTTTGTATAGTGGCATCAATATAAGCCCCTATTTTCTGTTGTCGGTTTTAAATAAATATCTTCAAGCGTCATAAAAGCTTTACGAAATTTTTCAAGTTTAAGGTTTATTTTTGACATATATAATTTTTTTTCTTTTAATATATTTTTATAAAGTTCAGAGCTTATTTTAGTACTTTCAAACCTTACACAATCTATTTTTAAAAGCGTGTCGGCATTCTCTATAAATTGCAATATCAATATCAGAACGCTCATCGTTATCCCCTCTAGCACGAGAAGCCAAAAAGCCATATTGCGTTGACAAACGGTAAAGATTTTAGCTTATTAATGAATATATATGATTGTATATCTTTATTCATATAATTACCAGCTTTTGATTAAAGATTTAATAATTTCAGCTACTCTTTCTGCTTCATTTAAGGGTTTGTAGCTATATTCTTCTAGAGCAATAGCCGACTTATCAAAAATTCTTGCTATCTTCTGTTCTACTAACTGCTTTATAAAAATCTTATGCTTTGAAGAATTAAAGTTTGGTGGGCAGAATATATAAAGAGGCTTGCCGCTTGAAGCTGCTTCACTGCACATTGAGATTGAGTCGGCCGTAGAGATTATATATTTTGCCTTGGAGAGCATAGCTATATAAGGATTATAGCCTGCGTCTTCGTTCGGGTAATAAATAATTGTGGAGGACGGCATATTATTTTTAATAATTGATTTTACATTGTGTGGTGTACGTCTACTAAAACTAATAAAAAAAGGTATTTTTTGATTAGTATATATTTTATTTAATAATGAAGCAAATAAAACTGCTTCATCTTCATGGAAATTAAATTTTTTATTATTCCCACCGATTATCACTGCAATAAACTGTTTAAGAGTAGGATAATGTTTTTGGAGTTCCAAGTTCGCTGCGGCGAACTGTTCAGTTACGTTGTTGATAGCTCCGTTGATGGGGATGATGTTTTTAAAGTCGTCATTGCGAGGAAATACGAAGTATTGACGAAGCAATCTAGTAAAAAAGCCCTGAGATTGCTTCAGCCACTTTGTGGCTTCGCAATGACGTTGGTCATGATAAGGCAGAATAACGGCATCAAATGCATTGTAAGGAAGATTAGGCTGCATTATTTGTATTAACTTGATATCTTTAAATTTCTTTTTTAAATAAAATGCTAGTACTGCAGTTCTTCTTCCAGCGGTAATTATCATATCAGGCGGGGACTGATCCAAAAGATACTGCAATAGCTCACTTTTTATATGAATAGGATAATATTTTAGTAAAAAGTTCGGTAGCTTAGCTAAGCAATTATATTCAAGCTTAATTGTTGTATATTCTTCCGTTAATTTTTCAGCAAGTGCAATAGCCTGATGGGTGTTGCCTGTTCTATAATCCTCCAATACGTGTATTTTCATTGTAAATACTTCTCTAAAGGTAATGTTAATAAGTTTGTTAGAGGTAGTGATTTATCGCAAGCCTCGGCTATTTGTGGTGTGATCGGAATTTGAGCGATTAGTGGTATATTATATTTTTGTGATAAATGTCCGCCACTATTATTTTTAAGCATATAGCTCATATTCTCAATTATTCCCAAAATAGGTAAATTTAGTTTTTGATATAAATCTATAGAACGTATTACGTCTATTTCTGATATTTTTTGTGGTGTAGTTACGATTATTACGCCGTCTAAATGATAATTTTCTAGTATACTTAAATGAATATCACCTGTTCCCGGCGGCATATCGATAATTAAATAATCTAAATTATCCCATTTTGTTACCGATAATAATTGATAAATAGTCTTACTCGCCATAGGACCACGCCAAATAATTGCCGAGCGGTCTTTAACGAGGAAGCCTATAGATATAATTTCGATGCTTTGAGCAAGTACCGGTATTATTCGTCCATCTTTCGTTTGCGGTACTTCGTTAATGCCGAATATATGAGGAATTGACGGACCGTAAATATCCGCATCTACTATCCCAACTCGGTAATTTGCTAGACTTAACTGCTGAGCGATAAGAGCCGATATTGTAGATTTTCCGACTCCGCCTTTACCTGACGCTACTAAGATAATTTTTTTTACATTTTCTACAAAATGTTTTGGTTTTTGAACTTTTTTCTCCATCGGTTTAATTTCGGTAAAAACAATTGTTATTTTATTTACTTCCGAAATCTCGTTAAGTTTATTCATTGCCTTAAGTCTAATTTCTTCGGCTTCTAACTTGTTTTTACCTGATATATCTATTGAGAAACCGATATTATTACCTTTAATTATAATATCCGATATAACTTCATTTAAAAAAGTACCGTCTTTAAAGGTAATATGCTGAATTTTATCTATAATTTGTCGTTGGTGTAAATTCGCCATAATTAAATTTCCTTATTTAAAGCTGTTTAAGCTCGTAACTTGACGTTATATACTATAATATATATAATTATCTCATCTTTAAAAATAATATAAAACAATAAAGCAAATGCTGAATAAAAAACATATCTCAATTTTAAAAAAATCCCCATGGAAAGATTTTGAGTCTGATAAAGAAGATAACATATTCACAAGGCCGCGTAAAAATCAATTTAATTTTGATCAATTTCAATTCCCATTTAATTTCAATGCTAAAACAATAATTTTAGTTGTTGTTGCAGTGGTTGCTTTATGGCTCGCTTCGGGTATTTATGAAATAAAAGAAGGCGAAGAAGCAGCGGTAATAAGATTTGGGCGTTTTGTGCGTAAGGGTTACCCCGGGCTTAATTATCATTTACCGGCACCTTTTGAAAAGATAATAGTTGAGAAAGTTAAACAATCACGTCGGATTGAGATTGGTTATCGTACAAATAGCTCTCTGCGTAGCGGTGGCGATAATACTAAAAATATTGCCGGTGAAAGTATAATGCTCACCGGTGATGAAAATATCATTGCTTTAAATTGTGATGTAATGTGGCATATTAATAATCTTGAAGATTTTATTTTTAACGTACAAAGACCTGCAGAGACAGTAAAAGCAACAGTCGAGAGTGCCGTTAGGGAAGTCATAGGTAATACTCCTATTTCTTGGGTATTATCCGATCAAAAGCAGGAGATTACTTATAAAATAGAGAAATTAGCACAGAAGATATTGGATAGTTATAATGCCGGCGTTATGATTGAGAAAGTACAATTATTAAAAGCCGAGCCGCCTGCCGAAGTAATAGACGCTTATAGAGACGTGCAAACTTCAAAAGCAGATAAAGAAAAAGAAATAAATCAAGCTCAAGCATATAATAATAAGATTTTGCCGGAAGCTAGAGGAGCGGCTGCAAAGATTATACAAGAAGCAGAAGGTTATAGAGCAGAAGTTATATCGAAAGCAGAAGGTGATAGCCAAAGATTTAATGCTATTTATAAACAATATGCTACAGGTAGGCAAGTAACTAGAGATAGATTATATTTAGAAGTAGTCGAAGAGGTATTAGGCGGTTCAAATAAAACGATTATTAATAATGCACTATTGCCGCACATGGCTATTAAACCATAGGGGTGCTATGTCATTCCCGCAAAAGCGGGAATGACATCAAGCGTGTTTTTCACGCTATACACAAATGACATCTAAACAACAAGGAATATTAAATGCAACAAAAGATTTATTATATAATTTTTACAATTGTTTTTGGGCTGATACTGATTTCTAGCTCCTTATTTTCAGTTGACCAACGCCAATCTGCAGTAGTATTCCAGTTTGGTGAGGCAGTTAGAACTATAGAAAATCCAGGACTGAATATTAAAATCCCGTTTATTCAAAATGTTGAATTTTTTGATAAGCGTCTTTTAGATGTTGAGGTTGAGGCAAAAGAATTAACGGCTGCTGACGGTAAACGAGTTATTGTTGATGCCTACGCCAAATTCCAAATTAATAATCCCGTAATGTTTTATAAAACGGTACATGATTATCAAGGTGTGAAAATTAGGCTGACTCGTAATCTTGAATCGTCAATGCGTAAGGTGATAGGTAAAATCTCGCTAAGTAGCCTTTTAAGTCAGGAACGTAGTAATGTAATGTTAAATATCTTAAATCAAGTGGACGGTGAAGCTAAAAGCTTCGGTATTGATGTTGTAGATGTTAGAATTTTAAGAGCAGACTTACCAAAAGAAAATAGTGCGGCTATTTATCGTCGTATGCAAACGGCACGTGAAAAAGAAGCAACCCAAATTAGAGCGGAAGGACAAGAAGAAAGCGTGCGTATTCGTTCAAAAGCAGATAAAGAAAGTAAAATAATACTTGCGAAAGCTTATCGAGATGCACAAATTATTAAAGGTGACGGCGATGAGAAAGCGGCAAAAATATATAATTCTGCTTATTCAGTTGATCCGGAATTTTATAAATTTTATAGATCACTTTTAGTATATAAAAATTCTTTAAAGAAAGAGAATACTAATTTTGTAATTTCACCGGATGCTGAAGTTTTAAAATATCTAAATCTTACTAAGTAGTATACTAGTCTATCTATTTTTATTTACGGAGTATATGGTTAATCTGAAAATAGTTATTGTTATAATATTTTTAATATCAAGTAACGTTGTTCTAGCAAAAGAAAATAGTAAGTCTTTAAAAGTAGCAGCTCAAGAAGAGAATGAATTTACGGAAATAAATTCTGCTCCTTTAAAAGTAAGTGAAGCCGCTCGTTATAGCTTTGCCGATATAGTGGAACCGTTAATTCCTGCAGTCGTTAATATTTCAACAATAGAATATGTTAATAGTAAATCGGAAAACGCCGAGAAAGATCCTCTGCAAGAAAAAGTTAATGATTTTTTAGAAAAGCTTAATATACCGCTGAATTTGGAAGAGGTTGATCAAACTCCGAAAAGTGTCCCGCTTGGTTCAGGATTTATTATTGAACCTAACGGCTTAATAGTGACAAACTATCATGTAATTGCAAATGTTGATAAAATTAATATAAAACTTGCAGATAATACCGAATTATCGGCTAAATTAATAGGTAACGATACTAAAACCGATTTAGCTCTCTTAAAAATAGATAGCGAGGAACCTCTACCTTTTGTTGAGTTTGGAGATTCAAATGATGCAAGAGTAGGAGATTGGGTTATTGCGATCGGTAATCCGTTCGGTAATCTAGGCGGTACGGTGACAAGTGGTATTATTTCTTCTAAAGGGCGGGATATCGATATAGATACGGACAATATAGTCGATAATTTTATTCAAACGGATGCTGCAATTAATAACGGTAATTCCGGTGGTCCTATGTTTAATTTGGATCAGAAAGTAATCGGCGTAAATACGGCAATTTTTTCACCGCTCGGTACTAATATAGGTATCGGTTTTGCAATACCGTCAAATACTGCAAAGCCTATAATCGAACGTCTTAAGAAAGATGGAAAAGTAAGTAGAGGACGCCTTGGAGTAACAATACAAGATTTAACCGAGGAAATTTCTGAAGGGCTAGGACTTAAAAATACTAGGGGGGTGTTAGTAGCTAAAGTACAAGAAGACGGTCCAGGTGATAAAGCGGGAATTAAAACAGGTGATATAATAATAGAGTTTGCAGATATACCGGTTAAAAATACTAAAAAATTACGTGTAATTATTGCAGATGCTCCTATTGATCAGGAAGTAAAAGTAAAAATACTTCGTGATAAAAAGGAGCTTGAGTTACCTATTAAAGTTACTTCGGATAATGAAGAGGTTACCAAAGATTCTACAGAAGAGACCAATAAGAAAGAAATAACAAATAAAGAAGAAAATAATTTATCTATTACTAAAAATAATATTACTTTTGGTAATTTGACTGAAGAACTAAGACAAAAATATACTATTCCTCAAGATAAAATGGGAATAGTGATAACCAATATTGATGAAGAAGAAAGTAGCTTCAAAATTGGTGATCTGATAACCAATATTAATCAGGAAAGCATAGACGATATAAGTAAGCTAGAAGAATTATATGACAATGCTAAAAAATCAGATAAGCAAAATATTTTGCTCTTGATTGAAAGGGGGAGTAGTAATATGTTCGTACCATTGCAGGTTATGTAGTTTTCTATGTTATTTCCATGAAGGAAAAATAATCTTAACATAAATTACATATTTAATAAAATAAAAAATAAGTTTTTTATAGCTTTTGCTGGATTCCCGCCTTCGCGGGAATGACATAGAATGTAAAAATAATACCTAAATAATTTATGAATGAAAAAATAGCAATTTTAAGTGCATATAGTTTTGTTAATATAGAAGAACCAGCGAATTTGATACCGAAACTTTTGCTTCTCGGTAAAAGAAAATATATTAGAGGTACTATTTTATTAGCTAATGAAGGCTTTAACGGTTCTTTTTCAGGTTCGTATGAAAATGTAAATCTTGTACTTGAAGAATTGATAAAGCTGACCGGTCCCAAAGATGTTAACGTTAAAATAAATTATAGTGATGTTCATCCTTTTCAGAAATTGAAAGTCAGACTGAAGAAAGAGATCATAGCAATGAACGTTGATGATTTAAATGTTGATTTGTTTAAAGGCGAATATATAGAGCCGAAAGATTGGGATGAATTTATCACAAAACAAGATGTTATAGTAATAGATACTCGAAATGATTATGAAGTAGAGGTTGGTACATTTAAATCAGCAATTAATCCTAATACCAAAACATTTAAACAATTTCCTGCTTGGGTTCAGCAGAATCAAGAATTGCTCAAAGGTAAGAAAATTGCTATGGTTTGTACAGGTGGTATCAGGTGTGAAAAATCCACCAGCTTACTTAAAAGCATAGGTTATAATGAGGTATATCATTTAAAGGGTGGAATACTGCAATATCTAGAAGATACACAAAACAAGAACAATTTATGGCAAGGTGAATGTTTTGTCTTCGATGATAGGAGAGCAGTGACAGATGATTTATCGCCTGTAGAAAGACATTGGTTGCAGAGATAGATGTCGTTGACCGATTGAAACGTGTAGTATGTCATTCCCGCGAAAACAGGAATCCAGAAAAAAGAGAGCTTTTAATTTTAAAAATGCAGTATAGTTGTATTTTTTAATTACTGGATTCCTGTTTTCGCGGGAATGACATAACCCTTTGTTTATTTATTAGAAATATATGACTAAAACCAAACAAGAAATTTATAATAAGCGTCCAACTTCACCGCATTTAACTATATATAAGCCACAAATAAGTTCTACATTATCAATTTTGTATCGTATGACCGGCGTAGCTTTGTTTTTTGCGGTGTCAATCTTGGTGTGGTGGTTGATTCTTAGTAAATATGACAATAATTATTTACAGCTTGCTGAATGCTGTATTATAAAAATATGCTTAGTAGCTGTTAGCTACGCTTGGTTTTATCATTTATGTAACGGCATTCGGCATTTATTTTGGGATATCGGTTACGGTTTTTCTATAAAATTGGTTAATATCACCGGTTGGTGTGTAGTGTTAGGATCTGTATTATTAACGGTATTGTTATGGGTGTAGTAATTAAAAATGTCATTGCGAGGAGATGCGTAGCATCGACGTGGCAATCTCAGAAATAATAACAAATGCCTGAGATTGTTTCGTCAATTGCTATGCAATTTCCTCGCAATGACGAAAAGCTAAAACAAATAATAGAGAAAATTAATGGTATATGATTTTAAAGCAGAAATTGTAAAAGCAAAAAATAGCGGTTCTGCTAAAAGCGGTTCTCATCATTGGTTATTGCAGAGAGTAACGGGGATTATATTAGCTTTATGTTCTGTGTGGCTAATATATTTTACGTTAACCAATAAAAATAATGATATAAATATTATTATGTGGGCACTTAAAAAGCCTTTTAATGTAGTAGCTTTGTTAATTACGGTGGTTATTTCGTTGTATCATGCGATGCTTGGTATGCGTGTAGTAATTGAAGATTATATAAGTTGTCACAAATTACGTAATACATTGATTATAATAGTGCAATTATTTTGCATTGTTACTATTGTAGCTTTTGTAGTAGCGCTGTTTTATAAAGGATAAAAATTGTCATACCGCGGTTTGACCGCGGTATCCAGAAAACAATATTGTATATTGAATTACTGGACCCCGTGGTCAAGCCATGGGGTGACAGAGATAGACAATTCACGTATCAAAATAGTAAAAAATTAATTTAATGACCAAAGCGTATAATATCGTTCATCATAAATTTGACGTAGTAGTTGTAGGTGCAGGCGGAGCAGGTCTTCGTTCTGCATTCGGTATGGCTAAAGCAGGGCTAAATACTGCTTGTATAACTAAGCTGTTCCCAACCCGTAGTCATACTGTGGCTGCTCAGGGCGGAATTAGTGCGGCTCTTGGGAATATGGGTGAAGATGATTGGCGTTGGCATATGTACGATACGGTAAAAGGTTCTGATTGGTTAGGCGATCAGGATGCCATTGAGTATATGTGCAAAAACGCTCCCGATGCGATTTTAGAGCTAGAGCATTACGGCGTACCTTTCTCAAGAACTGAAGAGGGAAAAATTTATCAGCGTCCTTTTGGAGGGATGACAACAGAGTACGGCAAAGGAAAAGCAGCTCAGCGTACATGTGCTGCGGCAGATCGTACGGGGCATGCCATACTGCATACTTTATATCAACAGTCACTAAAACATAAAGTACAGTTTTTCGTTGAGTATTTTGCTATTGATTTATTGATGGAAGATGGTGAATGTAGAGGCGTAGTTGCGTGGAATTTAGATGACGGTAGTCTGCATTGTTTTAGAGCGCATAATGTAGTGCTTGCAACGGGCGGATACGGGCGTGCTTATTTTTCAGCGACGTCTGCTCATACTTGTACTGGTGATGGGGGCGGTATGGCGATTAGAGCCGCTCTTCCACTGCAAGATATGGAATTTGTACAGTTCCATCCGACAGGTATATATTCGGCCGGCTGTCTTATTACCGAGGGGGCAAGAGGTGAAGGGGGATATCTCGTTAATGCAAACGGTGAGCGTTTTATGGAGCGTTATGCTCCTGCTGCAAAGGATTTAGCTTCAAGAGATGTAGTTTCAAGAGCAATGACTATAGAAATAAGAGAGGGGCGAGGAGTCGGCGAGCATAAAGATCATGTATTTTTACATTTAAATCATTTATCGTCTGAGATTTTACATAGTCGTTTGCCCGGTATCTCTGAGACGGCTAAAATTTTTGCCGGTGTTGACGTGACTAAAGAGCCGATACCGGTACTTCCTACGGTACATTATAATATGGGCGGGATACCGACGAATTATTACGGTCAAGTCATAATCAAAGACGGTAAAAATCATAATAGCGTAGTAAAAGGGCTTATGGCAATCGGTGAAGCGGCTTGCGTATCGGTACACGGTGCTAACCGATTAGGATCAAATTCTTTGCTTGATTTGGTAGTATTTGGTAGAAGTTCTGCATTAAAAGCAGCCGAGCTTATTAAGCCTGCGAGTCCCCACAAGTCTATAAAAGAAGAAAGCCTTGAAAAAATTATAAATAGATTTGATAAAGTCCGTCACGCTAACGGTAATATTTTAGTTGCAGAGTTAAGGCTTAAAATGCAAAGAACTATGCAAAGCCATGCTTCGGTATTTAGAACTCAAGAGCTACTAGATGAAGGGGCAGGAATGATTAGCGAAATAAGAAGCGGCTATAAAGATATAAAAATTAACGATAAATCTTTAATTTGGAATAGCGATTTGGTGGAAGCCTTAGAGCTAGATAATCTACTTGATCAAGCTTTAGTAACGGTATATTCGGCAGCTGCAAGAAAAGAAAGCAGAGGAGCTCATGCACGTGAAGATTATCCTGATCGTAATGATGAGGATTGGATGAAGCATACTCTTAGCTCTATCGATGAAGCAGGTAAAGTAGTTCTTGATTATAAACCTGTGACTTTAACTACTTTAACCGATGAAGTAACAGCAGTCCCGCCGGTGAAGAGAGTGTACTGATTAATGTTCTTATGTCATTCATGCGAAAGCAGGAATCTAGAAACCTTTAATGTTATCCCGAGATTAAATCGCGGGATCCAAAAATGCTTATTTTTTAGATATCGTGGTCAAGCCGCGGTATGACAAGAAAAAAATATATATAAAATATGTTTGAGTATTTAATAAAGTTCTATCCAAAAATCTTTTTTATTGTAGAGGGCACTTTGGTAACTTTAAAATATAGCGTTATTGCTGTTATATTCGGTTTAGTAATAGGGATGCTGCTCGCTATTTGTAAGGTAAATAAAAATCATGCTTTAAGGCTTTTTGCAAATTTCTATACTTCTATTTTCAGAGGAACGCCTTTATTAATTCAATTAAGTATTATTTATTTTGCTTCACCTTATATCATAGGTATTAAATTTAGTGTGTTTATGGCGGGAGCTATTGCTTTTTCTCTTAATTCGGGAGCATATGTTTCCGAAGTAATCAGGGCAGGGATTAATGCAGTTGATAAAGGGCAGTTTGAAGCGGCTGAAGCTCTTGCTATTCCAAAGTTTTTAATAACGAAAGATATAATTCTGCCGCAAGCAGTTAAAAATATTTTTCCGTCATTAGTAAATGAGCTTGTAAATTTGATTAAAGAATCAGCCATTATTTCTATGCTTGGAGAAATGGATTTAATGCGTAGAGCACAAATTGTATCAATTGAAACATATAATTATTTTTTTCCAATGCTTATTGCTGCGTGCTGTTACTATATTTTAGTTATGTTAATCAGCTTTATAGCAAAAATAATTGAGAAAAAAATGATTGTTAATTAAAACATACTTGCTTTTATGGAAAAAGTAATTATAATTTAAATTTAGTGTAATTTACAAATTATAAGAATTTGTATTTAGAAATGATTGAAAATAAAGGGTGGAAGTATTTTCACCCTTTAATTATCGTATATATAAGTTTTTTTGGAGTATTTTTTTTAATGCCGACATATAATCAATTAGTACGTTTTGGGAGAAAGTCAAAAACTCGTAAGACCAAATCTCCTGCCTTAGAATCTAATCCTTTTAAAAGCGGTGTTTGCCTAGTTGTAAAAACCGTTACCCCTAAAAAGCCTAACTCTGCACTTCGTAAGATTGCAACGGTGCGTTTAAGTAATAAAAGAACCGTAAATGCATATATTCCTGGTGAAAAGCATAGTGTAAAGGAACATGATAGGGTGTTAGTAAGAGGTGGTCAGGTGCCTGATCTTCCGGGGGTGAAATATCATATCGTACTCGGTGCTTATGATATTGCCGGAGTTAAAGGACGTAAGCAAGGTCGGTCACGTTACGGTGCTCCTCGTAAACAAGTTGCAGTTACAAAAAAATAAATTATTAGTTAGAGAGAAAAAATAAAATGTCACGTCGTCATGCCGCAGAAAAACGAGTAATTTTACCTGATATGAAATATAACAGTATTTTACTGTCAAGATTTATCAATAATATTATGAAAGAAGGGAAGAAAGCCCTTGCAGAGAAAATTGTTTATTCAGCCTTTAATAAAATTGAAAAGAAGCATAGAGTTGATCCGTATCAAGCCTTTAATAATGCTATGCATAACGTGAAGCCGCATTTAGAAGTAACTTCGGTTAGGGTTGGAGGAGCTAATTATCAAGTTCCGACTCATGTTGATGAAAGAAGAGGATATGCCCTTGCTAGCCGTTGGATTATTAATGCTGCATCAAAACGTTCTGAAAAAATGATGATTGATAAACTTGCCGAAGAGCTGTTTGAAGCTTCTAATAATAGAGGTGTTGCCATTAAGAAGAAAGAAGATACTCATAAAATGGCCGAAGCTAATAAAGCTTTCTCTCATTTTAGCCCTAAAAAAATGAAATAAGGTAGGGTAATAATGAGTAAAATAAATAAACTTGAGCATATTCGTAATATCGGTATATGTGCTCACATTGATGCCGGTAAAACCACAACTACCGAACGTATTTTATATTATACCGGTAAATCGCATAAAATAGGTGAAGTTCATGAGGGTGGTGCTACCATGGATTGGATGGAACAAGAACAAGAACGTGGTATAACCATTACCTCAGCTGCTACTACTTGTAGATGGCAAGATAAAATAATTAATATTATCGATACTCCTGGACACGTTGACTTTACTATCGAAGTAGAGCGTTCCCTTCGTGTTCTTGACGGTGCAGTTGCAGTATTTGACGGTGTAGCAGGTGTTGAACCGCAGTCAGAAACGGTTTGGAGGCAAGCAGATAAATATAATGTTCCTAGAATGTGTTTTGTCAATAAAATGGACAGAATGGGAGCAGATTTTTATAGATGCGTTGAAATGCTCAAAGATCGTTTAGGAGCAAAACCGCTTGTTATTCAGTTGCCTGTAGGGATTGAAGAAAATTTTAAAGGTATCATTGATCTTATTAAAATGAAAGCAGTGATTTGGAAAGATGAAGCACTTGGAGCTGAGTATTTTGAAGAAGATATACCTGCCGATATGAAAGATAAAGCTGAAGAATATCGTGCTAAATTACTTGATATGGTTGTTGAGTTAGATGATCATGTTATGGAAAAATATTTATCAGGTGAAGAAGTAACAGCAGAAGAGATTAAAAGATTAATCAGAAAAGGTACTATTTCAGCAGCATTTTACCCGGTTTTATGCGGTAGTGCTTTTAAAAATAAAGGGGTACAGCCTTTACTTGATGCCGTAGTAGATTTTCTACCTTCGCCTATTGATATAGGTATAGTAAAAGGTATGGAAGTAAGTACCGGTGAAGAAACAGATTTCCCTATTTCGGTAACTGAGCCTTTTGCAGCTTTAGCATTTAAAATTATGAATGACCCATTTGTCGGTTCATTAACTTTTATTAGAATATATTCAGGTAAAATTACTTCAGGAACAACTGTTATTAATACCGTAAAGAATAAAAGAGAAAAAATCGGTAGAATGCTATTAATGCATGCTAATAATCGTGAAGACGTAAAAGAAGCATCAGCAGGTGATATAGTAGCTTTAGCAGGTCTTAAAGATACTACCACAGGTGATACGTTATCTGATATTGATCAGCAAGTAATCTTAGAAAGAATGGAATTTCCAGAGCCGGTAATTGAGCTTGCAGTAGAACCTAAATCAACAGCTGATCAAGAAAAAATGGGCCTTGCACTTTCTCGTTTAGCAGCTGAAGATCCATCATTTAGAGTGTCAACTGATTATGAAACAGGACAAACAGTGATAAAAGGAATGGGAGAGCTCCATTTAGAAATTATCATTGATCGTATGAGAAGAGAGTTTAAGGTCGAAGCAAATATTGGAGCTCCTCAAGTAGCATATCGTGAAACTATCACAAAAGTTTGTGAAATTGATTATACCCATAAGAAACAATCCGGCGGTGCAGGACAATTTGCTCGTGTAAAAATTATTTTTGAGCCTCTAAAAGAGGTAAAAGATCTAAAAGATGAAGATAAAAATAAAAATTTTGTCTTTGAAAGTAAAATCATCGGCGGTGCCGTGCCTAAAGAATATATACCAGGTGTTGAAAAAGGATTAAATAATATTAGAGAAACCGGTGTTATTGCCGGTTATCCTATGATTGATTTTAAAGCAACTTTAGTTGACGGTGCGTTTCATGATGTAGATTCTAGTGTACTTGCGTTTGAAATTGCTGCAAAGGCAGCATTTAGAGAAGGGATGCCGAAAGGTAATCCTAAATTACTTGAGCCGATTATGCAAGTTGAAGTTATCACTCCTGATGAATATATGGGTGATATTATAGGCGATTTAAATAGTCGTAGAGGACAAATTCAAAGCATGGATCCAAGAGGGAATGCTCAAGTAGTTACTGCGAATGTTCCTTTAGCGGAAATGTTTGGTTATGTTAATACGCTTAGGTCTTTATCTCAAGGTAGAGCTCAGTTTAGTATGATATTCTCTCATTATGATCAAGTGCCGAGTCAAGTAGCTGATATTATTAAAGCTAAAAAATAATTTAGGGGTGAGGTGTCACGTCTTACAGAAATACATGTTGTTTTGCCGTGGCAGCTTATAAATTAACAGTACTGTTTATTATAGTAATTAATAATAACAAATATTTTTAATAACTTTTATTGATTTTTTATTAAAAATATGATAGGAGTGTAGCTCAATTGGTAGAGCGCCGGTCTCCAAAACCGGAGGTTGCGGGTTCGATACCTGTCGCTCCTGCCATTATAGGCTTAGAGCTTTTTTGCTATAAAATATAGAATTTTTACAAAATTTGCTTATAGAGAGAAATTTGAACGAGGTACTTCACCTCGAATCGCAGCGTACATACTAGTATGTGAGAATTCCAGTGCTGGATTATCGTCTCAATGGCCTTTAGAAGTAGCATTTTGTAAGAAGTCTAATAAATTACCTAACAAAAATATGTTTAAAGAATATAAAATTTATAAGTTTTTTGAACAAGTTAAACAAGAAACTTATAAGGTAGTTTGGCCAACTAGAAAAGAGCTTGTTGCTTCAACGTTAGTAGTGGTAGTAGCAGTTTTTATTTTTAGCCTAACTTGTTTGGTACTTGATTATAGTATACATAACATAATGCAGCTTTTGCTTAATATCGGCAAATAGTATAAGGAATAAATTGTGACAGCACAGAGTATAGATAATATATTGCCTTCTTCTGAAAAAAATGTAAAGCAGTGGTATGTAGTACATACGGCATCAGGAGCAGAGAAACGCATTAAAGAAGATATGCTTAGAAAAATCGCTAAACAGAACATGACGGATTTTTTTGAAGATATACTAATACCTGTTTTTGGAGTTTCTGAAGTTAAACGCGGTAAAAATTTCAAGGTAGAAAAAAAACTAATGCCGAGTTATATCTTGATAAAGATGAATATGACTGATAAATCTTGGCATTTAGTAAAAAATATATCTGGAGTAACCGGCTTTTTAGGAAGCAAAACCACGCCAAAAGCTCTTACAGAAAGTGAAATACAAAATATTTTTAATAATTTGGAAGCAGAAGCTAAAGAAGCAAAGAATTCTAAATTGTATGAAGTTGGTGAAATAGTGACTGTTACAGATGGTCCTTTTGAAACTTTCATGGGTACAGTAGAAGGAATAGATCAAGAAAAAAATAGGTTAAAAGTTTCAGTTGCAATATTTGGTAAAGCAACTCCAATAGAACTAAATTTTAATCAAGTAAAGAAAAATGATTAAAAGTTGGACTAAATACGGTTTATTAATTACTTAAGCTGTATTGTACGAATGTTCAGGATGTCATTGTTGCGGGATAATGCGTCGTCATTGCAAGCAGCCGTAGGCTGCGTGGCAATCTAGGAGAAATAATAAAAAACTTCTGATTTACAGAATTTTTTCTGCCTTGTTTTGTCAAAACTTATAGCTTTTCCTTGCAATGATGGGAAACAAGATCCATGCAATTGTTACAAAGTAATATTAATTTAAGAGAAAAATAAGGATATTTATAAATGTCTCAGAAAGCAATAAAAGGTTATATTAACTTGATAATTCCAGCTGCTGGAGCCACTCCTGCACCTCCTATAGGACCGGCCCTAGGACAAAGAAAAGTTAATATTGCAGCATTTTGTAAAGATTTTAATGATGCTACGCAAGGTATGGAAAAAGGAATACCTCTGCCAACCGTAATTACCGTTTATGAAGATAGTAGTTTTTCTTTTAAAATAAAAACTCCTCCTGCTTCTTACTTTTTAAAGAAATATGCTAAAATTACTAAAGGTTCTAGTGCTACTAAAAAAGAAGCCGTAGTAGGTAAAGTTACTATGGATGATTGTCGTGAAATTGCAAAGTTAAAAATGCCTGATTTAAATACAAAAAATATTGAAGCAGCAACAAAAATTATTTGTGGTAGTGCTGCATCTATGGGACTTGAAGTAGTAGGGAATTAATTATTATGTCAAATAAGAAAGATATTGCTGTAAAAATTAGCGGCGGTAAAAAAATAAGAGAAGCTAGAGAAAAAGTAAAATCAGATACTTTATATAATTTAACAAATGCAGTTGAACGATTAAAATCAGCATCATATGTTAAATTTGATCCAACCTTAGAAATAGTTATGAAGCTTGGAATTGATTCTAGGCATTCCGATCAAATGGTACGTGGTGTAGTTAATTTACCTGCCGGTACAGGCAAAACCGTAAGAGTTGCCGTTATTTGTAAAGAAGAAAGAGAAGAAGAAGCTAAAAGTGCCGGAGCAGATTTAGTAGGTTCAACAAATATTATTGATGAAATTAAAGCAGGGAAAATTAATTTTGATGTGTGTATAGCTACTCCCGATGTGATGGCAGCTATAGGTTCAGTTGCAAGAATTTTAGGACCAAAAGGTTTAATGCCTAACCCTAAACTTGGTACCGTAACTTTAGATATTAAAAATGCTATTAAAAATGCTAAAAGCGGTCAGGTAGAATATAGAGCAGAGAAAGCAGGTATAATTCATGCAGGGCTTGGAAAATTATCTTTTTCAGACCAAGATTTATTAAAAAATTTAAATGCGTTTATTGAGGCAGTAATTAAAGCAAAACCTGCCGGATTAAAAGGAAGTTATTTAAAAGCAATGTATTTATCTTCTACTATGGGAGCATCGGTACAAATAGATTTAACTAGTATAGCATAATTTTTATAGCCGTTTAACGGTAGTATAGTAATAATAAAAAAATTTTGTTATTTTAAGCATTTGTATCAGTTTAAATATATTAAACTGTATTATAAAAGGAGAATTAAAAGGTGTTAAGATCAGAAAAACCGGTAGCAGTAGAGGATATTGTAAATATTTATAAAGAATCGCCCTCTATAATTATTACTCATTATCACGGGTTAACCGTTAGTCAAGTGAGTGTGCTTAGAGAAGCACTTAAATCTAAAGAAGCAGGTTTTAAAGTAGTTAAAAATACTTTAGCAAAAATAGCTGCAAATCAAACAGGGCTTAATAGTATTGCTAATTTATTTGCGGGTCCTACTGCTATTGTTTATTCTAAAGAACCGGTTGAGATGGCAAAATTAGTAGTTAATTTTGCTAAGGCTAATGATAATCTTAAGATTATCGGTGGAATAGTAGATAATCACGTATTAGATGAACATTCAATAAAAGAACTTTCTAAGCTACTTACACTTAATGAGCTTAGGGGTAAAATTATTGGGTTATTACAAGCACCGGCTACTCAGGTTGTAGGTGTTTTACAAGCCCCATCTTCGAGTATGGCGAGAGTAATACAAGCATATGCTAGTAAAAATTAACTTAAAGGTTACTGCATCAGGTATTTTAATTGATAATTAAAGAGCTGTTATAGTGAAAATTAATAAGGTTTTTTATAGGATATTATTCTTATTTTAAAAAAGTCTTATAATTTGAAGCACAAAAGAATTTAATTAACTTTAAAATGCCTGATGTAGTAATCTCTCAATATAAAAAAAGTAAAAAGGAAAAAATTATGGCAGATTTAGCTAAAATTGAAGAACAATTATCATCATTAACGTTAATGCAAGCAGCTGAGCTTGTGAAAATGCTAGAAGAAAAATGGGGTGTATCTGCAGCAGCTCCTGTAGCTGTAGCAGCTGCCGGTGCAGCAGCTCCTGCGGCGGCTGAAGCAGTAGCTGAAAAAACTGAGTTTGAAGTAGTTTTAACAGCTGCTGGTGATAAGAAAGTTGAAGTAATTAAAGTTGTAAAAGATATCACAGGTCTTGGTTTAATTGAAGCTAAGAAATTAGTTGATGAAGCTCCAAAGCCGATTAAAAGCAATGTGAAAAAAGCAGAAGCAGATGAAATCAAAGGTAAGTTAGAAGCTGCTGGAGCAAAAGTTGAATTAAAATAATTATTTCTGCACTAGGTTCTGTAAAGAAAAGTTGAATTATTCGTATTTTAGATAGTTTTAAGTAAAAATTAATAAGATTTTTGTTGAAACAGTTGTTGTTATTCCAAGAAAAATCTTATAATTTTCAATCAAAAACAACTAAGTATAGATTAATTTTTTTACAGGACCTAATGTTTTTGCATTACAGATGAAATATTTTATAGCTTTAAATTAACTTCTTAAAATCCAAAAAGCCTTATTCAAATTTTAATTACTAAATAAGGCTTTTTGGATTTTAAGAAGTTAATTTAAAGCTAATTTAAGTTATTTTTTTGCAATAGGATAAAGCTATTACATTAAAAGTCTTATTGATTAAAATAATTTGGTTAATGTACCATACATCTAGAAGTTTAAATTATTGAAATTTTCTAGGTTCTGTGAACATTTATAATTGATTTTTAGTGAAAATTAATGAGATTTTTGAAGGAATAGCTACCTATTTTAAAAAAATATTATAATTTGTTGCAACAAACAAATAACCAAAATCAAATCTTTTTGGAAATGTTCGTAGAGCCTACACAAGATCTAAATAAGAAACTTACTAGGTTTCTTTAATTTAAGTTTTATGTGAAAAATTTTAAAACAGTATATTTTATTTTACTGCAAATTATAAGTATTTTATTGAAATAGGTATCTATTCCAATAAAAACTTTATTGTTTAAAATATAAATAATTTAAATTTTATATACAGAACCTAGGTTCTGAACACTTTTGATTAATGATTATTAATTAGGAGATATTTTTAAGCGAAAATTAATAAGATTTTTAAGAGGAGAGTTTATTACTATTTCAAAAAAAATCTGATGATTTACAGCTAAAAAGAGCCATAATTATGATTATTCTATTAAAAGTGTATAGGACCTAATCACTGTAATACGGGCAGTAATTTTATCAGTCAGGAGATTATATGGTTTCATTAAGGGATAATATAGAAGCACAACCCTTGTCACATAATAGAAGAATAAGAAAAAATTTCGGTCACATAAATTTAGTAGCAGATATACCGAATTTGATTGAAATTCAAAAAAATTCATATGAGAAAAACTTTCTACAGTTAAATATTAAAGATTCTGAAAGAAAAAACAAAGGTTTACAATCTATATTAAATTCAATTTTTCCTATTTCAGATTCCTCCAATGTTGCTAATTTAGAATTTGTAAAATATGAATTCGATACTCCAAAATATGATGTAGAAGAGTGCAGTCAAAGAAGTTTAAGTTATGCTGCTCCTCTTAAAGTTACTTTAAGATTAAGTATTTGGGATATAGATGAGGATACCGGTACTAGAGAAATTAAAGGGATTAAAGAGCAAGAAGTATATATGGGTGATATCCCATTAATGACTAAAAACGGTACTTTTATTATCAACGGTACGGAAAGAGTAGTTGTATCACAAATGCATCGCTCACCTGGTGTATTCTTTTATCATGATGAAGGAAAAGTCCACTCTTCCGGCAAACTTTTATATTCTGCTCGTGTTATTCCATATAGAGGGTCTTGGCTTGATTTAGAATTCGACGCTAAGGATGTTATTTATTTCAGGATTGATAGAAAAAGAAAGCTTTATGCTACTACTTTGCTTAGAGCTATAGGTATGAGTACTGAAGAAATTATAAAATTTTATTATAATTCAGTAACTTATAAGCTTGTTAAAAATAAAGGTTGGGCGGTTAAATTTATACCTCAGCATATTACTGCTCATCGTTTAACAAGTGATTTAGTAGATGCAGATACTGGAAATATTCTACTGAAAGCAGGACAAAAAATTACTCCGCGTTTGGCTAAAAAATATTTTGGGGAAGGGCTTAATAATATTTTAGTAGCTCATGAAACTTTAATCGGCAAATATCTATCCGAAGATTTAAGAGATCCTGCAAGCGATGAAGTATTAGCAAAAATCGGTGAAATGATTACTGCTGATATGCTAAATGTTATTAATGATCTTAAAATTAAAAATGTTAACGTATTAGTAATCAATCCTCAATCCGGTCCATATATAAGGAACACCTTATTTGCTGATAAAAATCAGGATCGTGAGGCAGCATTATGTGATATTTTCAGAGTTCTAAGACCAGGCGAACCTGCTAATATCGAAGCGGCTGAAAGCCTGTTTTATAATTTATTCTTTGATACGGAAAGATATGATCTTTCAGAAGTCGGGCGAATAAAAATGAATTCTAGGTTAGAGCTGAATATTTCTGAAGAAGTTACGGTTTTAACAATTGATGATATTAAAAATATCGTAAGAGTTTTAGTAGAGCTTAAAGACGGTAAAGGTATCATAGATGATATTGATCATTTAGGTAATAGAAGGGTTAGATCAGTAGGTGAATTGATAGAAAATCAATTTAGAATAGGTTTAGTCCGAATGGAAAAATCTGTAATTGAAAGGATGTCGGCAGGTGATGTTGATACCGTAATGCCTCATGATTTAGTAAATTCTAAAATTTTAGTTTCAGTAGTAAAAGAATTTTTTAGTACCTCCCAATTATCCCAATTTATGGATCAAACAAATCCATTATCGGAAATAACTCATAAAAGAAGGCTATCGGCACTTGGTCCCGGGGGGCTTAGTCGAGATCGAGCAGGTTTTGAGGTGCGTGACGTACATCCGACTCATTACGGTCGTATTTGTCCTATTGAAACACCTGAAGGTCAGAATATCGGGTTAATTAACTCTATGGCTACTTATGCTAGAATAAATAAACATGGTTTTATAGAGAGTCCGTATAGAAGAGTTAAAGATGGATGTGTAACCGATGAAGTGGTATATCTTTCTGCTATTGAAGAAGGTAAATACAAAATCGGACAAGCAAATTCTAAAATTAATAAAGACGGAAAACTGCAAGGAGAGTTTATTAATTGCCGTGTTGAAGGCGGTAATTTTGTAATGGTAGAACCGTATGAGGTAGACTTCATTGATGTGACTCCTATGCAGGTAGTGTCGGTTGCGGCTTCTCTTATACCTTTCTTAGAAAACGATGATGCTAACCGTGCTTTGATGGGTTCAAACATGCAAAGACAAGCCGTTCCTTTAATTAAAACGGATGCACCTTTTGTAGGTACCGGAGTTGAAGGGGTAGTAGCTAAAGATTCCGGAGCGTCAGTGCTTGCATTACATGACGGTATTGTTGAGCAGGTAGATTCAAATAGAATCGTGATTAGAACTCTAGAACAAAAAGTTGACGGTTCTCCTTCGGTTGATATTTATAACTTACTAAAATTCCAAAAATCCAATCATAATACTTGTATAAATCAAAAGCCTTTAGTTAAGGTCGGTCATTACGTTAAGAAAAACGATATTATAGCTGACGGTCCTAGTACGGATAACGGTGAAATTGCTTTAGGTCGAAACGTGCTTGTGGCTTTCTTACCTTGGAACGGTTATAATTTTGAAGATTCCATTTTAATATCCGAACGTATAGTAAAAGAGGATGTATTTACATCTATTCATATTGAAGAGTTTGAAGTAATAGCTAGAGATACACGCCTTGGTCCTGAAGAAATTACCCGTGATATACCGAATGTAAGTGAAGAAGCGTTGCGTCATCTTGATGAGGTCGGAATAATTTATATAGGTGCAGAAGTAAAAGCCGGTGATATTTTAGTTGGAAAAGTAACACCAAAAAGTGAATCGCCTATTACTCCTGAAGAGAAGCTACTACGTGCTATTTTCGGGGAAAAAGCTTTTGACGTAAAAGATTCATCGCTGCATGTACCTTCCGGAGTGAGCGGAACTGTAGTAGAAGTAAGGGTATTTTCTCGTAGAGGTGTAGAAAAAGACCAGCGAGCTATTGCTATTGAAAAACAACAAATTGAAAAATTCGCAAAAGACAGAGACGATGAATTAGAAATTATTGAGCATTTTGTGTTTAGTTGGCTTGAAAAGCTTTTAGTAGGGCAGGTGATTATTAACGGTCCTAAGCAAGTAAAAGTAGGACAAACTATTACTACTGAAATGCTAAAAGGCTTATCTAAAGGGCAATTTTGGCAGATTACCGTGGAAGATGCAAATGTAATGAATGAAATAGAGCAGATAAAGACTCATTATGATGAGAAAAAAGAGGCTCTTGATAAAAGATTTGCTACTAAGGTAGAGAAATTGCAAAGTGGTGATGATTTACCTCAGGGAGCTTTAAAAGTAGTAAAAGTATTTATTGCAACTAAGCATAAATTACAACCCGGGGATAAAATGGCAGGAAGACACGGAAATAAAGGTGTTATTTCACGTATCGTACCTGAAGAAGATATGCCGTTTTTAGAAGATGGAACTGTTGTAGATATCGTTCTTAACCCTCTAGGTCTTCCGTCCCGTATGAATATAGGACAGATTTTAGAAACGCATCTTGGGTGGGCATCAATAAATTTAGCAAAAAAAATATCTACCTTAGTAAAGGAATATAAAAATAAACATATAGGTATTGAGCAGATTAAGAAATTCTTAATTGAACTGTATGGAGAAAATATTAATTCTATACTTGAAAGACCGGAAGAAGAGATTATCGCTTTTTGTAAGAAAGTAAGTAAAGGCGTACATTTTGCAACTCCTGTATTTGACGGAGCAAAAGTTCAGGACGTTAAAGATATGCTAAAGCTTGCCGGTCAAGACCCTTCAGGACAAGTGAAATTAATTGACGGTAGAACCGGTGAATATTTTGACCGTCTAGTAACCGTAGGACAGAAATATTTGCTGAAATTGCATCATTTAGTCGATAATAAAATTCACTCCCGTTCTATAGGACCTTATAGTTTAGTAACGCAGCAACCGCTTGGAGGTAAGTCTCATTTCGGCGGACAGCGTTTCGGAGAAATGGAATGCTGGGCATTACAAGCTTACGGTGCAGCTTATACGTTACAGGAAATGTTAACGGTTAAGTCGGATGACGTAAACGGTAGGATCAAAACTTATGATTCTATAGTACGTGGTGAAAATAATTTTGAATCAGGCATTCCTGAATCATTTAATGTTATGATAAAAGAATTTAGATCTTTATGTCTTAACGTAAAGCTTGAAGTAACTTCAAGTTAAGAAAGACAGGTCATTTAAACAAATAAAAAACTTATTTTTTATCTGTTTTACTAGATTCCCGCTTTTGCGGGAATGACATGTAGGGTGCAATAAGAACTCTGGGTAGACTAAGGTCAATTTCAAAAAGAGCTAGGAGTGCACAAGGCGAGGAGCGGAGCGTATACTTAATACGTGAGCACCGCAGAACTTGTAGAACGACAACGCCAATTTTTGAAATTCACCGAGTATATACGAGTAATTTTTAAGGAAAAGTATTTATGAGCGTAGTAAATTTTTACGGACAATTAAGTAATACTCAACAATTTGATCAGATAAGGATTAATATAGCAAGTCCCGATCAGGTACGTTCGTGGTCTTTCGGTGAAGTAACAAAACCTGAAACAATTAACTATCGAACTTTTAAACCTGAGAAAGATGGTTTATTTTGTGCAAGAATTTTTGGTCCGGTAAAAGATTATGAATGTCTCTGCGGTAAATATAAGCGGATGAAAAACCGTGGCATTACGTGTGAGAAATGCGGCGTTGAAGTTACGGTTTCTAGAGTAAGACGTGAAAGAATGGGGCATATTGAACTTGCAGCTCCCGTTGCTCATATTTGGTTTTTAAAGTCGCTACCTTCAAGAATTAGTACACTTCTTGATATGACAATGCGAGATGTAGAAAAGATTCTTTATTTTGAAAATTATGTAGTAGTTGACCCAGGGCTATCGATTTTACAAAAAGGCGAACTCTTAACAGAGGAAGAATTACAGAAAGCAAAAGATAAGTACGGTGAAGATGCATTTACTGCCTCTATAGGTGCAGAAGTAATACAACAAATGCTTAAAGAGCTTGATTTTTCAAAGTTAAAGCAAGAGTTATACGAGGAATTACAAACCACTTCTTCAGAAGTCAAAAAGAAAAAATTAGTAAAGCGTTTAAAATTAGTAGAGAATTTTTTAGAGTCAGAAAACAAGCCGGAATGGATGATTATGGATGTTTTACCGGTTATTCCTCCTGAAATTAGACCGCTTGTTATGCTTGATGGCGGAAGATTTGCTACTTCAGACTTAAATGAACTTTATAGAAGAGTAATTAATAGAAATAATCGTTTAAAGAAATTAATAGAGTCAAAAGCTCCTGATATAATAGTCAGAAATGAAAAAAGAATGTTACAAGAAGCGGTGGATGCGTTATTTGATAACGGTCGTCGCGGTAGAGCAGCGAAAAATGCTAATAAGCGTCCATTTAAGTCATTAAGTGATATGCTTAAAGGTAAGCAGGGACGTTTCCGTCAGAACTTGCTAGGTAAGAGGGTTGATTACTCAGGACGTTCGGTTATCGTGGTAGGACCTGAGCTTAAACTTCACCAGTGCGGTTTACCTAAAAAAATGGCTCTGGAGTTATTTAAGCCGTTTATTTATTCTAAGCTTGAGTTGTACGGCATCGCTACAACTATTAAAGCCGCTAAAAGAATGGTGGAAGCTGAAAAATCCGAAGTGTGGGACGTGCTTGAAGAGGTAATTAGAGAGCATCCGGTTTTACTGAATAGGGCTCCGACGTTACATAGGCTTGGTATTCAAGCATTTGAACCGCTATTAATTGAAGGTAAAGCGATCCAGCTTCATCCGCTTGTGTGTGCTGCGTTCAATGCGGATTTTGATGGTGATCAGATGGCAGTACATATCCCGTTATCGATTGAAGCACAGCTTGAAGCTAGGGTATTTATGATGTCTACAAATAATATCTTAAGCCCCGCAAACGGTCGTCCTATTATTGTACCGGATAAAGATATAGTGCTTGGTTTATATTATCTAACCCTTGCATTTGATAATGAAGTAGGCGCAGGGATGATGTTCTCAGATTTAGCTGAGATGGAACATGCTTTATATAATAAATTTATAACTATTCATACAAAGATAAAATATCGCAGAAATCAGTTAAATGCCGAAGGTAAAATGGTCCCTGTTATCATTGATACTACTTACGGTAGGTTAATGGTCGGTGAGTTATTGCCTTCTAACCCTAATATAGAATTCAAGTTTATTAATAAACAACTAACTAAAAAAGACATATCATTAGTTATAGATTTAGTTTATCGTCACTGCGGTCAAAAAGCTACGGTAATTTTTGCCGATCAGCTAATGAAACTAGGTTTTAAATATGCTTGTTCTTCAGGTATTTCTTTTGGAATGGACGATATGGTAGTACCGGAATCTAAGAGTACTCATATCAACAAAACTCAGCTTGAAATAAAAGAATTTGAACAACAATATTCAAACGGTTTAATTACTTACGGAGAGAAATATAATAAAGTAGTCGATGCTTGGTCAAGATGTACCGATAGAGTAGCAAACGACATGATGAAAGAGATTGCTACGCTGCCGGTTAATGATGCTCCAAATCATCAGAAAATAAATGCTATATATATGATGGCTATTTCCGGAGCAAGAGGTTCTTTCCAGCAAATTAAGCAGCTAGGCGGTATGCGAGGTTTAATGACCAAATCAAACGGTCAAATTATACAAACTCCTATTATCTCTAACTTTAAGGAAGGATTAACTGAATTTGAGTGTTTTAATTCTGCTAACGGAATGCGTAAAGGGCAAATAGATACGGCTTTAAAAACAGCAAGCTCAGGTTACTTAACAAGAAAATTAGTAGATGTTGCACAAGATTGTATTATTACTGAAAAAGATTGTGGAACTGATAAAGGAATTGAAGTTAAGAGTGTTATTGAAGGTGGAGAAGTTATAGTACCTTTAGCTGAAAAGATTTTAGGTCGTACTGCTGCTATTGATATATTTCATCCGGTAACTAATGATCTAATTCTCAATAAAGGCGAGCTTATTAATGAAGCAAAGTTAGAGCAGATTGAGTCGGCAGGACTCGACAGGATTATGATTAAATCCGTATTAACCTGTGAAAGTACTACCGGTATATGTAGCATATGTTACGGTAGGGATCTTGCTACCGGTACATTAGTATCAGAGGGTGAAGCAATTGGGGTTATTGCTGCTCAATCTATAGGTGAACCGGGTACGCAGCTTACAATGAGAACTTTCCATATCGGAGGAGCGGCAACAAAAGGTGCTGAGGTTTCTTCCGTAGACGCTTCCTATGACGCAAAAGTGAAAATTATAAGTCGTAACGTTGTGATTAATTCTGAAGAACGCAAAATTGTTATGAGCCGAAATTGTGAATTATTATTGCTTGATAATCACGGTAATGAAAAGGCTCGTCATAAAATTCCATACGGTGCTAGATTACTTGTTGATGATGGTGATATGGTGATTAAAACTCAAAAACTAGCAGAATGGGATCCTTATACTATACCGATTATCACGGAGAAGTCAGGTAAAGTTTTATTCAAAGATATGGTTGAGGGTATTTCTATTCGTGACGTAACTGACGAAGCTACCGGAATACCGAGTAAAGTTATTATTGAATCAAAGCAATATTCACGCGGTGCAGAATTACGTCCGCGTATACAGCTTTTAGATGCTAAAGGTGAAGTTATCACCTTATCAAACGGTTTAGAAGCTAGATATTACTTGCCGGTTGGAGCAGTTTTAAGCGTAGAAGACGGAGTACAAATATCGGTAGGTGATATCATTGCACGTATACCGAAAGAATCAACCACTACTAAAGATATTACCGGTGGTTTACCAAGAGTTGCCGAGCTTGTAGAAGCAAGACGCCCTAAAGATCATGCAGTTATTGCCGAAATTGACGGTAGAGTAGAATTCGGTAAAGACTATAAATCTAAAAGACGTATTATTATACATCCGATTGATGAAACAATGTCTATTGAATATATGGTACCAAAAGGCAAGCATGTTGTAGTTAACGAAGGTGACTTTGTTAAAAAAGGTGATTTATTGATTGATGGTAATCCGGTACTTCAAGATATTTTAAAAGTAATGGGCGTAGAGGTTCTTGCAAATTATATTGTTAATGAGGTTCAAGCCGTTTATCGTCTACAAGGTGTAAAGATTGATGATAAGCACATAGAAGTTATTATTCGTCAGATGTTACAAAAAGTAGAGGTTACGGATTCAGGTGGAACTACGTTATTAGCAGGTGAAAAAATAGATAGACATGAATTTGATGAGATAAATGAAAAAGCTATAAAAAATGGTTTAAAACCTGCTGAAGCACAATTAATATTACAAGGTATTACTAAAGCTTCTCTGCAAACTAGATCGTTTATCTCCGCGGCATCATTCCAAGAGACTACTAGAGTTTTAACTGAAGCAGCTATTGCTGGTAAAGTAGATAAGTTGCGAGGACTAAAAGAAAACGTGATAGTTGGACGATTAGTACCTGCTGGAACCGGTTACTTTATGGATAAAATGCGTAAAGCAGCCGTAAAGCTTGATGAAGAGAATGTATAAATATACTAAGATAGAACTTGAAAAATTGGCTGTGTCGTCTTTGTAAGTCGTAGGATGCTGAACGTTTAATATACGCTCCGCTACTCGATTTACAGACCCTTTGCTCTTTTCCAAGTTGATCTTCGTATGTACCGATAGTTTATAAAAAACCCGTCATTGCAAGCCAACATTTATGCTGGCGTGGCAATCTCATGAAATAATAACAAACTCCCCTGAGCTGGCTTCGTCAATTACTTTGTAATGTCCTTGCAATGACGAGGTGGTATCTACGCAACGATGCCTTCCTAGCTGGAGGGAATCCAGAAAAATAACCTTACTACGCATTATTGACAAAAAAAGCCTATAAAAACCCAAGTTTTTTATAGGCTTTATCTTATTGCCCACTTGCAGAAATGACGCTTTAATAACAAGCAATCGGTGCTGTTAAATGCTCGTAGGTTTGACCTAAATCAGATACTGGTTGTTCAAAGGTATACGTATTATTGTTATCATAATTACCGTATAATTGTGATCTTGCTAAAGAATCATCATATTGGAAGTTTTCAAGTGTTTCTTGATTTTTAGATATCTGAATTTCTGCTAAACAATGTTCAACATAAGTTTTCAGTACTTCTTGACGAATTGAATCATGTAAAGCTTTTAACATGAGTAAGTTTACTAATGGGTTAATACTATTATTTGCATTAGTAGTAGCCGTAGCTTCTTCGTGTTTTTGATCAATAGATATCTTTCCAAACTTCTTCACTTCTAGAGGTAATTTAGATGTCGATCCGGTACTCGCATCCTCACGTATGTCTATATACGCTGCGGTGCTGCGTTCCGTATCGCTTTTAAATTCCTCTCTTTTACAGTCCTCTCTATAAGTTGGTTTAGAAAGATTTCTAACAGGCAATTCAGAAATTAAAGACTCTTCATTGCTTACTTCTACCTTCTCTGTTTCAAGATTTGCTGATTCAGCATTGACTTTTTCTTCAAAATTTATCTCTGGGAAAAGTGCTGTCACATCCGTTATTTCAAGTTTTCCTCCTTTTTTACCTACTTCATAAGCTTTAGCAATAATGTGTTTATAAATAACGTCAATTAATGCTAGTTTTGTTTGTATTTCATCAGAATAGTTAATTCCTCCTTCATTCCAAAACTTTACTATTCTAGACAAAGCAGGAATATATTTACTGGCCTTTGCTAAAAATTTTTGTATAAATGTAGGTTCAATAATAGGGGTTAATGTAGGATTTTCTTCATATTTTCTAAATACATACTCGACAATTTTAGGTATATTTTGATTTGGTTCTACTTCGTCAGGTAAGCCGTGTAATATTTTTTTTGCTGTTGCTTGACCCATCTTCTCATGCAAAATATTAACCCCGATCCATGTCCATGACGGATTAGCCGTAAAACAAAGCTTTGCTATATAAAATGCTAGCGATATAGGTAGAGATAATAACTTTAAATAGTTAAGGCAATTATATCGTATTGGATGAGGAGTGAGACTATAAATCTTACCCATATTTTGGTTTAACTCACATGATGCTTTAATCATTGTATACTTCTGCTTAATTAAATGAGAAGTGATGTCATATACTGGCATATTATTACTTAAATTTAACTAATTCGTCAGTAAGATATAAAAAACGTTAACATGTGTCAAATGCTATTTAATGAGATTTTGTTTTAAATCAATTATAATACTTGCAAAGTTTTATCAAGATAAATAAAATGACCTAAAGTCAAAAATAATATAAGGAGTAAATATGCTTAACGTAAATTTTGTGAATGAAGCATCATCTACTAATCAAGGTCTAGTAGTTTTTATTGATGAACAGTTAAAGCTTGATAGTAATTTAATAGGACTTGATCAACAACATCATGGATTAATTTCTAAAACTATTCAGAATAAACTGCAATTTACCGGTAAATATGGACAGATCAAGGTTATTCCGTCCGTCATTAAATCAGGTGAGGTTAGATATTTGATAATAGCAGGTCTTGGGAATGAAGAAAAATTAACTGAAGCAAAAATTGAAGAGTTAGGAGGCAAAATCTTACAGCATGCAACCAGTTGTAAAATTTCTACTATTGGCTTAAAAATTACAAATAGAATTAGCAGGTTTACATCTCAAACATTTGCATCTTTAGTTGCTAGCGGTGCGTTTCTTGCTTCTTACAGATTTGATAAATATAGAACTACCTTAAAAGAAGCAGAGAAGTTCGCAGTAGAGTCAATTGAAATTTTTACTGATAATAGCACTGAAACGGCAAAATTATTTGAAATCAAAAAATTAATTGCTGAAGCAGTATTTTTTACAAGAGATATAAGTAATGAACCGTCAAATATTAAAACTCCTCAAGTTTATGCCGAAAGAATAGTTGATAGACTTGAACCGCTAGGGGTAGATGTTGATGTTATCGGTGAACGTGAGATGAAAAACCTTGGTATGGGAGCATTACTTGGTGTGGGGCAAGGTTCACAAAACGAGTCAAAGTTAGTGGTGATGGAATATAAAGGTGGCAGTAAGGATGTTCCAACTATTGCTTTGGTCGGTAAAGGAGTGATTTTTGATACAGGCGGCATTTCATTAAAACCGTCAAGTGATATGCACTTAATGCGATACGATATGGGAGGTTCTGCAGCAGTTGTGGGTACCATAATTGCGGTTGCTGGTCAAAAATTACCTGTAAATATAGTCGGTGTTGTAGGGCTTGTCGAAAATATGCTGTCCGGTAATGCACAGCGTCCAGGGGATGTAGTAACTACCATGTCAGGGCAAACTGCCGAAGTTTTAAATACCGATGCAGAAGGGCGTTTAGTACTTGCTGATGCTGTTTGGTATGCACAAGAAAAATTTAAGCCTAAATGCGTGATTGATGTTGCAACTCTAACAGGAGCAATAACCATAGCACTTGGTAATACATATGCTGGTTGTTTTTCCAATAATGATGAGTTAGCTGATAAGTTAATAAAAGTAGGGGAAGAAGTTAATGAAAAACTTTGGAGAATGCCGCTGCATGATGAGTACGATGCAATGATTCACTCCGACATAGCCGATATGGCAAATATCGCGAACGTACCGAGAGCTGCCGGAAGCTGCATAGCTGCACATTTCATTAAACGTTTCATTAAAGATGGAGTAGATTGGGCTCATTTAGATATAGCAGGCGTTGCAAATAGTAATAAAGCTTCAGCGCTCGGTCCTAAGGGGGCAGTAGGATACGGCGTGAGATTACTAGAGAAATTTATCAAAGAATATACTTAAATGCTATTCTTGCGTTGCATTGCCTGCATGGATACCGAGTCGTCATTGCGAGCAGCCCTAGGCTGCGTGGCAATCTCGTCAAATATTCTGAGATTGCTTCGTCAATTACTTACGTCATTTTCTTGCAATGATGGAAAAAACTATCCACATGTGTAATACTGAGCTAAGAATGACATTAAACTTCGTCTATTTACTATTCGTTTATTCTGAATATAATTATGAACACAATAAATAAACCTTATATATTTGTTATAGGTAATGAGAAAGGCGGAGCAGGTAAAACTACCTGTTCTATGCATCTAATAATCGCTCTGCTTTATCAAAATTATTCGGTAGTAAGTATAGATACCGATTCACGTCAAAGTTCGTTAACGAATTATTTAAAAAATCGAGATTTATATAATAAACACAATCCTGATAAACCTGTATTAGTACCGAAACATTTTCATATATCGGAAAGCAAAGTAGAAGAGCAAGCAAAGAGTTTTGAGCCGATACTCAAAAATAATCAGGATGTCGATTATATAGTGATTGATACCCCAGGCAGTCATACTCCTTTATCAAGGGTTGTTCATTCTTACGCCGATACAATTATTACACCGATTAATGATAGCTTTCTAGATTTAGACGTAATAGCAAAAGTCGATAGCAAGGATGAAATTATTAGCCCATCAATATATAGTCAAATGATTTGGGAGCAGAAAATGGAACGTGCTAGTCGTGATAGAATTAGTATAGATTGGGTAATACTTCGTAATCGTTTAAGTAATCTTGATGCATTAAATAAAAGACGCGTAGGAAATGTATTAGCTAAACTTGCTAAAAGAATTAACTTTAAACTCGCAGAAGGATTTAGTGAACGTGTAATATATAGGGAGTTATTTTTACAAGGTCTAACATTACTTGATCTAAAAACTGCAAAATATGATAAAGCATTTAATAGCTCACACGTGCTTGCACGTCAAGAATTACGAAACTTTTTAGACTTTCTAGGTATTAAGGCTGCGTTCAAAGGTTAATTTCTATTAAAGTTTTGCTTGTATAAGAATATATATATAATGTAAATTAATATGTTTTAATTTTATAAGAGAAGAGAAACAAATGCCAAATATTGCTGAAAATATTTCAAAACTACCGAAAGAACAAGAAAAAGTTAATAAGCTTGTTGATCAATATAAAAATTTAACTCCGGAAGAACAAAAAATTGTTGATAGAAAACTTAAGTCACATTTTACAAAAGAAGAGCTAGAACAAGATGAGCTTAAATCAAGAATGAATAGGATACGTAGTAATTTGTCTAAGCAAGACCAAGAAAAACTACAAGCAGGTAATAATTCTATAGGTGAAATAGCAAAAGATGTATTATCGTTAGTTAAAGGAATAATAAATCTAGTCGAAAATGTTGCAGAGATAATTAAAAATCCTAAGAAAGCAATATATGAATGGATTAAAGGTGAGTTAAGTCAAGTAAAACCTCAACAACAAAATTATCAGCAACGCCAATCAAAGCCAAAAGCTGCTGCAATATCAAGATAAAACTTTAGCAAGATAAATTTTTAGTTTTTATTTGCGAAAATTTGTGATTTTATGTATATAATGGGGCAATCGTATAATAAAAAAATAAAAATGCATAAATACAGAACTCATAATTGTAACGAATTACAAATATCCGATGTAGAAACAGAAGTTAAGCTATCCGGTTGGGTACATAGAAGAAGAGATCACGGGAATCTAGTTTTTATAGATTTACGTGATCATTACGGTATAACTCAAATCGTGTTTACCGATCAAAACCCTCAGCTTATGGAGGATGCAAGTCGTTTGCGTTATGAGTCGGTAATTACGGTAAGGGGTACAGTTGTAGCAAGATCAGAGGACACGATTAATAATACGCTTCCGACAGGTCATGTTGAAGTGCTAGCTGTGGAATTTAGTGTTGAGTCAGCTGCGGACACTCTCCCTTTTGTTATTAATACTGAAAAAGACGCTCCCGAAGAATCTAGGCTTAAACATCGCTTTTTAGATCTTAGACGTGAGAAATTACATAATAATATAATACTCCGCTCACAAATTATTTCTCATCTTCGTCATTTGATGACGGCAAGAGGTTTTACCGAATTTCAAACTCCGATTTTAACAGCAAGCTCACCTGAGGGGGCTAGGGATTTTTTAGTACCTAGTAGAATGCACCCGGGTAAGTTCTATGCATTACCGCAAGCACCTCAGCAATTCAAGCAGTTATTGATGGTATCAGGCTTTGATCGTTATTTCCAAATTGCTCCTTGTTTTCGGGATGAAGATGCAAGAGCCGATAGATCACCCGGCGAGTTTTATCAGCTAGATGTAGAAATGTCGTTTGTTACACAGGAAGACGTATTTAGTACTATTGAGCCTGTGATGTATGATTTATTCACTAAATTCACGGATAAGAAAGTATCAGAGACTCCTTTCGTTTGTATTCCATATAATGAATCTATGCTAAAATACGGCTCTGATAAGCCTGATTTGCGTAACCCTATTATAATTGCCGATGTAACTGAGATATTTAGAGATTCCAATTTTACAATCTTTAGAGAGAATATTAAAAAAGGTAGCATAGTTCGTGCAATTCCTGCACCTAAGGCAGCTGCACTGCCTCGTAGTTTCTTCGATAAAATGATAGAGTTTGCGATATCAGAAGGAGCAGGTGGACTTGGCTATATTCAGTTTAGTGAAACCGGTGAAGCAAAGGGACCGGTAGTAAAATTCTTAAGCCCGCAGCAATTAGAGAGTCTAAAAGCTACAGCTAGTGTTAGTAACGGTGATGCTGTATTTTTCGCTAGCGATAAGAAAGAGAAAGCTGCTAAGCTTGCCGGTAAGGTTAGAATGAGACTTGGTGAAGAGCTTGATTTACTTGAAAAAGATTGTTTTAAATTCTGCTGGATTACCGATTTTCCATTCTATGAGTTAAATGAAGAAACAGGAAAAATTGATTTTAGCCATAATCCGTTTTCTATGCCGCAGGGCGGAATAGATGCTTTAGAGCAAGCTAAAACCACTGAAGAGTTATTAGAACTTACCGCATACCAATATGATATTGTTTGTAACGGTATTGAACTGTCCAGCGGTGCTATTAGAAACCATAAGCCGGAAATTATGTATAAAGCATTTTCCATAGCAGGTTATAGTGAAGAGGAAGTTGATAAGAGATTTGGAGGGATGATTAGAGCATTTAAGTTTGGAGCGCCACCACATGGTGGAATAGCCCCCGGTATTGACCGAATCGTTATGCTGCTTGCGGAAGCAACAAATATAAGGGAAATAATTGCGTTTCCTTTAAACCAGCAGGCTGAAGATTTATTAATGAACGCCCCAAGCTATGTAGAGGATAAAGCTCTAAAAGAGCTAAGTATTATGCTCTCACCGTCTGCTAGAAAAAATGCAGAAAAAGAATAAGAATTTATAGCTGTTGTATGTTATGATGTCATACCGCAACTTGGCCTATAGTATGTCATTTCTAGCTAAAAGCGGAAATCCAGTACTTTTCGCTGTCATACCGTGGCTTGACCACAGTATCGAGAAAAAAATTTAAACAAGACTAGATCCTGCTATCAAGTCGCAGGATGAGATTAATAATTACTGGTTTTCCGCGTTTTAGCTAGAAATGACATTAGGACTATGCAACGACTCTGTGACTTGCTCGCAATGACGTTTAAGGCATACACTCAACAATGCTTATCTTTGTTGATGTCTTTCCTTCCTAGCTTGTAATTGAGAGAATGCGATTTCTTTTACCGTTTCTACTCTTTTTGTTTGGAGTCTTTCTTGCTTCTTCTGTTGTAGTACATTACCAATTTTTATACTTTCTGCTATAAGTTTTTCTGTATTATGAATTTTATTTAAATTCTCAGGAGAAATTTGTTTCATAAAATAATTTGAGATACTAGGTAAACCTCTCTTTTCACAAAAAATTCCTACCTTGTAATATATAGTATCTTTATAATTTAACTTGAAAGATTTAGCATTTAATAAGTTGGTCGTGTTTTCGATGTTATCCTGATATTTTAAATTTTTCTTTATACCCTTAATATCTTGCTCGGTAAGATAATTTTCTTTTTTTAGCACTTTCATTATATTGTTGTAGAATTTTGCTACTGCTTTATCGGTTACGTTTTTAGTTGTTGCCTGCTTTGTAAAATCAACAATTAGTGATGCCAATTTTTCGCCTGTAGATTTGTCTTGTATACGCATTGATTTTGCAGGATCAGCAATTTGTACTTCTACTTTATCTGTCTTAACCTCAACTTCTTTTTCTTTCCATTTTCCGTCCAAATCTTTGCTCCATTGTTGTTCCTTGATTGTTTCTTTTTTCAAGCCTATAGCAATTTTAATTTGGTAATTATTTTCATACGCCCACTCTTTAGCATCTTTACATTCAATTGTAATGTTATTATCTATTGCATAGAGTACCGGGTCTTTTACAGGTGAATGAGCGAAAGCCTCTAACCAACCACCATTTTTAAATTCAGGTGAAACATTACTGAATTTTGTTACTATCTCAGCTCCTTTGGCCACTTCTTGCATATTAACAAGATTTTCTTTTATACTGCTTTTATAGTGTTTTCTCAAATCATCAAAATTTTGAATATTAGTGGATAACATAATATTTTTTGGATCAAACCCAGCTTTTTTTAATTCATCAATTTTTTGATCAACTATTGCTTCCATCTGTTTCTCATCAAATTGACTTATCATTTGATTTAATGATGCGCTATATTTATCGATACTAAATGAGAAATTACCTGCTTTAATAGCAGCACTGTAGCCAACACCAGGATGTGTAAACATTGCAGCTGTTGATTGAATTATACTGCTAAAATTCTTATGAAATGCTAAAAAAGAGCGACCATGATCAATTTTGGTTATTGTTTTACCATCCTGTACCATTAAATTACCAGCATGATAATCTACTTCCCCCAGCATATGACAAGCAGCTATGGCTTTTTCAAATCCTTCCAACTTTTTTAAATTTTGATCATTAGCTCTGACTCTAGTTTCACCTGATAAACCGGAAAATTCTGTTAGTGTTACAGCATTATCAAAAAATTTAGAACGTACATAAAGTGAATCAGGGTGTTTTTCATCCGCTGTTACCAGCCCTTCTTTTGGTGCGCGATCATGTAATAAAAATTGATACATGGTAGAGCCTATTAATTCTTGTACTCCGTCTCTTCGGTCAGCCATAGCCTGTTTTTGTGCATTATTATCGGGTATTTTTTGGCATGCAGCATGAGTTTTATAAAAATGTTTTAAAATAAAAGTATTACCGGCGTTATCTTTAGCAACATAACCGGCCGATACGCCTGCTGCCTTTTGTCCTTTCTCCTCAAACTCAGCTTGCTGTGCCACCCTCTTATCACGTAGCATAGCATCAATTACTTTTTTAGGGTCATTAGGATTTCTTATTTCTTCAAGTTTTCTGTAATCTGCGTTATATCGGCTATCATCTAATCCAACCTGTCGTTCAATTGCCTCTATCATAACTAAGTGTTCTAAAAGAGGTGTATCGATTATTTCTCTTAATTTCTTGTTTTTATCTCCTGGAAACGAGTTTTTTATTATTGTTGTAACTTTAGCTAAATCCTTAGTGTTTAAATCGGCTAGGGCCATATAGCTAATATATAGGCTTTCAGCAGTAGGAGATTGGTCATTAGAAAGGTCAATAACAGATTCGGCAATGCCTTTGCAGGTTCTAGATATTTTGGCATTCAATTCTGTATCGTTAGTTTTCAGGGCTTTAAAAAGTTGCTCTTGTAATAATAATTCTTGTTGAGTTTTCTCTTTAGACATAAAAATAACCTGTTTAATATTAACTAATAGTGAAAGAGTGTTGTTGTGTGGGTCAAAATCCTCATCATTGTGAGGAAACCATGTAGCAATTGACGAAGCAACCCAGTAAACATTTTGATTTACAGAATTTTTTTATTATTTTTTCTGGATTGCCGAGTTCGATGCGACCGTTTGCAATGATGATTCGGTATCCACGGAACAATGCCACGTGGAATGACATTGAATAAGTTTTCGAAGCCGTGCGACAAAGCCCCTGCTTTTGCAGGGATATGACATCCAAGTCTTTTTAAAAACTATTCAGTACTATAGATTTGATCGTGATATAACAATGAAAAAACCGAAGCAATGAAATAAAATCATGACTTTGCAAGAATGATACCAATTAATCTCTTCTATTGCCTAAAAATCTCATTAAATATAGGAAAAGATTTATAAAATCTAAATATAAAGTAAAGGCTGCCATAATAGAAAGCTTTTGTCCTACTTCATCGTTTCCTGCCATGTAATACATAGACTTAATCTTTTGAGTATCCCAAGCAATTAATCCCATAAATATTACTATTCCAATAAGAGAGGTAGCAAAAGAAAGAGCCGAGCTTTTTAGAAACAAGTTGACTAATGAAGCAATGATAAGACCTATAAGACCCATTGCAAAAAATGAACCCATAGATGTTAAATCTCTACTTGTACTATAACCGTATAAACTCATTGCTCCAAAAACGGAAGAGCAAATAAAGAAAGTACGAGCTATTGATGCACCGGTATAAATAAGAGCTAAATATGCAAGCGACATACCGGTTAAACCGGCATAAACCCAAAATAATATTTGTGCCGTTTGCAGGTTCATTTGTCCAAAGCCCATAAAGAAATATAAAGCAATACCGAGCGGAGCAAACATTATAATAGTACCGAAACCTGTTTGAAACATTAAATTATAAATAGGCTCAACTGATATAGTCGTTACGGCTGCTACACCGGTTAGTAAAAGTGCTAAAGCCATATAATTATATACTTTAAGCATGTATTGTCTTAAGCCTTCGTCAAAAGTTTTATTTTTTGAGGCGGCAGTTAAAGTTTTTGTATAATCGATCATAAGTAACCTTAGGATTATGTTATTTACATAATAAAATATAGCCTCTTAAAGGTATTTTTTCAAGCTATATTAATTATATTTTATAAATATCTTGCATTGAATATAAAGCAGAAGGTTTATCTTGTAGCCAAATAGCGGCTTTAATTGCACCAATAGAAAAAGAATTTTTATTCAGAGCTTCGTGTTTTAAGGTGATTATTTCATCGTCACCTAGGAAAGATATTTCATGTATACCGTGAACATTTCCACCACGAAGCGAGGAAATACCTATTTCTTTTTCGCTTCTTAGTCTATTACCACGATTAAATGTTATATTTAATCCTTTTTTGCTGGCAATTGTTTCAGCAAGCATAACAGCAGTTCCTGAGGGTGAATCTTTTTTATTACGGTGATGCGTTTCTAGAATTTCAACATCGTAATCATCTAGTATTTTTGTTACTTCTTTAGCTAGATAGCTAAGCAAATTAGCTCCTATACTCATATTTGCAGAATATAAAACAGGTAAAGTTTGAGCGGCTTTTTCTAAAAGCTTAAAATGTTGAGGTTGGAGACCTGTGGTTCCGATTACTAATTTTGTATTATGTTTTAATGCATAATTAATTAATTTTTCTAATATTTCAGGGGTAGAAAAATCGATGATCACATCAGAATTTTTACAAAAATTATCTAAATCATCTAAATTATTAGTACTATTAAATTTTGCTGCAATTTTGCAATCTTTAAATTTATCTATTCTCTCTAGAATGGTTTCTCCCATTTTACCGGTAGAACCACTAAGACCGATATTTAACATATTGGCAATGTATACTCCTAATAAGTGAACAGTAAGTAGACGAAGTTTAATTTGGACAAGAGCAAGGCGTCTAAAGTCCTTGGATCGCAGTGTATACTTAATATAGTTTGAACCGCAGATCTTATTATACGACGCCAATTTTTCAAATTAAACTAGGTTCTGTGAATATTTCTTGGCTATTTTGAGGTGTTTTTTAGCGAAAATTAATAAGATTTTTGCTGGAATAGTTACTTATATTTCAAAAAATCTTATAATTTGCAGCAAAAAATAACCAAAATTAAATCTTTGTATACGATTTATGAAAATATAATAGAGGCTTTAAATCATTTTTAATAGCGGTATTTATTACTTCACCGATAAATATAACATGATCACCGGCATCGTAAGAAGCATATTTATTACACTCTATATGATAAGTTGCACCGTTTATTAAAGGGCAAGCAGTTTTATTACCAAGCTCATAATCAATTTTTGTAAATTTATTAGATTGTGATTTAGCAAAATGTTTTGAGATATCAATTTGATTCTCTGCTAAAATACTAATTGCAAACTTATCACTTTTTTGAAAACTGTTTATACTAAAAGAGTTTTTATTAAGGCAAAATAATATTAACGGCGGTTTTAAAGATACGGAAGTAAGAGAACTAGCAGTAAAGCCAAAAAGTTCGTTATTGCAATTTGTTGTTATAATAGTCACTCCCTTAGGGAATCGGCTCATAGCATCTTTAAATTGACTTTCTGTTACTGTCCCAGCCATTTTTTCATAATTTTGTTAATGGTTCCGTCTTTTTTTAATGAATCGATTGCCTCATTAATTTCATTAATTAGTCCTGAGTTTTTAGACATGCCTATAGCAAAATCGGATGAAAATTCTTCTAAAGTACTGCTTTCTAAATTTGAATTATTTTCTTTTAATTTTTTGCCTTGAAATTCCTCAGAAATAATAGCATCTATGACTCTGGCTTTTAATTCTTCAACCAACATTAAATGATTTGCTAAAGAATGAACTTTAATATTTATCGTCTGTGATAGATCGTGTGCCTTTTTTTCTAAAACACTACCGAGCTGTACCCCTACTATTTTATTTTCTAGATCTTTGCTGTTTTGTATATTATCACCTGTTCTATATATTATGGCAAATCTTGCAGTAGCATAATTATCAGAAAAGCTGATATATTCAGCACGCTCCGGTGTTACGGAAAGCTCCGCCACCGCAACATCAATATTTTCACTAACCAAAGCTGCAAGTAAACCGTTAAAGTCGAAGTTTTTTATGATAACTTTTTTATTTAGACGTTCGCTTATTGCTTTGATAATATCAATATCAATCCCAACAATCTCTCCGTCTTGGATAAATTCATAAGGAGGATTATCTGCAGCAGTACCGACTATTAAAGTTTTTTCCGTTTCTTTTTTTTCACAAGAAACTAGTAAGCAAGATAGTAAAAATATTTTCAGAAATTTCATAAAAATAATGTTTTAAGTTTGAGTATGTTCTGTGTCATCCTACGAGGCATTGCCCTTGTTGTACGGATATCAAATCGTCATTGCGAGGAAAATTACGTAGTAATTGACGAAGCAATCTCAGGATATTTGGCGAGATTGCCATGTAGCCTACGGCTTGCTCGCAATGACGATGAAACCGCGCCATGCAACAAGGTCTATGGCTGCTCGCAATGACAGGAAAATCTATCCACTCGGGCAATATCTTCAAAGGAATAGCATCAAGAACTCAATTTCTCCTTTAAAAGCTGATTCACAAGCGTCGGATTAGCCTTACCGTCGGTTTTTTTCATTACCTGCCCTACAAAGAAACCGAATAATTTATCCTTACCACTTCTATAACCCTCTACTGATTCAGGATTTTCAGCTATTACCTCGTCAATTACCGTGTTTAGCACGTTATTATCCGAAACTTGTACAAGTCCTTTTTCTTCTATTATTTTATCAGGTGCTTTACCGGTTTCAAACATAATTTCAAAAACGGTTTTTGCAATTTTACCGGAAATAGTATCATTTTCTATTAATTTTACCAGTTTTGCAAAGTTACTAGGGGTAATTTTGCATTCATTTATTCCTATCGATGCTTTATTTAATTGGCCAAATAATTCACTAGTTAGCCAATTAGTAAGCATTTTAGGGTTACATTCATTTGCTGCTTTCTCAAAATACTCAGCAACCGATTCATCGGCTACTATTACTTCGGCATCATATTTACTTAAGCTAAATTCCTTCGTATATTTTTCAATCTTTTGATCAGGTAGCTCAGGTAAATTTGCTTTTAGCTCATTTATTAACTCATCAGAAATAACAAGCGGTAATAAATCGGGATCAGGAAAATATCTATAATCAAGTGCTTCTTCTTTTAAACGCATAGTTCTTGTTTCGCCGCTATCGGCATTAAATAGGCGTGTTTCTTGAATTATTTCTTCACCGCTTTCAAGCAAGTCAACTTGTCTTTTAGCTTCAAATTCTATTGCTTTAATGATGTTACGAATTGAATTAATATTTTTAATTTCGCATCTTGTGCCGAGCGGTTCGCCGCTACGTCTTACTGAAATATTAGCATCGCAACGCATCGAGCCTTTTTCCATATCACCGTCACAGCTGCCAATATAACGTAACAAATTTCTTAGCTTTTTTACAAATTCAGCTGCTTCTTCCGGTGATGATATATCAGGTTCGGTCACAATTTCCATAAGTCCAATACCGGCACGATTCAAATCGATAAAGCTGTAATGTGGTGATTGATCATGCATAGATTTACCCGCATCTTGCTCTAAATGCAAACGGTTAATACGAATAGTTTTAAGATCGCCGGTACTAGTTGGTATTTCCATAGTGCCGTTTTGTACTATAGGATAGTAAAATTGCGAAATTTGGTAACCTTGCGGCAGATCGGCATAAAAATAATTTTTACGGTCAAATACCGAATATTTATTTATTTTAGCTTTAAGCCCAAGCCCTGTTTTAATTGCTTGGTGTACACAATGCTTATTTAATACCGGTAACATCCCGGGCATTGCTGCATCGACATAGGAAACCTGCGAATTTGGATTTGCTGCAAAAATAGTACTACTTCCTGAAAAAAGCTTAGATTTTGAGGAAATTTGAGCATGGATTTCAAGTCCTATTACATATTCCCATTTCCCCGTATTACCTTCAATATATGCCATAATTAAAAACCCTTTGGTTCAAATTTAATATGTTTTACACCTGACTCAATTGTCGATGCTACTTTCAAAACAGTATATTCGTCTAATTGTTTACCTATAATCTGTATCCCAAGAGGTAAACCGCGTGCCGATAATCCAGCAGGAACCGATGCACAAGGTAAACCGGCTAAACTTGCAGGAATAGTAAATAAATCGTTTAAATACATAATAGTCGGATCATTTTGTTTTTCACCAATCTTAAAAGCTGCAGTCGGGGAAGTCGGTAATAAAATGGCATCAACTTTTGCAAAAGCATTATTAAAATCGTTTGCAACTAAACGACGTACTTTTTGAGCTTTTAGATAATATGCATCCATACCACTAGATGATAGCACATATGTTCCAATCATAATACGACGTTTTACTTCCTCGCCAAATCCGGTTGATCTAGTCATTTCATACATTTCGTCAAGCGTCATATTTTCACGTTCTACTCGAAGACCGTATCTAACGCCGTCATATCTAGATAAATTTGAAGAAGCTTCAGCCGGTGCTATTACGTAATAAACAGCAACACCGTATTTAGCATGCGGCAAAGTAATATCAACTATTTCAGCACCGGCGTTTTTAAGTAGTTCTATGGTATCCTGCCACATTTTCATAATATCAGGTTCAATAATACTGCCCTCACCAAGGCTAAGAGGTACGCCCATCTTCATATTTTTCATAGAACTTCCGATAGCGGATTGTAGTTCTGGAACTTCTGCTTTAATCGAAGTAGAATCTTTTTCGTCAAACCCCATCATTGCTTCAAGCATAATGCTACTGTCTAAAACGCTTCTAGTAAATATTCCTGCTTGATCAAGGGAGCTAGCAAACGATATCATTCCGTATCTTGAGCAACGACCATATGTCGGTTTAAAACCGACTAAACCCGTAAAGCTTGCAGGTTGACGTACCGAGCCGCCCGTATCGCTACCAAGAGCAGCAGATGCCATAAATCCGCTAACTGCTGCAGCTGAACCGCCTGAAGAACCGCCTGGAACTAAATCAGCATTATCATCATTTGCTTTCCAAGGGCTAATTACATTTCCAAAACAACTAGTTATATTTGCGGAACCCATAGCAAACTCATCCATATTGGTTTTGCCGAGCATCACACCGCCCTTATCAAAAATATTTTGTGTAACACTTGATTCATAATTAGGTATAAAATTTTTCAGTATATTAGAACATGCCGTAGTTCTAATTCCTTTTGTGCAGAAAAGATCTTTAGCGGCAAACGGGATACCCTCAAGGGTTCTTGCGTTATTTTGAGCATAATTTTGATCGGCTGCTTCAGCCTGTTTTAAAGCTAAGTCAAAAGTTTCGGTAACATAAGCATTTAGGTTTCTATGCTTCTCTATTTGTTTAATATGTGCACCTATTAATTCCGCACTTGTAAAATCTTTATTTTTTAGACCTTTTATACTGTCTGCTACTGTTAGTTTGTTTAGTTCCGTCATAATTATTCAACAACCTTTGGAGTGATAAAATATTTTACTTCTTTAGCCAGCTGAGTACTATTTCCACTTACATTATCAAATAACTCACTTGATAAATCAGAACTTGTAACGGCGTCCTCTCGCATTCTAGCATTCATATTACAAACCGAAGTTAAAGGCTCTATATCTTTGCAATCTATTTCATTTAAAATATCGATCATATCCATAATAGTACTAAGCTGAGTAAAAAATTTTTCTACAGTATCTTCTTCAAATTTTAATCTAGCTAATTTTGCTATTTTCTGTGCTGCTTCTTTTGTTATCATAGTTTTATTACTTTGAGTGGTATAGTCTGATGTTATTCCTGTGAAGGCTTGCCTGTTTGTAATGGTATTTCTGTCGTCCTACGACTTGTGAGCTAGATCCTGGATACAGCCTGTGATACAAGGTTCTATAGCCGATTTTATTGCATGACTCCTTTATTTTATTAAGGCAAAAAAGCTAATTAGTTATTTTTTCTAAAATTATCTTATTATCAAAACCACCATTAACTTTCTTTTTTTGTTTTTTAATTTTTAATATATCTTTTAGTTTATAGCCATTAATATTACAGATTGTTTCAAGTATTTCTAATATATCGGCAACTTCTCCATATACTCATCTTGTAAAATTTCCTCTACTTCTTCTAGTAGTTTATTTTTTAATAATTCTTTATACTCACATGATTCAGCAATATGAGTAACTGGTATCCTGCCTGATTTTAAGGTAATTTCTGGAATTAAATCTCTAACTAATTTTGTCATTTTATTTTGTCAGTATAGATTCAATTTATGTCATTCTCGCTTAGCATTGTTGCATGGATCGATTTTTCTGGATTGCCACGTCGCTTTTCTCCTCGCAAGGTATTGTTGCGTGGATCAATTCCACTGCTGTCATCCCGCGACTTGATTGCGGGATCCAGTTAAAAATAAAATTATTAGTATTTTTTATTGTTTTTATAGACCCTGTGGTCAAGCCACGGGGTGACACAGTGGATTTTACCGGTCCACGCAACAATGCATCCTCGCAATGAGGATTTAGTATCCACGCAACAAATCTAAAGTAGGAATGACATAGAAAATCAAACAGTCATTATTTCTTGTTCTTTTTGTTTTATTACCGAGTCAACTTTACTACTATAATCATCGGTTAGCTTTTGTACTTGTTCAGATAAGCTATGATGCTCATCTTTTGCGATAACGTTATCCTTTTCTAGCTTTTTAAGTACTTCATTGCCGTCTCTTCTAATATTACGTAATGAAATTTTAGTATCTTCACCGTATTTATGAGCAAGTTTTACCAGTTCTGTACGTCTTTCTTCAGTTAAAGCCGGTATCGGCAGTCTGATTAATTGACCGTCCGTTGCAGGAGTTAAGCCAAGATTTGCTATCGTAATTCCTTTCTCTACCGATGATACCATAGATTTATCCCAAACCTGCACGTTAATTGTTCGTGCATCAGGGGTGGATAGAGAAGCAACTTGTGAAAGCGGCATTTTACTCCCGTAAGCTTCCACGGTTACGCTATCAAGTAAATTCACTGAAGCTCTACTGGTACGTAGCCCTTTAAGCTCATGATCTAAAACTTTTAGAGCTTTCTCCATCTTTTCTTGTAAGTTTTTCTTTAAATGCTCTTTATCCATCTTTATTTATCCATATATTATTAGTACACGAATTGAGACATTGTTATATGTATTAGGCAATGGCCCCGATGTAATTCCCGCGTAGATTGGTTTTTCCGTCATTGCAAGGAAAAACTATAAGTTTTGACGAAGCAATCTAGTAAAAAATTCTGATCTACAGAATTTTTTATTATTCTTTCTAGATTGTAACGCAGCCTACGGCTGCTCGCAATGACGATTTAGTCTCTACGCAACAACACCTATGCGGGAATGATATAAAAATCATACAACAATTCACACTACATATTATTCCTCAATTGCCGTATATTCTCCTTTATCTTGTATTACTCTAGCAAAATTTCCCTGTTCTTTTATCGAAAATACCCTTATAGGTAATTTATTTTCTCTTGCAACTGCAATAGCTGCCGTATCCATGACTTGCAGGTTATTAGTTATAACATCTTTATAGCTAATAGTGAAATATTTTTTAGCATCCGGATTTTTTTTAGGGTCGGAATCATATACACCGTCAACCTGAGTTGCTTTTAATAAAATATCGCAATTCATTTCGATTGCACGAAGTACTGCGGCACTATCGGTTGTACAAAACGGGTTACCCGTACCGCCGGCAAAAATTACTACACGCTTTTTTTCCATATGTCTTTTAGCTTTGCGGCGAATATAAGGTTCGCACACGCTCATCATAGGAATAGCCGATAGAACTCTTGTATAGATATTGAGGCTTTCCATAACGTTTTGTAAAGTTAAAGCATTAATCACTGTTGCAAGCATACCTATATAATCCGCTGAAGCTCGGTCCATACCGACAAGTGCTGCATTAATCCCGCGGTAAATATTTCCACCGCCGACTACAATAGCAACTTCTACTCCTAAAGCGATAACTTCTTTAATATCGATGGCAATCTTTTTTATTATGTCATATTCATGCCCAAATTGCTTATCTCCCATTAAAGCTTCCCCTGACACTTTAAGTAAAACTTTTTTATACTTTAGAGCTTTATACTTTAGAGCATTTATATCTGATATCATTTTCTGCTTCAAGTTGTTTTTAATATCTGCTTAATTTTTTTAATCATTATACCTCTTTGTAGGTCGGTAATCGATGATTTATTGAGTGCATGCACTAATAACATATTATTATTTATATCAAGTGTTACTGTACCTGGAGTTAGAGTAATCGAATTACCATAAATTATTTCGCCTATTTCTTCTAGCCCTTCTGCGTCAACCCATTCAAAAACTGGTTCTATTCCTATCTTTCTTTGCCAAATTATTTTAATAACCGCGAAAGTCGATTTCCATATTTCTAATAATAACCAAGGAAAATATAATATAAATTTAATTTTAGTGAGCATTAACATTTTCGGTTAATTTGATATTTGAAGTAAAAGGTATTAGTAGCATTATAAATACAAATAACAGCCCTATCATATTAAATATATTATTTATTGCAATTACAAAAGCATCATGATTTAATTTGTTTGCTAATAACAAATATGATGCTTTTTCGGGATTTAAAACTTTTCCGCTTAATAATTCAGTATAAGAATCTAGTTGTTCTAATGCCATTATAGAAGTAGACGAGATATTTTCCGATAAATATTGCATAAAGGTTTTAGTATCATTAGTAAGTATAGTACTGATTATTGCAAGCCCTACCGCTCCTCCTAAATTACGAGTAAGATTATAAAGCCCGCTAGCGTTACCTACTCTTTCTTTCGGCATATTGCCAAGAGCTATATTATTAGTTGGTATAAAACAAAACATTAATGAAAGCCCTCTAACAAATTGAGGAAGCACAAATGCAGCAAATTTAGAATCAGGCGTTAGAAAACTATTCAAATGACATCCAAGAGCAAACCCTCCAAGCCCTATAATAAGCATCAGGCGTAAATCTACCCCTAACCCTAACATTCTACCGGCGAGTGGTGCAGATAAAAATTGTGCTCCGCCCGTCACCATCATAGTAGCCCCGATTTGTAATGTATCATATCCGGCAATAGTAAAGAGAAATAGCGGTAATATATATACTGCCCCGTATAATCCGATACCCATAACGAACGAATAAAGGCAACCAAAAGTAAAGTCTTTATAAAGAAATGTTTTTAAGTCTAAAATTGGATTAATAAAGGTTAGTTCTCTAATGATTAATAAAATAAAACCTAAAACTACTGTAATACTTAAGAATAATATTAAATTATCCTCAAGCCAATCTTTTTTGTTTCCTTCTTCTAACACATACTGTAATAAGCCAAGCGTTAAAGCCATTAATAATATACCGAGAAAATCAAAATTTTTCAGTAATTTATAATTTGGTTTATCAAAATCCCCATATAAAAAAACTACCGTGCATACGAAAATACCGGGTATGACGTTTAATAAAAACATAAAATGCCATGATAAAATCTCCGTAATATATCCACCGAGTGTAGGTCCTAAAGTAGGGGCAACAGTTACGACAAGTCCAATTAAGATAGTAACGATAGGACGTTGCGATGCAGGAAAAAGTATAAAAACGGTACTAAAGACCGTCGGTATCATAGCACCACCAAAAAAGCCTTGTAATGCTCTAAAGATAATCATGGATTCAATATTAGTTGCAAGCGAACATAATACGCTCATAACCGTAAACCCTAAAGCTGCAATAAAATAAGAAATTCTAGTAGTAAGTAACCTTGCTAAAAAGCCGGTAATAGGAATAATGATAACTTCAGCTATTAAGTACGATGTTTGAACCCAAGAAAGTTCATCGTTTGAAGCGGCAAGACCGGCAGCTATTACGGATAATGAGCTAGCGACAATTTGAACATCAAGTACCGACATAAACATGCCGACAACCATACCAAAAAAAGCAAATAATTGCTTTTTAGAAAGAGCAGGCGGTTGTAAATTATCATTTGACATAATTAAATTATACAGTTTAAATTAAATAAAGTTAATAAGTGACATATATGTTTAAAATAAAAAATCATCGTACGACTTTTAATTTTTAATTAAACTATTTATTAGGATATAAGTAAACAAGACATAATATATGGTAATCATTTTATTTATATTTAGCAAATAATAAATATGTGATTGATTTATTAAAAATATTTACTATAATGCTAATTAACTATAATTGATTTATCAATATGCAAAACCCAGCACAAAAAGTTATATCTTTTTCAGAGCATAAGTCTGATATAGAACGCATAAAGAAATCAATAGAAGAGGGGTGGGCGATAGTAAAGCTAGTACCTAATAACGACCGTTTTATCGGACTTTTAGAAAAGATTTCGCATGCTGAAGATGAAACAATCTATATTCCTCCAAGAAAAAAGATAATAGTTAATTAACACAAATAGCGAATTATTACATAATCTGCTATTCGGCTTAAGAAGTTGAATATAAAAGGTGACAATTGGCTTTCACTTTTTATATAAAGCTAAGTATATATTATTTTTTAGCAACAACTTATAATTCTTTACAAAATATAATGGAATTACCTAAAAAAGGTAGTTTTGTTTTACCCCATGCTTAAAAAGACCTTATTGTCATTTCCGTGTAGCATTGGTGTTGTTGCATGGATTAATCCCACCCTGTCATCCTAGCTCATTTGTAGCGAGATCCAGTTTAAAATACTCAGGTGACCTTGCGGTTAATAAAGTGCATTACCGCAGTTGCTGCAATCTGGCCTATATTTATTTGGCTCAGGGAATAACGAATGGCGTCATATTCTCTTGTTACCGTTCTGCTCTAAACGACTGTAAACACTTAGCAATATCCTGTTATTAGAATTTAAAGTTGGAGTAACGCTCCCCGCTATTTTATTCTCTATCTTCTGCCCTAAACCAGATAGTGCGTTGTTATTTACAGCATTTACTGCAAGTTCCGTTACTTTCTCTATCGCTATCATCTTCGCCAGCTGTACTCCCCGCTAGCTCTATGATGGTCTTAAAAAAGTTTCCCACTTCACTCTTTCAAGCATTTTGATAGTTCAATACTCATAGGTCTTATTGGTAAAGGTTTATTTTCTGCTATAGCTTGCTGACGTTCTTGCGTGATTGCTTCCCAGCATCTGTAATCTTCATCTTGTCTTTTCATTAAATCAAATTGGGCAAGGTAGGTATTTAGCTTTTCTTGAGCCTTTGTCACTTCTCCATCTTTAGCGTGTAAAAATTCTATTAAATGCGGGACATCTTCTGGAAATAGTCTTGGATTACACATTTGTATATAAGTTACTATCAATAACCAACCTAAATTACGTCTATCCTCTTTAGAATATTTAGGATAATGTATATATTTTTCATCATCCATAAAAACATAATCGAAATATTCTTCTAATATTTCTCCAGTATCATATAATTCGCCTAAATGAAAATTATATTGTTGATAATGTTTTAACATTACTTCTAAAAATTCACCTAAATTTTCTAAGGTTATATCTTCTACTGCTTTAAATTCTACAGAATCAAAGAAATATAAATCTATATATTCTTGACGTGTTTTTCTGATATATGCATCTTCTTCATTTATTTTTGCATACCATAATTTATCTGTCATTGTTTATTTCATTTTGTTATTCTAATAATTTATACCGCTTCGAGGTTTCATTAAAGTTTTTATTACCTTATTTGCATATTGTTGTTGTGATTAGGTTATTTTTTAAAACAGCATCTCTCTCTATTTCTTGATATGTCCTGACATGAGCTACATTACCACTTGTATTATCAAATATTACAAACTGGTCATTTTTTATATCAACAGCAATAAGTTTTTCAGTATCATTACTTATGTTATAAGCATTTTTTAAAACCGTTTTAGGTTCTTTAGATGCTGTACTTTTTAACCACTTGAATTGAGGGTGATAATAAATGATTAGTATTTTAAGTTATTTTTTTGGATATCGTGGTCAAGCCACGGTATGACACGAATGCGTTTTTCTACACATTATTAGTATATCAGGTTCTACCACGCCTATCACAAATAGGGCTATAGTTTTATTTAGAAGATGGTGCCAATGTGGGGATTTGAACCCCAGACCTACACATTACGAATGCGCCGCTCTACCAGCTGAGCTACATCGGCTGCAATATGATTATATTATGCTGAGATATGGATTCCTACGAGACATGTTTCGTCATTGCAAGCGACGACTGACAAGGAGCGTGGCAATCCAATAAAAAATTTAAAAATGCTAAAAGACTAGCATCCTTAATTGGACCCCGTGGTCAAGCCACGGGGTGAAAATGAGACATCTTTATAAATGCGTCGAAAATCTTAAATGGAAATGCTGCGTATCGTCATATTTCTTCTTCTTAACCGGGAAACCCCAATCCATTCTGATTGGTGCAAAACGTGTTACCCAAATAAAGCCGAAACCAATGGAAGCTCTAAGAGATTTATCGTTATAAAAACCGTTTGGAGTTTGATATTGTTTCTTATTTAAGCCTACTCCCCAAACGCTTCCTAAATCCATAAAGACTGTACTGATTAAATTAAATTCCTCAGGTATAGGTGTTGGGAAATTAAGCTCTGTTGAAAATGTGTAATATCGCTCACCACCAAGTCCTTCGTTAGTGACCTTTTCACGAGGTCCTACACCACCGCTTGCAAAGCCTCTTAAACTATAATCACCTAAATTAAAGCGATCGGAAATTCTAATAATTTTTCCTCCAAGCCCTGCAATATTGCCTCCGGAAGCAGATAATTTTAAAGTAAGCTTGTTATGTATGAAAGATTTATAATATTTACCGTCAACTTCATGCTTTATATATTTGTTATCACCTCCAACGCCGGCAAATTCTTGTGTGCCGCTTACTAAATAACCGTTCTTTGGAACAATTTTATTATCGGTTTGATCATAAGTAATAGTATGTCCTATAGCAGAAGTAATGAATCTTCCCATTTGCTCCTTTAAGAATATTGAGCTTGATGGAGTTGGAGCACTTAAAATATCACGTTTGATTAAATAATCTATTTCGTGACCTAAATCCTCTTTAATTTCATAACCAAGAGAAGTTTTGACTCCTATAGAGTGTAACTTATAGCTTTGATCAGTTGTATTTAATACACTAGCACCGCGTCCGGTATAGTTTCTAAACATGTTTACGCCAAGTGATAACTCACGATCTAAAAAGTGCGGTGCGGTAATACCACCGTAATAGCTTGTAGTGTTTTTACTTACTTGTACACCGGCATTAAGCAGTTTCCCGGTACCGACTAAATTACGCTCTAAGAAAGAGAAACGTCCGAATAAACCGCCGGCAGTATTATAGCCTAAATCAAAACCTATAGAGGAAGTAGATTTTTCATCAACTTCAACGTTAACATCATATTTATCTTTAGCTTTAGTCGGAGCTAAGCTAATTGCTACTTTCTCAAAATAATCTAAATTTCTAATATTACGCTCACCTTTTTCAATATATGAACGATTAATTATATCACCTTCTTCTATTTTAAATTCTCTTCTTATAACAGGGTCTTCGGTTTTAAGGTTATTAATAATATTAATTTTATTAATATAAACCTTATCAGCTTTTTCAATAATAAATTTAATATCTGCAGTATGATTAGCATTTTTCATTATATCCGGATAAACATTTACCGCAGGGTAACCGTTCGCTGTAAAATATTCTCCAATTTTTTCAGCTATATCATTAACCTTTTTCATATTGAAAACCTTGCCTTGCTTAATATTAACAATTTTATTAAGCGGTGTTATATCTATATTAGTTAATTTATTGTCTATTGTAATATTACCGAAGCTATATTTTTCTCCCTCTTCAATGGAATAGGTAAGGGTGAAATATTCTTTAGTATTATTGAGTTCTGCTAATGCCGAAATTACTCTAAAATCTGCAAAACCTACAGATTGATAAAACTCTCTCAGTAATTCTTTATCATACTCAATTCTATCAGGATCGTAAGTATCGTTACTTTCTAAAAAACGAAACCAACGAGATTCTTTAGTTAAAACAATAGATTTAAGTTCTGAATCACTATAATTTTCATTACCGCTAAAATAAATATAGTTAATACCGGTTTTTGGTCCTTCTGCTATATCAAAAATAACCTTAACTCTGTTGTTTTCTAAATTTTCGATTTTAGGTGTTACCGTAGTAGCAAAACGTCCGCTACGTTTATAAATTTCTAATATTTTCTTTACATCTAATTCAATTTTAGCTTGGCTAAGAGATTCACCCGACATTGTGTAAATTTCTTTAGCGAGAATATTAGTTTTGATTTTAGAATTACCGCTAAATACTATACTACTTATAAAAGGCGTTTCAGTAACGTTAACTATTAAATTACCATCATTTGTTATATGCATATTTATATTTCTAAAAAGTGAGGTGGCATATAAACGTTTTATTACCTCATCTTCTTTAGAATTATTATAGGTTTCTCCTACCTTAAGCTTTAAATAGCTCTCAATAGTAGAACGCTCAACCCTATGATTACCTTCGATAGTTATTTTACGAATTACAGAGTCAGCTAATGAAATATGATAATAAAAAATCGTTAATAATAAAATTGTTAACTTACTAATTGATCTGATTGTCACCTAAAACCTTCTTTAAGATTTAATTTAAATTTCTGTGTTTAAACCCAATGTCATACCCGTGGCTTGACCACGGTAAAAATAATAAATTAGATACCGCGTTCAAGTCGCGGTATGACAAAGAACGGGATTTTCGCTTTTAGCTAAGAATAATACAAAGTTCTCCTAACTAATGCATTCAAACATAATTAATGTACTCCACTATAGTAGATAATATAAACGAGAGCAAGCAAATCTATAATTTAGGAAAACAAATTTTGTATATCGTTGGAAACAGCAATTATAATAAGAAAAATTATGATTATTGCTCCTAATTGTAACAAAATATTTTTAGTCTTAGGATGCGGTAATTTACCTGTAATTGCTTCATATAATATAAATACTAAATGTCCGCCGTCAAGCACCGGTATAGGTAGTAAGTTAAGTAACCCTAAATTAATGGAAAGCATTGCTATAAATAACAGATACATTTGGGTTCCACCAGCTATAGATTTGCCTGACTCTTTAGCAATAGCTATCGGCCCTCCTAGCTCATCGAATGAACGTTTTCCTAAAATCATTTGCGATATTGCGTTTAGAGTTAAAGCAGACATATCTATAGTAGTATTAATAGCTTCCCATAATCCTCCTAAAATTCCTATTTTAGTATGAATAGGTTCATTTTTAGCTATAATACCGATTCGAAGAGTTTTCTTAACTTGCTTTTCTTCGGGAGGTGATATAATTATTTCTTGAGGCATTATATTAACGATAAATTCTTCACTTTTTCTTTCTATAGTTAAAGTAGAAGAGCTAAAACCGTTAATTAATATCTCTCTTTGCACGTCCCCGAAATCTTTAACAGATTTATCGTTAACCTTAACAATTTTATCTCCTGCTCTTAAGTCTGCTCTCTCTGCCGGTGATGAAGCTACTACATTACCTATTATAGGAGGAATCTCTGTTTTTCCAAAGTAACAATAAAAACCTGCAAATATTATTATGGCAAGTAAATAATTAATTAACGGACCTGCTGCAACGATTAAAAAACGTTCTAAACAAGATTTAGCATCAAAAGCTACTTTTTCGTTAACTTCTTTAGTCTTATCCATAAGGCTGCGATCATAGCCGTAAATCTTGACATAACCGCCAAGCGGTATAAGGCAAATCTTCCACCTAACTCCTTTTTTATCGGTAATGCCTATTAGTGCTTTACCGAAACCTATCGAGAACTCCTCAACTTTTACATTAAAATATCTAGCAATACAATAATGCCCGAATTCATGGATAAATACCAAGATACTAATTGTTATAATAAATCCTATTATAGAGAGCATAAAAATTTTATAAGTTTACTAATAAATTATTTTAAGGTATACATTGTAAGATTATAGATATCATTTCGTCGTTGTGAGTGGACGTTGCTATTTGGTTTCCTATGTCATTCCCGCGAAAGCGGGAATCCACAGAAAAAAAATTAAGTAATCCAAATGTATTAGTTTTAAAAACTAATAGTATTTATGTTTTTGAATTACTGGATTCCCGCTTTCACGGGAATGACATCACGCCATATCACCTTACGCATTGACGAAAATTAAATTTTAAATTTCTTTTCTCTATGAGTTCAAATAAAATTAATAAAAAGTCGATTGCACGTATTGCAGCAGTGCAAGCTATTTATCAAAACATATTGCAAAATAACGACGATATGGATGATATAATGCAAAATGTACTTTCTTTTTATCAAAATAATAATTCTATAACAGATTTACCTGAGAATTTAAAAATATCATTAAGTATAAGTCATTTTAAAATGCTGGTAAAGTTAGTATTTGAAAATATTCATAAACTAGACGAAATTATCGACAATCATTTAACAAATGATAAAGATCCTGCACATATGCCAATCTTACTCCGAGCTTTATTGCGTGTTAGTATATGTGAGCTATTATTTTGCCCTACTACGCCTGCTAAAGTAGTAATCAACGAATATACGGACATAGCAAATGATATGTTAAATGAGCATGAAATTGGTTTTGTTAATTCTGTATTAGATAAAATAGCAAAAGAGCATACTCGTTTAATTTGAAAATTGGCTATAAGTACTGTGGTACTCAAGTATTATTAACGACTTTCGTGCCTCGTCTTGTGGATTCCTTGCTCTTTTCCAGATTAAACTTCGTCTACTTATTCTTCATTTATTTATAAGTATAAAAGATTTTATGACAAATAATTTAAGCGGTTATAGAAATAAATTCGTTAGAGTTAAGACTTCTAAAAAACGCACCGTCTCTTCTAGTAATTGGCTTAGACGCCAATTAAACGATCCGTATGTTGCAAAAGCACGTATAGACGGCTTTAGGTCACGAGCTGCATATAAACTACTTGAAATTCATGAAAAATTTAAACTTTTTACTCCTAACATGAAAGTTGTTGATCTAGGAGCAGCTCCTGGGGGATGGAGTCAAGTAGCTTCTAAGCTGATTAAAGCTTCGGATAATAACCTAAATAATAAAATAATCTCTATCGATGTGTTAGAAATTGAACATGTTGCTGGAGTTGAATTTGTTCAAAAGGACTTTTTTGAAGCAGATACGGAAGAATTAATTATTCAGGCTTTAGACGGTAGAGCTGATATAGTAATGAGTGATATGGCATCAAATACCATAGGTCATAAAGCTACAGACCATATAAGAACCTTACTTTTATGTGAGCAAGCTTTTGAATTTGCTTTAAAAGTACTAAAACCCTCCGGTCATTTTATTGCTAAAATTTTTCGTGGCGGTGCAGAAAATGAATTATTACATAAAGTAAAGCGTGAATTTAAAACAGTGAAACATTTTAAACCTTCATCCAGCCGCAGTGAATCTACGGAAATCTATTTAGTTGCTCTAAATAAGAAATAATGAATATGAAAGGCGAAAGGTGATTTCTGCCTATAAATTTATTTTTTTATTTAACATATTAGAGGATATAGATGATAATTACTTATATCTCCTGTTGTTTGGACTTCCTGAGCATATTCTTGACTGCAGCTTTGAAAATTATTATACATCCCAACTAAATTAGCTCCGGTTTCAGTTTCAACTATTTGATTATATAAATTATTTTTTAAATTTAGAGTATTTTTAGCATATTTTGGTGTTGCTGCTTCCCAATCATCTATGGTTAAAGTAATATTCTGTTTCAAATCAGAAAAATTCACAAGTCCATGTTTACTGATTCCGGCTATGATTTCTTCAAAGCCTTCGACTATTACATTAATTCCTAGATATTTTGTCACTTTTTGTTTGGCAAAATTATATAAATGTGATGCCCATTCTTCTGATTGTGATAGTGTTGTTTTTTTACCAGGAAGTACCATTGTTGTTTGTCCAAAATGCTTATTAGTAATATTAATAAGATTATGTTTTGCATTATATATCTTAGAATGGGTAGCTAGCTCTTTTATTGGAGTTGTTACTTTTCCGGTAAATAAATTTTTTTCTATGCCTCTTTCAATTATCGGTTTTGAGCCAGGGCTGTCAAAAGTTGTAGATTTATTAAAATGTAGGTTGCGAGAATGTATTTCTACTAAGGTTAAATCTGCAATTATTGCTCCAAGTGAATGACCGCTAGTATTAAAACTATATTCTGTGGCTTTACTTAAGCCGCCTAATTTGTTAATTATTTCATTAACAAAATCCTGAATTGGAGTTAGTTTAGTAGGTAAGTAGTGCAGTGCGATAAGCAAGTCGTCTAATAAATCATATATATTGAATTTTGTGCCGGCACTAGCAATATGAACTTCTTTAGTGTCTTTATTTATAAATGCGACGGCTTTATAAGCATATTTAGCAGTGTTGATATTATCACATGAAGCAGTCAGTATTTCCCAGCCGCTATCTGTTAATTGTTCATTGACCTTTGATGCTTTTAGCTTATAAATATTTAAATCATCTGTTTTATATGCGAGGTCTAAACCTATATAAGCAAGCTTTTTAGTGCTAATATGTTTAGAATTTTTGTACGTAGGCATATCTACCTCTTTTTGATCAATTTTACCATAAAATATGGTTTTTTCTAAAAAATGTCAAGTCAAATATTAAGCTATTATTAAATAAAAGATTGATATTTGATTACTTTTGTCATATAGTGCATTTACAACCATGAAATATGGTGAATTAAATTAGGAGATAGACTATGTTGACATTATTAATACAAAACTTATTCAGAAGTAATAAACCGATCACGTACTTATCTTTAATAGAAAAAGCAAAAGCAGATTATAGTTTTTATACAAAATTAGCATCAGGAAGCTTTTTTGTAGGAGTAAGTAGTTTGTTTTCATTTAGTAGTTGGTTAAGCAAAATACCTTTAATAACATGGGGTGTTTTTGGTACTAGTTATGGGGCAAAAGGCATTATGGAGAGTAATGAACAAATAAAGCTTTTTACTCAAGCTCATGAAGCAACTAAAGTTGAAGCGTATTTGGCTACTTCGGGGTTAGGAAGTTTTGTATACGGTACTGCTATAGATAAAAACGGTATAGATAAATTTACCGGTAAATATATTGAAGGAACAAACGCTAAGATAATATCTAATGCAATAACTCGCGTACCAACCTTAAGTTTAACGGAAGACGGCGTTGGTTACAAACATAATGGTGGCTATGAAATAGTAGAATCAACAGATCGTGCTTTATATCAGGCAATACCTGGCGTGAAAGGACAATATACAAATAAATTAGTTCTAGATACTAGTATTCTTCCTTTACATGCTTGTATTATTCAGCAGCTAATACAAAATGGCTATTCAAGTGAAGATATTGAAAAAGCTTTAAGTTTAGGAACTGTTGCAAAGAGAGAAAGTTACAAAAATAAGCAATTAGCAGCATACAAGCCAAATTTGACAAGTAAGTTATGGCATGGTACAGAAAAAGCTATGCAAAATAAAGTATTAGAACTTTCAAAAGAAATACAGAAATATGCTGAAATAAATAAAGCTTATGAAGAATTATTTAATTATCATACTTCCACTAGTGAAGAACAAGAAGAGCAGTTTTATAGCCTTGATTATAATAATGATAATCACACTCAAATCTTAGGAGATGAGGGAGATGGAGGATATATATCTGATATTGCCTAGTAACTAAATACAAAACTTTCTAAAGAGTAAGGTTATAGATCTATAACCTTACTCTTTATTTATTTAATAACCTCTTTAGCTCTCCTTTCGAAAGCTATAATCATTTTTTTGGTTGCTTTGGTAAAATAAGTGTCGATTAATTTATCCAGTATTACGGATTTCATTTTAAAATCAATAAAGAATTTTAATGCAGTTCCTGCCGTGCATGGAACAAATTGCCAAGTACTTTTTAAATATTCAAAAGGTCCTGAAATAGCTACCGTATTAATCAAATATATTCCATCATCTGTTATTTCGCTTGTAACTCGTGAGTTATATTTTTCTGAAAAGCCTTTTAACTGAATTACTAATTCAGCAATAACCTCTTGATTATTTTCTGAAATAATTCTAGAAGCAGAACACCAAGGCAAGAATTTAGGATAAGATTTTACATCCCAGACCAAATCAAACAATTCTTGCGGTTTATAGGGTAAAATTTTAGTGTGTTGAAGGCAAGGCATTAGAAATCTGTGACTTTACCTTTATGCTGCCAGTCCCCGTATCTTGTCGGTTCTAGACCTTTAACACCGCCAATTTCTTTTTCTTTTGGTAAATTTTCTTTTTCTGATATATTATTAGATATCTTTACAAACTTCGTTTCTAGAGGTAATTTAGACATCGATCCGGTACTCATCACATCCTCACGTATGTCCATATACGCTGTAGTGCTGCGTTCCGTGTCTCCTGTACATTCCTCTCTATAAGCTGGTTTGGAAAGATGTCTATTATCTTTTTTATCGTCCATAGTACTAAATATATGAAATATAACCGTATTTATATTAATAGTCGTTTAGCTGAAAATAGCAAGATAGAATTAGCAAGTGATCATCATGTTCATTATGTCAAAACGGTGCTACGTCTTAAAGTAAATGATGGCTTACGTCTCTTTAACGGTACGGATGGAGAATTTCTAGCACAAATTAACGATATAGGTAAAAATAACCTATCGGTTAGACTGAAAGAACAGTTAAAAAAGCCTTATACAGAATCTACGTTAACTCTTGCTGTTGCTATAATAAAGCAAGATAAATTAATGCTTGCAATAAATATGGCTACGCAACTCGGTATAACTAAAATTATTCCGTTAATTACTAGGTGGTGTCAATTTAGATCGGTAAATATCGAACGTTTAACGAAATGTGTTATTGAGGCAACAGAGCAATCAGAACGTCTTACTCCCCCGATAATTGAAAAAGCTATCACAATACAAGATTACCTAAAAAAGAATAATAATTTGATGTTATATGCTAATGAACATGAAAAAGAAGAAAATTCTATATTACGAATTTCATCATTACTTAGTAATAGTGATATAACTATTATTGTAGGACCGGAGGGAGGCTTTACTAATGATGAGCTGGAACTTCTTGCCTCATATAAGAATACAAAATCTATAAGTTTAGGAAGTAATATATTACGTGCTGAAACAGCAGCAATAACTGCTATAGCACAAGTGAGGTTATTAGGTAGTCATTGCGAGGAAATTGCATAGCAATTGACGAAGCAATCTCAGGAGTTTGTTATGATTTCATGAGATTGCCACGCAGCCTACGGCTGCTCGCAATGACGAAAAGGTAGAGTTACTTCGCCTTTTCTATTCCGGGTTTACAAAATAGCTTACCTAAACAAAGGAAAGAATATACACCACAAAAGCCTATAATTATATAAAGTATTGTAACAATAATTGGAAATGAGCCAAATAAAAGTGTGACTAAATTAAAATTAAATAATCCGACTAAACCCCAATTTATAGCACCTATAGAAGATAATAAATGTACAGTAGTAATAAGTGGATTATTAGAAGTATTTATTAACATATTTAAGCTCCTTTTAGTTAAACGTAAAAGACCTTGTTGTGTGGCTCATACCTCTGTCATCCCACAACTTGATAGCGGGGTCCAGTTAAAATACTAAAATTACACTAGTATTATGGGTTACATTTTTGGATCCCGTGGCGAGGCCTCGGGATGACACTATATGCGTTTTCCGAGCCATGCAACAAAACTAACGTAAAATAATCATTCCTCATTTTGAGCTATATGTCTACTAAATTTTATTATTCTATAATTTATTAATCCTTCTTAAAAGTGTGATATATTACAGGTATAACAAAAATTGTAAATATAGTACCGATGCTTAATCCTCCAACTATTACAAAGCCTATAGAATTACGAGCAGCAGCACTGGCCCCGTCTGCAAAAACTAGAGGTAAAGCTCCGACTACGGCAGCAAGAGTAGTCATAAGAATTGGACGCAAGCGAAGTTTTGAGGATTCTATTATAGCTTCTTGAACCTTTACTCCTTTTGCTCTTAGCTGATTAGCAAATTCTACTATCATAATAGAATTCTTAGTAATTAATCCAATTAAAGTAATAAGTCCTATATTACTATACATATTAAGGCTATTACCGGCAAGCCAGAGAGCAAGTACACCACCGGTTATTGAGAAAGGTACGGCGAGTAATATTAATAAAGGGTCAGTAAAGCTTTCAAATTGAGCTGCAAGCACTAAATAGATAAATATAAGAGCAAACACAAATGTTATAAGCATATTACTGTCTGCCTCTCTCATTTGTTTAATTTCTCCTATATATTCAATTATAGTATTACTAGGATCAAGTAACTTAGCGGCTATTTTATTGATTTCATTAATTGCATCATCAATTTTCCTGTCAGGAGCAAGATCAGAAGAAATAGTAACGGATTTTGAATTATTATAATGACTATATGATTTTACTGATATTTTTTCCGTAATATTGGCTATCGATTCAAGCGGTAACATATTATTATTTTTTGCTCTGATTAAAATTTTACTAAAATCGCTAATATCTTTTCGATCTTTTTGATTAAATTGTAATATAACGTCATATAAATCATTACTCATTCTAAAATGCCCGATTTGTTGACCTGCAAGTAAATATTGTACCGTTTTGCCTATATTTGCCAAATCCATTCCGTATAAATAAGCCTTATCACGGTTGACTTCTATACTTATAGTCGGCATTGCCGATTGTAAATTTCTATTGACGTTTAAGAAAATAGGATTTGTTTTCATTATATCAATAAATTGTTGTGATATTTTATCTAGATCATCATATTCAAGGTTCGTTTGAATAGTAAACTCGATAGGGCTACTTGCATTCCCGCTAACCATTGAACGTGGATCCATAGCGTAAATCGACATGCCCGGTATTTCAGAAAACTGCTTATTTAACATATTCTTAATAGTTTCTTGGGAACAAGAACGCTCACCCCAATTTTTTAGAGGAATGAATCCAAAAACGTTATCGCTACCGCCTGCACCTATTACCATCAGATAACCTAATATATCTTTATAATTAGCAAGGATTTTTTCGGCTTCTTTCACTACTTTAGTAGAAGATTCTAAATTAGAACCTTCAGGACCTTTAAGAGAAACTTGTAAGAATCCATCATCTTCTTGGGGTACGAAAATTTTTTGAGTAAATTTAAAACTAATAATCAGCACTATAAATGATGATGCAATAATGATGACAAATTTCTTTTGATTTTCAAAAGTTAGCTTTAGATAGTAAATATATTTATTTTGAATAAATTGTAGAATGTCGTTAAACTTTACTAAGAATTTCGGTAAGTCCGTATTATGTTTTGTAACCATACGACTTGACATCATAGGAGTTAAAGTTAAAGCAACAAATCCTGAGAACAAAACACAAAATGCTAAAGTCCAAGCAAATTCAATAAATAATTTCCCGATAAAACCCTCTATAAAACCCACGGGTAAAAATACGGCAGCAAGCGTAATAGTCATAGCAATTATTGCAAAGCCGATTTCTTGAGAAGCAAGCATAGCCGCTTCCATGGGTTTATGCCCCATTTCATTATATCTAAAAATGTTTTCAAGCATAACTATCGCATCATCGACCACTAAACCTATAGCAAGTATCATAGCAAGGAGAGTAAATATATTAATAGAAAATCCAAAAGCATACATTACGCTAAAAGTACCGATCAACGATACTGGAATCGTTACAAACGGAATTAAGGTAATTTTAGCAGAAGCAAGAAATAAATAAGTGACTAAAACTACTAATATTAAAGCTTCAAAAATTGTTTGAAATACTGCATAAATTGATGCTTTTACAGGTGTTGCTGCATCATATGCGATACCCATGCTTATTCCTTTGGGCATGGATTCTTTAATTCTTTCTAGTGCTTTAGTTACTTCATGTGATAAATCTATGACGTTAGCTTTTGATGCTTTTATAAGACCAAGGGCAATAGAGCTTTTGCCGTTATATCTAAAAATTATGTCCTCATCGGGAGAAGTTAAAGATATTTTTGCTATATCTCGTAATTTTATGATACCTCCGTTTTGTACTTTTAGAATAATATTACCGAATTCTTCTGGTGTAGATAAAGAACCTGCAAGAGTTACTATAAAATTATTGCTTTTTGTTTTAATCGTACCTGCTGGATAATCTTTGTTTTGCTCTTTTATTGCGGATTCAATCTCCAATAAAGAAATTTTATGTTGATATAATTTTTTAGAATCGGGTTCTATTCTTATTATATATTCCCGACCGCCGTAAATTTGTGACTGTCCTACGCTTTCAAGTTTATCTAACGGTGTTTGTAGATTATCTTCGACGATCTTTGTTAATTCTAAATCGCTATATTGATCACTTTCAATGCTTATGAAGAGGCTTGGGAAACTATCGGCATCAAGTTTTGTAACTGACGGGGCTTTCATATCTTGCGGGAACATATAAGTGATATCCGATATTTTGGCGCGGACATCGTTTAGTGCTACTTCAATATCGGTAGATAATAGAAACGATAAAGTAATACTACTTTCGCCGGTAGAACTTTGAGAAGTTATATAATCTAAATTTTTAACCGTCTTTAAAGCTTTTTCTATACGTGTCGTTATTGCTTGCTCCATATATAAGGCATCGGCACCTGCATAATGAGCTTCGACATTTATAATAGGAACTGAAATATCCGGAGTACCTCTAATTTGTAGTTTGGTAAAAAACATTGCTCCAAGAGCTACGATAACCAAATTCAAAACTGTAGCCAAGACAGGGCGTTTAATACAAATTTTAGACAATAACATTGGATTAAAAATTTTATTCTAAATTAATGTGCATAGTGAATTATTACATAATCTGCTATTCGGTTAGAAATATTCTATATAAAAGGTGAAAGACGGTTTCCACTTTTTATGTAAATTAAGTATATATTGTTTTTTATTAAAAAACTTATAATTTTTTATAGAGTAGAAAATTAGTTTTTGTAATTTACTACTGACAATAAATTATGGTTTTAACGATAAATTTTCACTTTAATTACTTGATTAAGATAGTTTTAACAGTATAACTGATGTAAAATGGCTACATTTTTCTATAAATTAATATAATAACGTATATATTTTAAATTTTGTCAATAACTGGCATTTGCAGTATGTGGGTAGTTTGTTATAATTAACGCACATAAAAAATATATTGATGTATATTATTGCCAGTTGTATATATTTTTTTATAAAAAAACATCAATACATATTAACCTATCAAAGGAGAATTGATTTTATTATGAGTACACATAACACAAAAGAACCAAAAAAAATGAATAAAACCGAATTTATAGCATTTATGACCGACCATGGTCATAATCATAAACATGCTTCACATAAAACATTAACAAAAGCTGAAGCCGAGAAAGCACTTAATTTAGTTCTTGATAGTGTGATTAGTGCTATAAAGAGCCACCATAATATTAATATAACAGGTTTCGGTTCATTTGAAATACATCATAGAAAAGCACGTGAGGGTCGTAACCCAAAAACCGGAGCAAAAATGAAAATAGATGCTTACAATCAACCTACTTTTAGAGCCGGAAGAAAAATGAAAGAAGCTTGTAATTAAAAGAAGTAACATATTTACAGTACTAATAATTTCCGAACCCCGTTACACGCTTGCGGGGTGACACTAGAAAAACCAGCTCATGCAATAATGCTCTGCAAAAGCCGGAATGATATAGAATACTTCTTAAGTACAATTCATAATGATATTACAACCATTGATAATTGAACGCCTAGAGTTTAACTTAAAACATAATACGCTATACAATAGTTGGCTTATCGAAGCCGAAAATATAGAGCAAGCTTTAAAAGATTTAGAAGAGTTTATATATATTAAGCTTTTTAAGAATAGCATTCCTCTTAACAACAATCCTGATTATCATTTCATCGCTAGGGAAACTTCAGCTACATCTAATGCTAAAAATATTTCTATTGAACAAATAAGAAAATTACAAGACTTCTTAAGTAAAACTTCTGCAATTTCAGGTTATAAAGTTGCAATAATTTATGCTGCAGAGCTTATGAATTTGAATGCAGCGAATTCATGCTTAAAAATTCTTGAAGATGCACCAAAGAATAGTTACATTTTTTTAATTACTTCAAGAGCTGCAAGTATTATTTCTACAATTAGATCAAGATGTTTTAAAATTAATGTTAGATCATCTATCCATCATACTAAAAACGAATTATATTCCGAGTTTATTCAGGCGATAGCAGATAACAAAACGTTAGATTTTATTAATCGCTTTACTACTAAAGACCGAGAATTATGGCTAGATTTTATTGATAATTTATTATTATTAATGAATAGAATCCTTAAAAAATCTGCCAACGTTAATATTGAACTTCTAGATTTGGAAAATAAGATTTTTAATAAACTATCAAATAGACACCCTTCATATTTACTGCAAAAATTTACCGACATAAAAAAGTTAATATATAATACCATTGATTATGATTTGGACTTAAAAACAAGTTGTATATTAGTGGTGAATGAGTTTTCTAGTAATTAACACGATATCACTACGTTCCTTTCTATGTTATCCATAAAACAACAAAATATATTGAGATACTCCTTTTTTTTAAAAATAGTTAATAGATATTCAAGATAGAAAGCGGCTTCCCTCTAGAATATAAATTTAATTTATGTTTTATTTTGACTATTGTTAATTTACTCGTAGTATATATTAGGTTTTAGGAACTTTATAAATTAAATTATTTGCATGTTTAAAACTTTAACACAAAATTTAACGAAGATTTTTGATAAGCTAGTTAGCTCAGGCATTTTGACGGAAGCCCAAATAGATGTTGCTATGCGGGATATAAGAGTGGCGCTTTTAGAGTCAGATGTTGCATTACCGGTGATAAAAGATTTTATAGCGGAAGTTAAACAGAAAGCTTTAGGGCAGGAGGTTATTAAGTCTGTTTCACCTGGACAGATGATAATTAAAATTATCCATGAAGAGATGATCAATCTCTTAGCTTCAAGTAAAAGTGAGACAAAGCTAAATTTAAATTCAAAGCCGCCCGTAAATTTCCTAATGGTAGGGCTGCAAGGGAGTGGTAAAACTACGGCGAGTGGTAAGCTTGCTTTACGGCTTAGAAATCAAAATAAGAAAGTTTTACTTGTTTCTTTGGATACTTACAGACCGGCCGCACAAGAGCAACTCGCTATACTTGCAAACTCAGTACAGATTAATTCATTACCTATTGTGCAAGGTGAGAAACCCCTCGATATTGTCAAAAGAGCTATTGCCGAGGCTAAAATTTCTGCTTATGATGTCGTAATTTATGATACGGCAGGTCGTACACAAATTGATAAAGCGATGATGGAGGAAGCGCTTGCAATAAAAAAGATAGTGGAGCCTACAGAAACTTTGTTAGTAATCGACAGTATGACAGGGCAGGATGCAGTAGTTACGGCAAGTAGTTTTAATGAAAAGTTAGCAATTTCAGGATTAATTTTATCTAGAATTGACGGCGATTCCAAGGGTGGTGCAGCACTCAGTGTAAAATATATTACTAAAAAGCCGATTAAATTTTTAAGTAGCGGTGAAAACCTAATTGATTTAGAAGAATTCGATGCTGAACGTTTAGCTTCTCGAATACTGGATATGGGTGATATTATCTCTTTTGTTGAAAAAGCAGCTAGTATTGTTGATAGAGAAGAAGCCGAAAAAACGGCAGCTAAATTAAAAAAGGGTAAGTTTGATTTAAATGATTATCTTCAGCAAATGAGAAGTATAAAAAAAATGGGAGGTTTTGGAAGTATACTTAGTATGTTACCGGGTAGCGGTAAAATTATGGATCAAATAGATCAATCAAAATTAAATAGTAAAATAATTGCACATCAAGAAGCAATTATTTTATCTATGACGCCAAAAGAACGTAAAAACCCCTATATAATTAATGCTTCTCGTAGGAAACGTATAGCGGTTGGAGCAGGAACTACGGTACAAAAGGTAAATATTTTGCTAAAGCAATATAAACAAATAAGCGAGATAATGAAAAAAGCCAGTAAAATGAATCCTAAAAATCTATTACGTAGCGGAATTGGAAAATTGTTTTCTTGAATTTATATTATAGCTACATTATGTCATTCCTGCGAAGCGGAAATCCAGTCAAGCATTAAAAACAAGTGTTTGTATGGTTATTTTATCCAGTATGTAACTTCTGTAGCAATATTGAAGTTATTTTTCTGGATTCCCGCCTACGCGGGAATGACATCGAGTAGGTTTTCCGATCCATGCAACAATGCCGACTTGATTGCGGGATCCAGTTAAAAATACTAAAATTATATGGATCCTGTGGTCAAGCCACGGGGTGACCTTTTCCTTAAGTTGACACCCATGTGTCTTCGCAGGAATGACATCGACGGTTTTTTTAAACTACCCAGTAGTATAATAAGTAACACATATTGACCTAGTATTAAAGTTAATTAATTTTTAATTTCAAAGCATTTGCAAAAAATGTATAAATATTGATCAAATGATTGGCACTATCTTTTAAATCACTACCACTACCATGCCCACTATCTACACTTCCTAGAAAGTAAGTTTTAGTATTTGGTTTTTTTTCTCAAGCACATACTCACAAATTCTTCCATGTCATGGGTGTACACGCTGCTCTAATACTGAATCTGTAATTAACACAGCTTGGTATTTTTGTGTTAAAGATAAATTCTCTAGCGGTGCATATTTTTTGATATGTACTAAATCTTCTACTTTGGATCACCATATTCTGTACCCAATGAATGTCCTGCTCCGAATTCTTTATATCGTATCAAGTATCGGCACTTCACATGCTATAGCTCCAAATAAATCAGGACGCTGTGTCATTGCAACACTTACTAGCAATCCGCCGTTACTTCCTCTTTTAATTCCTAAATACTCAGGGCTAGTAATATTTTGCTTTATTAAATCCTCTGCTACTGCAATAAAATCATTAAAGCCGGTTTGATGTGTTATTCCTTGAGTCGCCTTATGCCACTCAAGACCAAACTCTCCGCCACCTCTAATATTACCAAGAACACTAACCCCGCCATGTTTAACCAATACTTCATTTTCCATGCGAGAGAAATATGGAGAGTTGATTACTTGAAAACCGCTGTATGCTTCAAGTAATGTTGGATTCTTACAATCTTTGTACCTTTTTTATAGACAATAAAATATGGTATTTTAACTCCATCCGAGCTTGTAGCTTCCTTTTGATCTACAACATAATTTTTGCTATCAAACGGATATAAAGGCTTTCTAATAACTTTTAATTCATGAGTTTTATCCCATAAATAGATAGTGGGAGGAACTATAGAATTTTCTATAGTAATTAATTCATCTTCTTCCTCATCATCAGACAACATACCAAAAATTGTATTTTCATAAGACAGTAAAGTTACCGGTTTTGTTCATTCATGATTTTCTAATGTAAATGTTACTACTTTTGAAAATAACATTCTCATAGCTAGTTAAAAATACCGTATCTTTAGTCATTCCTACAAAATACAATACTTCCCTCTCTGTTGGGGTAAATAATATTTTTAAGCTAGCTTTATCGCTATCTTCTTTTAGAAGATCAGCGTAGTGTATGGCAATAAGTGAACCTGCTTTATATTACTATCTTTAAATTGCCAATCGGAACGCAGTAGCCAAAATACATATTCTTTAAAAGAACCTTCAGGTATTGCATCTGATGGCATATTTATTTTTTATAATTTGAAGCTCTCATCTTTAGTATCTAAAATATAATGATCGTAATTATAAAAAGCCTTATTTGCAGATATAAATATTAAAGATGAAGAAATATTATCGGTAAAAGCTTACTGACTGATACACGTATATAATTCTTTGGTATTTCAAATAGTTTTTTGGCTTTCTCTATAGGTTTTCCTCGCTGCCATATGTAGAGCAAGCTAGGATATAAAGAGTCAGTCACTTCCTCTTGATGCAAAACTGGATAAATATAATAGTATCGTGATCAACCCAAGTAGGGACAGTAAATTTACCTTCTAGTAATTTCCCGCTACTTGTTTTTGGCTCAAAACCATTTTTTACAAAATCTTTTGCTCTAAATCCCATGCTCTAAAAAACATCTCATCCTTACCGCCAAATGACATGGTAATTAAGAAACGATTAGGATTTTGAAAACAATCACTCCCACCTCGATACATTACTTTTTTACCGAGTTTTTTGGATAATTTATCAAAATCGATTAGAACTTCCCAATTTGGTTTATCTTTCGAGTAATTCTCAACCAATGTCCTATGCCATAACCCTTGCGGGTTTTTATAATCCATCCAAAAATTATACACGTAACCTTTACGTATAGCACCAAAAGGAGTTTTTCTTTGATCATAGCAAACAGATTCTATTTCTTTCTTAACTACCTTATAAGTAGGTATAGATTTGCAAGCCTTTGCTGTTTTATCAGTACGCTCTTTTGCCCATTTTAGAGCTTTAGTTTCTTCTAGAAATTTAGTGTCTTTTGGGTTATATATTTGTTCATTATTACTTCCCATAGCTTGAACACAAAAAATTATAAAGTAGTGGGTAATTTTTTCATTATTTTAATAATATCTATTAAATTAAAAGCTTTATTTAAAGTTTTCTTTGAATTAGAATAGTGTTTTATCATACACCTTGAATAACATCAAAGAAGATGCTAGGTTTTGTAGACATTGCTAATTGATTTGCTATTTTGAGGTCTTTTTTAGCGAAAATTAATAAGATTTTTGTAGAAATAGTTATTCATTTTTCAAAAAAATCTTATAATTTGTAGCAAAAAATAACCAAAATTAAATCTTTTTAGCAATGTCCACAAAACCTAAGTTAGCACTAGCAAAAATACAAAATATGAGAGTTATGGCTAATGATTTAAGTATTTATATTCATTGGCCTTTTTGTTTGTCCAAATGTCCGTATTGTGATTTTAATTCTCATGTAGCAAGTATTATAGATCATAATCCGTGGCTTAAATCTTATGAAACTGAAATTGAATATTTTAAGGATATTATTCAAAATAAATATATAAAATCTATTTTTTTTGGAGGCGGTACTCCCTCTTTAATGAATCCTGTAATAGTTGAAGGAATAATAAATAAAATCAGTAATCTAGCAATTATTGATAATCAAACCGAGATAACTCTAGAAACTAATCCCACATCATTTGAAACTGAAAAATTTAAAGCATTCAAAGCCGCCGGGATTAATCGTGTTTCAATAGGAGTGCAATCCTTAAAAGAGGACGATTTAAAAAAATTAGGTAGGACTCATGATTGTATGCAGGCCATTAAAACAATTGAGGCGGCAAATACGATTTTTCTACGAGTGTCATTTGATTTAATATATGCACGTAGCGGTCAGACATTAAAAGACTGGCAAGAAGAATTAAAACAAGCTATGCAGCTCGCTACCTCACATATTTCTCTTTATCAATTGACTATTGAAAAAGGTACGCCGTGTTATAAATTGTTTAAGGAGGGTAATCTGATTTTGCCGCATTCAGATGCGGCAGCTGAAATGTATGAATGGACGAATCATTATCTAGAATCTAAAAAGTATTTTAGATATGAAATATCCAATTATGCTATGATAGGGTATGAATGTTTGCATAATTTAACTTATTGGAATTATAATAGCTATTTAGGTATAGGCCCCGGAGCTCATAGTAGAATCATTGAATCCTCAAGTTTGGTATCGGCAATTATGATGTGGCATAAACCTGAAAAATGGTTAGATGCGGTTAAAACAAAAAATGTTGGTATTCAAACTAATACTAAGTTAACACATCAAGAGATTATTGAAGAAATGCTAATGATGGGTTTACGCCTTAGCAAAGGTATAAATATTTCTACATTAGAGCAGAAATTAAACACGACATTAGAGAATATTTTAGATATGAATAATCTTAAGCATTATCAAGCGTTAGACTTAATTAGACTAGATGAAAATATCTATCTTACCGACAAAGGTTTAATGCTGTATAGCTACATAGTACCTAGATTGATTATATGAAAATTATTCAAGTAATTTTAAAGTTTATAATTATTTTTATTATTGCTTCTATTCATGTTATGGAATGTAAACTTGAGTTTAAAAAAGATATATGTGAATGGTGTTGAGTATGATCAAAAAGTCGAAAATCCAATTACACCGATAGCAAATGCTATTAAAGCAGATAATATTGATGCAGTAAAAAAATATTAGATGAGGGATATGGAGTAAATCAACCATACTTGGGCTGGACTCCTTTAGATTATGCTATATCGAATAATAATATAAAAATTGCCGATTTTTTATTAAAGTGTGGTGCACCTATGAATTTAATCCATATAAATATAGGATTTATGAAGCCGGAAATTGCCGAACTTTTAATTAATCAGGGCATGAGTCCTAATTTAAGATATGAAGGCGGTATTACCGGAATGATGCTAGCCGCAGAAAGAAATAATCTTGATTTAATAAAACTTTTGCTTACGTTAGGTGTTAATCCTAATGTTCAAAATTCTAAAACCGGAATGACTTCCCTTATTATGCATCATCATATCTTAATGTTGAATCTACTCGTATTTTATTAGAATATGGAGCGGATCAAAAATTAAAGATTGCAAAGGGAAAAGAGCTTTAGATTGGATAGCGGTGGATGCTAATAGAACTTTACATGCTTATGACGTAGAATACTATACTGCTTTATTTGTTGCTCCATTTAAAACTAAACTGAAAATTATAAAAGAAAGAAATAGCATAAAGACTCAAAACAAAGAAAAGTAATAAAAAAGCTTCTCAATTCTCACCGTTAAATTTTTGTAGCGTTTCTATTTATACTTCACAAGTTAGGATAAAAACCTATCTTAATTTTCTGCCTTATGTTCTGTCTCTGTCATTGCAAGAAAATTGCATAGCAATTGACGAAGTAAGGAAGAGAAAAAATTCTGATTTACAGAATTCTTTTATTATTTTTTGGGGAGTGCCATGCAGTCTACGACTGCGATGTTGTTAGCCCGATTAAGATATCTTGGTAGCTCAATTGATTTAATAATATCTTTAAGGCTAATATATACTATAGGTAGATTCTCATGTCCTTTATGTACAATCCCCAAAATTAAGTGTCAACTATAGGCGATAAGTTATCACTCTTCTTGGTCATTTGGACGTTATGCAGCATCTACATGCCAATCTCAATCATTATACGGCGATTGAGAGCTTATGTTCATTATGCGAATTATGTCTTGGTGCTACTGCTCTAATAATATTCTTATCTTCTTTATATAATACAGGCAAACTACCAATTATCCCTATTACTCCATACATATGACAAATTAATTCTTCTATTCCGCTAATCCGTACCTCACCGTCATAGGGAGTCATTATATTATAATTTTTTTGATCGATATTTTTTATATGTATAATTTCTGCATTATTATTTCCGGCATCTTTAATTTCTTTTGTATAATTTACATATTTTGTATCTCTAAATATAAATCTTTGTTTTCTTTCAACCAGCTAGTTAATCTAACGATTGTATTGTTTAAATTTTCTAATGTTGCTATACAAGTTTTTTCATCTAAAATTTTCCTCCAAACATCATAGCACGCATTATTATAGTCAATATTAGTATCTTCAATGATGAAATAATCCCCTTCTTCAAAAATATTCTAAAATACCTATAGTATTAATATGAGCATCTTCTATTCAAAGTATAGGATGTACTATTTCAGATATTTTTTCTTTTGGGAATATTGCCTCTACTTTATTAGAATCACCTTGTAAAAATTCTATTCTATTATCTTCTTTTTGATAACTATATTTTAATTGCGCTTTTCCTTGGATTCCCGCTTTCGCGGGAATGACATAAAACGCATTTTTCAATTCAGACAACAATGCTTATAGTTGCTCGCAATGACAATGTCTGGTCTTAGTTAGCAATATCATTAAGATAAATATACTTCCTTATCTAAAGTATCTTCGCTGTTATCTATAATCATAGTAATTGTTGCATCGCCGGTAATATTGATAGTAGTACGTAGCATATCAAGTATTCGGTCAATACCAGCAATAATTGCTACTCCCTCTATAGGTAAGTGAACCGAAGAAAGAACCATAGGAAGCATTATCAAAGAGGCACCGGGAATACCGGCACCACCGATAGATCCAAGTGTTGAGGTGAGAATAATGACTAAATAGTCGTGAGGAGCAAGTGTTACTCCCATCATCTGAGCAAAAAATATGGTGGTAAGAGATAAATTTATAGCAAAGCCGTCCATATTAATTGATGCACCTATCGGAAGTACGAACGAAGTACTAGACTCTGAAATGCCAAGCTTTTCACGACAAACTTGCATAGTAGTTGCAAGAGTTGCCTTACTGCTTGAAGTAGAAAAAGCAAGTATCTGATACTCAAAACTTTTCTTATAAAAAGGTATAGGTGAAACACGACAGAATACACATATAAGTAAGCCAAAAACTAAATATTGGAATGTCATCGCCACAACTACCGCTACAACAAGTTTCGATAAACTAATCATTACCTCAACTCCCTGCATGCCTACAATCCAGCCTGTTAAAGCAAAAGCACCGTAAGGGGATAATTGAATAACAAACGATATCATTTTTAATATTAATTTTGACATTACATGAATTAAATCAGTAATAGGTTCACCGATAGATTTCATTTTGTTTAAGGTAATTCCAACAAAAATAGCAAAAAATACAACTTGTAAGACATCACCGTTTGCAAAAGCTCCAACAGCATTATCAGGGACGATATTTACAAAAAAATCAATTATATTAAATGAAGTTCTGCTTGTCGTTCCTGAAGAGGTGAAATCTATATGTACGCCTACTCCCGGCTTTAATACTAAGGCAACAGTGAGTCCAAAAACCGTGGCAAAAAAAGTAGTACCTAAAAAAGCGACTACCGCTTTCATTCCTACTCTACCAAGGGCAGAATTATCATTCATACTAGTGATACCGGAAACCAAACTGAAGAAAATTAAAGGGGTAATGATCATTTTTATCAAACGTAAGAAAATGTCACCGATAGGTTTAATATAATTAACATATTGTGGTAAGTATATACCAAATATAATACCTAAGATTAACCCTAAGGTAACTTTTTGCCATAATTTCATAATTTACTTACTTAATTTAAATTTTCTCAACTATAAGTTTATTTATTATTTTGGTTAATCCATTCTAAGTACTTTTGAAAGCCATAGTCAATATTTATTTTTATTATTTGTGGTAATTCATAATTATGCATTTCAAGGAGTTTATTTTCAATTTCATTATAATTAGAAGATTTTGTTTTAATTACAAGTCTATATTCAGTTTCTAAAGTTACTCTACCATTCCATCTAAAGTAACTTTTGACATCGTCAATTTGAATGCAGGCAGTAAGATTTAATTCTAACAAAACAGATGCTATTTTCTCGGCAATTTGTAAATCATTAGTAGTAGTTAAAATTAAACAGCAATCTTGCATGCCTAAACCTCAACAAAACAATTCGGTGTTTCATATAGTTTGAGGCTAGTTACGAAGAAGTTTTGACTTACGAAAAGTTTAGGAAAAATTTCATTCTTTAAATGCGTCGCTATATTTTCTGCAGTTGGGTTATTTTGCATGTAATATATTTTTTGACCGGTACAATTTTCTATTTGCTGCCCCATTTCCTTATCGTCTTGATGTAGGATTAAGCTATGATCAAAATTTTCATCAATCCATTTTTTAGCTAAATCCTTAATTAAACCAAAATCGATTACCATACCAAGTTTATCGGTTTTGTTTGCGGCTATAGTGATCTCAAGAACATAGCGATGACCGTGCAGGAATTGACATTTATTTTGATGTTTTATAATTCTATGTCCTGCATCGAACTCAATACGACGAGTACATTTTATCATTATTATATACTTCCTTTCTTTGAATGATTTTACTTTTTTTTTCAAAGAGTAAAAACGGGACCACGTCATTGTGAGGAAAATTACGAAGTAATTGACTAAGCAATCTCAGGAGTTTATTATGATTTCATGAGATTGCCACGCAGCCTACGGCTGCTCGCAATGACAATTTTTTACAAATTTAACAATAACTTTTCAGGATTCTCAATAAGCTGCTTAATTTTTACCAAGAACGATACTCCTTCTTTCCCATCAATTATACGATGATCGTAAGATAAAGCTATATACATCATCGGACGTATTTCAATTTTACCGTCTATAACTACAGCTCTTTCCTCGGTTTTATGTAAGCCTAGAATACCTGATTGAGGAGGATTAATAATCGGTGTAGATAATAATGAGCCATATACGCCTCCGTTAGAAATCGAGAATGTCCCACCTGACAAATCAGCCATAGAAAGCTTACCCTCACGAGCTTGTTTAGCCAAAATTCCTATAGTTTTCTCCACTTCGGCAAATCCCATTTTATCGGCATCCCTAACAACCGGTACAACAAGCCCTTGCTCTGTTCCGACAGCTACACCTATATCATAGTAATTTTTATATACTAAATCATCGCCATCTATTTCAGCATTTACCGACGGAATAAGCTTTAAAGCTTCAATTGTTGCTTTAACAAAGAAAGACATAAACCCAAGTTTCACAGTGTGCTTTTTCTCAAACTCTTCTTTATATTGATTACGCAAAGCAATTACTTTTGACATATCGATTTCATTAAAAGTAGTCAAAATAGCTGCTGTATTTTGTGAATCTTTTAAACGCTGTGCAATAGTTTTACGCAAGCGTGACATACGAACACGCTGCACTCTTTCTTCATTAGATTTACTTATTGCAGGAGCAGAAGTAGTCGTAGTGTTTATTGTTGCAAGCACGTCACCTTTGGTAATTCTACCATCTCTACCTGTTCCTTTTATATTATTGGGGTCAAGCTTATTTTCGGTAACTAATTTTTGTACAGAAGGAGCAAGAGTATTATTAGCCACGGCAGGTTTTTCTGAAGTAGGTTGTGTTACTGGTTGAGCTTTAGCAGATTCATTATTAGTACCGGCAGTATTTACAGATGCTCCTTCATTTATTTCGCCTATTTCTTCGCCAACTGCTACATTTGCACCGTCAGTTTTCGATATTTTACCTATAGTACCATTGCAAGGAGCATGAACTTCTAAAGTCACTTTTTCGGTTTCGATTTCTAACAGTAATTCATCGGTTTTAACCGAATCGCCTTCTTTCTTATACCATTTGGCAATAGTTGCTTCCGTTATGGACTCCCCAAGCGACGGTACTATAATGTTAACTCTCATAATTTATTTTACTCCTATATTTGTATAGCATCGCCCTGTATAGTTTTATCGTCATTGCGAGAAGACGCTATAAGCGTCGACGAAGCAATTTCAGGCAAATTCCTGAGATTGCCACGCTCTTTTAGTCGCTCGCAATGATGATTATTAGGCAATACCCTAAGAATCATATTCCCAATGCTGTCCTTAATAGTTTCTCTTGCTGTTTATTATGTGCTTGCAGCGAGCCTACTGCTGGCGAGGCTGATTCCTCTCTACCTACATATTTAAATTCATTTTTAATGCCTGCTTCTTTTAAAGCATCGTTTAAGTGAGAAACTATATAACACCAAGTTCCCATATTCTTTGGTTCTTCCTGACACCAAATAAATTCCTGCGTCCTATTATATTTTTTTAATAGCGATGCTACAAGTTTTTTTTCAAAAGGGTATAATTGCTCAAGCCTAATAATCGCTATATTACTGTTATTGCCACGCATTTCAAATAGATCGTAATATACCTTACCGCTGCATAAAATTACTTTAGTAATATTGTTTGTATCTACTTTAGTTACTTCATCTAAAACTGGTAAGAAAGTAGTATTTTCACCTAGCTCGTCAAGTTTAGATACGGCATATTTATGACGTAATAATGATTTCGGCGACATTACGATTAACGGTTTACGGGTATCATCAAGTATTTGGCGACGTAGCAGATGGAAAATCGAAGCAGGGGTAGTAGGGTATGTAACATACATATTATTCTCAGCCGCCAGTTGTAAGAACCTCTCAAGTCTTGCCGAACTATGCTCCGGTCCTTGTCCCTCAAATGCATGAGGTAACAAAACCACAAGCCCGCTCATACGAAGCCATTTAGTTTCGCTGCTTGAAATAAACTGGTCAAAAATAATCTGAGCTCCATTAGCAAAATCACCGAATTGTGCTTCCCATAACACTAAATTGTTTGGGTTTGCGAGTGAATAACCATACTCAAAACCAAGCACCGCATATTCAGATAAATTACTATCGGCTACCTCGTATTTTGCTTGTTCTTTAGATAAATTATTTAGAGGTATATAGGTAGTACCATCAATTTGGTTGTGCAATACTGAATGACGATGCGAGAAAGTACCGCGTCCCGAATCTTGTCCGGTTAGCCTTATATTTGTACCTGAAGCAAGCAAGCTTGCAAAAGCTAGCTGCTCTGCTGTCGCCCAATCAATAGGTTGATCAGCTGTTAGAGTGGCTTTTCGAGCTTCAAATAGTTTTACAAGTTTTGGATTAACGGCAAAATCTTTCGGTATTTCGCATAGTTTAGTGCCTAAATCGTGTAATGTTTTTTTACTGATACCCGTTATTGTAGCTTGTGTACGAGTACGAGAAATACCTTGCCATAATCCGCCTAAGCAATGTGCTTCTTGCTTATAACTTTTTGCCTGCTCATATTCCTTATCTAGTTTTGCTTTAAATTCTTCTTTTAACTTAGCAAAATAATTATTGTCGATTACACCGCTTTTTACTAACTCATTTGCGTAAATATTTCCAGGGGTCAGTTTGTTTTTAATAATGTTATACATCTTGCCTTGAGTATACATCGGCTCATCGCCCTCATTATGCCCATATTTACGGTAACAAATAATTTCTACTACAACATCCTTACCAAATTTCTGCCTGTATTCTACCGCAATATTGGTGGCTTTTAACACTGCTTCTATATCGTCACCGTTAACGTGTAAAATCGGGGCAGCTATGATTTTAGCAAACTCCGTAGAATATCTACTAGCTCTAGTATCTGCAGCATTAGCCGTAAAACCTAACTGATTATTAATGACGAAATGCAATATCCCGCCGATATCATAAGCAGCTAAAGGTGACATTGATAGACTCTCGGCAACCACGCCCTGACCGCAAAAAGCAGCATCGCCATGTACTAAAATAGCTTTGACTTTGCTGCGTTTAGTATCTCCAAGCATATCTTGCTTTGCTCTTACTTTTCCTGCAACTATAGGATTTACCGCTTCTAAATGTGAAGGGTTATCGGCTAGCGACAAGTGTATTTTCTTATCCTCTAGAGTTCTATCGAACGAATAGCCTAAATGGTATTTTACATCGCCTGAAACATTTAGCTCATCAGGAAATACGTTGCCGCTTATGAAGCCCGCAATAACGGCTTTATATGGCTTACCTACTACTTTAGTTAGAGTGTTTAATCTCCCTCGATGTGCCATACCGATAACGATTTCTGAGACGCCATGATGCATGGATAAATCTATAGCTTTACTCATAGCAACTATAGAAGCATCACCACCCTCAATGGAAAAACGCTTAGTTCCTGGAAATTTTGTATGTAAATACTGCTCAAACCCTTCTACTTCTACTAAATCATTTAAGATAGTTTTTTTGTCTTCAGAAGAAAACGTCACTTCGCTTTCTAGCTTATTATATAACCAATTTTTTCTTGCTACATTTTCTATTTGCTCAAACTCTACACCTATAGAACCTGTATAAACTTTATCGAACTTGGTCACTAATTCAGATAATTTACAGTTCCAAGTACCGACAAATTCATCCGTAATATTGATATTTTCTTCTAGCTGACTGCTATCAAGACCAAAAGTTTCTATATTAAGCTTTAAATCATTTTTTGTTTTACGTAGCTCAAGACCAAGCGGATCAAGATTCGCTAAATAGTGAGCATGCTTGCGATAAGCATTGATCATTTCCTTAGCTTTTAAACTATTTAAGTCTTCAGAAGATAAATTATTATTTAACGATTCTTTTTTTATTTCATCAGGGATAATTATTTTTGCCGTACTTTTATTGAGTAAAGTATTATTATCCTGAATGCCGGCAAAAAATTCTTGCCAAGTTTGATCAACCGAGGCAGGGTTGGCTAGATATTGCTTATATAGCTCTTCAACAAAAACAGCATTCCCGCCAAATAAATAACCTGTTTTTTTAAAGTCTTCTTCCATATTATTGTTTGTATTGTTTAGTTGTTGTCATAAGCCGTCATTGCAAGCGACTGCAAGGAGCGTGGCAATTTCAGCAATTCTTCCGAGATTGCTTCGTCAATTACTGCGTAATTTCCTCGCAATAACGATTTATTACTATAAATACTTCCCTTCTAAATATCTTATATACACCTCAGGGCTGATTTTTTCCTCACCGCTAGCACTTTTTAATAAATCGGCTGAATTTTTTAATGAACCGAGATTTCTAAAATTCTTATTTAGATAATTATTTAAATTACTAAAATCACCCTTTAATATATCATCTTTTATATTTGAATGCATCTCTGTTACTTTTTTCATCACCATTGATGCGATAATTGCACCGTTTGTATAGGCGGGAAAGTAACCGAAATTTCCGTGTGACCAATGAATATCTTGAAGACAGCCGTTACTAAAACTTACCGGTTTAACGCCTAAGTATTCCTGCATCTTACTATCCCAACAGCTTGGTAACTCATCGAGATTCAAGTCGCTATTGATAAGCATTTCCTCTATCTCAAAACGTAACATTACGTGCATCGGATAAGTTAATTCATCTGCATCTACTCTTATAAAATCAGGCGTCACTCTTGTAATTTTTCTATATAAACTTGCTGCTGAATATTCTTCGCTTTTAAGAGCAAATTCGTCTCTAAGTAATTTAGCTAAAAATTCGGTAAATTCTCTTGATCTACCTACTTGCATTTCCATAAATAAAGCTTGGCTTTCATGGAAGGCCATACCTTTAGCAAGCCCAACCGGCTGCCCTTTATACATTTCCGGTAGATTCTGCTCATATAAAGCATGTCCTGTTTCATGAATAATTCCCATTAAACCGCTTATGAAATTATCTTTATCATACCTAGTAGTTAAACGTATATCGTTTGGCGTTCCACCGCAAAAAGGATGAGTCGATTCGTCTAATCGTCCTTTTGTTAGATCAAACTGCATAATTTCCATAATGCGTTTTCCAATACGCTTTTGCATTTCAGGAGCTAGTTTGCTGTGTTTTACTAGTTCTTTCTCAGTTTTCTGTTTTTCTAAAACTTTATTTATGAGCTGCGGGAGTTCTTTTTTAAGTACTGAAAAAACTTGTTTGATCTCGCTACTTTTTCTGCTTGGATCAAACATATCTATTAATGAGTTGTATAATTCACAATTAAAAGCATCTGCTCGTACTTTAGCAACTTCTTTCGTATAATCTAAGACTTTTTGTAAGTGTGATTTGAATAAATTATAGTCGTTATGTTTTCTTGCTTCTCGCCAAACAAGTGCGGCTTTAGTAGTAGCTGCTACTAATTTCTTTTGTAGCTGCTCGTCAATACAATTTGCATCTGTTACTTTTCTCTCAATCTCTCTAATATTACCATTCTGCCATTCATCAAGGTTCTTTGATTCTTCTTTTGCCTTGCTAAGTAGCTCCTTTAGAATAGGCGATTTGAGCATAGAATGAACTAGCGACGTTAAAGTTACTATTTCGTTTGTCCTACTCTCACCTGAACCCATAGGCATATTTACGGCAACATCCCAGTATAATATGCTCAAGATATTATTAAAATGTGAGATAGTTGCAAATTCGTTTTCTAATTTTGTGTAGTTGTTGTTCATATGTTCCCTATTATGTCATTCTCGCTTTCGCAGGAATGACATAAAAACCGTACCGCTAGTGCCTATTACAAATGCAACAACTCCTTTGCTGCTTTTAAACTTGCTTTGGTTATTGTTTTACCTGAAATCATGCGGGCGAGTTCCTCCTGTCTTTCAGCTAAATTTAAAGTTTTTACCGTTACTTTCGTTTCTTTCTCTAGCTGTGTTTTCTCGATTTTTATATGCAAATCCGCTTTACCTGCTACTTGCGGCTGGTGCGTAATAACTATTACTTGAGTAACGCTACTAAGTTTTTTTAATCGCTCACCTACTTTATCTGCGACCTCTCCGCCAATCCCGACATCTATTTCATCAAATATAATAGATGGTTTTACCATTTTATCAAACAAAGAAGTTTTTAAAGCTAACATGAATCTTGATAATTCACCGCCGGAAGCGATTTTATTAATTGCTGCAGCTGCTGTTCCCGGGTTAGTAGACGCTTTAAACACAATATCGTCATTACCGTCGGCTGTTGGTTCTTTAGCATTTATCTCAATCTCAAAAATTGCTTTCGCCATTTTAAGCTGCTTTAGTTCCTGATGCAACGATTCTTCTAGATGTTTTGCAACAATAAGACGCTTTGCAGATAAATTACTCGCTAGTTCATAATATTTTTTCTGCAGTAGTACTTCTTGAGCTTTCAACTCATTACTATTTGCTATTTTGTGTTTTAATATACTGAGCTGCTCTAAAGATTTATCTAAAAATACACCTAACGCATCAGCAGGAACATTATATTTACGGCTAATAGCTTTTATTAAAAATAATCTTTCTTCTGTTTCTTCAAGATTATATTCCTCATAATTGAAACTATCTAACAGATTTGATAATTCTTGGCGTGCTTCTTCTAGATTATTATAGGCTGCCTCTAAACTTGTAACGATAGCTTCAAAACGCTCATTGTTGCCTTGCCTTGCTAATAATTTCTCTGCTCTATTAATCGATGTATTTATTTCAGGGTTATTAATCTGTTCTAGAATATCTTTTATTAGCTGTAAATCCTTATCTTTATTTTGCAAATCTTTTCGTATATTTGCTAATTTTTCTTCTTCACCTGTTTGAATGTTCAGTTTAGTTAATTCTTCCGTTGCAAAGCTCAAATAATCAATTTCTTGTTCTATAGAATTTTGTTTAAGTGTTATTTCGGCCATTTCTTTCCGAGTATTTTGCCAAGCCTGATAGCATTTGGAAAGCTCCGCTCGAAAGTCCAAAAGATTTCCATAACTATCTAAAATATCACGCTGCGTATTTGCTTCTAGAAGAGAAATATTATTATTTTGTCCATGAAGCTCGAATAAATAAGTAGCTAATTGCTGCATAAGAGCTTTAGTAACCACTTGATTATTAATGAAAAAATTTTTTCGTCCTTCGGCTTTTTGCAGACACTTTACAAACAATAACTCTTCAGGTTCAATAAAATTTTGAATCAGAAAATTTTTTATTTCTTCATTTAAAGAGAATATTATATTAACAACAGCGTACTCTTTTCCAGGCTTTATTATATTATTTGAAGTTTTATAACCTAAGCAAAATAAAATAGCATCAAGTAAAATAGATTTACCGGCTCCCGTTTCACCGGTAATAACACATAAACCTTTATTAAACTCAATTTCCAGCTCGTCTATCAGAATGAAGTTTTTAACTGAGAGACTGTAGAACATATGCCGCTTAATTTTGGTGGTTCTGAACTAGCCTGTATGCATAACTATACCATTGACTATCAGGATAGTTGTAACCTAGCACTGAGGCATATTTTTTTGCTTCATCCGGAAGTCCAAGTATCATATAACTCTCGGCTAAACGGTAAAGAGCTTCTACCGAGTGAGAAGTAGTTTGATAATTATCAATTACCTCTTCAAATCTATTTATAGCTGCCATCGGATTCTTTTTCTTTAAGTAAAACCGACCTACCATCATCTCTTTACCTGCTAAATGATCGTTTACTAGGTCAATTTTTAAAGATGAATCAATAGCATATTTAGTATTTGGGAATTTTGCTATTACGTCTTCAAAACTATCTTTAGCTAGGAAAGTTCTAGATTGATCATGATTTACGTCTGAAATTAACATATAATATGATAATGCTTTAAGGTAATATGCATAAGCAATGTCAACATTTGCAGGGTGCAACGTAATGAACATATCAAGCACATCAACCGCTTCTTCATATTGAGCGGCGAGAAATAAAGAATAAGCCTGCATCAATTCGGCTTGCGGCGTCATTTCATTACCTGGATGTTGGTACAATACTCTTCCGAATTCTTCTGCAGCGTTCTTATATTTTTTCTTTTCCAATAAGGTAATACCTTCATTATAAAGGGTAGCGATAGGGACTACTATGTCATCACTGGTTTTTTTATTTTTGCACCCGCCTAAAACTAACCCTATAACTAAAAGGGTACTCAATAATTTTGTTAATTTCATAAGAACTTAAATTCAGTTAATAACTAAATATACATATAGGCTTACAGAATTTCAAGGATTCAATTTAAAATCTCACAAACTTATAAATTAGACCTATTCAGAAACTTGTTTATAGGGAGGAATTTGAGGGAAACACAGAATGCAGAATCGCAGCGTACACTTGTACGTAAGGATTCGAGTACCGGATCGACGTACAAATTACCCCTAGAAGAATAGGTCTATATTCTTGTACTTATTTCTCTACCCAATGTCCTTTATCATTTTTATGGTATTTTTTTCTACGGCCGAGACCATGCTACTTTATGTGCAACTGTCTCTCTAGAGTCATTTCCACGTCTTTTATCGGCATCCTTATATGGTTCAAATGCCATAAAAGCTTCGCGATAAATATCCTTAGCATGGCTCGGAAGATGATTTTTAACTGAATCAGGTAAATCGTTATTATTCTTATAATGCATAAAAACCTCCGGTAATATTATGCAAATAATATTTTATAATATTGGAGGTTTCATTTCTATAGGAAAGGTAAATAAAATTTACGACCACAGACTTTTCATTTTATTAAAAAAGCTGCCGTCATTTTCTTTTTCATTTATGGATTCTTTTTTGAATTCTTCTAGTAATTCACGTTGTCTTTTAGATAAATTTTTAGGTACTTCGACATGAATATGCGTAAGCATATCACCCCTAATAGTTGATCTCATTTTAGACATACCTTTGCTGCGTAGCCTTAATTGATCACCGTTTTGTGTGCCTGCAGGAATTGTTAAGCTTACTTTTCCGCCTTCAATTACCGGTACTTCTATCTCTCCTCCAAGAGCAGCATTCACAAAACTAATAGGTAGTTTACAATGTAGATTTGCTCCGTCTACTTTATAAATATCATGTGGTTTTATTGTTATATCAACGTATAAATCACCGCTATTACCGCCTCTAATACCTGCTTCCCCTTCTCCGGTATGTCTTATTCTAGTACCGTTTTCAACACCGGCAGGAATGTTTACCGATAAATTTCGTTGTTTATGGTAACGTCCCATGCCATGACATTTCTTGCAAGGATTTTTTATAATGTGTCCGTTACCTTGGCATTTATGACAAGCTTGTTCGATCGTAAAGAATCCTTGCTGCATTCTAGTCGCTCCAACACCGCTGCAAGCATCGCAAGTAGTTACGGTTTCACCTTTTTCAGAACCGCTACCGTGACAAGTATCGCATTTTACTGCGCTAGAAAAGTTAATATTTTTTTCTATACCGTGAAATGCTTCCTCTAGGTTAATTGTCAGATTATATTTTAAATCTGAGCCTCTAACTTTAGCTGAAGTTGGGCGTGATGATCTTCTGCTGCCTCCCATAAAGTCGCTAAAGAAGTCACCGAATATGTCGTTAATATCAGGGTGAAAACCGCCATGATTTCCTCCTCCCCCTCGTGATTGTTGATTTTGAAAAGCATCGTGCCCCAAACGGTCATAAGCAGCTCTTTTTTGCTCATCTTTTAGAACATCATAAGCGGCATTGATTGCTTTAAATTTCTTTTCAGCATCTTTAGCATCAGTAGTATCAGGGTGATATTGCTTGGCTAGCTTGAGGTAGGCTTTTTTAAGGTCAGCTTGGCTAGCTGTTTTACTAACCCCTAGTATTTGGTAATAATTTTGTGACATAATTTAATTTATAAAATGAGATTGTAACGTCATTACGAGGAAAATTACATAGTAATTTGACAAAGCAATCTCAGGAGATTTGACGAGATTGCCACGTCGCTTCGTTCCTTGCAATGACGACATTACTTCTACTTCTTCTCTACATCTTGAAAGTCGGCATCTACTATTTTTTCATCATTAGTGGCATTTTCTGCAGCAGGTTGGCTCTCGCTTTGTGCTTTATACATCGCTTCACCGATTTTCATGCTAGCTGCAGTTAAACTTGCAGTCTTTTCTTTAATCAAAGCAGTATCTTCCGACTCAAGCACGGCTTTTAAAGCGGCTAATGCTTCTTCAACAGCTCCTTTATCGTCTGATGATAATTTATCGCCATATTCTGTAAGAGTTTTTTCAGTAGAATAAACTAAACTATCGGCAGCATTTTTTGCTTCAATAAGTTCCTTACGCTTTTTGTCTTCATCAGCATTTTGTTCGGCATCTTTAACCATTTGTTCAATTTCTGCATCGCTAAGACCACCGGAAGCTTGAATAGTTACTTTCTGCTCTTTACCGCTTGCTTTATCTTTAGCTGAAACATGCACTATTCCGTTAGCATCAATGTCAAACGTTACTTCTATTTGTGGCAAACCTCTTGGTGCAGGAGGTATACCTTCGAGATTAAACTGACCAAGTAATTTATTATCTTTTGCCATTTCACGTTCACCTTGGAATACTCTAATAGTTACGGCATGCTGGTTATCATCAGCAGTTGAGAATACCTGACTTTTCTTAGTAGGTATAGTAGTATTACGATCAATTAATCTTGTAAATACACCGCCAAGAGTTTCAATGCCAAGGGATAGAGGTGTAACGTCTAATAATAATATATCCGTTACTTCTTTATTCAGTACTCCGCCTTGAATAGCAGCACCAAGAGCTACAACCTCATCGGGATTTACGCCTTTATGCGGCTCACGTCCGAAGAATTTTTTTACGGCTTCTTGTACTTTCGGCATTCTAGTCATACCGCCTACTAATACTACTTCTTGAATATCAGAAGCTTTAAAACCTGCATCCTGTAATGCTTTACGGCAAGGCTCAATTGTTTTTTCAATTAAATCATCTACTAATTTTTCTAGTTCAGCTCTAGTAAATTTAATATTTAAGTGTTTTGGACCGCTACTATCAGCCGTAATATAAGGTAAATTAATATCGGTAGTTACTGCAGAAGATAGCTCTTTCTTAGCTTTTTCTGCGGCTTCTTTCAAACGTTGAAGTGCTAAAGGATCTTTACTTAAATCTATACCGTTTTCTTTTTTGAATACATCTATTAAATGGTTTAATATTCTTGTATCGAAATCTTCACCGCCAAGGAATGTATCGCCGTTTGTTGATTTCACTTCAAAAACACCGTCAGAGATCTCAAGAATTGAAACATCGAATGTTCCGCCGCCAAGATCGTATACTGCAATAGTTTTACTTGCCGATTTCTCGAAACCGTAAGCAAGAGCTGCAGCAGTCGGCTCGTTGATTATTCTAAGGACCTCAAGACCTGCTATTTTACCAGCGTCTTTCGTTGCTTGACGCTGTGCATCATTAAAATAAGCAGGTACGGTAATTACTGCTTGTGTTACTTTGTCCCCTAAATAATTCTCAGCAGTTTCTTTCATTTTTTGTAAAATGAATGCACTAATTTGACTTGGTGAATATTTATTATTATCCGCTTCGACCCATGCATCCCCGTTATCGGCTTTCACTATATTATACGGTACAATACCTTGGTCTTTCCTAACCATAGGATCGATAAAATTTCTACCGATTAATCGCTTTACCGCATATATAGTATTGCGAGGGTTAGTTACTGCTTGCCTCTTAGCAGATTGCCCGACTAATTTTTCGCCGTTTGCAAAAGCTATTATTGACGGGGTAGTTCTTTCACCTTCTGCATTTTCTATTACCTTTGGTTCTTTACCTTCCATGACTGCAACACAAGAGTTGGTAGTCCCAAGGTCGATACCTATTACTTTTCCCATAAGATTCCTCGTTTTCTTTTTTATTTTATTATGACTTTTGATTTGATATAGTGTGGCTTAAATGATTTTACAAGAGGTGACAATGAAAAAACTACCGATTTTACTAAAACTTTTATTTATTATTAATTTAGTTTTCCTAAATAATATAGTTTTAGCATCTAGCGAAACAAGCACTATTATATTTGAAAAAGCAAAGAAAGCAATCGTAACGATCGATACTAGAATTGCTGTATCGGCATATGACGATACAAGTAGTTGGACTGGAACGGGATTTATCAACGATAAGAACAACGGTTATATAATTACTAATACTCATGTTGTCGGCGGTGCGTCTATCGGAACTTATTTTGTTACTTTTTATAACGGTGAGCAGGCAGAAGCAAAACTCATCTATTACGATATTTGGCAAGATTATGCCGTTTTAAAAGTAGAGAGTAAAGATATACCGGCATCAGCAACGCAAATATCTTTTGCAAGCGAATTTCCAAAATTAAATCAAAAGGTTTTTGTAGTTGGTAACACAGAATCAAAAGGTTTTTCTTTCCATACCGGTTATTTGTCTGATCTTTATAATATTGAAGGTTTAATGCCGCAATGTACTTATGTTATTAATTTAAATACTACAGGAGGTGCTAGCGGTTCACCGGTATTAAACGATAAGATTGAGGCTATAGGAGTATTATATGGTGGCGGTAAAACTCATTCTCTAGCGCTGCACGGTGATTATGTAGCTCGCACTTTAGAAAGTTTAAAGAATAATAAACAACCAGGCAGAAAACATATAGGAATAATAAGCGAGTTATATTCTTTAAATAAAGCAGTTAGACATCACAATTTCCCTAAAGAAGAAATGGATAAATATATAAAGAAATTTCCTGATAGTAGAAATAGAGTGATAAGCATTAAGGCAGTTCTAGCCGGATCACCTGCCGCAAAATCTTTAAAAGCCGGTGATATTATTTGGGCAGTTAATGATAAGGAACTCGGCGGCAATCTAGCATTATTTGATAGAGAAATGGATAATTTCCAAGGAATAGCTATTAAACTTACTATATTTCGTGACGGAAAAAAGCTAGAACAAGCAGTAGATTTATATGATGTGAACAATAATAAAATCGCTAAAATGATAAATTTCGGCGGTGCAGTATTTTTTGAAGCTGATGATTATTTTAGTAATAAATCAGGTATTCCTCTTAAAGCTCTAAGTATAGCTTCCGTTCAATCCGGTAGTAGCTTTAGCTCTATACCAACGTTTTTTACTAAAGATTATAAAAATGTTTATAGATTGCAAATTTTTGAGATGAAAGATTTAGCTTTAAGTAATCTTGATGATTTGGTGAAACTCTTGCCTGCTATTACTAAAGAGAAGTTTATAACGGTTAGATTTAGAAATTATCAACCTTATTATGCTAATTTCGGTTATAATGAACTTATCTCGTCGCATGATGATATGATTGCTGATGTAACCCTAGATTCTATAGATACTAAGCCTTATATATTAAAGTATAATACTATTTCTCATGATTGGGATATGGAAAATATAAACCTTCAGTAACTAATGACAGTGTGATAAATTAACAATTCTTAATCAATGAAGTAATATATAATTCAACTTGGTTTGTTGTGTTATTATTCTTAAATTTATAATCTTATATTTTAGGAGAATTGCAAATTAGCTCAGAGTAGTTCGCCAACTAGGTCATTTTTGAGTGGATTGATCAATATTCTTTATTTTATTCCTGCAAAAGCGAGACAGTATTGTTGCGTGGATACATACTGAAACCGTCATTGCGAGCAACCTTAGGCTGCGTGACAATCTCATGAAATAATAACAAACTCTCCTGAGATTTTGCTTCGTCAATTGCTATGCAATTTCCTCGCAATGACAGAAAAAACGCCCCTTACTCACCACCTAAGAAACATAATTAACAATTTCTCCTAAAATAATTAATAAATTTAGGAGAATTAATGACTAAAGAACCAATACCTACAGTAGATAAAACAAAAAACATCTTTTTTTAAGTTTTTTACAAAAAATAGTAATAACTCTAATACTCAGGATTCACTAACATCACCACGTTCAGATTATGATATAGAGAGGGATGTTTCTAAAAAAGAAGCTTCTTAAGAAAATTCAAAGCATTAATAGACAAGAATGATGAAGCTGCACTACATTTCTATTTGATAAAAATAATAAGTATATCTTACATGATGCGGTTGAGGATAAAGAACAAACATTAGTTGACAAAATATTAGAATTAGCTAAATACGTAACAGAGATAACCTATAACGATTCAACAGTGTTACATTCAGCAGTTACAGGAATTGCTAACAAAGAGATTATCAAAACTTTATTAGCAAAAAATCCTTATTTAGTAATGATCAAAGATGCTTCAGGTCTTACTCCATCATATTATAATACTAGTAAAGAAATATTAGAAATATTGCAAAATTGTGAACGAGATATTATAGACCGGCTTAATATAGAACCATGGCATGGTTAGGCAGAAGATAAAATATTTAGAGATGATATGTCTATAATCGGAAACAATAAGCATACAATAATGGAGCTTGTATAAAAATTTTGTAAATTACCGGACAAGCATCTTCCTTGTAAATTTAACATAGAGTATGAGATTTGCAAGGAAGATATAGAGAGTTCTTTAATAAAAAACGGTAAGTATGTAAAACTTAGCGATTAAATTTAAAGCTTAAAAGATTATAATTCGGTGACAGGGATATAATTGATATTTCCATCTTCTCCTATCAATGGGTAATACTTTGTTTGAAGGTCATAATCATCATCACTAATTGATGTTTGTAATGATAGTTTTTGTGCTAATATTATCAACTTTTCTTCATATAAATCAAAAGATTTTTTTAAATCCTCTTTTGTAATCTTTACAGTTTTAGCTTCATCTGTATTTACTTTGAGCGTTTCAATATTTTCTGTTAAGCTATATCTTGTTAAAGTTACTTTTTCTAGAAAATATGCTTTTATTTTTATCCATGCTGTGTGTATGTGTATTGGAATACTTAGAACAAGTTGATTTAATAACATCTAATACCTTAAAAAGTTTGAAGTGGCATCATACAAGCCTCACTTATTAATGTCAACATCAATTAACATATTATTATAAATATTAATAAATGCTCATTATTATAATTTTCTTTCACAAAATCGAAATAAACTGTTATTAATATAAAAAACCAATCTTAATCTAATATATGCGTTCTTTATTTGTAATAATTATATTCTTTCTAACGAGCAGTTGTAATTTAAAACCGGTATATAGTGAAAAATACAGTAGAAATAATGATTTAGAAGCTATTGAAGTTGAACCAATTCGAACAATTGAAGGGGCTGAGTTTTATCATCGTTTAACTAGTATTTTACCTCAGAAAGCACAAGCAAAATACCTGCTTAAAGTAAAGCTTATCGCAACAACTATGCCTGCTACTATTGAAAAAAACTCCAATGTTTTAAGGGAATATATTAATCAATTAGTTAGATATAAATTAATTGATATAGAAAGCCAAAAGGTTTTAATTGAAGAGAAGTTTTACCAAAACATGTCATATAATGCTATTTTTACACCATATGCGACAAATGTTGAAAGAGATAAAACAGGAATAGACTTGGCATATCAAGCAGCAGAAGAAATTCGTAGCAGATTAATTTTATATTTTACACGGAAATAGTTAAGTTATGAAATTTTATTTTTCACAAATAGGTAGGTTATTTGAACTAATAACATCCGGAAAAATTAGAGCTCTTTTACTATATGGTCCTGATAAAGGTTATATAGAAAAAATTTGTAAGCATTTAGTAAAAAGCTTAAATATGCTACAAACTTCTATAGAATACGCAGATCTTAATATTTCATCTTTAGAAATATTACTTAATTCGTCTAATTTTTTTGGTCAAAAAGAATTAATTAAAATTAGATCGGTTGGGAATTCAATAGATCAGAATTTAAAAACAATTCTAAACAGTGATTATATAAATTTTCCTGTATTTATAGGTGAAGAACTGACTTCTAGTGGGAGCATTAGAAAGTTTTTTGAAACGGAAGAATATTTAGCAGCAGTTGCTTGTTATCATGATGATGAAGCAAAAATTGAACGAATTATTTTAGGTAAAGTAGAAAAAAATAATAAAGTTATAAGTAAAGAAGCTATTACTTATTTAAAAGCTCATTTAAAAGGTGATCATGATTTAATTTGTAGCGAAATAAATAAATTAATATATTTTGTTCACGACGCACGCGAAATTACTTTAAACGACGTGCTAGAAGTTATAAGTAGCGAAATTACGGCAAACGGCAGTGATTTAGCAATGTATTTTTCAAAAAAAGATTATAGTAATTTTCTGCAAGAGCTTGATATATTAAAAAAACAAAATATCAATGAAGTTTTAATTATTAGAGCATTAATAAGGCATTATTTAAATTTATATATAGTTTTGTCGAAAGTAAAAAACGGTGAGCGTTTGGAACTCGCAATAAAATCATTATCACCACCGATTTTCTATCAGTATATTAATGATTTTACGAAGATAGCAAACGGTCTTAGCCTCACTGAATGTCTAAAGACTTTAAAAGTGCTACAACAGGCAGAAGTGGATTATAAGTTAAATCCTGCTAGTTTCGATTTATTCCAAAGTATACTCCAAAGTAAATGAAGAGTAGACGAAGTTTAATTTGGCAAAGAGCAAGGAAGACTATACGGCGAGGAGTGGGGCGTATACTTAATATGTGAGCACCGTAGCTCTTATAAGATGACGTAGCCAATTTTTCAAATTAAACGAGTATACATTATGCCTAGACCTGATTTTTCTGACCCTGACAAACAAATTCACGAGATAATTAGAGTTAATCATGCCGGAGAATATGGTGCAAAAAGAATTTATCAAGGACAGCTAAAATATATTAAATCTCAAAATGATCATATATTGATTAAAGAAATGCTTGACCACGAAGAAGTGCATTTAAATTATTTTGAAAAAAAATTACTGGAAAAAGAAGTGAGACCCACGTTTTTATTATTTTTTTGGCATCATTACGGATTTTTACTTGGTGCTTTATCTTCCTTGATGGGAATCAAAACGGCGATGCTTATTACCGAGAGTGTAGAAGAAGTAATAGAAAAACATTATGAACAGCAAATAAATTATTTAGAAAATAAAAATGTTGAGCCAGAATTATTAAATAATATTATTAAATTTCGACTTGATGAAATTGAACATAAAAATATTGCTATAATGAATGATAGTACTGAAGTAATATTTGCAGAAATAACTAGTAAACTAGTGAAGATAATTTGTCGTATCTCTATAATTTTAAGTAAGAAAATTTAGAGTTAACAACTTAATTAGTTAAAAAATCTAGAAATATTTTACTTCTAAGATATTAAGAAGATAATAAAAAAACATTAGTAATATTATTAGAAATGGTGATGAAAAGAAAAACTTTTTTAAATTTGTTCTTTATTTTTTGCATTTGTATTTTTTAGAATTAATAAATAAAGGGGCCAGGGGTTAAGATCCGTTGCTGTAAGACAACAACCTCCATTATACTTAATGATTTTACTCACTGATAATAATAGACTCCTGGCATAACTTAATATTAAGTTTTGACAGATTGGTTTTACAACAATGGAGTTTAAACATTATTAGTGGTCTATATATGTTAAATAATATAATAGAGTCAAGAGATTTTAGTTGTCATTGATAATAAATAATGTAATTCTGAGTTGGGGGGTATATTTTCTATATAATCTCCTTCTCGCATTTGCTTTTACATCAATAATAATTTATATTTATTTTCACTCATGCGAATAGCAGATTACTTTTGTAGTTTGTTATTGGTGATAATTAGGAAATATAAAATAACAATATGTAACAATATGAGTCAAAAGATAATTTTAAATAATTCATATTCTATTACTAAATCGCACTTATTCCATATAGTAGACCCAAGCCCTTGGCCCGTCCTAACATCTTTTGCTTTACTTCTTTTGGTTATAGGCGGCGTCTCGTTCATGCATGGCTACAAATTTAATATATATATTTTATCTGCAGGGGTTATTTCAGTAGGTTACTGTTTATATTCTTGGTGGAGAGATATAGTGAAAGAAGGAATAGTCGAACATCAGCATACTAGTCCTGTTAGAAAAGGTTTGCAAATAGGTATGGCGTTATTTATCTTAACAGAAATAGTATTTTTTGGTGTATTTTTTGCTTCTTTTTTAAAATCAAGTCTATCACCCGTAGGTCTTTTAGACGGTGTATGGGTTGTAAAGCAGGGCATTTGGCCTCCACCTACAATTAAAACTTTTGAGCCGTTTGATATTCCTTTTATCAATACTTTAATACTACTCTTATCAGGCACTACCGTTACTTGGGCTCACTACGCCTTAGAAGAAAAAAATCAAAAAGATTGTGTAACTGCACTTGCTCTTACCATATTGCTTGGAATATTTTTTACAACTATGCAGGCATATGAATATTACAATGCGGCGTTTAAATTTACAGATGGTATATATGCTTCTAATTTTTATTTAGCCACGGGTTTTCATGGAGCTCATGTAATTATAGGTACTATATTTCTAATAATTTGCTACTTTAGAGCAAAAAGAGGAGATTTTACTACAGAAGGTAATGGACATTTAGGGTTTGAATGTGCTGCATGGTACTGGCATTTTGTAGATGTGGTTTGGTTATTTTTATTTACGTTTGTTTATATATTTGGAAGTTAAATTATACTATATGTGATTATAATGTTACTTAAAATAAGTGTTTTTAAAATATTTTGGCATATTAATTAAAATTGCATATATTTAGGAGTTGATTTATATATAAATAAATTATACATTATTTTTTAAATGCTAATTATTTTATTGAGGTAAAACATATGAACTTTCCTATTCGTAAATTAAACGAAGAATTAATCGATTATAATCTATCATTACGCATATTATTTACTATTCTAAGCGTGGCTATTATTATGGTAGCTTTTGATAGCTTAGGTAGTAATGTCGGTGATCCTGTAGGTGAGGCATTATGTAAGTTAATTAAAGTATTCAGAGGCAATACTGCAAAAGGTATAGCTGTTGTCGGTATAATTGTTCTGGGAATTCAAACATTAAGAGGAAAATTGCAGTGGGAAGTAGCTTTAGTGATAGTTACTGCAATCATTATATTATTTAAAGCTCCAGATATTGTTAATATGGTATCAAGTGATACTAATAGCTCAAATTGTGGTGTTTCCTAATACACAAAAAAATTATTATATCTTTAGTAATACCCATAAGCTTCGGCTTATGGGTATTTTTATTTTTAAGTGATGTTGTTGCATAGCCCCTATGTCATTCCTGCAAAGGTAGGGACAAGACAACCTGAATATAGGTTACATATTTAATAAAAATCAACATATAAAAACTTGTTTTTATATGTTTTCCTGGATTCCGCCTACGTGGGCATGACATCAATGGCCTTTATACTCAGGTCAACAGCAACATTCGTACAATACTCAATAGTGTTTTAATTGTTTTGATGGATCACGTGGTTAAACCACGGGATGACAGTAGATTTTGTCGGTCTATGCCACAACATCCTTACTTAAATAAAAGTCCTAATCTATTACCTATAACAATATCAATATATTTTGCTGTAATAGGGATCCCTTCAATATTCATTTCTAGATATATTGCTTGTTTTGCAGGGATTTTTGTTTGTAGTTTTGTAATTGATACATATTCATCTAAAGCTTGATTATGAGTATCCATTACTCTTACTTTGATTATAGGATCGGAAATTAAATAATCAGACTCATTAGATAATTTATAAAATATCTTCATACCGCCTATATGATGAGATTTGCCTAAATTAATTTCTTCTATCTTTAATTGATCATATTTACCTAAGAATTTAAAGCTATCTATTAGTAATATCACTAAACAAAACATTATAAAGCTAGTCCATAATATTGGAAATATATTATATTTTTTCTTAGGAGGAATATACGGTAAAATAACTGGCACATTAGCATTGTAATGATTTTTAATATGAGTTTTAATAGTTTCCGTGTTTATTTTATCTTTAAAATCATTTAATGTACTAGTATTATAGTCTAATTTCTGATACCACAAATGGCTACATTTGGAACATTTTACTCGTCGTCCGTTAATACCTATTTGATTGCTTGTAACAATAAATCTTGTTTGGCAATTTGGGCAAGTAATATGCATAGTTAATTATAATTATTATGTTTGACTTTCATGATAATCTCATTTATTATTTTTGGCAATAAAACAGTTAAAAGATATGTCCTCTCTTATTAAAGAAGTTGAAGAAGCTTGGCAAATTAAGGACAAACTGTTTCAAGATTCTTCAAAGCTTATAACATTAAAGCAAACTCTTAATGATAGTATAGAAAGCTTAAATCAAGGTACGGTTCGTGTTTGTGAAAAGAAAGAAAATAGTTGGCATGTTAATGAATGGGTAAAGAAAGCTATATTGCTATATTTTATCACTACGGAATCACAACTTTATAATAACAATTATAATAGTTGGTATGACAAAGTTGCTCCTAAATTTTCTGCAGATACTGATAAAAATACATTCAAAGAAGCAGCTATACGCACAGTGCCCGGAGCTATTGTTAGAACCGGTGCTTATATAGCTAAAAATGTTGTAATTATGCCTTCTTTCATTAATATAGGTGCTTATATAGATGAGGGAACAATGATTGATACATGGGCTACTATCGGCTCATGTGCTCAAATCGGCAAGAATTGTCATATTTCAGGCGGCACGGGAATAGGTGGGGTGCTTGAGCCGTTGCACGCAAAGCCTGTTATCATTGAAGATAATTGTTTTATCGGTGCAAGATCGGAAATAGCAGAAGGTGTAATAGTAGAGGAAGGAGCAGTAATTAGTATGGGGGTGTTTATCGGTAGCTCTACAAAAATAGTATACAGAGATACAGGTGAAATTATTTACGGCAGAATTCCGGCTTATTCCGTTGTAGTTCCAGGAGTATTACCTGCTAAGGAAACCGGTAAGCCTGGACTTTATTGCGTAGTTATCGTAAAACAAGTCGATAAAACTACTAGAGCTAAAGTAAGAATAAATGATTTACTGAGATAGATAGATCAAGGTGAGCGTTCATGGGTTTTTCACTGTCACCCTGTGGCCTGACCATGGGGTCCAGAAAAAATAACTTCAATATTGTTACCTACACTACATGTTTAACAAAGTAAACATATAAAAATTTATTTTTATATGTTTTACTGGATTCCGTGAATAAATCACGGGATGACAGAGAGGCATAATAAGCCGCTTAATACCAGTGAAAGGTCACAGATCAATAATATCGCCGATTATACAATTAAGATATCCCTCTCTTTGTTGTTGTTCTGAAATATCTGTTTGTTGAATTGCGTTATTATTTGGGTTTCCTAAGAATATTGTATGCCATAAGCATTGCATCTCGTTGTTTTTGAGGATCACGTACAACACCAGCTGCTTTAAAATATGATTCTGCAGCATCTGTTTCCTGTTGTTTTTGAAAGCAAAGTTCGTTTCCTTAGGCCATATATAAATCATATTTTATAGGCTTTGCAGCCTTATTTATAAGACTGTCATAACATTTTAATATAGAGTCTAATTGATTATTCTTTCTATAAAATATGATAGCTGGGTCTTCACGTCCTAAGTTAAATAGCATATCGTCGATTTTATTGTACATTTCTTTAAGTTCTTCATTACATGTTAGAGCTGCATTATAATTAGCTAAAGCTTCATTATAATCTTCTGCTTCGCTCAATATATCGCCTATTTTAGAGTAGCAGCCTAGCTATAGTTTGAGTCACTTCTGATTTGTCCGAGTACTTATTTACACTCTATGGCTTTTTTATAATATTGCACTGGTTGATCGTGTTTAGGTTCTATATTTTTTATAGAAGATAGATAGTGATTTTGTATGAATCATATTTCAATTAAGGAACTATAGCAATCATTGGATTGAGACCATGTTGTAGATAACATTTCTTCAAATAATGATAATTCTTTAATTTGTAGGTTTAATACATATCGGTAAGCTTGAATAACCTGTTTATTGTCTGTGAATTTCTCAATAGAGTCTAAACTTTGCAATATTACCCCTATAAGGTTATTAGCTTGTTTGTTTAATATGATAGCTTGAAATTCTGATAATTGTGCTAATCCCTCAAAACAAGAAAGACTTTTTTCTATAGCTGGTATTGTATTGGAGAACTTGGTAAATATGGTTTAATATAACCCTTATAGTTAAAAAATTTTGAGTAGTTAAGAGGTGTATATACATTAACGTCTTCAAAAATTGATTGGATAGTATTAATTATACATTCTACATTTATCTGTATTTGTGTATGTAAATTTTCTATCAGACTGTCTTGTTCCTTTAACAATGAATTTAGCTGCTTTATCTCTAAATTTTGTACTCCTTTTTGCTCTTCTAGGTGTTTTAGTTCTAGAGAGAGGTTTATTACCCCATTTTGAGAAGTAGGTTTATAGAAAAATTTTATATCAGAGAATTCTAATATATCCTTGTTAATAGCAATGCTATTTTGTACATCGGTATAATGTTTTCATGATTATTTTCATTATGTTGTGTTATTACGCATATAACATTTCCTTTTAATTTTTTGTGTTCTTCTGTAGGAAAAATATTTTTAAAGTCTTCTATAATCCTGTTAAAGATACTAGGGGATTTTACGGTCTCTTTTTTTGCTACTATGATAAATTTTAATTTATCGGTCATTTGAACTAGCTTTTGAATGAAAAATACATTGATTAACTCTTGCACTGTATCGGGTACTCCGTTAGAGCATGCCCAAAATACTTTTTCTGCAATTTCAAATTTTTTGGGATCATATATAGCCGGTTCATATTTATGCTGAATTTCCGGCGTTGTTTCAAAATCAAATAATTTATCAAATGTAAATTCTTCACCGTTAATCTTAAGGTTGTGCGCAAGAGCATTTAAAAATGTGTTTTTTTCCGCTATAAGGTAACCCTATTACTACTCTTTAGCTTCTGGTGTTTTTCCTGCTGGTATTAGTGAATAATTCACTGCAGTCAATGCATTGAGAATATTTGCTTTTAAAGAATCAAGAGCAGTTTCTTCTTCTGTGAAAGGTTTAATCTCAATTTCTGTGGGAATTTTAAATTTCATATATAACCGCTAATCTATTCTTTAATATAAATTTTTATACTGTCGCTTTCGCCGCTATCGCTGATAGCTCTAATAATAAATTCACCGGTTTTTGCTTTCCATATTAATGCTTCGTTTGGTTTCGCGGTTGCTATTAATTCATTTTCCACAAACCAAAAAATGTTGTTGGTTTTATTATCGCTAATCGCACTAAAAGTAATGTTATCACTATTTTTAATTGAATGTACGGAATTTTTTAACGGGTATATAATTTTAGGTTTTTGATGATGCCAATTTGTCAACCTATTGCAATGGTTTGTAGGTATCGGTTTTGGTAATATATGTATTTCTGCTTTTTGATAAACCGCAAGCATATCTGTTGGCCATAAATTTACTGTTTTATATTCTGTTTGTCATTTAATAAAGTTACAAGCAGGCATACCGGTTTTTAAATCTATCAACATTTTTCTATAAATACTGGATTGTTTTATCGGTGATTTGCCTTGAATGAATAAGGTTTCTGCTTTAACCGGACACATATCGTTATCGATATCTTCCGTATCTGCACAAACTTTTACTTTAGTAATATTTAGTGCATTAATTTTTGAAAGGATTAAATCCTCATCTTTATTTGGTCTAGCTATGGATTCGATAATATTAAAGAATAAAGGGGCTGCAGCAATATTACCCGTAAATGTTCCGTGAGTTTGCCCTTTGAAATCCCCAACCCAAACAGCAAGTACGTATTTCCCGAATATGCCGACGCTAAGTGCATCTCTAAATGAGCTGGAAGTATCTGTTTTCCAATAAATCGGTAAGTTATGCCTTGTATTATTATAGGTAATAGGACGAGTCGTATCTTTTATGATATCAAGTGTTAAATAGCTTGTCTCGGGGGATAGTAGTACGGTGTCTGTGTCATCCTTGTCCTCTCCTGTGTTATTCCCGCGAAAGCGGGAATCCAGTAAATCATATGAAATTTTTGTTCCAACATTTAGGTAATTTTTTATGGCTTCCTGCTGTTGCAGGAATGACATAGTAGAATCCAATACTTTTCTAAGCGGTTTATAAGTACCGAAATTAGCAAGCATAGCATAAAGAGTAATTAACTTTTCAAGAGTAATTTCTGCTGTGCCGAGCACTATAGATAAACCGTAATTTTCAGGTTTTCGTAAGCCGCTAATTTTTGCTTGTTGTAAGAACTCATAAAAATTCGGGTTTTTTAACTTAGACGCTAGAAATATTACAGGTACGTTACGGCTCTTTATTAACGATTCTCTAGCACTTAAACCGCCTGCAAACCTACTATCAAAATTTTCCGGTTTATAATAATCATAGTAAGTAGGTGTATCCTTTAGTAAAGTTAACGGATGTATTAGTGATTGATCAAAACTAAGTGCATAGACAAACGGTTTTAAAGCTGAGCCTGGAGATCTATGGCTTTTAGTGCGTTAATCTGTCCACAAATATCGTTATTAAAAAACTCTCCGGAGCCAATACTTGCAAGTACTTCCATAGTAGTAAAATCAATAAGAATTACGGAGGCATTATTAATGCCATATTTTTTCCGATCATTAATATATAGCCGAACTTGTTGTTCTATAGCAGCTTGCAGATTTTTATCTATAGTAGTGCGTATAATAGGGCTATCATTATTTGCTAGTATGTCTAAAGTAAAATGCGGTGCAATAAAATGAAGCTTTTTATTTTGATTAAATTTAACCGGCAAACTAATTAACTTATTATAAATAATATCTTGTGGGTGAATCGTGAGCCACTCGGTAAATAGATATTTACGTACTTTAAAAATATTAATATCATTCCCACCTCTTTTAAGCGGATTTTGTGGGATTACTGTAAGGCTTAGAATATCGATCAAATTTAAATCTTTTAGGTCACGATTGAAGTAAATATAACTGCCGGCTGCTATCCCTTCAATATTACTACCGTAAGGCACTAGATTTAGATAAGCTTCTAGGATTTCATCTTTTGAATAATGTAGCTCTACATTAATAGCTTTAATGATTTGATGGATTTTACCAAGAATAGTAGAAAAGTTTATTCCATATCTTAAACGTGTTACTTGTATTGTTATAGTAGAGCCGCCTATTTTACGATTATTCTGTAAATAAGTAGAATAAAAAGCTTTGGCTAAAGAAACAGGGTTAACACCAAAATGCGCATAAAAATGCTTGTCTTCATATAATAGTACTGTTTCTATAAAACTTGCCGGTATTTCACGTATAGGAGTGAAGATCCTATATTTATCGTCTTTAGAAAGCGAAATACGCATTAACTCGCCGTTTCGGTCAAATACTCTTTGTGAGAAACTTACGTCTTTAAGTAAAGGTGCAGGAGGAATAGCAAAATATAATATTATAATGCCGCTGATTGTAATAAAAAGTAATTTGGTTTTGAGAGACAAAGTAATATACCTTATAGTTTAATGTCATTCCCGTGTGGGCAAGAAAGCGCGGTTGCGTGGAACGATTTTTGCGTCATTGCGAGGAAAAACTGCAAGTGTCGACTAAGCAATATTGGAACAATTCCTGAGATTGCCACGCTCACTAACGTTCGCTTGCAATGACGACTTGGGTATTCATGCGGGAATGACATCATGTGATATAACAATCATTATAAAGCATTTTAAAAATAATGAAAATTTTAATAATATAGCTTGCATTTATAGAAGTAATATCGTATAATATTCTACGAGATTTTAATAAATTAACTAAACGTTAACAAAATAACATTTCCTATAAATACTAAAATATATATATAAAATCCACGTTACTATCCTATTTTATAACTCATCAATATAAATTTTTGACATAATATTTTTTATGTATCATTATCTTTAATAACAAAAAAGTATTAATATTTTAAGTAATAAGATTTATTAAAGAGGAATTAGAGATTATGAAATATTAAATCTATAAATTCTAAACTTACAAAATTATTCTTACTTAACTGTGCTAATGCTGCAATCCTTACCGCTGTGACCGGGGAAGCAAGAGCAGATATAGAAATCTATGATATATTGAACCATACTGCTGACTACCAAATATTAACTCCTGCTCAAAAGCTTAATGTTATAAAAGGAATTCAGGACCGTACAGATTGTGGTGACCTTGTTGACCATCTTATGCAGGGGGAAAGAAGATTATTCAATAACGCAATAATAGAAGTCACTAGACTTCAAGCAGTTGCTCCTGTACTTAACGGTGCTAGAGCAAGTAGAGAAGTACGTGCAGCTGGTGTTGAAGTTGTTGATTTAACAGGTAATACAGCAGTAGAAACAGGACGTAACGAGCAAGAGATGGCTCTAGAAAATAGACTTCAAGTATTGGAAATCCTTGCTAAAGCTGAAGGGGCAAATGCTGTCAGTATTAACGATAAAATTAAAAAGGCTATACATTTTATAACATAGAAAATTTAAATACACCTTTGGAGCAGTTAAAATATATAGCTATGACAGGCGGTGTAGATGACGATTTAAAAGTTGTAAATAATCTGTAAGAAGCATCGATATTAATGCTAAATACTCTGAATCAGGAAACAGCCCTTTGAAATAAGTTTAAAAGCGTAGCTACTCCGGAAGCAAAACATAAATTATTAGATCAATTTAAAAACTATGTTAATCAAAACTTAGTTGAGCTTGAGTCTAAACAATCTAGTATTCCCATAAGACAATCCGTAATGAAGTTAGCTGATCCTGCAATAGTAGTTAATTATTGAGAGCAGATGGCTAAATTAAAAGAAGCATATATTGATAACGGTAACATTAAGATAGTGAATGAAAACGATAAGGTAGTTGATGAGCAAGGTCTAAAAAGTTATAACAAGATTTTAAAAGATGCCGGTTTAATAACTAAAGATTTGGATGGTAAGAAAATGCAAGCATTGATAAATAATTTCGATGCTTTAACAATGAGTGATCTGGCACTTGTCCTAAAAAAGACTGTAGGTGAAATAAGAATAGATAATGAGGGTCTAGTAGGTCTTGTAATATAGCACCTCAAGCAATGGCAGGAGTAGTACTGCCGCCTCTGCCTCTACCGGGTGGAGTAGCAGCTCCTCCTCCGGCAGGTGTGGGTATAAGACTTGCAATAGCTAGGGATATAGCAAATCTAGATGCCATAGGTGATGATGAATTAAAATTAGCAGGTTATAAATCTAAAGGCACAAGAAGATGTTGCATTAAGAGGAAGAATAGCTGCACCGGCACCGGTTGTAGGCAGAGCAGTCGCAGAAGTTCTTGTAGCTCCGAATACTTTAGACAGAATATTGCATAATGAGATGTATTTAGCTAAAAATAATGGAAATCCCGGGAAGCTAGAAGTAAGAACATTAGATTAGGTGCAGAAAGAGATTTAGGGATTACTATCAAAACACTTTTGACTTTAGAAGAAAGGAAGTTCACTTGAGTCTTTAGCATTATTTTCAGAAGCAAAGCCTTATAAAGCACAATTAATGATAAAAGCTGAGAATTATTTGGAATAGACTAAAAGATGATGATGTAATAAAGCAAATTTCAAGGCAAGCTTTAACTTTAAATAATAAAATAGCCAACAAGGAATTTTTTAAAGAGTTATTTAATGAAGAAGAACATAATGCAATAGACCGTTAAACTATACTTTTGATAAATTACCGCTGGACTTACAAAATCATATTACGGCAAGAAGTACTGAAATAAAAATAAAAGATGAACTACAAGATAAGAAAACAATTATATCAAGAATAGATTATATTGCTAAAAATGAAAATGTTTTAAGAGCAAATTCTTTAAATAATGAAATAGAGATAAAATTTTCCGATGTACTAGATCTAGCTCCTAATAAAGGAGAAGTACGCGATAATATAGCCCTTACGCCTAAAGCAAAAAAAGTAAATACTCAAATAAATAATTGGATTAATAACAATATTGTTAATTTAACAGTGGAAAGTAATATAGATAGAGGCTAACATTTTTACAAAATAAAGCTGTACCGGCAACATTATCAAGAATTTATGAAACGGCAGTTGATACTAACGCTAGATTACTAAGAAAAGTTTTAGCCGATAATGCAGCTGGTTTATCTAAAGTTTCTAAAACCATTACAGAGAAAAATATAACAGACGCCGTACAAAATAATTTTAATGCAAAAATGAAAGCTTTAATACCTAATACTAAAGATTTCTTAAAAGAGGCAATTGTAAAATTTCTTAATATAAATAAGTGATGAGAAAATAGAAGCGGTATTAAAAGGAGTAAAGCTGCTAATACCCCTGTTATTGCACCAGTAATAGTGGTAGCAGGTGGACCTGCCACTACATACGAGGATAGGAGATAATGGGCTTGGTATGGACGGTTTAGTCAGAAAGAGGAACAGTCTAAAGCCTATCGTAAATCTTTTTCCTAAAAAAATGCTGTGGTTGCAGTGGCATTAGCTTATATTGCTCCTACTTCTAAAATAGGGGCAAAAATACGAAACCGTTGTTCAAGCTATAGCAGCTTCAGTTGACACGGATTTCAAAAGAGAGTTAGCAATAAAGACTCAAGGAAAGGAAAAACTAAAAGCATTAATTGTAGAAGAAGTTTTTGAGAAATATACAAATAAAAATGCAGATGCACTTGATGGTAATATAAATCAATTAGCTCAAGCTATACAAGAAGGAACCAATATTGAGTTCATAGGTCCTAAAAGAGAAGTAGCAAGTGGTATAGATCAGGAAACAAGAAATTTATGTATTAGAATGAATCAAGATGCAGGATTAATGCGGCAACTTAAAGCGAATAATTCTAGGTTAGCAGCAATTATAGAAGCGGCAGCTGTAAATGAAGCAGAAGTTGCTACAAGATATCCGGAGTCAGCAGCAGCACAAGCAGTAGCCAATGGAGACGTAAGCTATGGTGGAGTAGTTGTAGTAGCTTCTGCTGTTGCTTTTGTGGTTCCTGTTGCACCGTTGGTTTTACCGGCAGATCCTGAAGAGGATGCAGGAGAGGTAATAGCTGTTCCTGCAGTTGCAGCTCCATTAGCACCGGCACCGGTAGTTATTAATATGGAAGATGTAGGGGTAGTTCCGCCTCCGGTGGAAGAAGCTCCACATACTGTAGAGAGGATTGTTCCTGTAGAAGGCAATATTGAAGGCTTTGATGATAAAGATGATGATTTTAACATTGAAGAAGATTATGAAAATGATGATTATAATATAATACAGGAGCGAACAAAAGTATAAGTATCTAGTAGTACAAATAAATCAGAATCTAAGGATTCTGAAGTTAGCCTTGAAAACTCGAAGCAAGAGGACGCTAGACAAGAAGAGGAGGCAAAAGTAGTTGCTTCTATAAAGGAAGCCGCAGAAGCAAGCATTGCTGAAGCTGTAAGAGTTGAAGCTGCTGAAGTTGTAGAAATGCAAAATGCAGTAAAACAAGACGAAGAAATGATTGGAGCAATATATATGATTCATGATATCACTCAAATGAGCTGTAATATTATATCGCATAGAATGTTCTCTAGTGCTGTGGTTGCTGCGGGTGATGAAGATGAAAAAGTGTTAGATAAAAGCCTTTGGATTGCAGGTACTTACGGTACTAATACGCAAAAAGGTTTTGCCGGTTATAAAGGTCATGCTGCGGGTGGTACTATAGGTTTTGATATTGGTTCTGATAACTACAAAGATTTAGTCGGTATTGCTTAATACTAAATTGGATTCAAAGTTTAAATCTAACGGTAGCAGGGCAAATACTAATATCGATAGCCATATCGTAACTTATATACGGACAAAAAGAATTACCGAAAAACTTTATGATACAAGCTATGTTTGCTTACAATTATAATATAGTAAAAAGTAAATCAACCGTTTAGGTACTATTGCAACCGGTAAATATAAGGATAATAATTATAACTTTGAAACTTTATTAAATTATAATCATCTTATGAATGGTGATATTACTCTTACTCCAAATCTTGGTATAAGATACGGCCACTCTAAAGACAATACATATCAAGAAAGTGATGTTGTAGGTATTCAGCATTTGAGTATTGGTTCTAAAAGTAGCATTTATAGAGCGGTATTTTAGGCGGTAAGGTAGAGCTCTTTAGCACCGTAGAAAATAGCTGAAGGTTTCAGTGTTATGCCTGTACTTCAAGCATCTGTAGAACATTACTTAATGATAATAGTAAAAAACTTAATGCTAAAGTAAAATGGAAAGATAGAGAAGTTAATGAAACTATCGCATTACCGAAGCAACCTAAAGTCGCTTATAATATCGGTGCTAGCGTTTTAACTGAAAAAGATAATGTAAGCGTATTACTTGAATATCACTGTCATTTACAAAAGAAATATCAAAGCTATCAAGGCTTTGTGAAGTTGAAAGTGAAGTTATAACCGCCAAAATCGTCATTGCAAGAAAAAACTGTAAGTTTTGACGAAGCAATCCAGTAAAAAATGCTAATTTATAGCATTTTTTTTTATTTTTTGTGGATTACCACGCAGCCTATGGCTGCTCGCAATGACGATTATGGACCCACGCTAGCAATGCACTCACAAGAGTCGTAAATAATACTTATTAATCGTCTCTTACTACTAACACTGATATATCTGAATGACGGACGATTTTAGAAGCATTAGGTCCAAGCATATAATCTTTTAATTGTAGTCTGACTGCAGAGATTATGATTAAATCGGCTTTAATTTCATTAGAGTGCTTAATTATTTCATCATAAACGGCACCGCTACCTATATAATAATCTGTTTCAATTTCATTGGGAATATATTGTTTGATAAGCTCTTTAATTTGAGCTTTATACTTTTCTTTTTTCTCTGTTCTCCAATGTTTGGGTAAATAATCTTCAAACATTTTCGTACCGAATTCAGGAATTACATACATAAAATGTAATTTTGCTTGAAAGTTCGTCGCAAGCATTAAAGCCTTAGAAAGAATACCTTTTATAGATTTTTTATCATTTAAATCTATAGGTATCAGTATATTTTTAAATATAGTATTTTCAGACATAAGATATTGTTAGTTTTTGTTTCTTACTGAATCATGTTTTGGTAGGACAAAATTTTTAGTATCGGCGAAATAGTTAATGTCCAGGTTATTTAATAAGTAGTTAGAAAGTTTAAAATTTGCTACGTTTCTATGAAAAGCTCCGATAAATTTATCTAAAATATCACGATTTGCCTCATCTCTAGTTACTAGGATTGCCGATACTTTTACTGTAGTGTGATTATCGGTAATCCCTGGATATAAGCCCTTATGAAGTATGGCTTTATGAAAAGCTCTATTTTGTTTTATTAATTCCGTTATTTTATCATTGTCAATAGAAATGAAATCAATTTCACACTTATTAGCTATTAAATTTACTAAGGGGTTAGAATGTCCAACCATCATTATTATAGCATCTATTTCCTTATTACAGAATTGATCACTAGAATCTTCATAATTAATGTGTAGCTCTTCAGGTTCCTTAGCAAATTTATATAAAGAACGTACGACATCATAAGTAATATGACTACTGGAAAATGCTGGACCGTTAGTTATTTTTTTTCCGTCAATATCAGCAAAACCTTTTATTTTATCCTCATCTTTTACAATAACCGTAAAAAACTCATCATGTAGATTAAGCACCTGACGTAAATTTTGCATTTTTTCTTGATCGTGATAATAACCTATGCCCTCATATGCTTCTACTGCAATATTAGCTTGCACTAGGGCTAAATCAATTTTGCCTTGTTGTAATAATTTTAAATTTTCTATACTACCGTTTGTTGCAACAACTTCGCATTTAATATGTTCATTATTTTTATCGTCATTTGTAATAGTCTTGCATAAATCAAGTCCAATAGCATAATATCCTTTTAAAATAGAGCCGGTACCGATTTTAATGACTTTTGGAGCAGCATAAATATTACTGCAAATAAGAAATATGCTAATAATAGTCGCTAGCTTAAAATTGTTCATAAAGCTAATTTGAATTATTTGTGGTATTTTGGTCTTCTTTATGTTCACCAAGTTTTAGTTCTAATAAATTAATAGCACCGATATTTATTCCTTTGTCTGAAAACTCAATATCAAACTTAGCTTTTGTTATATTGTTGTAAGCTGAATTTGAATCATTTTGCTCTGTATTTAATTGCACGTCGGAAGCTTTATTAATTGCTTTAGCAATAATTGTTTTAATTATTTTCTTAGAAAAAATAATATTATTCGGTAATAATTTATCAACTATGGCATTATAATTTTCCAGCTCAAAATATAGTTTTCCTTTCGGTAATTTATTGGCAAAGAGTTGTAAATCACCGTTTAAATTAATTTTAGAATCATTATCACAAGTAAAAATAAATCTCTCTATATTAAAATTTTGTAAAATAGCTGAATCTTCTCCGTCTTCAGTAAATTTTAAAGAAGCAGCAATATCTAAATTAGCATTTTTAAAATTCAAAATATCTTTTTCTGAATAATAATTCATGTTTAAAAATAAGGATATATTTTCCTCATTTGCTAAATTCTGTTTTCTTATAAGAAATGCTAAATCATTAATTTTAAAGATTTCTTGATTATCTTTAAATATCAATAATGCTTTATTATTTAACTGAATTGATTTTAATATTTCTTTTAAATTATCATCTTTTGATATTTTATATAAAGGTTTATTAAATTTGCCTATACCTTTTATGTCATCATCGCTGCGTACATCATAGGTAAATGTTTTGTCGCCGTAATTATCGACTTCTCTAATAAAAGGACCGAAATTAAGAGCGGCTCTTTTAGTACTAAAAGCTATATTTAGGACAATATTTTTGCATGTAAATTCTTTAGAATTTACATGATTAATTAATTTTACTTTAGGATCCGTTACGGTAATTTTCCAATTAAAAGGATAGCCTGAAAACTTAACTACATTATAAGATATTTTAAGATTATCGGATTCAGAATTCTTTATTAAACTTACAACGTTATTTTTTATAGTATATGCAGTTGCAAACCATATTATAGTAAAGGCTAAAAACACAAAAAGAAGTATTTTACGTATCACTTTTTTAATCCATTATAATTTTATATTACGAGTAGCAGCAGGAAGGTGTACTTTTATGCCGTCTAATTCTTCGGTTAAAATAATTTGACATCCCAATCTAGAAGTATCGGTAAGACCAAAGGCTAAGTCAAGCATATCTTCCTCTGCTTCCGTAGGTTTTTTTAATTTGTTGTAAAATTCTTCTTCTAAAATAACGTGACAAGTAGCACAAGCAAGTGATCCTTCACAAGCCCCCTCAAGGTCTAGATCGTTACTATGGGCAATTTCTAAAATAGAAAGCCCTATCGGTGCTTCTACTGTTTTTTCTTCTCCATCATTTATAATAAATGTTACTTTTATTTTTCCTGACATTCTTCTTATTTTTCATTATCTAAATTAGTTCGATTATATATAATATTTTATATATAACTGAGGCTATTTAATTTGATTGATATTTTTGCCTTTTAGCAAATCATTAATTATTACATTAAACTTTGTATCCATAGATTTTTTTATTTTGGATTTAAACTCTTTAATAGAATTATTAATTAAGATCCAATCTCTAGCGTGTACGGCTTCTTTTATATTATCTAATAAAGAATTAATTATAGATATCTCACTTTCCGATAATAAAGTTGTGAATTCCGCTATAGCACGTTCTATGCTAAAGATAAAAGCCTCTGCTTCAATTACTGCTTCTTGTAATAATCTTGTAGTATAATCTATTTTAGCATTTTTATACGCGTTTTCTAACATAATATCAATCTCCGTTTTATCAATACCGTGATTTGGCTTTACTTCTATAGCATGTGATGTATTGCTGATTTTCTCATAAGCAGAAACGGATAATATACCGTCTGCGTCAATAGAAAAAGTAACTTCGGCTCTAATATATCCTGCTTTCATAGGAGGAAGTCCCTTTAACTCAAATCGGGCTAAACTGCGACAATCGGCAGCCATTTCACGTTCACCTTGTAATATGTGAAATTGTATACCGGTTTGATTATCGACATAAGTCGTAAATTCTTTTACGACCGAAATAGGAATCGGAGTATTATGCATGATGATTTTTTCAACTATACCGCCATATAATTCCATACCCAGCGATAAAGGTGCTACATCAATCAATAATGAATTTGTATGGGGTGCTATTAAATTTTCTGCTTGTAATGCAGCCCCCCATACAACTGCTTTATCAGGATCAATATCTGATAGAATATCTATTTTAAATGCTTTATATAATTCGTCTTTTATTAAAGGAGTGCGGGTTGCACCCCCTACTAAAATAACTCCGTCTATATTTGGATTTCCTGCTTGTTCTAAACACTCTTGAGCTATATTGATAGTACGTTCTACTAAGGGTAAAATTAATTGCTCTAATGTTTGCTTATTAATTGATACATTATCATTATTAAAACTATCTTTATATGTTAAAGTTTCTTTTGCTTTTTTTGCAAGTTGTAAAGTATCTATAGAATTAGGTAAATCAAATTTATTGCAAAGATATTGTGTAATTACTACATCTATATCGTTGCCACCAAGCATATTATCACCATTTGTTGCTATAACTTGAAAAATACCTTCTTGTATATTAAGAATAGATACGTCAAAAGTGCCGCCGCCTAGGTCATATACTAAATAACAGCCTTTTTGATTTTTGTTTAAGCCGTAAGCATAGGCAGCTGCAGTAGGTTCGGCAATTAGCCTTAATACTTCAAAACCTGCTATTTTAGCCGCAAGCATTACTTCGCCTCTTGCTGCATCGTTAAAATGTGCAGGTACTGTTATTACTGCTTTAGTTAGATTAGTCTTTAATTGTTCTTCTGCTTGATTTTTTAGGTAAATAAAAATTTCTGCTGCAATTTCAGGGACTCTCAGTTGTTTATTTGCAAAATTTAGCTTAAGCTCACTACTATTTACATCTAGATAATCTTTAACTAACGAAAAAAGTGCCGGAGTATTGAGAATTTCTTTTAATGTTTTACCGAATAGTCTTTTAATAGAACGCAGTCCTTTATTATTACCTATAGTAAAATTGTTACTTGTAAAATCTATAGTAGTTGGGATTAATTCTTTATCATCTATAGATTTAATAACTTTAACTTTTCTATTAGCTGCAATAGCTATTAATGAGTTAGTAGTGCCAAAATCGATACCGACTGCTATTTGCTGTTCTGGCTTAAAATCAGCTTGCTCCGGTTCCCTAATTTCTATTATTTGCATGATTTTATTTTTTCTTGCAGTTTATGCAGCAATGTCCCAATATATTTAAGCTTGCTAGTTTTTATAGTTGCGTCTGATAGATTTTGTTCTTCAAAAGCTTGTTTTAAAGCATCAATTTCAAGCTTTTTCATTAATTCATATTTGTCTTTTATTTTTTCTAAATCACTAAATAAGATAGTATTTTCGATTATTTCCATTTCATCCCAGAATATGCTTAATTCTAGCGGCGAAAGTAAACTACGTGTTTTTTCGTCATTCAAATTTATATTTTGCAAAAGCAGCATATATTCAGCACGCTTTAAGGCATCTTTAAGAGTAGAGTAAGCGTTATTTAATTCAGCCGCAGTAATTAGATTTTGTTCCTTTTCCTGCAAAGTTTTTGCTTTATCGGGATGATATTTTACCTGCATAGCAAAATATTGCTTTTCTAATATCTTTAAATTAATATTATACTCTTGCGGAAGTCCTAATAATTGAAAATAATTTTGCACTTTTCCTTTTTTGTAATTCTAAACTGCTCTATCATATATCAAAAATTAAAAAAATACAATTATGGAAGTAGATCTATTACATTTTGAAAAAAAATATCATAACTGTATTGTAGCAGGTATAGATGAAGCAGGTAGAGGACCGCTTGCAGGTCCGGTAGTAGCAAGTGCCGTTATAGTAGATAACGCCAATATTATAACGGGCATTAAAGATTCTAAAAAGCTTTCCAAAAAGAAAAGAGAATTACTATATGAACAAATCACTAGTAATTATGCTTGGGCAACTGCTATTATTTCTCATACCGAAATTGATGATATTAATATATTAGAGGCAACTAAAAAAGCTTGTTCTATTGCTGTAGCAAATCTTAGCCTTGAGCCAGAAATAGTGTTAGTTGACGGTAATATGCAGTTTAAGGATGAAAGATTTGTCAGTATAATTAACGGTGATAATTTATCATTATCGATTGCTGCGGCTTCTATTATTGCAAAAGTTACTAGGGATCGTTTGATGCTAGACTTAAGTGCTGAATTTCCCCAATATTTATGGCACAAAAATTCCGGCTACGGTACCAAAGAACATATCGAAGCTATTAATATACATGGCTTATCACCGTATCATCGTAGGAGTTTTAGGTGTTGTTAATGGTATTGCCCGTGTGGACACTGAATCATCATTGCGAGCAGCCATAGGCTGCGTGGCAATCTCATGAAATAATAACAAACTCCTGAGATTGTCAAAACTTACAGGTTTGCCTCGCAATGACGATGACGATTTTGGTATCCACAACGCACACCATTAACTCAACTCGAGTGCCGCTTCTTCTAGAGTTTTTAGCTGATCACGAAGTTTTACGGCTTGTTCAAATTCAAGATTACTTGCGGCTTTAAGCATTTCTTTCTTTAATTTATCAATATGGGTTTTTAGCTTAGCAGGATTATCAAATAAAGTATGAGCTTGTTTTTTATCAAGCTTACTATCGATTTTCTCAAATTCTGCTAAAGCGTGAATAGCACGGTTGATGGTTTTTGGAATTATGCCGTGTTTTTCATTATATTCCTGCTGAATTTGCCTTCTACGCAACGTTTCACTAACAGCTTTATCGATAGATTTAGTCATTTTATCGGCATAAAGTATAACTCTACCCGCGCTATTTCTTGCAGCTCTTCCTATTGTTTGTATTAACGATACTTCCGACCGCAAAAACCCCTCTTTGTCTGCATCAAGTATAGCAACTAAGCCGCATTCAGGGATGTCAAGCCCCTCCCTTAATAGATTAATACCGACTAAAACATCAATAGTACCTTGTCTTAAATCTCGTAAAATCTCTATACGTTCGAGAGTATGAACGTTAGAATGTAAATAAGAAGTTTTATATTTTAGCTCCTGCAAATAGGCGGTTAAATCTTCTGCCATTTTTTTAGTTAAGGTGGTGACTAGAACACGAAAACCTTGAGCGATAGTGGTTTGAATTTCGCTAATTAAATCCTCAACTTGGTTAGTAGCGGGTTTGATAATACATTCAGGATCAAGCAGCCCAGTAGGTCTAATAATCAATTCTACAACCGTGCCGCCGGTTTCTTCTAACTCGAACGGTCCTGGAGTTGCAGATACAAACACAGTTTGTGGTCTAAATTTGTCCCATTCTTCAAATTTTAAAGGTCTGTTATCAAGTGCAGAGGGTAGACGAAACCCATGCTCTACCAAAACTTTTTTCCTTGCTCGATCGCCGTTATACATCGCTCTAATTTGCGGTACGGATACATGGCTTTCATCAACAAATAATAATGCATCTTCTGGTAGGTATTCGAATAATGTAGGAGGCGGCTCACCGGCATTACGTCCTGTGAAAAAGCGAGAGTAGTTTTCAACTCCTTTACAGCTGCCGGTTTCCGTTAACATTTCAAGATCATATTGAGTACGTTGATTTAGCCTTTGAGTTTCAAGTGGTTTGTCTTGTGACTTTAAAAACTCTAAGCGTTTTTGTAATTCTTCTTCAATACCTGATATGGCATTATTGACCGTTTCTTGAGGCATCACAAAATGTGAATTACCAAAAACTATAGCTTTATCGAGCTTAGCAAGTTTTTCACCTGTTAGGGGATCAAATTCATGGATATATTCGAGTTCATTACCGAAAAACGATAAACGCCAAGCTTTATCGCTGTAATGTGAGGGGAAAATATCGATGTTGTCGCCTTTAACTCTAAAACAGCCACGCTCAAATCCGATATCGTTACGCTCATATTGTAGATTTATCAAATCGTTTAGTAGTTGATCACGAAGGTAGCTTTGACCAGGCTCTAGATTAACCACCATTTGGTAATATAAATCGGGAGAGCCAAGGCCGTAAATACAGGAAACGGAAGAAACTACTATAACGTCACGACGCTCTAATAGCGATCTTGTAGCGGCATGACGCATTAAATCAATTTGTTCGTTAATTGATGAGTCTTTTTCTATAAAAGTATCGGTGCGTGCTATATAAGCTTCGGGCTGGTAATAATCATAATATGAGACAAAGTATTCAACGGCATTCTTTGGAAAAAGCGATTTCATCTCTGAATAGATTTGGGCAGCTAAAGTTTTATTATGAGCCATAATAAGAGTAGGACGATTAGTTCTCTCTATAATATTTGCCATAGTAAAGGTTTTGCCTGATCCCGTAATACCAAGCAACATTTGTGAGCGTTTTTTGCTACTTAACCCTGCTATAATTTCATCTATTGCTTTTGGTTGATCGCCTGCCGGTTTATATTCTGAGATAATAGAAAAATTATTCATGCATTTTTACTTGCTTTAAAAACTATAGTTTAAGATAATATATTAAAATCTCACAAAAAAATATAACATTATGAATAAAGCTATATTACACACAATTATTGTTTATACTCTCGCTAGTTGTCCTTATTGTATAAAAGCTAAAGCATTGCTTGATGAGAAAAATGTTGCTTATGAGGAAATTGAATTAAGTAATTTTACTCAGGAAGAGAAAGAAAAATTTATTAAGAAATCCGGTGGAAAAAAGACCGTCCCGCAGATATTTATAGATAATATGCATGTTGGCGGTTGTGATGCTCTGTTTGATCTTGAAAAAGAGGGAAGGCTAGATAAGCTGTTAGAAAATCAGCCAAAGACGACTGCACCTGCTGCCGGAGCGTAATTAATAAAAACGTCATTGCAAGGAAATTACGAAGTAATTGACGAAGCAATCTAAGGAGGTTGTTATTATTTTATGAGATTGCCACGCTCCCTACGGTCGCTCGCAATGACGATTTAGTATCCACGTGAGCAATGCCCGCTTGTAATGATGCTGAAAACTACCAAAACTTTAAAATGTTCAAAAACAAAACTCGCAAAAATTCATTCTCTCTACTTCTGCCGTATTTATGGTCGAAGGATTTTGATATACGCCTGCGTATTGTTACCTCTCTTAATTTGTCTAGTCATAGCTAAAGTAATAAATATTTTTGTTCCTATTGTTTATAAATATATAATAAATGGGCTAAATAAAAACTTTGCTCTTTCGGTTATGATTGGGATTATTGTTGCATATGGCGGAACAAAAATACTTGTTCAACAGTGAATTACGAAATATCTTTTTTCAAAAGTAGGGCATCAAGTAACTCGCTTAGTTGCTCTAAATGTCTTTAAGTACATGCTTTAAGTATGCGTTTTCACATTACTAGAAAGACAGGGGGCTTAAGTAGGTCAATAGAGCGTGGTACTAAAGGTATTGAAGTAGTACTGCGGTATTCGTTATTTAATATTTTTCCGACAAGCGTAGAAATTATATTAGTAAGCGGGATGTTATGGTATGTTTACAGTATTTGGTTTGCCGTAACTATTTTAATAACAATGATAGTTTATGTTGGTTATACTTGCCTAATCAGTATTTGGCGTATTTCTTTTGCAAGGGAAATGAACCAAAGCGATAACACCGCCAATAATAGAGCAATCGATAGTTTACTGAATTTTGAGACCATTAAATATTTCGGTAATGAAGAATATGAGGCGATAAAGTTTAATGAGGTTTTATAAACTTATGAAAAATCAGCTACTAAAACTACTAACAGCATATCGATTTTAAATATCGGGCAGGATGTTATAATATCCTTAGGGCTTGTTAGTCTTATGATACTTTCAGCAAATGCTATTAACCAAAATAAAATGATCGTCGGCGATTTAATAATGGTTAATACTTATCTATTTCAGCTATCAATGCTGCTTTCAATACTTGGCTTTGCTTATAGAGAAATTAAAAACGCTCTAGTTAGTATGGAAGATATGTTTAAGCTGCTTGATATACCTGTAGAAGTAGAGGATGCTTTGAACGCTAAGGAGCTAATTATCTTAAAAGGTGTGGTTAGTTTCGATAATGTTAGCTTTGCTTATAATCAGGAACGTCCGATTTTACATAATATAAGTTTTACGATCAAGAGCAGTAAAACTTTAGCAGTAGTCGGTAGTAGCGGGGCAGGGAAATCGACGATATCACGCTTGTTTTTTAGGTTTTACAATATTAATAGCGGCAATATTACTATTGATGGTCAGGATATAAGAGAAGTCACGCAACAATCGCTGCGTAAATCTATTGGAATTGTCCTGCAAGATACGGTACTGTTTAACGATACGCGATATATTACAACATCGCATACGGTAATAATGCAGCAAGCTACGATGAAGTTATAGCAGCCTCAAAAAATGCTCATATTCATGAGTTTATTAGCACGTTACCCGAAGGGTATGAGACGCAGGTAGGCGAGAGAGGCTTAAAGCTTTCGGGCGGTGAGAAACAGCGTATTGCAATTGCAAGAACCATCTTAAAAAATCCAGCAATATATGTTTTTGATGAGGCAACAAGTTCGCTTGATACTAAAGCCGAAAAGCTAATTCAAGCACGCCTTAAAGAGATCTCGGCTCACCATACTACCCTTATCATTGCCCATAGACTCTCAACTATTATCGATGCAGATGAGATTATCGTTTTAGATCACGGTTATATAGTTGAGCGGGGCAACCATAAAACCTTGCTACAGCACAAAGGCTATTATGCCGAACTTTGGTATAAACAGCAAGAAGAGGAACCTTCTTAAAATTTATCATTATATCAACTACAAGCTTTATTAAGTGGTTTGGTAAAACCAGCTCGATGTCATTCCCGCGGAGGTTTTGTTGAGTGGATATCAAGTCGTCATTGCGAGCAGCCATAGGCTGCGTGGCAATCTCAGGAATTTTTCTCAAGATTGCTGCGTCAAATTACTATGTAATTTTCCTCGCAATGACAAAAAAACTGATCCACGCAGGAATGACATGGATAGCTAATTGATATTTCAAAAAATTGGCTAAAATCTCTTGCAAGAATAGCGGTGACGTTATTCCGGGGTTTCAAAGCCTCTATCCTAAGCGGTATTATCAGCCGTATAAATGGTATAATCCTCGACTTCATGGTCGGGGGATAGTAGCTATGTACAAGGTTTAAAGTGTAAGCTTTAAACCTAAAAGCTATTATAACTGTTCTGTGACGGTTCTTTGAACGTCCCAACCACCCGAAGTTAAAATATTCGGTGGTTAAAACTTGAGCAATTTAAGTGTAATCACGGGAGCAACTACATGTTCAATAAAAATAATAAATTATTATCTAAAATATTACCGTTCTCTAAGAAAAATAAAGATTTAGAAAAACTAAGAGCTCAGTTTAAACAAAGGTTAGCAGAATAGGTAATGGTAGATGAGATAACAAGAATAGAGCAGCGTTCATTATATTTAGAAAGTATAAAATAATTCTAATATATAATAAAGTTTGTTAACTTTTACGATTATGTTATTGCATAGAAACGGTTGATGTCGTCATTGTAAGCGACTAAAGGCCTTATTGTATGGTTCGTTTATGTCATTTCCACGCAAGCGGGAATCCAGTAAAAAATGATAAACAAAGAAAATTACATAAAAATTTAGTATATAATTTGCTTAAAAAACTAGATTCCTGCTTTCGCAGGAATGACATCGGCATCCGCGCAACAATGCCCCGCAGCAATGACATCGGTAACTTAGAAACAATGCCACGATTATAAATACAAGCAATCCTTGAAAGAAATTTATTATGTCTCTATTATTAAATATAATTCATTAAATTTAAGGCTAAGTAATCGTGACTGATAAATCTTCTTCTAATTTAGTACCGGTAAATATCGAAGATGAGATGAAAGTATCTTATCTTGATTATGCTATGAGCGTTATAGTAAGTAGAGCTATACCGGATGTTCGGGACGGCTTAAAGCCGGTACATCGCCGAATTATCTATTCCATGCATGAAGCCGGTAATCATGCTAATAAACCTTATAGAAAATCCGCTAGAATAGTCGGTGACGTGATGGGTAAATACCATCCGCACGGCGATAGTGCTATTTACGATGCGTTAGTACGTATGGCACAAGATTTTTCCTTGCGTTTACCGCTTGTAGACGGGCAGGGTAATTTCGGTTCGATGGATGGTGATGCGGCGGCAGCAATGAGATATACCGAATCTCGAATGGCTAAAGTTGCGTATAAGCTCGTAGAGGATATCGATAAAGAGACTGTCAGCTTTAACCCTAATTACGATGGTTCTGAAGAAGAGCCTTCCGTACTTCCTGCAATGTTTCCCAATTTATTGGTGAACGGTAGCGGAGGCATTGCGGTCGGTATGGCAACTAATATCCCGCCTCATAATCTTGGTGAGGTTATCGATGCGTGCTGTTTATATATAGATAATAACGATATAGAAATATTAGATTTACTTGAAGTTGTTAAAGGACCGGATTTTCCTACAGGTTCAATGATTTTAGGCATTAGCGGTATTAGATCGGCATATCTTACTGGTAGAGGTAGTATCATTATACGAGGTCGAGCCGAGATTGAGAATATCGGTAATAGCCGTCAAGCAATTATTATTACCGAAATACCGTATATGGTAAATAAGGCAAGGCTTGTTGAGAAAATCGCTCAAATGGTTAAGGAAAAGCGTATAGAAGGTATAAGTGATTTACGTGATGAATCGAATAAAAACGGTGTAAGGATTTTTATTGAGTTAAAGAAAGACGTAGTTGCTGAAGTAGTCTTAAATCAAATATACGCATGTACTCAGCTACAAACTAGCTTTGGTGTTATTATGCTTGCTCTTAAAGACGGGTTACCGAAAGTGATGAATTTGAAAGAAGTAATTGCAGCTTTCGTTAGTTTTAGGGAAGTAGTAGTTACTAACCGTACTATATATTTACTCAATAAAGCAAGAGATAGAGCTCATATTTTACTAGGACTAACTATTGCCGTTAGTAATATCGATGAAATAATACGTATTATTAAAGCTTCAAATGACCCGAATGCAGCTAAACAAGAATTAATGGCTCGTCAGTGGGAAGCATTAAATATCCTACCTCTTGTAAAGTTGGTTGATGATAAAGCAATGTTAAACGAGCAGGGTAAATGTAACTTTACCGAAGTGCAAGCTAAGGCAATCTTAGAAATGAGATTGCAACGCCTGACCGCTATGGAGAAAAACAAGCTTGAAGAGGATTTAAAGAACCTCACTACGGAAATCACCGAATATCTTAATATACTTGGCTCTCGTACAAGGTTACTTGAAATTTTAAAGGAAGAGCTCATTAAAGTTAAAGAAGAATTTGCGACTCCTCGTCTTACTTCAATTGAATTTGGCGAATTTGATCAAGATATAGAAGATTTAATTCAGCGTGAAGAAATGGTTGTAACCGTAACGCTTGGCGGGTATATCAAGCGTGTACCTCTAAGTAGCTATCGTGCGCAAAAACGTGGCGGTAAAGGAAGATCAGGGCTTTCAATGCGTGATGAAGATATTACCACGCAAGTTTTTGTCGGTAGTACCCATACTCCTATGTTGTTCTTCTCAAATATCGGTCAGGTTTATAGTTTAAAACTGTATAAACTGCCTTTAAGTAATCCGCAGGGTAAGGGTAGACCGATGGTTAATATATTACCGCTGAAAGCAAATGAGCATATTACGAATATTATGCCGCTACCTGAAAATCAGGATGAGAGGGATAATTTAAACATTATGTTCGCAACTGCCAAAGGTAATATCAGAAGAAGCGATTTATTAGATTTCAAAAAGCTTCAGTCGAACGGTAAAATTGCTATTAGGCTTGATGAGGACGATAAATTAATAGATGTAAAACCATGTAAAGAAGATGAGCATATTTTACTTGCTACCAAAGCCGGTAAAGCTTTAAGATTCCCTGTTGAATCGCTGCGTGTTATTAAGAGCCGTACTTCTGATGGGGTACGAGGTATGAAGCTTGCCAAAGAGGATTCCGTAATTTCTATGACTGTGCTTAAAGGTATTAGTAGTACAAAAGAGGATAGAGATGCTTATTTATCAGTGCCGTGGGAGCAGAGATTAGAGATTGCTAAAGGTGAGGAGTTTAATCCTGAAGAACTTGGCGTAAGCTTAACTGCCCCGGCTATTGTAGAAATGGCAAATTCCGAAGAATTCATTTTAACCGTAACTGAGAACGGTTTTGGTAAGAGAAGTTCAGCTTATGGCTATAGAATTACTGACCGTGGCGGTAGCGGTATAATCAATATGGATATTAACGACAAAACTGGTTTAGTCGTCGGTGTTATGCCGGTTAAAATGGATGATGAGTTAATGCTGATTACCAATAGCGGTAAGTTAATTCGCTGTAAACTTGAGTCAATACGTATTACGGGACGTAATACTAGCGGCGTAATCCTATTTAAGCTAGATGATGGTGAAAAAGTCGTGTCTGTCTCTTTAATTGCTGAAACTGCTGAAAGAGAAGAAGATAGTGAGTTAGAGGAAGAGGGATTAGAGCAATCTGAAGATGTGTAAGGGCTGAGGCGTTGTGATTCCCGCATAGCTCTTAAAAAGCTCTCGATGTCATTCTTGCGAAAGCATTTTGCATAGATACCTAAGTCATCATTGCGAGGAGGTATTGTTGCGTGGATCGGTAAAACCCACTGTGTCACCCCGTGGTCACGCCACGGGATGACAGAGGTGAAATTGCTTCACGCAACAATGCCTTGTGAGCAGCCATAGGTTACGTGGCAATCTCATGAAATAATAAAACTCCTGAGATTGCAGACGTACTTTGTAATTTTCCTCGCAATGACGTTAATTTATTAATTGATCTGCTTTTAGTTAACAATACCCCCCCCCAAAAAAAAAGAACTTCTAGAAAAGTATTGCAACACTAATTTTGCTCTCTATAATAACTTTATGTTGAATTAATATGCAGATATTAACTTTCCAGTCTTTTTTTACTACTATAACCGGTCTAAGCCGGTCACAATATCTCTATATCTTTCTTTTAATTATATTCATCTATTTAAATTAACTAATTATTAGGTAAGTTTTATGTTGCGTAAAATGCTACTTATTTTAATGGCTATTATCATAGCTATCATATTGTTAAACCCACTAATGAGTTTAGAAGTACAAAGGTTATTGTATTCAATAAGTCTATCTATTTCTATAATTGGATTATTTCTGCCTTTAATTATTTTTGGTTTACTTTTTAAATCTGTTGTAATGCTAGTCAAAGATGCAACACGTATAGTTTTTTAATATTATTACTAGTATGTGGGTCTAATGTTTGTTCTACCTTCATAAGTCATTATGTAGGTATATACATATATCAATTCGCTTTATCAATGAGCTCTCCTATAGAAAATGCTAGTTTAAAGCCTTTATTGTTGCTTAATTTTCCTAATATTATTTCTAATGATAAAATCGTATTTAGTAGTATTATCTTAAGCTTTATTTCCTCAAAATTGTGTGCTGAAGTTGCAATTGGATTGGCTTGTAAGCTAGAAGCATTTGTGGCAAAAATATTGCGATTGTTGCTATATAATGCCCTTATTTATAATGGGCTTTATCGTAAAACTACAGTTTGATGAAGTATTAGATATAATTATTAAAGATTATATGTTCATTTTTGTGACGATCGTATTTGCTCAGTTTGGTTATATCTTTCTTGCTTATTTTATTTTGAGTAACTGTCGAGTTAAGGAATGCATAGCTAGCTTTAGTAATATGATGCCAGCGTCTATAAGTGGATTTAGTGCAATGTCTAGTGTTATAAGTATGCCAATTAGTATAATAGGAGCAGAAAATAATACAAATAATAAAGCACTCGCTCGTACCGTTGACCAATAACAGTCAATATTCATCTTGTTGGCGATTGTTTTGCCATATCGATTTTGGCTTATGCTATACTAAAAAGTTATGGATTAGCTGAACCTACTTTATTTAATTATTTTACTTTTTATTTTGTATTGGCAAAATTTTCAGTAGCAGCTATACCAGGTGGTAGAATTATTGTAATGCCCCCTATACTTGAACAATATCTAGGTTTTAATACTAATATGATGTCTCTGATTACAGCTCTTTATATCTTATTTGATCCTGTGATCACTTGTGCTAATGTTTTAGGAAATGGTGCTTTTGTTAAACTGATAGATAATAGTGTAACTCAGAAAGCTTAATTTAAGCAAATTTGCACAGAGCAAGTCATGTTCCACCGTGAGCATTAATAAATATTTTAGCAATAGGACGAGGTTTCTCAAAATACTCTAGGTTCTTGCGTGCAGAAAATTAAATTATTTGTGTTTTTAGATATTTTTGAGCAAAAATTAATAAGAACGCAAGAGCCTAATATCTCTTTTGCTTTTAAAGTAATTGTTGAATTATCTATATTTGATAAATTAGATATTTGTGTTCCTTGAATTATTATTTTTTACGAAGAATTAGTGAATTTTTTAATCAAATCTCAAATATTATATAATTGATTTAAAAGAGAACAAGCATATAATCTTTGTGTGGAAAGTGATATATTGGTAATAAATTATGATGTGGTTATTAATTGCGATTGGTTTAACCGTTGCGGTGCTTATTATAGGGGTAGTATCGATGGCTATCGCAGGAAAGTTTGATAAGAAATTTAGTTCAAAGTTAATGACTTTAAGGGTTTTTTTTCAGGCAGTTGCTATATTTTTATTGATTATAATGTATTTTTATAAAGTTAATTTATAAATGTCTGAAAATAACTCAAAAGCTACTTAATCGATTTCTCTAATTTCTTCACGTAATTCTTCCCATTTGTCTAAAATTTCTTCTAATGTAACTTCTTCGACTTTTTTCTCTCCATCTTCAAAGTCCTTTAAATCTCTAATCAGTTTCTCTAGCTTTAATAATGAAATTTTTTTTTTCATTATACTGATCGCTACAATGTTCTTCGAGTTGTTCTGCAATTTCTTCAATATCACCCCAATGCATTATTATTCCTCCTTAATTTTATGCAAGCCTTATTTATTAACATGTTATCTGATATTTGCTATTATTTTTTACTAAATATTATTAATTCGACAAATTATTGCAAATAGGTGAGTTTATTATGCAACTATTGCCGGAATTAGGCAGGTTTGCTTTCTTTACATTTTGGTGATTTTATAGTATATTAAAATTAAATATTAAGATTTAATTATGTCAATATTACCGATAGTAACGGCACCTGATGAAAGATTAAAGCAGAAATCTCAGCCGGTTTTAGAGTTTACCGATCAAACACGAAAATTTATGGATGATATGCTTAAAACTATGTACCATGAAGACGGTGCAGGGCTTGCAGCAGTACAAGTAGGGGTATTGAAACGTATTTTAGTAATTGATATACAAGATCATGATTCGGTAGCAAGACCAAAAGATTTTTATCCGCTTTTTATAGTGAATCCTGAAGTAATAGAAAAAGCAGAAGAGCTAGTTACGGCTAACGAAGGTTGTATCTCATTACCGGAGCAACGTATTGAGGTGGCAAGACCGGAATCTATAAAGATTAGGTATTTAGACTATCATGGTAAATCGCAAGAGCTTAAAGCAAATGATTGGCTTGCAAGAGTTATCCAGCATGAGTATGATCATTTAGAAGGTAAGCTTATGATTGATTATTTAAGTAATTTAAAACGAGATGTAGTACTTCGTAAGCTTAAGAAACTTAAAAATAATATAGTGTGAAAGTAATCTTTATGGGAACGCCTGAATTCGCTGTTCCCGCTCTTAAAAAACTTATAACTCATCACGAAGTTAAAGCTGTTTTTACACAGCAACCTAAAGCTAAGGGCAGAGGACTTAACTTAGCTAAATCTCCAATACATCAATTAGCATTTGAGCATCAAATTCCTGTTTATACTCCTTCTACTCTTCGTAATGATGAAATAATAAATCTAATTAATAAAGTTAATGCTGATATTATAGTTGTTATTGCCTATGGTTTTATTGTGCCGAAAGCTATATTAGAAGCTAAGAAATACGGCTGTCTTAATATCCATCCATCTGATTTGCCTCGTCACAGAGGAGCGGCTCCTCTGCAGCGTACTATTATAGAGGGTGACCGGAAAAGTAGTGTATGTATTATGCGTATGGATACAGGGCTTGATACAGGTGATATATTGATGAAAGAAGATTTTGATTTAGAAGAAAGAATAACATTGGAAGAACTGCATAACAAATGTGCAAATCTCGGAGCGGAGTTATTAATTAAAACACTTGCAAATATCGATAATATAGTACCAATAACACAGCCAAGTGACGGCGTTACGTATGCTCATAAATTAACTAAAGCAGAAGGAAAAATTAATTGGCATGAATCCGCATATAAAATAGATTGTAAAATAAGGGGCATGAATCCTTGGCCCGGAGTATATTTTAGTTATAATGATAAAATAATTAAAATCCTTGAAGCAGAATATTTAAATGCGGATCATCACTTTACTTCCGGTACCGTTATTAGCGATAAGCTGGAAATAGCTTGTGGAAGCGGTATATTACGCGTGAAAAAACTTCAGCAAGAGAGTAAAAAAGCTTTGAGTATAGAAGAATTTTTACGTGGTACAAATATTTTAAAAGATACAGTATTAAAATAAGAGTATTATTATGGGTAAAGATAAAAAAGAAGTTAGGTTTAATGATAATTGAGACGTTAAGGAGTTTACCTCAAAGTTTGAAAAGAATAGTGATATTTATTCTTTAAAAAGGAAAGTAATTAATATGGTAACAAAGCTTTGATAGCATTATAAGCATCTATAGTAGATGATGAAGTAGAGGATCAAACTAAGCTACTTACGGAAACTCAATTTCTTGTGACAAAAACTCCACATGGTAAAACATCTCAATATGAAATTAGCGGCTTTATTAACAAAGCCGGCGAACATATAAACGATCCAAAACAAATAAAAGAAATTTCAAAATTATACGCTCATGCCGTATTTGCTGATTTACAGAAAAATATTTTAGGTAAATTTGATAAGAACGGTAATTTAAGTATAACTAAAGATTTTGCAATTGATGAAAATCCAGTCTTTAGAAAAGACGGTAGATTATTATGGGTTAAAACTCAAAGCGGTGTGATAAACAGAGAAGGAGAAATAACAGCAGTAAATCATATTTTACAAAAAGGCAGATTTTTGTTTGAAGATTTAGGCGGTAAGGTAGATAAATTAGGGACTACAAATCTAAACAAAAAGCCGACAAAGCCTACCTTAAAAAGAGGTTTAAATAACTTTAAGCCCTCTCATAAGAAATAAAATTAAAATTATTTGAAATTAGTGTTTGACAAGCTTTAAAAATATAGATATAAAATCATCACACAAGGTTTGAAACGTAAAACTTTGTAGCTGTTTAAAAAGTTGGTAAAGCTAAAAACTAAATACACCGCGATAATAAAAATTTATATCGTGAGTAGATGCTGAAAATAAGAAAAATAATTGTGAAATTAATTCTGTATGCATTGTGTAATCTCAAGTTAAAAGCATAAGTAAATATAATAAGAGCATTTGGTGGATGCCTTGGCACTAGAAGGCGATGAAGGACGTAATACGCTGCGATAAGCTTCGGGGAGTTGCGAATAAACTTCGATCCGAAGATTTCCGAATAGGGAAACCTACCTAATTTATTAGGTATTGTATAGTGAATACATAGCTATATGAGGCAAACCCAGCGAACTGAAATATCTAAGTAGCTGGAGGAAAGGACATCAACCGAGACTCCGTTAGTAGTGACGAGCGAACGCGGACCAGGCCAGTGGCTTCAAAAAAATAACTAAAACAACATGGAAAGGTTGACCATAGAGGGTGATAGTCCCGTATAGGTAAAAAGTTTGAAGTCCTTGAGTAAGGCGGGACACGTGAAATCCTGTTTGAACATAGGGGGACCACCCTCTAAGCCTAAGTACTCTCTAGTGACCGATAGTGAACAAGTACCGTGAGGGAAAGGTGAAAAGTACCCCGACAAGGGGAGTGAAATAGTATCTGAAACCAAATGCTTACAAGCAGTCGGAGCAAGCGTATTTATATGTCTTGTGACGGCGTACCTTTTGTATAATGGGTCAGCGACTTAGTTTATCTAGCAAGCTTAAGCCGTTAGGTGTAGGCGTAGCGAAAGCGAGTCTGAATAGGGCGTTTAGTTAGATGAATTAGACCCGAAACCGGGTGATCTAGCCATGGCCAGGTTGAAAGCGGAGTAAAATCCACTGAAGGACCGAACCCACTACTGTTGAAAAAGTAGGGGATGAGCTGTGGTTAGGGGTGAAAGGCCAATCAAACTCGGATATAGCTGGTTCTCCGCGAAATCTATTTAGGTAGAGCGTTATAGCGATTACCATCGAAGGTAGAGCACTGAATGAGCTAGGGGGTCCCACAGACTTACCAAACTCAATCAAACTCCGAATGTCGATGAGTACAGCATAGCAGACAGACTATGGGTGCTAAGGTCCATAGTCGAGAGGGAAAAAGCCCAGACCGCCATCTAAGGTCCCTAAATCATGACTAAGTGTTAAAGGATGTGAGAAGACCAAAACAACTAGGATGTTGGCTTAGAAGCAGCCATCATTTAAAGAAAGCGTAATAGCTCACTAGTCTAAATAAGTTTTCTTGCGCCAACAATGTAACGGGGCTCAAGTCATGTACCGAAGATGCGGGTTTATGCATTTGGCATAAATGGTAGCGGAGCGTTCCGTAAGCCTGCGAAGGTGAACCGTAAGGTTTGCTGGAGGTATCGGAAGTGAGAATGCTGACATAAGTAGCGATAAAGAATGTGAGAAACATTCTCGCCGAAAGTCCAAGGGTTCTTGCGTAAAGTTAATCTGCGCAAGGTTAGTCGGCCCCTAAGATGAGGCTGAAAGGCGTAGTCGATGGGAATCAGGTTAATATTCCTGAACCTGAAGGATGTGACGAAAATAGTAAATTGTACAGTCTTATTGGATTGATTGTGCAGTGAATATTTTCCAGGAAATAACACCTTCATTATAGACCGTACCCGAAACCGACACAGGTGGACAGGTAGAGTATACCAAGGCGCTTGAGAGAACGATGCTGAAGGAACTAGGCAAATTGCATCTGTAACTTCGGAAGAAAGATGACCTGTATATGGGCAACCATGTGCAGGTGGCACAAGCTAGGGGGTAGCGACTGTTTATTAAAAACACAGGGCTCTGCAAAGTCAATAGACGATGTATAGGGTCTGACGCCTGCCCAGTGCTGGAAGATTAAAAGGAGGGGTGCAAGCTCTGAATTGAAGTCCCAGTGAACGGCGGCCGTAACTATGACGGTCCTAAGGTAGCGAAATTCCTTGTCGGGTAAGTTCCGACCCGCACGAATGGCGTAACGATTTCCCCACTGTCTCCAGTATCGACTCAGCGAAATTGAATTCTCCGTGAAGATGCGGAGTTCCCGCGGTCAGACGGAAAGACCCCGTGAACCTTTACTATAGCTTTGCACTGGTGTTAGGAATCAGATGTGCAGGATAGGTGGGAGACTACGAAGCGAAGGCGTCAGCCTTTGTGGAGTCACCCTTGAGATACCACCCTTTTGGTGCTTGACATCTAACCGAGGTCCTTGAATCAGGATCCGAGACAATGCATGGTGGGTAGTTTGACTGGGGCGGTCGCCTCCCAAAGAGTAACGGAGGCGCGCGATGGTTAGCTCAGGTTGGTCGGAAATCAACTTTTAGAGTGCAATGGCATAAGCTAGCCTGACTGCGAGTCTGACAAGACGAGCAGAGACGAAAGTCGGTCATAGTGATCCGGTGGTCCCGAGTGGAAGGGCCATCGCTCAACGAATAAAAGGTACTCCGGGGATAACAGGCTGATGATTTCCAAGCGTCCATAGCGACGAAATCGTTTGGCACCTCGATGTCGGCTCATCACATCCTGGGGCTGGAGAAGGTCCCAAGGGTTCGGCTGTTCGCCGATTAAAGTGGTACGTGAGCTGGGTTTAGAACGTCGTGAGACAGTTCGGTCCCTATCTGCCGTGGGTGTAGGAAGTTTGAGAGGATCTGCCTTTAGTACGAGAGGACCGAGGTGGACGTACCCCTGGTGGACCAGTTGTCGTGCCAACGGCACAGCTGGGTAGCTAAGTACGGAAGGGATAACTGCTGAATGCATCTAAGCAGGAAACCCACCTCAAAACTAGACTTCCCCATTAGAGCCGTGGAAGACCACCACGTTGATAGGTCGGGTGTGGAAGCACAGTAATGTGTGTAGCTAACCGATACTAATAGCTCGATTGATTTACTTTGCTGTGAGATTACATATGCATATAGTGTTAATGTTATAAGAGTGTAGTATCTACTCACAAAGTTATCAGGTTAAATAGTTTTATCAACTAATAAAAATGTTATTGCATAACTAATGTTATACTGTAGTCCTGCAACGATATCCAGCGAAAATTATTTTGCTGAGTATCGTAGTAAAAGTTAAGATATGATGTTGAGAATTTTTTTGAGTCGTGCAACAACATTAACAGTAGACTATAATACAAATCTATCTTTTTAAAAGTTTGTATTGCTAGCTTGGTGGTTATAGCATGAGTGAAACACACGATCCCATCCCGAACTCGAATGTGAAACCTCATAGCGCTAATGGTACTATGTCATAAGGCATGGGAGAGTAAGTCGCTGCCAAGCTTGCAATGCAAATTTTTAATTATCTTTCTTTCTCTTTATGAGAATATTTTATATTCATAATTTTTACCTTTCTCTATATTAGTAATGCTTACGCATGAAAGAATAAACATCAATTTATTTCCATAGAATCGCTAAAATCTAACATAGAAATTAAAAAGCTATTTAAAGAAAAAAAATACTGGTCAATTTATTTTAGAGTTACCAAACGTCACAGTAATTAATGAAGGTGGAATTTTAACTCAAGAAGGTTATATTCTACAAGATCCTCAAACAAGCTTAGGTGATCAACATCGTTTATTAAAAAAACGAGATATTAATACTGAAAATCGTTTATATTTTAATGGAAAATTAGCAGTAATTTTATCTTTTGGTTCTGAAAATTGGTATCATTGGCTGCTACAAATTTTGCCTAGATTAATTATATTAAAAGAATCAGCTCTTGAATATGATCGTACCTATATTAATAATTTAAAATATTCATGGCAAATTAAGTCATTAGAAATAGTATTAAATTATTTAAATATACCGGAAGATAAGCTTTTTGTAGTAAATAGTGACTGTATAATTCAAGCTACTAGACTAATTGTTCCATCTGTACCTTTTATTCCGGTAAAAGGTACACCTTTGCCTTTATGGTTAAAAAAAGATTTAAGAAATATTTTTATTAAAGATAATAGTAAAGCATACGATAAAATATATATTTCTCGTAAATACGCTTCTACCCGAACAATAGTTAATGAAGAGGAATTAATAGAAAAAATTGAGAGATCCGGTTTGAAAGTAATATATCTAGCGCTATCCTTTCCGTATGAACAGGCCCAGCTTTTTAATAAAGCAAAAATAATAGTTGGATCGCACGGATCAGGATTTGCTAACTTTATTTTTGCGGTTCCAAAATGCACGGTAGTAGAGATTGATCATGGTACAACTCCCTCTAGAAGTTTTTATAAAAGAATGGCAAATTATATGTAATGCGATTATTATCCTTTTTATGTAGATCATCAGACAACAGAAGAGCATTTAGAAGACGATATAAAGATCAATATTGATGAATTTATTAAGTTTCTTAGAGGTCATCTGTAAATAAATTTTAATTAGTAATTAAAGAGCTTTTTTAGCGAAAATTGAAGTTAATTCTTAAAATCATTATTTAATAAATAAGATTCGCTATTCATTTCATTTAGTCTTGAAATAGTGCGTTTAAATTCTGCGGCTCGTGCTGAACCTTGATATATTTTATTTGGGTTATTTTCTAGGCTCATAAATAAGAGTATTTTATAGAAATAGGCATTATCGATAAAGTTGATAAATCTAACGGCTGTATTTGTATCGTTAGCATCGATAGTATGAACGTTCCCCACTATAATAACGTTAAAATTTTGGCAAATATTAACATAATCGATATAGCTTAAGTCTCTTGTAAATAATTCATTATAATCTGTTACTAATATTCGTTTATGCACTTTTTGAAAGGATATTTCTCTACCTAGAACCTGTATATTTTGAGGAGCAAGATTATTATCACTAATATCCGTGATAATTTTTTCAAGTTTGTTTTGGTTTTCTAAAGTTAAAGGATAAATTATCCTTGCCTCTTTAACTCTTAACGCTTTATCAAATCGATAATCATGTTGATTATCTAGATATTTAACATAAAATGTATTATTGATTATCTTTATAAAAGGTAAGAAAGATTCTCGTTGTAATCCGTCTTTGTACAGATTATTGGGACTCGTGTTAGAAGTTATAAAAATAAAAATATTTTGCTGTATTAATGCATTAAACAATCTACCGATTATCATTGCATCAGTAATATCTTTAATTTCAAACTCATCTATACATAACACTTTAGTTTGTTTAGTATAGTTTTTAGCAATTTTAGGGATGATATCTTTTTGATTTGCTGTTTGTAATTTATGCATAGATTTATGAATTTCCTGCATAAAGTTCTGATAATGTATTATTATTTTAGGTGTGGTTAATTCTTCACAAAAAGAATTCATGAGCATAGTTTTACCGCTGCCCACCGGACCGTATAAATAAATTCCGCTTTCTAAGTTGTTTTGATTAAAGAATTTGAATAAACTTTTAGGCTTATTAAGTGCTGCTGCCAGCTGTTTTAATTCTTCTCGTAAAGCAGTTTGTTTTGAATCGCGTATTAATGAAGTAGAGGATTTAACCATCCAAAATATTTTTTATCTAGTTTGTTATAGGTTTTTTCTAAAATGTCGTTCCTAGCTAAAAGCAGGAAGGCTTTGTTGCGTGGATCAATTTCACCTCCGTCATCCCGTGGTTTGACCACGGGATCCAGTGAAAAATGCTAACCTTTAGCATTTTTTGTTATTTTTGCTAGATTGCCACGCTCCTTTTAGTTGCTCGCAATGACGGTTGTGATTATCATTTCCTACATAAAAGCGTTGCATCGCCGTAGCTAAAAAAACGCATTGCTTCTTTTATAGCATATTTATATAATTCATGCATCTCTTTAAATCCGGCAAAAGCACATATAAGCATAAATAAAGTAGATTTAGGAAAATGGAAATTAGTAAGTAGCATATCGGCTGTTTGAAATTTAAAACCTGGTGTTATGAAAATATCGGTTTTAAAGCTACCTGCTTTTACGATGCCGTTATTGCAAGAACTCTCAAGTGTTCTAAGTGTTGTAGTGCCGACTGCGATAATACGTTTCCCTTCTTGCTTTGCTTTATTGATAATTTCAGCAGTGTCAGGAGTAATAGAGCAATATTCGGTATGCATTTTATGTTCATGAATATTTTCGGTTTTTACAGGTAAAAAAGTTCCAGCTCCCACATGTAATGTTAAAAATGTGGCTTGTATGCCTTCTGCCTTAAGCTTATCAAGTATATCCTTTGTAAAATGCAAGCCTGCTGTCGGTGCTGCAACTGAACCTTCTATTTGGCTATAGACAGTTTGATAGCGGTCGTTGTCGTTTTGAGTGTTTGTCATCCCGTGGTTTGACCACGGTATCCAGTCATTATTTAAATATGTTTTGGATCCCGTGGTCGTAGCCACGGGATGACATAATGAGTGTGAACGCCTAATATAAACCGGTAGCGGCATCTCACCGTATTTATTTAAGAACTCGAATACAGAAATATCATTAAGCTTAAATTTTACTTTAATCTCACCCATTGCAAGTTTTTCGGTAATAATTACCTTATGATTATCAAAATAAAATTCATCATTTACATGAAGCTTTCGAGCTGGTTTAGCAAAAGCCGACCAACTATCATCTGATAATTTTTGATTCAAATTTATTGTAATATTTTTCCCCAAATTTAACTGTGCTTTTATTACCTTACTATTATTAAAGACTAATAAGTCCCCTTCTTTTAAGTAATCTATTATGTTGTAGAATTTGGTTTTAATAGGCGGCGTAACAGCAATTAGTAAATCTGAGTTATCACGTTCACTAGATGGATATTGTGCGATCAGTTCGCTTGGTAAATCAAAGTCAAAATCAGATAGTTTCATTGTTTAAATATTAGTGGCTAAAAAAGTGATTATAACAGCATATGACAATATTTAATATAATATTTTAGTTTATTGATTGCTTACTAATAAATCAACTATTTGTTGATAAAATGATTTTTTTCTGTACGATACAAAATACTATCAATTGAATCATTAAGGGACATACTTGATAATCGATGATATAATTAGAAATAAATTTCATGAGATATTAAGCAGTAAAGATATAGAAGAAAATATGGGATTTAATAATATATATAAAATAAAAAGATATGAATTTTTTAGAGAAAGTTTTGTCAAAGAATTCAAAGCTTTGCTTGAAGATCCAAATACAGAAGTATATACATTGGAAGGTGAGGCTAAATCTTTTTTATATTTTGCGTGTCATAATAATCAGAAAGGGATAGTAAGGTTTCTACTTGCCAAAGGTGCAAATATAATCCTTGACCACAACAGCGGTATGACCGTTTTTCACACTGCCCTAACAGCGCAACATTTTGATATGGCAGCATTTCTAATTGAAAATGGTGTGGGTCCTAATTACGTAGTAACAGGTGACAATATGACTTATTTAGAAATATGTACGTCCTATACCTAAATATAGCCATGGTAACTAAATTGCTCGCTTATGGTGCTAATATGAAAAACCGCATTTAAAAGTTTAGTAGACCTAACTAGAGAATTGAATGATAGTAAGCAGAGTACAGATATGGTAAAAGTATTGTTACAATATGGTGCTAATCGAATATACTCGATTCTGACGGTCAAATGGTCCGTGACAAGGAAGCAATTTATGAACCTCTGAAAGCTCTTTTAACGCTTGAATCCACATTGCGTAAGAATGATTACAAGAAAATTAAGGCTATTGACAAGAAAGATTTAGCTGCGTTTGTTCAATGGAAAGCAGCAATATTACCGGTTGTAAAAGATGTTTCTAAGGATGAGTATATAAAAAGCCTATTAGAACTATATAATATTTTCAAATCAAATGAGTGTGGATTCGGATGATTCTATAAAACAACCATTAATAGAATTAGGAGGAAAGATAGTTAAATTGATACCGCCTTTAGAGTTTTTATGCATTTTAAAAATTGAAGATATTATTCGATAGTAACGCTACAGATAAGATAGAATTACCTGAGAGTGCAATACAAGCAATGACAGAGTGCGGACTACTTCAAGTTGAAGCAACAGGAGAAATAGTGGCTTATAATGATTTAGTTTAAAGGTTGAGGCTGGTTTTATGTAATTCCTGCGAAAGCAGGAATGACATAAAACCAGGGTAATACCTCCTCACACTATTAACCCTTTAACTTGAGAGTTCCATAATTTTTGATATAGCTTACTATTTTTTAGTAATTCTGCATGGTTACCGTCATCGATTATACTTCCCTTTTCAAAAACTAAAATTCTATCCATATTGAGTAAAGTAGATAATCTGTGGGCAATGACTATCACGGTTTTATTTTGCATTAAATAATCCATTGACTCTTGAATCAGGCTTTCCGTCTCGCTATCTAAGCTACTTGTTGCTTCATCGAGAATTAAAATAGGAGCATTTTTTAAGATGGCTCTTGCTATGATAATTCTTTGACGCTGACCGCCTGATAAGTTATTCCCCCGTTCACCGCACATAGTATCGTAACCGTCCGGTAGATTATCGATAACATCATGAATATGTGCAGCTTTTGCTGCTTCTATAACCTCCTCAAGAGTAGCTTCTTTTTTCCCGTATCTGATATTGTCCAAAATGGTACGATGAAAAAGCACCGGTTCTTGAGGTATAAGGCTAATGGCTTTTCTTAAAGAATCTTGAGTTACGTTTTTAATATTTTGATTATCTATTAAAATCATTCCTTCTTCTATATCATGTAACCTCGTGAGTAAACTAATAAAAGTGGTTTTCCCTGAACCTGAAAATCCAACTAGTCCTACTTTTTGTTTACTCGGTATTAATACCGATTTATTATAAAATAGATTGTTATTATGATGATAATTAAATGTAACATTTCTAAATTCAATAACCCCTTCTTTGATATCTAATGGAGTAGCGTTTGCAATATCAGTTATAATATGCGGTGCCATTAAAGATAAGCCTTGATTAAATGCCCCGACCTGCTCGAACATATCACCGATTTCTTGCGTTAAATCCCAAATATCGTCTGCTACATTTATACATAATGTTAGCACTAATACGCAATCACCTATGCTTATAGATAATTCGCTACGAAGTTTAGATAAATAATAAATCATTATAAAAATCATTATTGAACAAGAAGTCCCAAGAGCATAACGCAATTTGAACATAAAGAATTGCATAGTTTGCTCATCGGCTACGGCATTTTCTACTCTTGTTTCGAGATGTTGACGTTCAAATTTATGGGCTGTAAACATTCTAACCGCATTAATGTTGCTAATTGCATCTACGATACTACCGGCAACAAAAGATTGGCTTCTAGCATAATTTAATGAGTATTTATTGATTTTATCGGAGAAAAGAACACTAAGTCCTAAAAAAACCGTAATCCATAAAATAAATATCGTAGCAAAAACGTAATGTACTGAATATAAAGCAATTAATGCAAATACAATAATAGCGAGTTTACGAAGAATTTTTTCACCAAATATTGAAATAATCATCTCAAACGATCTTGCAGTTTCGGTAATACGATTGCTAATATGTCCTGCTAGATTATCCTGAAAGAATTTATGGCTATGATATTGGGTGTAATTATAAAGTTCATTTAGTATTTTCCCTTTTATTACGGGCATAGTCTTGAGATACAAATAATCATATGAACGATATGCTATATTAATACTCTCCCACCAAAGAGCATAAAATACTGCCCAGTAAATCATGGAAGATAAAAGATTATTAGCGTTCTTATCGCTGAAAGATTCTATTAAATCAATGATTTTCTGAAGTAATATACTATCAATCGCCGGAATCATACCGAGTAAAATACAAATTACAGTCAATAAAGTCATTTTAACTTTATCGAATTTTAAAAAATAAATACTTAAGCTAAATGTTGATTTAGATAAAGTAGGGTATTTTATCACGATAATGTACCTCGATTTTAAAATAATATATTAATTCGTGTTATTTTGGAGCATATTTAATTTAATTATTTTAAAATATACCTCAAAATATTAAATCTGTGGAAAAATAATAAACAAGCCTTGCTTCTTACCTTAAATAATGCTACAAAATTCAGAAAATAACTTCAACATCATTAGAAATGCAAGCAAAAGAATTATCTAATAATTTTTTAGAAGAACAAGAAAAGTCTAAGGAAGACAATTCTCCGTTCTTTGATGTAAAATATATTTGTCAAGCAAGTTTATTAATTACGGATTCTATCCGAAAAGGGTATGATGTAACGCAATTGCCCAATGGTGATATTAATGTTACAGAAGTAAGAATAGTAAATGTTCATTATAATTGGAACTCCGAAAAAGGAAAATTTGTTAAAACTAATCAGATAGAATTTAATAATAGCAAAGGTGGATGATTAAATCAAATACTGTATACTCGCTTAATTTGAAAAATTGGCTACGTCGTCGTCCTATAAGTACTGTGGTACTCACGTAAGTATACGTTATTACACTGGGAGTATATTGTTATTGTCACAAAGCTTATTATCTTAAAACAGCAGCTTAAATATGGAATTTGATCAAGGATTATTATCAAGGATTCAATTTGCTTTTACCATAAGTTTTCATATAATATTCCCTGCTTTTACTATAGGGCTTGCAAGCTTTTTAGCGGTAATTGAAGGGTTGTGGTTGAAAACAAAAAAGCCGGTTTATCAAGAAATATACAAATTTTGGGTGAAGATTTTTGCCGTTACTTTCGGTATGGGAGTAGTTTCGGGTGTTGTAATGTCTTATCAATTCGGTACTAACTGGTCGAATTTTTCAGATAAGGTTGGAAATGTCCTTGGTCCGCTTCTTGGTTTTGAAGTATTTACTGCCTTTTTCCTCGAATCTTCTTTTTTAGGTATAATGTTATTCGGCTTTAATAAAGTCAGTAAAAAAGTACATTTTATTTCTACGTTAATAGTTGCCGTTGGTACTGTAATCTCAGCTTTTTGGATACTTGCAGCTAGTAGCTGGATGCATACGCCTGCTGGTTTTGAACTGCGAGGCGAAGGATTCTTTTATCCTTTAAATTGGCTAGAAATTATCTTTAACCCTTCTTTCCCATATCGCTTTTTCCATATGATTACGGCGGCTTATTTAACTACTTCTTTTGTTATCGGTGGTGTAGCTAGCTTTTATTTACTGAATAATCGTTATAAAGAGCATGCTAAAATTATGCTTTTTATGGCGGTGTTAATGGCGTTAATCGTTGCACCTATTCAAATAGTTATTGGTGATCTGCATGGTTTAAATACTCTTAAATATCAGCCGGTCAAGGTCTCGGCTATGGAAGGTATTTGGAATACAGATAAAGGAGCAGCTTTTAATCTTATCGGTTTTCCTGACGGGGAAGAAGAAAAAACAAAATATGCTGTAGAAATACCTTATGCTAGTAGTTTAATCTTAACGCATAGTTTAGATGGTGAAGTGAAAGGATTAAAAGAATGGACAAAAGAAGAGCGTCCGCCGGTTGCAGTAGTATTTTTTAGCTTTCGTATTATGGTAGGAATCGGTTGCTTAATGGTATTTACAGGTATTGTGGGGTTATATCTTTACTTGAAGAAAAGATTATATACTACGCATTGGTTTCAATATTGGTATATATTAATGTCACCTTCAGGTTTTATTGCAGTACTTGCCGGTTGGTTCGTAACCGAGGTAGGTAGACAACCTTATATAGTATATAATATTTTAAAAACCGTGGATACGGTATCACCGGTACTCGGCAAATATGTATTTATTTCTCTAATTGCTTTTATAGTAGTGTATGTGATCATTTTCGGAGCGGGTATATATTATATAATGCATTTGATAAAGAAAGGTATAGAAGTGATAGATAATAAAGAAATGTACGGAGAGAGTGGTTTGAATAACCCATTATTAGAAAAGTAATAAGCTTATGTTAAATTTTGCACCTTATATAGATTTACCGCTTGTTTGGGGTGGGCTTGTAGCTACCGCTATTTGTTTCTATGTTTTATTAGACGGTTTTGATTTAGGAGTAGGAATCTTATTTCCGTTTGCACCTACCGATGATTGCCGTCATAAAATGATCAATTCTATTGCTCCTTTTTGGGACGGTAACGAAACTTGGTTAGTACTTGGCGGCGGTGGTTTATTTGCGGCTTTCCCGTTGGCATATTCGCTATTAATGCCGGCTTTATATATTCCTATTATATTGATGTTACTCGGTCTAATATTTCGTGGTGTAGCTTTTGAATTCCGTTTTAAGGCTCATATAGGTCATCGTTATATTTGGGACTACGCTTTTCATTTCGGTTCTATGATTACTGTTTTTTGTCAAGGTTTAATGCTTGGTACGTTTGTCCAAGGAATAGAGATAGAAGGACGAGAATTTGCAGGAGGGAGCTTTGATTTTCTTACTCCCTTTTCCGTTATGACGGGGATAGCATTAATATTCGGTTATGCACTCTTGGGTGCTACTTGGCTTATCCTGAAAACAGAAAAGACAACACAAGATTGGGCTTATAAATCTGCTTTATATATTTTATTTTACGTTGCACTTTTTATGGGCTTTGTAAGCTTATGGGTTCCTTTCTTAAATAACCAAATAAATCATCGTTGGTTTAGTGTACCTAATATTTACTATTTATCTATTGTACCTATTGTAACTGCTTTAATATTTATCAAGTTAATTAAAGCCGTTAAGCAGAAAAAAGAAGTAAAGCCGTTTATTTATACGATCTTGTTATTTTTATTAGGATATTTAGGGCTCGCGATAAGCATATGGCCATATATAGTTCCTTATAAAGTTACGCTTGAAACTGCTGCAGCAGCACCGGAGTCACAGTCTTTACTGTTGATAGGGGCTGGGATATTCCTACCTGTCATACTTGGCTACACATTCTATTGTTATTATATATTCCGTGGCAAATCATCTCATCATCCGATATATTAAAAAATTTAAAACAATAACCTCTTGTCTCAAAGGGTGGCAATGGTTTATTATCCTATGGCTTAGCGGATTATTATCCACATTCCTTTTAACTTATGTAGTTAAGCTGGTGTTTAGGGTGATAGTAGGAATATAACCTTGACAAAACGTACTGTTTATAGTACGTTATTAATATTAAGTCTCACTAACTATAAGGAAAAAATAATGGAAATATATAATACAAGCGAAGCAAGAAGTAAGCTTTATAAACTTATAGATTATGTTTCTGATGTACACAAACCTGTTTATATTAAAGGTAAAAGAAATAATGTAGTTATAATTTCAGAAGAAGATTATCATAATATGGAAGAAACTTTATATTTATTATCTATTCCAAATATGCATAAGTCTATAATTGAAGGACGAGCAGAGCCTATAGCAAAGTGTAGCGATAAATTAAATTGGTAATTTTTTATAAATGTATATAATTCGTTATACTATACAAGCACAAAAAGATGCTAAGAAAATAGTGCAAGCCGGTTTAAAGAATAAAGTAGAAGTTTTATTAAACATAATTAGTACTGATCCTTGGAAAATTTACCCTCCATATGAAAAGCTCGTTGGTGACTTTAGCGGTTGCTATTCAAGAAGAATTAATATTCAACATAGGTTGGTTTATGAAGTTTATAAACAAGAAAAAGTTGTAAAAATTCTTAGAATGTATACGTATTATGCATAAGTCATTAACTGAAAAAATCTCAGCATTTATTATTACCAAAAATGAATCCACAAGGGTAGCACGAGCTATAAATAGCGTAAAAAATATTACTGATGAGGTGATAGTAGTCGATAGTGAAAGTACTGATGATACGGTAGCAATAGCTGAAAAATTAGGAGCAAAGGTAGTAATAAAACCGTGGCTTGGTTATGTAGGACAGAAATCTTTTGCCGAAAGCCTTTGCGTAAATGATTGGGTTCTTAATATTGATGCCGATGAGGAGTTGTCTAAAGAGTTACAAGACGAAATAGAGTATATTTTTGCCTCTCATAATCAAGATCGTTATTTAGCTTATCAAATAAAGCTGTTAATAATGCATCGTAATGACCAAAAGCCACGAATGTTTGCGCCATTTAATAAATGTATTCGGTTGTATAATAAAAAATTTGCAAGCTTTGCAAATACCGTAAATAGTACTACTCATGATTCGGTAATATTTAATAAAGATGTTGATTTTGCAGGTAAAATTTATCTATTAAATGAAGTTGCTTATCATTATTCGGGTACTTCAATTGAGCAGTTGGTCACTAAAGCAAATTTTTATTCTAACGAGCAAGCAAAAGATTTAGTTAAGCAAGGAAAAAAGCTTTCAAATTTTCGTTTAACAACAGAAATGATATGGTGGTTTTGTAAAGCGTTTTTTATCAGACGCTATTTTGTATTTGGTTTTGACGGTTTTGTAGATTCAATAATTTTTGCTTTTGCAAGATTTCTAAGGCTTACGAAGTTAAGAGAGTCATCGCTTAAATCAAAAAACGTCATTGCGAGCGACTATAAGGAGCGTGGCAATTTCATGAAGTAATATAAAATTTCTGAGATTGCCACGTCGATGCTATACATCTCCGCGCAATGACGATTTAGAAAATAAAAGATAAATTATGAAAGAAAATTTTAATGTTAGTAAATTAAAAAACGGTTTGACAATTTTAACATATAATATGCCTTATGTTAATTCAGTAGCAATAAATTTAATTGCTAAAGTTGGAGCACGTTATGAGAATGTAGAAGAGGATGGCATATCTCACTTTCTTGAGCATATGGCTTTTAAAGGTACAAAAACTAGAACGGCAAAACAGATAGCGGAAGCGTTTGACTCTATAGGCGGACATTTTAATGCCTATACCGGTCATGAGAATACGGTATATTATGCACGAGTCTTGTCTGAAAATTGTGATAAAGCACTTAATATACTTGCCGATATAATTCAAAATTCTATTTTTTCTGATGAGGAAATAGCTAAGGAATATCAGGTGATCATGCAGGAAATTGCTCATCATCAGGATAATCCAGATGACCTAGTATATGAGAAATTTTATAATAAAGTTTATAGAGAACAACCATTGGGTAAGTCAATCTTAGGTACTGCTAAAACCCTTGCAACTTTTACGAAAGAACATTTTTTTAATTTTATAGATAAACATTATAATGCTGAAAATCTCTATTTATCAATTGCCGGTAATATTGATCATGATAAAATAGTAATTATAGCGGAACAGTTATTTTCTTCTTTGAAGCAAGGAGTAAAAAGTAGCTTTATTCCAGCAAAATACATAGGCGGACACGGCTTTATTAATAAGGAGTTAGAGCAAACTAGTTTAGTGCTAGGGTTTGAAGGTACATCATATATTAATTTAGAAAAGCTTTACCAAACCCATCTACTTTCTATAATATTCGGTGGCGGTATGTCATCGCGTTTATTTCAAAGTATTCGTGAGAAATTAGGTTTAGCATATGCAGTAGGTAGTTATAATAGTGCTTATTTTGATAGTGGAGTGTTTACAATTTATGCATCCACTGCACATGATAAATTAGAATTATTATATAGAGAGATTAAAAACGAAATAATAAAAATGACTGAACAAGTAAGCACAGAAGAGATTCTTAGAGCTAAAACACAACTACGTAGTAATTTACAAATGGCTCAAGAGAAAAATACCTATAAGTCAGAAGAAATAGGTAAAAATTATTCTGTTTTCGGTCAATATCTTTCTCCTGAAGAGATTATGGAAATTATCATGAGCATACAAGCTGATGATATTATTAATACGGCAAATAAAATATTTAGTGGTACTATTACGTCGGCAATTATCGGTCCGAATGATCTTCAGGGATTTTAATGATATGCTTGTGTGGATACCAGAGTCGTCATTGCGAGCGGCCGTAGGCTGCGTAGCAATCTCATGAAATAATAACAAGCTCCTGAGATTGCTTCGTCAATTACTTTGTAATTTTCTCCCAATTACGAGGAAAATGAATTTTGAGACAAATAAATGAAAAAAAAATTATATGAAGGTTCAAGTAAAATTTTATATTCTGCTGAAGAAGATTTTTTACTTATAATGGCTTTTTCCGATAAGGCTATTTTAGAAACAGGTGAGATTGTTGATATATCAGGTAAAGGAGTACTTAATAATAATATTTCTTCCTTTCTAATGGATAAACTGGAAATGATCGGCATTGAAAATCATTTTATCGAAAAAATAAATATGAGGGAGCAATTAATTCAATATGTTGAGGTTTTCCCGATACAAGTAATAATATCATCAGTAGCATGCAGTAGATTTGTAAAAGAATTCGGAATTGATGAAGGGTATGTATTTGATAAACCTATCATTGATTTTAAGGTCCGAAGTCGTGAATTTAAATATCCGATAGTTAATGAGTATCAAATATTAAATTTCGGCTGGTTAACTAGGGATGAAATTAAAGCGGTAAAAGAGCAGGCTTTGCGTATATATGATTTTCTAAGCGGCTTATTTATCGGTGTCGGGATTCGGCTTGTTGAGTGTAAATTAGAATTTGGGCGTGTGTTTAACGGTGAAGAATCTATCATTATGTTAACTGATGAAATTAGTCCGGATAATTGTAGATTATGGCATATTAACAGTAATGAAAAATTGGGATTTGAATTGCTTGAAAAAGAACCAAATAAGGTGTTTGAATCATATCAGCTAATAGCTGATCGTTTAAAAGAAAAATAAATATATTTTTTAAGCGATATATGCTATTTTGGACTGTTTAAGGTTTTATTACAAAGTGCAGTTTTTCGTCATTGCGAGGAAAATTACGAAGTACTTGACGAAGCAATCTCAGGATATTTGACGAGATTGCCACGCAGCCTACTGCTGCTCGCAATGACGATTAGGTGTCTACGCAGGAACAACATTGATTTTTAATAATTTTTTACAGTAAAAAAGATGAAAATACGATTTATTATAATAAGCTTTATAGCGCTAATCCTAGTAGGGTGGGGATATGCTGCCTATAAATTTGAACATCAAAGTAAAGAAAATATTATCTCTATTCTTGATAAATATGAAGAATATATAACTTATGATGCAATAAAAGTTAATAAATATGGATTTAGTGTTACTTTAAATAAAGTAATGTTAAAACCTATAGATTTTTATTGTGATGAAATAGTTATTAGACATATACCGTTTTTGAATATTACAAAAATTGATTCTTACGGAAATAATGTAAAAATTACTACCGCTCAAGATGAAAAAAATATTTTTTACTCACCTGATCATCATACAACAATTTGGTTTAGAAAATCTTTGTTTAATAGAGAGCCTGATTATTGGAAATTAAGCTTGAGTGACAATAAATCAACTCTTTATAGTTCTCTAGATGCAGAAAAATTAGCAGAGAGTGATATTAGTAATTCTGTAATTACTAATACTAAGACATCGGATAACCTTAATTTGTTAATTTTGGATGGAAAAAATACTGTTTCTTTTATTTCTGAAAATTACAGAAGAAATTTATATGATAAAATTTTTGAATTTTTGAGAGATCAAATAGCTAATGACTCTGATACTGCTTTCTTTGAGTATGGTTTGACAAAGTTAGATATATTGAATTTACCTATTTCTTACAATTCCAAATTAAAACTAAAATATAGTGATGAGTTAGTAGCTCTTGGGAAATTATTAATTCAAAATTTTTCTCTAGATCAAAGGCAAGATGAGAATATGTATGCTGTTATTTTTATGCAGATGTTAGGAGAATTAGTAAAAGGTAAGCCGTTTTTATTTGCTTGTGATATTGAAAGAAAAGGAAAAGTAGAAAGTAATTTATATAAATTAAATATAGAAAAAGATAAAATTTTTGATTTTGCTTTAAATATTAAATCTACTATAGAACCTTCTGAAACATACCAAAAAACGGCAGCTGAAGCTTTAGGAAGCTACTTTAGTAATGGTTTAAACAAAAGAGCTGAGTTAGATAAATTTTTTAAACTAACTAGCCCTATTACTCAAGAAGATGGAGAAAGAGTAATGGGTGTTTTTGCAAAAATAAATAATTCCGAATTTAATTTAAAAGGTAAGTTTGATCCTGAAGCAAAAAAATTATCCGGTAAAACTAATCTTGTAATGGATGATTTTAATTTTGCTATTGATATTGATATGCCTAGTATAGATAATCCTCTGAATCTAGAAAGCGTAATAAAATTATCGGATCCGAGTGTGGTTATAAATAATTTTGTGCATTATACTAATAATGCTATTGTACCGGTGCTTAATAAAATAGAAGATTCTAAGGAATTTGCTTTAAATCTAGGAAAACAATCTTCAATAATAAAGCAATACGGCTTTAGGGCAATAGAAGTTTTTAGTAAAAATTCTGAATTAAAAGACGGTGAATCTTTAGTAGTGGATGTAAAAAGTAAAGACGCCGGACTAACCTTTAACGATAAAGCTATTGATCAGATCCTGAGTGATGCAAGAGTATTAGAATTTATAAATGCCATGGCTATGATAGATCAAGAAAGCAAGTAGTCTAAGTGTCATTCCTGCTTTTGCAGGAATGAAATAAGAGCTACGAGATAAAGTCTACAAGTAAAAAATTTGAAGAAAAAAATAAGTTATAAAAGAATGATTAATATTTCCTTTCCCGATGGGAGTATAAAACAATTTGCAAAAAACATTACCGCCTATGAAGTAGCAAATGCAATTTCAATGTCACTTGCTAAAGCAGCAATGGTTGCTGAAATAAACGGTGAGCTTCAAGACTTAAGTATCGTAATTGACAATGATTGCAAGTTTCGTATTTTAACTGCGAAAGATCCTGAATGTCTCGAGATAATAAGGCACGATGCGGCACATTTAACAGCAGAAGCAGTAAAGGAACTATTCCCTGAAACTCAGGTAACGATTGGTCCTGCAATTGAAAACGGTTATTATTACGATTTTGCTCGTGATAAACCTTTTACCAATGATGATTTAGCCGTTATAGAAGCTAAAATGCAAGAACTTTCACAAAAGAACGAGCAAGTAACAAGAGAGCTATGGGATAGGGATAAAGCCGTAGAGTTTTTTAAATCGATAGGAGAGCATTATAAAGCTGAAATTATTGCTTCAATTCCGGCAGGTGAGCCAATTACTTTATACAGGCAAGGTAATTTTATTGATCTATGCCGAGGTCCGCATTCTCCTTCTACAGGGGTTGTTAAGCATTTTAAGTTGATGAAAGTTGCAGGAGCGTATTGGCGAGGTGATAGTCGTAATGAGATGTTGCAGCGTATATACGGCACTGCTTGGGCCACGAAGGAGCAGCTAGATAGTTACCTCTTGATGCTTGAAGAAGCCGAAAAGCGTGATCATAGAAAGCTTGGGCGTGAGCTTGATTTATTCCACTTCCAAGAAGAAGCTCAAGGAATGGTATTTTGGCATGATAAAGGTTGGAGTATATATAATACCATTGAGCAGTATATTAGGAAAAAGATTCGTAAAAACGGTTATACCGAAGTTAAGACTCCTGTTTTGGTCGATAAAAGCCTTTGGGAGGCTTCAGGACATTGGGAAAAGTTTCGTGATGATATGTTTGCGTTAGAAACAGACGACAAGACATTAGCTTTGAAGCCGATGAACTGCCCTTGCCACGTGCAGATTTTCAAACAAGGTATCAAGAGTTATCGTGATTTACCTCTTCGTATGTCGGAGTTTGGTTTGTGCCATCGTAATGAGGCATCCGGTGCATTGCACGGTTTAATGAGAGTGCGGAGTTTAGTGCAAGACGATGCACATATATTTTGTGCTGCGGAACAAATTACCGATGAAACGGTTAGTTTTTGTAAATTACTGACTGAAGTTTATAAGGATTTCGGCTTTACTGATATAAAGGTAAAATTCTCTGATCGTCCTGAAATCAGAGCAGGGAGCAATGAAGTTTGGGATAAGGCTGAGAATGCTTTAAAAGAAGCAGTAGAACAAGCAGGGTTTACTTATACACTAAACCCAGGCGAGGGGGCATTTTACGGTCCGAAGCTTGAGTTTGTATTAACCGATGCGATAGGGCGGCAATGGCAATGCGGTACGCTTCAGATGGATTTTGTTTTGCCGGAGCGGTTAGACGCTAGCTATGTTGCAGCAAGCGGAGAGAAAAAAAGACCCGTAATGCTACATAGAGCGATCCTTGGCTCACTTGAGCGTTTTATTGGTATATTGATCGAAGAATATGCAGGTAGGTTTCCGCTTTGGCTTGCACCAGTGCAGGTTGCTATTGCAACTATTACCAGCGATTTGAACGATTACGCTTTGGAAGTGCAGAAAGCTTTAATTGATAACGGGGTAAGAACGGATTTTAATATCTCACCTGATAAAATTAACTATAAGATTCGTGAGTTTTCTAATCAAAAAATACCGATGATTGCAGTAATCGGTAAACAAGAGCAAGAAAATAAACAAGTAGCGATTAGAAGGCTTGGAACTACTGACCAAGAAGTATTATCGGTTGAGCAGTTAATAGCTGTGGTTAAAGAAGAGAATGAGAAATATTTGTAGCTTTTAAATCTAAAGGATTATATAAGATAATAATACGTATCATAGGGATATGATATCCTAATTAGGAAAAAATTCTAAGGAGATTATGTGAGAACTATTATTAATATAGCTGATTCGCAAATTAAAATTCTAGATAAACTATCCAAGAAAAAAATATCAAGAGATAAAATTATTTTTTACTAAACTTGCTACAATGGAACAAGATAAGCAAGATTCTTGGTAGCTGATTGTATTATAAACATCTTTACTATTTTTTCGTTTGTAGCAAAGCAGCGAGAATTAAATAAAGTAAATGATTATTACCATAATGTACATCCTCTAACAAAAATATTACAAATATGATTTAATTATTTGTATAATACTCAGTTTAGTATATTGGGTATATAGGTGTATTTGTGTATGTAATTCATTTAACGTAATCTTGGTGAAATTAGTATCGGCGATATTGCTTTTATTATGTTCCTTACTTTTTTAGTTACTGAAAATTCGTGGCATGCCACTATGGAACTTAAAGACTTTTTAGAAGATATAGCAGCGTTTCGCTCCGCCTTTACAATCATGCAAATCCCACAAGATACTATAGATAAAAAATGCTGCTGAATTAAAAATCTTCAAAGGGGAGATTATATTTAAGGATATATCGTTTGCTTATAAAGAGGGGAGTAGTGTATTCCAGTCTCTTAATTTGTATATTAAAGCCGGTGAGAAAGTCGGTATTGTCGGGAATTCAGGTAGCGGTCAAGCCACTTTAATTGCATTATTATTGAAAAATTTTAAGCCGGAATTTGCGATATTATAATCGATAACCAAAGCCTTTACGATACTTCCTTTGACAGCCTGTGGGAGCAGATATCATTAATTCCTCAAGATATTATGCTTTTTCATCGCTCAGTAGGTAAGAATATCGGATATGCAAAAGAGAATGCTTTGCCTTGGGAAATAGAAAATGTCGCCAAAGCTGCAAATATTTATGAATTTATCGAAAGTTTACCGGAAAAATATAACACCATTGTCGGTGAGAGAGGAGTAAAGCTAAGTGGTGGACAGAGGCAACGTATAGCAATTGTCTGTGCTATTCTTAAAAACGCTCCGATTTTGGTTTGAGATGAAGTAACTTCAAGCCTTGATAGCCATACAGAGCAAGAAGTACAAAAATCTATGAATACCATGCTTGATATTGAGAATGTCACAACAATTGCTATAGCCCACAGATTATCTACTATCAAGCATATGGATAGAATTATTGTTATGGATAAAGGCAAGATTGTAGAAGACGGCACTTTTAAGGAATTCTGGGAGCATCAAGTTAACGGATTTGTTTAAACCGGCATTATATTAAGAATATGTAAGGTATCTCTGCAACCAAAAGCTAACTATGAAGTTCCTAACCTAATAAAAGGCATTTATTACATTTATAATCAAATATTTCATGAAATGTTGTGTTGAATTGCCAATCTTTTTTACAAGATGGACAATTTGAATAATTAGAACGTGCATAGGAGTTTCCTGATACCGGTGCTGCTATAGGATAAAAAACTTTCTTTTTTAAACATTTTTGTATTCGCTTACTCATTTTTCTTCCTTTTATAGAAATATCACTATCTAATTCTGCTAATTGTTTTTTCATTAAAGGTTCTAATGTTTATAGCTTGAAAGCCATAAGCTGTAAGCCGCCGCATAATCATTTGGCCAAGAAGTAATTGTTCCTCCGAGATATCGGTCTTTATCATTTATTATATATAAAGGTAGATATCGCCCCTCATCTGTACGTAATATAAGCTGCTCTTCATAAGCTTTTGACCATGAAATAGGATATAAATAGAGAAATTTTGCATTTTCAATATTTTTTTCGATATCAATAGGTGTTGCACTAACATAGTCTGCTGTTATTTTATAACTAATTATTACGCCCAATTGCTCTAATGCATCTTTATCTTTCAATGCATGATAGCTTAAATGTGAAGCATGCAAAGCATCTTTATTAGGAATTACTGCATAAAAAACCAATTTATTTTTTGTAAGACTAAAAATTCTCCATTATTTAATATATTACCGTTTTGGTATAAAGAACCGATAAAACTACAAAGTAAATGCCAATAATAAGAATTGCTTACTTTTATTAAACGATATAGTAACAAGATATATATTAGACATAGTTTAAATAAAATTTACCTATTTAGCTAAGAATGCTGCCTTTTATAATCTAACTTAATTGGAGTTTATTCCTAAAAAATTACTATTTAGGAATAAATGCCTAAATAGTTATATTAGTATATAAGTAAAGGATAAAAAACATAATTGATTTTAAACATTCTTTAAAGAAAAGTATAAAATACTACTTTTCAAAGAAAAGAGTTATACCCCTAAGGCTTTTTTCCCTTTAGATTGTTCTTGTTCAACTGTTTGAGTATGAGACTTAACTTGAGGAATTGCAAGATCGACTACATGTTCATATCTAACGCCATTTTCAAATAAAACTTGACCGCATTTATTCACTTGAATAACATCTTCTTTAGAGAATTTATTTAAAATAACTTCCGTGATATTATAAAGGAATTGCCAAGATAGTTCTATTCTTTCTTGTAATGTCAGCTTTTTATTTTCTGGTGTTTGACTATTAAGTGCCACATTTGGCGAATCATCAATATTACCTCCTGCAGCAGGTAATATATTGTTTTTACGTGCTGCTATTTTCTTATACATTAAAAATATTAATAATAATGCTAATAAGCAACCTATGGCAATTAAAATATGAGTATTAGAATTAGACACTATTTTGCTCTTCCTTGTTGTTGAGTTAAGTTGTGTGTTTTAGAAAGTATAGTAACCACTGCTTTACCTATATTAACTAAGTTAGCTATATCAGGAGTTAGCTTTGCAATTGCTAAGACCGGAGGCGGTAATAAGTTAGTTTTTATTGTGAGACTTATAACATTTCCGAGTTCTTGACTTCCTGGTATTACTCCTACTATTTTTTTTATGTCGCTTGCAATTTTCGTAGCTTTTTCTGCTGCTTTACATAAGGATTCTATCTTTGCGCTACAAGAAGCTTCCGGATGTAATACTTTTAATAATTCTGTTTTAGCTTCATTTAGATTACCAGAAATAGTATTCTTTACAGAGTTTAATTTGTCAATATTTGTATCTTGTGGAATTGCACTTTCAATATTACTTTTTAGTTCTGTTATTTTTTCTTCTACTTCATCTTTGCTTTTTGGTATAGCTTTAGTAGCTTTTACAATATTCTCTAGTGAAGCTTGGTTATTAGGGTTTTTATTTGCTATTTCAATAATTTTTCGAGTCGGTTCTTTTGATATTTCTGAAATTGTAGCAACTTTTTTGGCTTTTTCATAGATGTTTTCAAGCTTCTCATGAGATTTAGCTTCTTTCCTTATTTCTTTTATATCATTATGCAATTTTGTTATTTTGGGCAATAATTTTTTCAGAGTCAATAAGATTATTTACTTTTTCAAGTATTCCTCTTGTTTGTATAAATATTCCAAGCATCGGTATTTGAGTCGATATAACCCCGACTAATATATTGTCTAATGATTCTATAATTTTTTTAGAAGCTCCAGGATAGAGTTTATCTCATTCTTGCTGAAATAAAATGTGTTCTAAAACATTTAAACATTTTTCTACAATAATCCTGTCAAATAAAAATATATCTTTTGTTTTTTAACTGTTCTTGAGATGCTTTCTAAAGCGCTTCAGATAAAGTAGTTATAGATTCTTGGATTGTCCTATTAAAAAGTTTTTCTATTTTCGCTACATCGATATTTTCAGTGTGAGATAATTCATTAAAGAATTTTGTAAAATATAAAATAAGATCTTCTAAATCTTTTACATTCATTTTCAAAGATTTGGTAAAACCTTTTAATTTTATTAAAAGTCTTTGTTATTCTTTATTTAATCCGCTGAAACTAGAAAAATCAATTATAGACATAAAATTTTATTTTGTTATCAAATATTAATTAATCTTAAAGCTTTATAACCGTAAAATAAAATGTAAAATAGTTATCATTGTCCTTGAGATTAATTTTTGTTATATTACGTGCTAACATTGCTACAATAGATTTATATTGTTTTATTAGGATATAGGTATATTCAAGATTAAACTAATCTAACTAACATATTATCAATTATTCAAGAAATTTATGCGTAAATTAATTACATTTATTGTTACATTATTACTAACTAGTTCGGTTGCAGCAGTTGATTTGCAGGGAGCTTTAACTGAAGGGTATAAGAATAATGAGGAGCTGAAAGCTGCTAGAATTAAGTTTTTAGACTCGATTGAGCAGTTTCCGCGAGCTTTTTCGGGGTTTATGCCTAGTGTCGGATTACAGATTAATAGACAACATAATAAGACTAAATATAATAAAAAATATGCTGATAGGCTTGGTCTTACTCCAAGGGAAACAGATAGTGATCAAGGTGCATTAACAATTCAACAGTCTCTATTTAATGGTGGTTCTAGCGTTGCGGCTCTTAAAGCTGCTCAAGCAGGATTTAGAGCTGCACGGGGTGCATATTATGCCGGTGAACAAAAAATATTATTAAATTTAATAACTGCGTATCTTGATTGTGTTGAGAGCAAAGCGAAATATGATATTTCCGAAAGTAGAGTTCGCACTAACATACAACAAGTTAACACCGTTGAGGAAAAATTAAGACTTGGAGAAGCAACGGAAGTAGATATAGCAACCGCAAGAGCGGGGCTTGCAGCAGCAGAAACGAATAAACTAGCTGCTTATGCCGATTTTCAAGGAAAAAAAGCAAATTTTATTAGAGTATTTGGAATAGAGCCGACTAATATAACTATGCCTGAGTTACCTAAAATGTTACCTGCTTCATTAGATGAGTTAACTGGAAGAGCTGCTAAACTCAATCCTGATATTGATTCGGCAAGGCATAATGTAACTGCGGCTAAAGCTTTAGAAATGGCAGAAAAAGGGAAATTATTACCGCAAGTAAGTGTGCAACTGCAATCCGGTAGAACATACTACAATCCACAAGGTGATATAAATGCTATAAATAATAGAAGCTACACTACTACTCTTTCGGTAAATATCCCTATTTATCCTGAGGGAGGAGCTCAATATTCAAGAATCAGATCGGCTAAAAATCAAACAAGAAATAGTGCAGTTCAGCTTGATAATGTGATAAAGCAGACCCAAGCAGGGGTTGTAAGCGTGTGGGAGGGATTTGAAGCAGCAAAATCTCGTATTGTTGCCGCTAATCAAGGAGTGGATGCTGCTCAAATATCATATGACGGTACTGTGCAAGAGGAAATAGTCGGATCTAAAACAATATTAGATGTTTTAACTGCCGAAGAAAAATTATACGAAGCAAAAATAACTCGTGTGGATGCGTATAAATCTTCAGTACTTGCGGCATATCAAATGAAATTGTTAACCGGCGAGCTAACGGCTCAAAGTTTAAAACTTAAAGTAAAATATTTTAGTCCTGAAGAAGAGTTTAAGACTATTAAAAAGAAAATGTTTATAGGTTTCTAACGTGAGTAAGGACAATAAAAAGAACCAAGATATGTCGATAGAAGACATATTAAAAGCGATTAAAGGAGTAATAAACGAGCGTAAAAATCCTATTCATGAAAATGATAGCGAAGATGAAGATGTATTAGAGCTAACGGAAATAGTAAATCAAGATGAAGAAGAAAAGTTAATATCAACTAAATCTGCTGAAGAGGTAGGTGATATTTTTAAAAATTTTACTGATACTATTAAAGATAAAAAGCTGGATAATAATATCTCATCTAAAAATGCACTTGAAGAATTAGTCGTTGAGATGTTAAAACCAGAACTTAAAGCTTGGCTTGATAAAAATCTACCTGTACTTGTTAAAGAGTTAGTAGAGATTGAGATAAAGAAATTGGTGCAGAATAGTAAGAGGTAGGGGAGTGAATGTCATTGCTAGCTAAAAGCGGGGGAGGTGTATGGCTTGTTGATGTCATTCCCGCGGAAGCGGGAATCCAACAATTAAAAGGTATATACATAGTAAGTTTTAATATTAAAAGCTCGATTTATCTCGCTTTACCCTGGATGCCTGCTTTCGCAGGAATGACATCGAACCACCTCCTGCTATCAAATAAATTATTTAATAAGGAATTATATGTTAAATAAATTATGTAAGATATTATTTTTTATAAATCTATTATTAGTGATAGTTCAAAGTTATGCTTCACCTCCGCCCTTACCGCCATCATTACCGGCTGCCGAAGTAGATACTAAAGATAAGGATGTTCGCGCTAGTGCCGATATTTCTTTTTTTGATAAATTTAAACAATTTTTTAGTAAACCAAAAAAGAAAGATATACCCCCTAAACAAGCAAATGAACAAACTAAAGCAGCCCATCAAGAAGAACCAAAGCTAGCTTCCCAAGAGCCTAATGACAATGAACAAGCTGAGCCGTTTATAGATGTCGGTAATACAGCATTGCCTAGTGCTACAAGTGATAACGTTCATACAAATCCCAGTCATGAAAGTAGTGTAAATTTAGCTTCTCATGACATTCAGGAATCTAATGAAGCCGAGGCATCTGAACCTTTTATAGATATTGGTAGTGCAACGTTACCTAGTGTTACAAGTAATGAAATGCATGAAGCACAAGTTGCTTCTAATGAGCATAATGATACAAATTTAGCTTCTAATATTATAATTCCTAATGTACCGAGACCGATAGTATCTATGCCTCCGGCTCAAGCAGGAAGTTATTTAGTGCCTCCGCAGCGACCGGTGCAAATATATACACCAACCAATTTGCCGCCTGTGCATAAGCCTATTCCGCTTAATCCCCCTCCTGATGCTAATAAAGAGGAAGAAAGCGTAGCACCGATAGCACCGCCCTCTATAACTAATATACCTGCTGTTTCTCCGCCTGTGGTTAGCCCGCCGGTAACCCAAGATAATACATCAAGTACTATGCCGACAACAGTACCTCCGGCAGTACCTAGTAATGTACCTGCACCTTCGGTAATGCCTACAAATCAACCTTCTACACAGCCTATAACACCGACTAGCCCAAATACACCCGTTACTAATCCGTCTAAAGTAATTCCTACAACTGATTCTTCAGCAGAACTCAATAACTCGCAAGAGACATTTGTAGCTGTTTCAGATGTCCCAAAAAAACAAGATTGGAATACGCCGCTTATACCCGTTGTTGTAGTGAAGCTGAATCAACTTCAGCCTTTACAAATTAATAATAATCAAACTACAAATAATCAAGAGAAATCACCTCCGGCAAGCTCTCCAAATGTCACGATTCAAAAACAAGATAATAACGTAAATAATGAAACATCGGAGTTGGTAACAAAATTTGTTAAAGATGAAACACAAATGTTACTTTTACCTGATGATGATATAGTGCTTGGTAAACTAACAGAGCAGGCGACTTTAGAGCAGATGGATATGTATGCATATATAGAGCTGTTCCAAAAGAAAGCAGAATGGATAGCAAGTGCCGAAAGAAGAAAAGTTGTAGAGAGTTTTATTAAATATGATAATGATATAAATAAAAAGAAAGATATTTATGCCAATCTATCTTATTGTAGTGCAGTAGAGAATGCTTTTAGAGCAGTGGATAGAAACAATCTTTTTGGGTTGCGTGCGTTACTTGACGTTTATCCTATATTGCAAGAAAAAGGTAGAAGCGGTGAGACATTACTAACTGCTGCTATTTATAACGATAATTACTATTTAGCAAAATTTTTGGTCATACGAGGTATTAACATTTCTACTCTAAATGATGAGTGCCAATATCCATTAGATATTGCATTAGCTCAAGGAAACGCTAACATAGCTTGTATGTTAATCAAAGCTAAGGGATATTGATAAGATTATTTTTATCGTCATTGCAAGCGACTGTAAGGAGCGTGGCAATCTCATAAAATAGTATAAAATCCTGAGATTGCTTCGTCAAAACTTACAGTTTTGCCTCGCAATTACGTAGCATTTTCAAACAATTTCTTTAAAGCTTAATTGCTTTTCTATGTTAAATAGTTTAATTTAGGAGAGAAAATAATTAATTAAATCTCTAATATATGAGCGATTTATTCAGCTTTAACAAAGAAAAGAAAAATAAGCTAGTCGATAATAACTATAGTGCAAAAGATATTGAAGTATTAGAGGGGCTTGAGCCTGTTCGTAAAAGACCGGGGATGTATATCGGGGGTACTGATTCAAATGCTATGCATCATTTAGTATCTGAGGTGCTGGATAATGCTATGGATGAAGCAGTCGCCGGCTTTGCAAGTATCATCACGATAAAAATGCATCATGATCATAGTATTACTATATTTGATAACGGTCGCGGTATCCCTATTGATAATCATCCTAAATTTCCTGACAAATCAGCTTTAGAAGTAATTTTAACTACTCTTCATTCAGGAGGTAAATTCTCAAATAATGTTTATCATACTGCAGGTGGATTGCATGGTGTTGGAATATCGGTAGTAAATGCTTTATCTAAACATTTAGAAATAAAGGTTTATAAACAAGGTAAATTATATAGCCAAAGTTATTCTAAAGGAGAAAAATTAACTGATTTAATATGTGAAGAAGCATCTACAAGGCTAAGAGGTACATCAATAAATTTCACTCCCGATCCGGAAATTTTTAGTGAAACATTACATTTTAATCCTAAAAAGATTTATGAGCTTGCAAGGTCAAAAGCTTATTTATATCGCGGTGTTACTATAGAATGGGTATGCGAAGTAGAAGTACAGTCAGATATACCTAAAAAGGCATTAATAAGTTTCCCGAACGGTTTAAAAGATTATTTAAGTTCAAAAATAACTTTAGATAATTTAGTTATTCCAGGAATTTTTGCAGGTAATATAGAGTCTACGTCGGACAGGATAAAACTTGAATGGGCGATTTGTTGGCAAAATAACGATAGCTCGGCATTTGTTCAATCATATTGTAATACTGTTCCGACTCCTCAAGGAGGAACACATGAGCAAGGACTTAAGTCAGCTATTTTACGTGGGCTTAAAGCATATGGTGAAATGATAGGGAATAAAAAAGCTGCTAATCTAACTATTGAGGATATTTTAGAAACCACAAGTGTCGTACTTTCTATTTTTATAGCTGAGCCGTCTTTTCAAGGACAAACTAAGGAAAAATTAGTATCAAACGGTGTAAGTAAACCGGTCGAGAATATAATAAAAGATCATTTTGACCATTTTCTTAGTAGCGATAAAGCTTTAGCTACTAATTTACTTGAGCATGTAATTAGCATTGCTGAGTTTAGAATCAGTAAGAAAAACGAAAAAAATATTTCCCGTAAAAATGCCACTCAAAAATTACGTTTACCCGGTAAACTTGCCGATTGCACACGCACTTCACCTGAAGGGACAGAATTATTTATTGTAGAAGGTGATTCGGCAGGAGGCTCTGCAAAACAAGCACGTAATAGAGAAACGCAAGCAGTATTACCGCTATGGGGTAAAGTTCTAAATGTTGCGAGTTCTACGCTTGAGAAAATCGTTAATAATCAAGCAATACAAGATTTAGAAATAGCTCTTGCCTGCGGTAGTTTAAAGAATTATAAAAAAGAAAATCTGCGTTACGAAAAAATAATTATTATGACTGATGCAGATGTTGACGGTGCTCATATAGCTTCGCTATTAATGACTTTCTTTTTTTTACGAATGCCGAAATTGGTAGAAGAGGGGCATTTATATCTAGCTAAGCCTCCGCTTTATCGTTTAACACAGTCTAATAAAACTTATTATGCAGGCGATGAAGAGGAAAAAGCTAAGTTAACGGATAAATTATTAAAAGCTAGTAAAGCTAAAATTGAAGTAGGTAGGTTTAAAGGTCTCGGTGAAATGATGCCTGCACAATTAAAGGAAACTACTATGCATCCGGAAAAAAGATCGCTTTTAAAGGTAACTTTAGAAGATGTTCAAAATGTTGATAAAATAGTAGATGATTTAATGGGTAAAAAGCCGGAAAAAAGATTTCAATTTATTTATGAACAGGCTTTAGTTAAAATGGATAAAATTATTAGTGAGCTGGATATTTAATCGTTATTGCGAGGAGCCGTAGGCGACTCGGCAATCTCATCAAATATCCTGAGATTGCTTCGTCACATTACTTCGTAATTTTCCTCACAATGACGCTTTGCTTAAAAAACACACATATTTGGAGTATTATGTTATTACGTTTAATTATAACACTATTTTTTATTATAAATTCTATTTGTGCATTTGCAGAAGGAGAAAAAGAAACTGAAAATAAAATATCAAATCAGGAAGCTTATAAGCAATTTCAAGAAATATTTGAACGTATCGAAAAGGCTTATGTACAGGTGCCCGATAGGCAAAAAATGATAGATGAAGCAATTAACGGTATGTTAAACTCACTTGATCCCCATTCAAGCTATTATACCGATGAGGATTTAGAAGATATTTTTACTTTTACAAAAGGTGAATTCGGCGGAATCGGTGTTGAAATAATGTATGATAGCGGAGCAATTAAGATAATATCGCCTATTGACGATTTGCCGGCTTTCAAAGCAGGGCTTAAAGGTGGGGATTATATAGTAGGCGTGAATGATGAGTTAGTCTCTACGCTTGGTCCTAATAAAGCTATAAAAGAGATGCGTGGTACGCCTGGTACTAAGGTTAAATTGTTGATAATTAAGGAAGAAGAGGCAAAACCGCAAGAGCTAGAGCTTACTCGCGAAATAGTAAAAATCAAGCCGATAAAAGCACATTTAGAAAAAAATAATATTGCATATATACGTATAACTACTTTTAATGAGTCAACAATTTCTGAGCTGAAGGCAGCAGTAAAGAAGTTAAAAACTGAGGGTAAAGATGACCTTAAAGGTATAATTCTAGATTTACGTAATAATGCCGGAGGTATACTCGATCAAGCTATTGCTGTTAGTGATTATTTTATTGATTCCGGTGTAATTGTAACAACAAAAGGTAGAACTAAATCAAGTAATAGCGAAATTAAAGCAAATGAGTTTTCGTTAAAAGCTCCCAAAGTACCTATGATAGTTTTAATAAACGGTAATTCTGCCTCTGCCTCGGAAATAGTTGCCGGAGCTTTACAAGATCATAAAAGAGCAATAATACTTGGCACTAAGTCTTTCGGTAAAGGATCAGTTCAGGCTTTAACACAAATCAATTCTAGGGCTGCCGTAAAACTGACTATATCTAAATATTACACCCCAAGCGGTCGTTCTATTCAAGCAGAAGGAATAGAGCCTGATATTTTAATTGAGCCGGCGAAAGTTGAGTATCCAGAAGTGAAAAAAATAGATAAGCGTTTTTCTGAGAGTTCTTTAAAAAATTATTTGAAGAATGATAATGAAAAAAACAAAGATAGCCAAAAAGCAACAAAAGCCAAAAATAATAAACAAGAAGAGAATGAATTATCGGAATTATACAAAAAAGATTATCAATTTGCTCGTGCTTATGATGTAATTACAGGGTTGATTATTAATAAGAAGCTGGAAACAAACGAGAGAGTTAAACAAGAAGATAAGTAGAGAGGATAATATCATTCTCGGTTTTGCTGCATGGGTAGATTCTTCGTCATAAGCTACGGAAAAACTGTAAGTTTTGTACGTACGCGATCTCAGGCACCCTGGTTTATGAGATTGCCACGCTCCTTTTAGTCACTCGCAATGGCGATTTGTTATGCGAGCAAGCCTTCCGCAGGGATGACATCAGTTGAGTTAAAAATAACTACTAGGTCTTATAATGAACCATAATAAGTATATAGTAAGATTGTCATTCATTATATTGTTTCTTAATATTGTCATAAATATGATGTTTTATCGTTATTTTATGATAAAAGAAATGATAGTAAAACAAGTGGCTTTGGAACATACTAAAATTGTAGAACTTTACACTGATAATATTTGGAATACTCATCAGAACGTAATCAGTAAATTACACAAATTCGATTATTTAAAACTATTACAAGATCAAGATTTTATTAATTTTGCAAAGATTACCGCTCAATGGTTCACCAATCTTAATATTAATATTTCTCTCTACGATCTCAAAGGTAATAAATTCATCACTAGTAATATGTTACATATGTATAGTGTAGACAATTATAAAGATGATAGTTTGGTTGAGATAGTTACCGCAAAAATCGATAAATTTTTTTTAAAATCCTTTACTTCAAAAGCTCCGCTTCGAGATGCTTTTGAAGGTATTACAAGTCATATATTATTACCAAGGGTAGTAATAGAAAATGAAAGTGATTTAACAGTGGAAGAGGCTTCTTTTATTACTAGCTATATCCCTGTTATAAATAATAATTTAGATTTTCCCGTAGATGCAGTATTTGAGATTAACACTAATATTACCAGCCAGTGGCAAAATATAACCTCTCTTGAGCAAAAGGTTTTTATAACTTTTATCATTATTTTTATAATATTCTGCACTATAATTATTAGTAATACTAACTATGCTAGACAAATCATTGAGGAACAGCTTGAAATAAATAGAAATTTAAAAGCTCAAATAGTAAAAGTAGAAAAAACCAGCTCTTCAAATACAAAGTTTTTTGCTAATATTAGTCATGAATTGCGTACACCGCTTAATGCTATAATAGGCTTTTCGGAAATTCTTATGTCGGAAAGAGATGAAGAAAAAAGTAAAAATTATATTAAAGATATAAATGATGCCGGTAAGCATTTGCTTAGTATGATTAATGATATTTTAGATCTTTCTAAAGCTTCTGCCGATAAATTAAAAGTAGATAGTATAGATCTTGATTTAAATAAATTAATTCGTTCTTCGCTGATACTTGTTAAGCCTCGTGCCGATCAAGCCGCAGTGGCTTTAATTAGTAGATTACCGAAAGAGCATGTGGTTATAAAGGCTGATCCAAAAAGGCTAAAACAAGTATTCTTAAATCTTTTATCAAATGCCGTGAAATTTACAAATTCCGGAGGTAGTGTTACTATTGCACTGGAAAAAGATGAGTTAGCAAAATTAGTATATATAAAAGTTATAGATACCGGTATCGGTATTGAGGAAAAAGATATCCCAAAAACTTTATCGGCGTTCGGTCAAATTGATAGTGAGCTTAGTAGAAAATATGAAGGTACCGGTCTTGGGTTGCCGCTTACTAAAAAGCTGGTTGAACTGATGAAAGGTAAATTTGATTTGCAAAGTAAGATAAATGAAGGTACCACCATAACAATAACGTTTACATATGACGGTAGTATTGAAATATAAAAAATTGTGTGGAATATTAAAAAAATTTCGGTATTATAAAAAAATTATAAATTTTTAAAAAATATATGAAACTGATTGTCTTATTATTTACTTTTTTATTTTCTATGTTTTCTTTCGGAGAAAGCGAAACTATTAAAGGAAAGCCTTTAAAATATGTAGCAAATAATGATTTTGAAAATAGACTCGATGAACAGGAACAAGAAATCAGAAGGCTAATCGGTAAAGTTGAGGTTTTACAGCATAAAATTGATCTGCTAACTCAGAACTCAAATATTTCAAATCAAGAAGAAAATACTGAAGTTTTAGAAGCCGGTGATTCAAAAAAACAAGATGTTTTTGATATAGCTTTGCTTAAAGATATGACGGATAATGCGCCTAAAAAACCTATTACGGTTAATAAGGATATAGCTCCTGATAAGCAAGCCTATGATTTGGCTCTTGCTGCTTATAAAGATAATAAACTTACTGAAGCAAAAGATAAGTTTAAAAATTTTATCCAAAAATATCCTAACAGTTTGCTAATTAGTAATGCTTATTTCTGGTATGGGGAATGCTTTTTTAAACAAAAAGACTATAACGGGGCAGCGGTTAACTATTTAAAAGGCTATAAAGAGTTACCGAAAGGGGCCAAATCTTCCGATGGGTTATTGAAGTTAGCACTTTCCTTAGGCGAACTAAAAAAAACTCAGGAAGCATGTAATATGCTTGCTAAGTTTGATAAGGAATTTCCAACTAATAGAACTGCCGCATCCAAGAAAATGGCAGAAGATGCTAAGATTAAATTTGGCTGTAAAAATAAATAAAAATAATAAAATATGACTGATATTTTGGATGAAGTACTAAGTGATCAAAATGAAGAAAAAAGGTTAATTTTTTTCAAAAAGCTTTTACCTATAATAATAATCATTGCTATAATAGCTATTACTATAATGGTTGTTATTAATAATAATAAAGATAAAAGAATTAAAAATAACCAAAAAAACGGAGATATTCTTGTTAAGACTGTTGGTTTGGAAACAACAAAAGATAATGAAGAATTAGCTTTTAATACTTTAGAGAATTTAGTTACTACTAGTAATACTAAAATCAAAGAAATAGCTGCATTAGAACAAGTAGCCATAAAGATTTCAAAAAAAAAATATTCAGAAGCGAAAGACCTGCTTAATAAAATTATTGAAAATAAAGAATATTCCGAAATTTCTACTTCTTATGCACGTATTTCATGGTGTAGTCTTGTTATGGATGATCACAATCTAGATATTCAAGATAAAGAGAAATTGACCAAATATTTAAACTATTTTGATGACGAGAAAAAACCTTTTTGGGCTACAGCAACTATTATAAAAGCTATGTGGGATATTAAGAATAATATGAAACCGCAAGCAGAAAAAAATCTAAAAAATTTATTAATTTCAAATAATGTATCTGATCTAATAAAAGATCAGGCTAAAGCATTGCTTGTAAATTTAAATAAATAATAATTCGTACTTAAGGAAAAATATGACAAAAAAAATAGCACTTCTGTTATTACCGTTTATTTTAATTTCATGTAACGGGCTTGGACCAACAAGGGTAAAAAATATTGTTGAGTTGACTCCTAAATTAGCAATTCAGACTCATGAGCCTATATATTTAGATTCTAATGCAAATATATATGCATTTAATGCAAATATGCTTAAGAATAAACAGTATAGTTTCACTAGAAGTAAAACGATTACCGAGCCGGTTTTTATAGGCGATATGATTTATGCATTGGATATTAGATCAAATATTTCTGCATTTTCTATAGAGAAAAATAAGATTATTTGGTCTTATAATTTAAGTAGACATAAAAAAGATAATTATATAGGCGGTGGAATTTTACACCATAACGGAAAATTATACGTAACATACGGTTCAAGGTTGTTAGTAGTGCTAGATGCAAAATCAGGTTATGAAATAATTAGAAAAGAACTTCCGGATATTATTAGAATTAAGCCTATTGTGCTCAATGATAATACTGTCTTAGTACAAACTATCAGTAATCAAACTATTGCTTTAAATGCAGAAACTTTAAAAACTGTATGGGAACATGAAAGCCTAGCGGAAGTTTTGTCGGCTAGTTATTTTATGACGCCGATAGTACAGCATGATAATGTAATAGTAACTTATAATTCCGGACAAATACTTGCCTTAAATATAACAAACGGTGAAGTAAAATGGAATTTTGAGTTTACAAATCTTAATGATCGTACAGCTATACCGAATTTTGACGAATCAAGTATTTTATGTACTCCCGTTCATGATAATATGAATCTGTATATAGCAACCGGTCTTGGTAAGCTTATTAAGCTTAATGTAGCAACCGGCAGTGTGATTTGGCAGGTAAATGCCGAGGATATTCAATCAATGTCTTTAATCGGTAATAGTCTATTTGTAACAAATAATGCTAGACAAATAGCAGCATTTAATCCTGAAACAGGGAAAGTAAAGTTTGTAGCTGATTTAAATGATGGACAAGATCCTAAGAAACTAAAATCTGCTGCTTTTTTAGTACCTTTTGTTGGAGTTAATAATAACAATAAGCGAAGTTTAAATGTTATTTCCGTTAACGGTGTTTTATATAGTTTTGATGTTGATAATAATGGATTAAACATGATACCTCATGTTGTCAAAATTATAAAAAATATTCGTTATTATGGGCTAAGAGCAAATAATAATTTATATTTTTCTACCGATAGAAAAATAATCTTTGGCAGTAAATAAATTATATTTAGCTTGACAGATAGTGGGTATTAATGGTATTAAATATGTTGCTTGATTCTTTAATTTTAAATTCTAATTAAAAAAGATACTATTGTGAAAACTTACTCGGCAAAGCCATCGGAAATTGAAAAGAAATGGTGGGTCATAGACGCAAAAAATATTGTACTAGGACGACTCGCTAGCAGAGTTGCTAATATGCTACGCGGCAAGCATAAGCCTAGCTTTACACCTCATTTAGATTGTGGTGATAATATAATCATAATAAATGCGGAGCATGTAAACTTAACAGGTAAAAAAGCAAATCCCAAAGACGGAAAAATATATTACAGATATACAGGATTTCCAGGTGGGATAAAAGATACTACGGCAGGTAAAATCTTAAGTGGTAAACACCCTGAGAGAGTTATTAAAATGGCCGTAAAAAGAATGATTACAAGAAATGCTTTAGGTGCTAAGCAAATGAGTAATTTGTATGTTTATGCAAATGGTGATCATCCTCATATGGCACAGCAACCTACTGTTTATGATTTTGCAAGCCAAAATCCAAAAAATAAAAAGTAATAGAATATGCCCGAGTTAAAAATTAAAACAGAAAAAGTAGAAAAGCAGTTAACTAAAGAACCTTTAGTATTAAAAACTCCTAAAGAAAAAATAGATAATTTAGGCAAGTTTTATGCTACAGGTAAAAGAAAAAATGCTATAGCACGAGTATGGCTTAAAGTAGGAAAAGGAAAAATAGTTGTTAATAAAAAAACAATAGCCCAGTATTTTCCTTCTGAAACTTATGTGAAAACTATCTTACAGCCGTTTGTCTTAACAAAAACTATTGATCAGTATGATATAATTTGTACTGTTAGAGGTGGAGGAATTTCAGGGCAGAAAGGTGCTATTTTACATGGAATTTCTAAAGCTTTAGATAAATCTGCTCCAGATTTTCGTGCTATTTTGCGTAAAGGTGGTCTTTTAACACGTGATTCTAGGGTAGTAGAGCGTAAGAAATACGGACAACGTAAAGCACGTAAGAAAACACAATTCTCTAAACGTTAAGATACAATTTGAGAAGTTGCTAGTCAATTGTTGCATGGATCAATTTTTTATTATCATCCCGCGACTTGATCGTGGGATTCAGCTTAAAGTATTTAAATTAATTAGTATTTTAAGTTATTTTTTTGGGATACCGTGGTCAAGCCACGGTATGACACTAAGTACATTTTCCAAGCCATGCAACCGCTTTTATCTAGAATGACACTTCTTAACAAATTATATAAACACTTTTCCCCTGGCGGGGTAGCTCAGCTGGTTAGAGCGACGGAATCATAATCCGTGTGTCGGGGGTTCAAATCCCTCCCTCGCTACCATTCATCAGTCTTTTTGACAGTTCTATAGTAAACTGATTTGAACTTTGTGCTTCGTTGTTCATCCTCTCGTCTATTATATATAGGCTCTACCTTCGTGCCTGGCACAAAATGGGGGTGAGTTTACTATAGTACTGTTAAGTTAACAGTTCCATAGTTTTTAATAAAATTTTGTATAAGATAAATATTAGACTTCTTGCATAACCTATTTTATAAAGAGGAATTTGAAGGAGGCACAGCACATAGAACCGGAGCGTAGCCAAATCTATGTAAGGATTCGAGTACCAGATCCAAATGACCTTTAGAAAAGAGATTATGCCAAGGAGTCTATTTTATATTAGGTTCTGTGAAGATCTCTAAAACGATGATTTGCACTAAAAAATATCTCAAAATAAAATCAATTAGAAATCTTTACAAAGCCTAGCATTTTATGAAATTGATTTTAACAAGTTTAATTTTTATATTTATGAGCTTTCTTCCAATATATGCTGAATCCTTACTTAAAGGGTTCATGTATCTGAAAGATATCGACCCTACAATTATTCAAAATATGCATTATTATTCAGATGAAAATTTTGTTGGTAAAAAGGTAGATGGTTATAAAGCACCGGAAGCAATTTTAACCATATAAGCTGTTAAGGCTCTTAGAGCAGTACCAAGCTGAGATACAAAAAGATGGTTATTCACTGATTATATGCATATAGGCCACAAAAAGCTGTACAACATTTTTAAGATGGAGCAAAGATAATATTGATCAAAAAAAATAAGGAAAGCTTTTACCCATATAGAGATAAGTCTAAATGTTTTATATTAGGTTATATAGCTGAAAGATCTAGTCATAGTAATACTGTAGCTTGATCAATAATAAAGCTTCAGAAGGAAGTGCATAATAATTCTGAAGTTATTATTAAGAGAAAGCTGAAAGACGCGCGTGTTATAATCCTCTTTAGATGACAATACGGTAGACATGTATACTTCTTTTGACTTATTTGATGAAGCTTTACCTAATGATAGTAAATTAATTGATAAGCAATATTTAGCAAAACGTAATTATTTATGTTCTAAGATACAAAAACATAATTTTAAAGCATGTAAAATTGAGTGGTGGCATTATACAACTTGCAGATGAGCCTTATAAAGATCAATATTTTAACTTTGATATAGAAAAAAACTATGACAGTATTCAGTGAGAAAAGATGCATACCATGTGAGGGTGGAGTTCTGCCACTTGAGAAAAAGAAATTGATAAGTTATTAGTTCAATTACAAAGTGAGTGGCAAGTGAATGCATTAGGGCCTCTTTATAAAAAATATAAATTTTCTAATTTTATAAAAGCTATGGAATTTGCAAATAAGATAACTGAAATTGCAGAGCAGGCAGCATAGCATCCCGATTTAACTATATCTTGGGGAGCATGTAGTGTGGAAATATGGACTCATAAAATCGACGGTCTTATGGAAAACGACTTTATATTGGCTGCAAAGATAGAAAGTAAAATCTAATTATTTTCAGGTTGAATTACTTAAGTGAAAAGAATAATAGCAAAAATCACACAAGTATCAACAGCAGCTAAACTATGGTTTCTTATTAAATTAATTGAATTATAACAATAATCTTAATAATAAGACATGTTATAATAAACATAAAGTAACGTTATGCCAAATTATCATATTAAATTTTTACCAAATATGGTTAAGTTAATCGGTTATTTTTGTAGACTTATTTTATTACCAAATTTAATACCAGCTGATTCTAGTGAAAATAGTTATGACCAAAGCCTTGATAGAAATAAGGTATATTCTGTAGATTTAAAACCTTTTTCTAATACCTCTACATATTTTTTAGATGAGCATCCTGATCATACCTTTGTACATATTGCTGATAAAAAATATATTTTATATGGATTGGTTAGAGAGCTAAAATTTGCGTTTGAAGATATAAATTCATGATTTTTAATGCCGGAAACTCAAATTGATACGGTTAATTGGGAAACTGAAACAACAACAAATTACTGTCTAAGTAATTTCATTATAAACTTATTTCATATAAGAGCAGTAAAAGATTTTATTGCTAATATAACTATATCTAATCTAGCAAATGCATTTACTGCACATATAATCGGTGATTATAATTATAACCTAATAAAGAATGATAGTACGTACATATTATATGATTGCATCTAGTTGCGATAAAGATTAGTTTATTGTCTAGAGGAACAAATGAGTGTGTTGTATTTACTTTAGGCAATAATACTGATATTTCATTATTAGTACTATAAATGAATGAATTGAAGGTGATAAAGAGGTAAATAGTGTTGTTCTACAAGTACTATATATATAAAATTTTTACTGAATTAATGATTCAAATTCTTTTACGACGGCTTGGTAAAGTTTACGTTTAAACGGTATTATAATAGATAAGAGTTCATCAAGTGATGCCCAACGCCATTGGTCAAATTCCGGATTAGAGGTATTTATATTAATATCTTCGTTATTTCCGGTAAACCTAATTAAAAACCAGCGTTGTTTTTGTCCACGAAAATTACCGTTCCACAGTTTAGGTATTAAAAAGCTTGGTACATCATAACTATACCAGCATTTGCTTTCGGCAATAATATATCCTTTATCGCTGCCTATTTCTTCTAACATCTCACGCATTGCTGCAATACTTGGTGTTTCGCCGGGAACTATCCCACCTTGCGGCATTTGCCATGCAGATATTTTTGTATCTATTCTTTTACCGACGAATATATGGTTATCGGCATTTAATATCATCATGCCGACCCCTGGTCTATATGGTAAATCAAGATGTTTTTTGGAAGAATTGCTCATTATTTTTTTACTTTAAAAAATCAATTATAATTTTACTACTTTATTTTTACCCGTTGTTTTAGCTTCATACATAGCTTTGTCAGCACGTTCAATGAAAGATTCTATTGATTCTTCTTTTTTATATTTCGTAACTCCGATTGAAATAGTTGTTTTTAAAGGTTCAATTTGATCTTCAATGTGAAAATTCATATATTCTATTTTAACTCTCACTCTCTCCGCAGTTTCAATTGCTTTAGAAATATCTATATCCGTTAAGAGTATAGTAAATTCTTCACCGCCGAATCTTGCTATTAAGTCTGTTACTCTGAGAGTATTCTTCAAAATACGGGATACAATTGTTAAAACCTTATCGCCTGCTTGATGACCGTAAGTATCGTTTACATGTTTAAAATTGTCGATATCGCACATAAGTAAACATAATTTAATACTTTCTTTATTAGTTTTCTCAATAATTTGTTTGAGATGTATATCGAAATAGCGACGATTAAATAAGCCGGTTAGACCGTCTTTAACTGCTAAATTGACACTTTGTTCAAGATCATTACGTAAATTATCTTGATATTGCTTACGTCTTAATTGTGTTCTAATTCTAGCAAGCAATTCGCTTTCCTCTATAGGATAAACGAAATAATCATTAATACCGAGTTCAATACCTTTCACAACCAAAGGCATACCGTCTTCATCAATTTGTAAAATTATTACTACGCCGCTTATTTCTGCTTTACCTCTTAAAATAACACTGATCCTCAAAGGATCGTCATTTTCGAGCGTACTACTGATAATTACTAAATCGGGGGTATATTCATTTATAATATCTAATTCATCGGAATTACTTATTACCTTTACGTTTTGGGTAAGCTTAAGTAACATTTGTTTTATATTTTTAGTTTGCACCACATCATCATTAATGAGTAATATTTTTTTATCTGCAAAAGTGTCATGCATTTCGATATTTGTTACGCCTAATAATGCATTAGTGCTATTACGAAGCTTTAACTCATCAATTAAGCTTTTCATTCTAGATAGCGATTTAAGTCTTACAAATAGAGCAGTATCGTTAATCGGCTTTGTTAAAAACTCATCAGCTCCTGCCTCAAGACCTTTAACTCGATCATCAATATCGGAAAGTGCAGTTACCATTACAACCGGTATATGAGTAGTTTCCGGATCGGTTTTTATCGTTTTACATACCTCAAATCCATCAATTTCCGGCATCATAACATCAAGTAGTATAATATCAATTTTTTCTTTTTTAAGAATTGCTAGTGCTTCTTTACCGCTATTTGCAGTAAGAACCGTATAATACTCTTTTAAAAGTTTGGCTGTTAGTAACTTAATATTGGGTTCTATATCATCTACTACTAATATTGTGGTCATAAGATTAAATTCTTGTTTTTAAAGGAAATAATTTGTATATTTATACTTTAATTTAAAGTCTTAAATGTATGATATATGAAAATTTCAGCAAATTCAATTAGAACAGGTAACATATTAGTGTATAATAATGATTTATGGGTTGTCAGCAAAACACCGGAACATACTCAACCCGGGAAAGGTGGAGCTTATGTACAAGTTGAGATGAAAAATTTAAAAACAGGGACAAAGCGTAACGAAAGATTCAGTTCTGCCGATTATTTAGAAAAAGCTGAACTTGAACAAAAAGATTATCAATTTTTATATTTTGAAGGTGATGATTTGGTATTAATGGATACTAAACATTTTGATCAAATAAATATTTCCAAGGAAATGTTAGAAGAAAAATTATCTTTCTTAACTGAAAATATGATTGTTAAAATCGAATTTTATAATGACAAGCCTTTAAATATTGAGCTTCCTCCAACTGTTATACTTGAAATTAGTGAAACTGATCCGGTAATAAAAGGAGCAACCGCTACCGCTTCTTATAAACCAGCAATTTTAGAAAACGGTATTAAAGTTAAGGTCCCGCAATATTTAGAAATAGGAGAAAAAATTGTTGTTAAAACTGATGATATGACATATGTCGAGCGAGCGAAGTAAGCTGTTTTATTGAACTATGGATACCACCCTGTCATTGCGAGCCGTAGGCTGCGTGGCAATCTCGTTAAATATCCTGAGATTGCTTAGTCAAAACTTACAGTTTTTCCTCACAATGACGACTTTCAGCATCCACTCAGGCAATGCTTTTAGCTAGGAATGGTATCAATTTTTTAAAGCCATACGACATAATTTCTAAAACTAATATCTTAAATTAAAAATATCAAATGCAACCTATAACTAATTTATTAATTAATGCCCTGCGTAAAGCTGTTAAGTTTTTGCATAGAGATTTTTTAGAACTCGAAATGCTACAAAAAAACTCTGTAAGAAATGAAGAATTTTGTAAGCGATCTTATTTAAAATTAAAAACTTTATTATGTGAAGAATTACAAAAATATACACAATATTTATTTTTTCCGGAGGATAAATTCGATTTAAATAATAATTATGAGAGTGTTTTTTTAATTAATCCTATAGATAGCCCAAATAATTTCGCCAGAAGCATACCTTTTTTTGCGATATCCGTAACTTATTTAAAAAGGAATCAAGAAGTTTTAATTCCTACTTCTACAGTAATATATTTTCCTGCTCTTAATGAAATTTATTATGCTGAAAAAGGTAAGGGAGCTTGGATAGAAAAAAATAATTTAAACTCTAATTATCAAGGATTAAGACTTAGAGTTTCCGATAATGCCGATTTAAAAAACTGTTTAGCAATTATTGAAGGTGTAAATCATAATGATTTGGAGGAGATAGAGGTAGATAATATTAGATCTTTTGGTTCTCTTTGCTATGGGGCTACGCTTGTAGCGTCAGGTAAAGCGGATTTAATATGTTTATCATCATTATTAAATTTTACATTATATTATGCATTTGAGCTTTTTATTAAGGAAGCAGGCGGGATAATTATAGATTCTAGCGGTAAATTTCTATATTCAAATCGTTATATTGCTAAAAAACTTAAAAAATATTAGACAAGAAATTATTTTAGATTTGCATTTTTATTGTTATGATAATATTAATATAATTATTAATTCATAAAGTTATGGCACATTATAAAGAGTTTGAATTTGACTGCGATTTTAGTGGACAAAGAGCCAAGTTTAAGTTTTATATAGGTACGCCTCAAGAAGGGCATCACCCGCTACAATTTCAAGCAAAATGGTTATCTGACGAAAGAGGTGGTACTATTCCTGATGATGTTATGCAAGCAATATCACAGCTAAATGATCTTGCCAAAAAAAACGGTGTTCCACTTCCGGATTTATGCGTATATGCTCTTGGTTCTGCGCAAGAAGTCCAAGCTACCCCTCAAGACGAAGATGAAAACGAGAGTGAGAACCAAGAGGATAAAGCAGAGCAGGCATAGTTAAAAATAATAAGGAGATTCATAGAGATTAAAATGAAACAATATAATGATTTATTTAAAATTATTCATCGTGAAGGATATATATTTATTGCTAGCTTTGCATTAGTAAGTTTTTTATTAGCATCGTTTAATGAAAAACTTGGCTGTATTGGATGTATTGCTACTGCTTGGTGTATTTATTTTTTCCGTAATCCTGATCGCTTTGTGCCTATAAGTGATGATCTGGTAATAAGTCCCGCAGATGGAATAATTCAAGAAATTAAGGAAGCATTGCCGCCTCCGGAATTAGGACTTGGTGATGTGGAAATGATTAGAGTGAGTATTTTTCTAAATCTTTTTAATGTCCATGTTAATAGAATCCCGGCAAACGGAAAAATTTTAGCACTTCATTATAATCCAGGAAAATTTTTTAATGCTTCACTCGATAAAGCTAGTATTTATAATGAGCGTCAATCAGTATTAATGGAAATGGCTCAAGGTCAGAAAATTGTTTTTGTTCAAATAGCCGGACTTATAGCAAGGCGTATAGTTTGTGATTTAGAAGAGGGTAATGAAGTTAAAACGGGCGAGCGATACGGTATAATTCGTTTCGGTAGCAGAGTAGATGTTTATCTACCGTTGAAAACAGCTTTATTAGTGAGTAAAGGGCAGACTGCTATAGGCGGTGAAACTATCATTGCTGATTTTGGACGTAAAAAGACAACAGAATTTAAGTTTGAAAGGAAGTAGCCTCATAACTTTAAAACCGTCATTGTGAGCAGCTGTAGGCATGGTTTGTTTATGTCATTCCCGCGTAGGCGGGAGGGAATCTAGTGAAATGTATAAACAACAAGTTTTTTATCTGTTTATTTTATCAAATATATAATTTTGTACCAATTAAGATTATTTTTCTCTGGATTCCTGCTTTTGCAGGAATGAGACATTGACAGCCATGCAACCACACTGTTTTTTCCTTACAATGACGTGATAAATACATTTTGAGTATAAAAATTGTTAAAAATGCGTAAATCTATAATAACTAAGCCTGTACCTCTAATAAAATTAATTCCCAACTTTATTACGTTGCTTGGTTTAGTAACCGGTATGAGTTCTATAAAATTTGCTTTGGATAGCAGATGGGAACTTGCGGTATATTGCATTATAGTAGCGGCAATTATTGACAGTATCGATGGTAGAATAGCAAGGATGCTAAATGCAGTTAGTCCATTTGGTGCAGAGCTTGATTCATTATGCGATTTTGCTAATTTCGGTATAGCTCCTGCCTATCTGATATATTTATGGTCTTTTCAACAATATGAGTATAAGGTATTTTCATCAGCGGTAATGTTATTATTTATAGTGTGTATGGCACTACGTTTAGCTCGCTTTAACGTTGGTATTTATCAACCGAAACAAGATAAAACTGACTATTTTTTTACCGGTGTACCTGCCCCATGCGGTGCTTTACTTGCTTTAATGCCTGTAATGATAGATTTTGAAATCGGTACGTTATTAAATATCAATACCCGTACTCATACTATAACAATTAATATATATTTGGCTATTATAGCTTTTCTACTTGCTAGTAGGCTTCCTACAATTTCAACAAAAAATTTGAGTATTAAACCTGAATATTTATCGCTTGCAATGATTTTAGTTGCTCTTGTTATTATAAATCTTATCATATATCCATGGTATTCACTGCCGTTAATTGCAGTTATATATATTCTTTCTATACCAATTTGTTATTTTTTTAAACATAGAGGGTATTGGTAAAGTTAATTATGCCGAGTGTATTACAACAAGCTATCGACAAATATAAACATAATCCATTTACTAAATATGTAATTATTATAGCCTTAATCATATTTATTTATTTGGGATATAGAATTTATGTTTGGGCCAATACACAATCTACGGATAATGCTTACATAGATGCAGATATTTCAAATGTTAGTGCTGAAGTTAGCGGTGTTTTAACAAAGTTATTTGTTACCGATAATACTAAAGTTAATAAAGGCGATCTGATAGGTGAAATTGACGATAGAGATTATAAGGCAAAGCTTGCAGCACTTGAAGCATCTATTGAAGCTTGCATAAAAAATATAGAAATTATAGAGCAAAAAATCTCAATAGGGCGGAGTAGCCTAGAGCAAGCAGCTGAAAAATTAAAGCTTAATAAAATAAGCTTTGATATTGTTGCAACAGATTTTATGAGAGTGCAGGAGTTAAATAAGGCAAAATTTGCTAGCCCTAAAACGTTAGATGATTCTAAAAACGCATATCAAAAAGCCAAAACGGATTATAAACAAGCACAGTTAGATTTAGATATATCTAAGCAACATTTACAGCTTCTTGAGCTTGAAAAAGCAGCAGAACAGGAAAAACTTAAAGAGCTAACAGAAAATAAAAAAGTAACCTTAAGGAGCTTACAAAATACTAAACTTATTGCTATGGTACCCGGTATATTCGGTAATAGTAGTTTAGAAGTCGGAAATTACATAGTACCGGGTAGGGTGTTGTTTTCTATAGTTCAAGATAATACTATGTATATTCAGGCTAATTTTAAAGAAACACAAATTCAGAAATTTAAGTCCGGCATGAAAGTCAAAATTGAATTTGATGCTTTGCCTAAAAAGGTAATTTACGGGAAGATTCGTAATATTGCTCCTGCGACCGGCTCTAAATTTAGCTTAATCCCACCAGATCATGCTACCGGTAATTTTACTAAAAGCGTACAACGTGTACCTGTTTTAATAGATTTTGAATCCCCAAATGCTAATCTAGTTCCTGGCATGTCAGCAATCGTATCCATTAGAACGGATCAAAGTACGTAATTTTTGTTAAAAAATAGCAATAATTATTCTATTAACAGTACATATTCTAGTATTTATTTACTGATTACTTAAAAAGCTATATAATATGAGTAATACCAAAAGTAATAATTAATATGCAAAGATATTGAGATCCCACTGATTGATAGTGTATTTAAAAAAATCTTTCGTGATTTAGAGAGGTTCAAGGAATTTATCAATGCAGTTCTTGAACTACCTGAGGGGCTGAGAATTAAAGCAATAGAATTTATATCTGTAGAGCAAGTACCTATGCTCGATAAAGGGAACAAGAAGCATATTTGATTTAAAGGTTAAAGATGAAGCTGGTAGCTGGTATATAATCGAGATGCACAAAAGAAATGAAAGCGATTACTTAAAAAGAGTGCAATATTATTCTGCTCATTCTTACGTACAGCAACTTACACAAGGAATAAAGCATAAAGATTTATTACCAGTAATAGTTATTTCACTTATTAAGACTAAAATGCTTGAAACTAAAACAAATATTTATTTGATTTTTCCTATGTTATTTATAGAGCTTAAAATTTTGATAAAGATAAGCTTGAAACTACTATAGATGAGTGGCTACATTTATTTAAGTGTGCAGAAACAGAAAACAGCCCACTGCAAATATAAAGAGCGAGAAGGTATTAGATGCATACAATATAATAGAAATGCATAACCTCACCGCCAAAGAATATGATGCCTATATAAGAGCGAAATTAATGGAAGATGCCGAGGAAATAGCTTTAGGAAGAACAGTGTGAAAAAGGGAAAGAAAGAAGCATAGAAATAGCAAAGAACTTGTGACTTAAAGATATAGATGTCAATATAATAGTAGATTCAACATGGCTCACTATAGAAGAAATAGAAGAGCTAAAAGCAAAAATAGAAAATTCTGAAACTAGTTGATTAATTATTTGCTCTTTAACTCTGCTAATTCTTTCTTGAGTTTTATTACTAAAGTTTGTAATTTTTCAAATTCTTCGCGAGTGACGTAATTACCTTTAAGTATTTTATCCTCAATTATGCCACAGCTTTTATCCGTTATACTATTTAAGGCTTTTTGTGCTACGCTGCTAGCTCCAACGGCTACTTTTAAAATATTATTTGTTTTCATAGTACCTCTATCGATAAAGCATGCAAGCCGTTATTAAATTCATCGGCAAGTAAGTTATTAATCGTGCGATGATTGGCAATTAGGCTTTGCCCCTGTAATGTTTCTGCAGAAATTCTTATTTTTATATGGCTGTGAATTCCGTTATAATGACTAGCATGTTTATAGCTTTCATCTATTATTTCTTGAAAATGTGGTTTTAACACACTTAATTTTTCTTGTATCCTTTCTATGCGGTTCATATTTTTATTTCATTTACAGTAAAAATGTCCTAATATTCTTAAGTATATAATTTTATGATACACATGGCAATGTCGGAATTAAGCACGAATTATAAAGATTTACAAGATGCGATAGATAAATTGGAAAAAGGCGTATGTTTTGCTTGTAGATTAGTTAATTATGATGAAATAGAATTTATAGAGCAGGGTAAGCATTTTATAATTGAAGATTTAGATCAAATCATTGAAGATGTAAGCAAAGAACTTAATATTTTTTCAAAGTTTAAGAAAATAAAGAAAGATAGAATATTATTTATCCTAAATACTACTGATTCTGACTTAATTAAAAATTTTGCTAGAAAATTATATTTATTTTTGCAGCTTTATATTAATGAACAGAAGCCGGCAATTTATATGAATTGTTATATTGCTAGTATTAAATTTCCAAAAAAAGGTAGTAATAATGCTACAGAAATTGAAAAAACATTAAATATGTTACTTTCACAAAATAATAATTATTATTACCGTGAATATAGCAGTACAGAACATGATTTGGAAAATATAAGAAAATCTAATCTTCAGCTTAACTTACTACGACAAGCCTTAGCAAAAAAGACTATGCGATTTGCTTATCAGCCTATAATAGATCGTAATACTATGAAGATTCATTATTATGAATGTCTGCTTCGTATACCTGACGAGAACGGTGTTTATATTTCCGTAGGTCCTATAATCCCTATTGCTGAAAATAAAGGATTAATTTTTATAATTGATCAAATTGTTTTAGAAATGACTGTTAATGAACTTGTCCGCAACCCAAACTTAATGTTAGCCGTTAATATTTCAAATATAGGAACAGGCGATGAAGCTTTATGGGAAATAGCAGAAAACTTATTAAAAGCTCATAATGTTCGGGATCGTTTAATTATTGAAATTACGGAAACTTCTTTCAATCAGCATTACGATAAAATAACTTTATTTATTAATAAACTACATAAGTACGGATGTAAATTTGCATTAGACGATTTTGGTGCGGGTTTTACTTCTTTTAAACAACTTCAAAGTTTACCAATTGATATTATCAAAATTGACGGTAAATATGTGCGTAGTATTACAAGTGATGTACAAAGTAGGTATTTCGTAGAAAGATTAATTAAAATTTCAGAAGATTTAGGTATTGCAACGGTAGCTGAATTCGTAGAAAACGGAGAAATAGCTAAATTTTTAATTGATCTAAAAGTCGATGGGCTACAAGGAAACTTCTATTCCGAAGCAAAATTTGATAGAGTGGATTAATGATTGTCATACTGAATCGGTTTTGTTGCATGGCTCTTGAAAAAGACTCCGATGTTATGCCGTGATTTGACCACGGTATCCATAAAAATAACTTTTAATATCAATGATTTTAATATTTTAAACTGGATACCGCGATCAAGTCGCGGTATGACACAGTTAGTACTTGACAATGTTACTTAAAACCTATATGCAGAACTCAATTTTAAATGATTAAACTTAAATGCTGTTACTTGAATTAAAAAAAACTAATCAAACCTTAGAAACTATACATTTTATAGGTATCGGCGGCGTTGGCATGAGCGGTATTGCCGAGATATTATATAATCTAGGTTATAAAGTACAAGGTTCCGATTTAGTAGAAAATTATAATACTAAAAGGCTTGAGTCATACGGTATTAAAATATTTTTAGGACACGCCGAGCAGAACATTACCAATGTGTCGTATGTTGTTATTTCATCGGCAATTAATCCAAAGAATCCTGAAATAAAAGAAGCTTTGGAGCGTAAAATTCCAATTATTAGACGTGCGGACATGCTTGCTGAACTTATGAGATTAAAATGTTCAGTAGCAGTTTCGGGATCGCACGGTAAAACCACTACTACTTCTTTAGTTGCTTGTTTATTTGAGGCAGCTGGTTTATGTCCTACGGTTATTAACGGTGGGATCATCAATAATAAATCGACTAATGCATATCTTGGTTCAAGTAATTATTTAATTGCGGAGGCCGATGAATCGGATGCAACGTTTATTCATATTCCATCAACTATTGCGATAATAACTAACATTGATCCTGAACATTTAGATTATTATAGAGATTTTGAAACATTAATTGGTGCTTTTAGAAGCTTTATTACTAATTTGCCGTTTTACGGTTTTGCCGTTTGTTGTATCGATCATAAAATAGTGCGTAAGTTAGTAGACGAGATTACTGAAAGGAAGATTGTGACTTATGGCATCGATTCGGAAGATGCTCATATTATAGCGTTTAATATTAACACTGATATTGCCTCCTCTACTTTTGACGTAAAAATTAGTCTACCAAATGTACTAGGTACAACGATTATTGAAAAAATTACTATTCCAACGCCCGGAAGACATAATATTTTAAATAGTCTTGCTGCAATTGCCGTTGGGATAGAATTAGATTTCGGTATTAAAGCTATTAAAAACGGTTTTAATAATTTTAAAGGAGTGAAGAGGCGATTTACTAAAGTAGCTGAATATAATAACGCTTCAATTATCGATGATTACGCTCATCACCCTGAGGAAATCAAAGCAACGCTTGCGACGGCTAAAAATATAGCAAATAAACAAAACGGTAAAGTTATTGCTATTTTTCAGCCTCACAGATATTCAAGAATGCAGTATTTATTTGATGATTTTATGCTTTGCTTTGCTGATGCCGATATACTCTATATTACCGATATATATGCTGCAGGTGAAAACCCTATAGAAGGAATTACAGGACGAAGTTTAGTTGATAAGATTACTAAGCGTAAACATCACGATAAAGCAAATTTTCTAGCAGAGCTAGATGATGCGGTTGGAGTTATTATAGATAATGCAGCTTCTGGTGATATGATAATTATGATGGGAGCAGGTAATATTTCAAGTTTTGCTAATGAATTAGATGGGAGATTGTCATCCCGTGGCTTTAGCTGTCATACTGTGGTTTGACTGGTATTGTTGTATAGCTCTTATGTCATTCCCGCGAAAGCGGGAATCCAGTTTTTTAAATAAATTATATAAAAATTTAGTATATAATTTTCTTTGTTTTTATCATTTTTTTCTGGATTCCCGCTTTTGCGGGAATGACATCTGTTCGTATAACATAGGGTCAAGTGCACTAGGGGACAAAAGAGTGAAGATAACAGTAAAGCGAATAGCAGGACTAAATATGTTAATTTTACCGATAGTAAAAGGCGAGTATAAAAAAGATTATAATTTAAAACACTTAACATGGTTTAAAGTAGGCGGTAATGCTGAAATTTTCTTTAAACCTTTAGATAGCGAAGATTTAAAAAGTTTCTTAATACAAAATAAGCAAAAATTACCTATAAAGACTTTTGGAGCAGGCTCAAATATTATTATCAGAGACGGCGGCATAGAAGGGGTCGTTATAAAACTTGGTCAGAATTTTAGTAATATTGAGTTTATAGATAATCATTTAATAGTAGGTAGCAGCTGCCTTAATTATAATTTAGCAAAATTTTGTCAAGCAAATGCTATTTCCGGTTTTGAGTTTTTAGTAGGTATTCCAGGGACTATCGGCGGCGGTGTTGCTATGAATGCCGGTGCTTACGGCTCTGAATTTAAAGATATTGTAGTGCAGATTGAAGCGATTGACTTTGCAGGAAACTTTTTAACATTCACAAATGAAGAAATCGGTTTTAAATATCGCAGTAATAATTTACCAAAGAATTTAATTATTCTCAAAGTTATTTTTAAAATAAATAAAGGCGATAGTGAAAATATATTATTACGGATGAATGAAATAAATAACGCAAGATCATCTACACAGCCTATTAAAGAGCGTACTGGCGGTAGTACTTTTGCAAATCCTGAAGGGTGTAAATCTTGGGAACTTATTGACAAAGCGGGGCTTAGAGGCTATAGAATAGGCGGTGCTTCGATGTCAGAACTTCATTGTAATTTTATGATAAATAATGGTGATGCTACCGCTAAGGATTTAGAAGATTTAGGTAATTTCGTCCAGCAGAAAGTATGTGAAGATAGCGGGGTTAAGTTAGAGTGGGAGATTAAGAGAATCGGACGTCATCCCTAATTAAAAATGGCGTTGTTGCAGCTAGTTTTATGTCATTCCCGCGAAGGCGGGAATCCAGTAAAACATATAAAAAACAAGTTTTTTATATGTTTATTTTATAATATGTAACTTCTATATCAATATTGAAGTTATTTTTCTGGATCCCCGCCTACGCGGGGATGACATCGAGTAGGTTTTTCGAGCTATGCAACAAGGCCACTTTTAGTTAGGAATTACAATGGATTTAATAAGAAAGGAAAAAACGTGCATAAATATCAAACACATTGGGTAGAACACTCTATAGTCAAAATATTAAGTAGTACCGGTAAAAAGCATATAGCATTAATGGCAGGCGGTATGTCTGCTGAGCGTGAAGTATCGTTAGTGTCAAGTGAAGGAGTTAGTAAAGCTTTAATTGAATTAGGATATAGAGTTACCTTTATTGATATGGGAGCGGATATTGCCGTTAGATTACAAGAAATAAAACCTGATATCGTGTTTAATTGCCTGCACGGTACATATGGTGAAGACGGTGGTTTACCAGGATTACTTAATATAATGCGGATTCCTTATACTCATAGCGGCGTGTTATCTTCAGCTTTAGCATTCGATAAAATACATTCTAGGATCTGGTTTTTAACGAATAATATTAATATGGCAGAAAGCATTGTTGTAAATAAAAGCGATAATATAAAAAATGATCCTATGAAACGACCGTACGTTATTAAGCCTCTTACGCAAGGTTCAAGTATTGGTGTTGAGGTGATATTTGCAGAAGACGATTTTAACTTTGCCGATTATGATTTTCCTTACGGTGATCAGGTAATAATAGAACAATATATAAAAGGGCGAGAATTGCAAGTAGCGGTATTAAACGGCAAAGCTCTTGGAGCTTTAGAGATTAAATTACTAAAGAATCGTTTCTATGATTATGAAACTAAATATACCGCAGGATTTGCTGATCATCTTTGTCCTGCTCCGCTACCTGCTAATTTATATGAGAAATTACTTATAGAATCAGAAAAAATTTATAAAACAATGAATTGTAAAGGTCCTGCTAGAGCAGAGTTTATTTTAGAAGAGCAGACAAACAAGTTATATGCTTTGGAGATAAATACTCACCCAGGTATGATGTCTTTATCAATAGTGCCGGAAATTGCAGCTTATGCAGGGATAAATTTTACTAACTTAATTGAAGAAATTATAAAGACGGCAAGCTTTGAATCATGAGAAAAAAAACAAGCTCCAATAAAAAAAAACAAACAAAAAAAACTAATAATATCTCATTACGCCGAAAATTAGGACTAATTTACCAAAAAGCAATATTAGGGCTTAAGATTGCTTTAATTATCTTTGTATGTCTATTTGTTTTTACAAAATATTTTGCCGGCATAAAAACCTACTTAACAACAAATATATACCAAACAACAACAAAACTTGGGTTTAAACTTGAGAATGTTATCATTGAAGGACAGCAAAATGTCGATGAGCCTACAATATTAAATGTTTTAAATGCGAATAAGGACAGTCCTATTTTTGCTCTTAAATTAGACGAAATTAGAAATAATTTAAAGAAAAATAAATGGATCAAGGAAGTATATGTCAGTAGAAGATTACCAAATACGGTATATATAAAATTATTTGAAAGAGAACCTATTGCTATTTGGCAAATTAATAATCAGCTTTTCTTAGTCGATGAAGAAGGTTACGAAATTAGTAAAAATATTCAACCTTTTCCTCATTTATTACATGTTGTAGGGGAAGGGGCGAATATCTATGCAGGTACATTAGTATTAGAGCTGCAGAAATATCCGGCATTAATGAATAAAACTTCAGCTGCTGTAAGACTCGGAGATAGAAGGTGGGATTTAAATCTTAAAGGTAATATAAGTATTAAGTTACCTGAAAAAGAGTTTGAAGAAGCATTAAAATATGTCGATGCACTAAATAAAGCTAATAAGCTATTTAACCAAAATTATAAGGTTTTGGATTTAAGGGATAAGAATAAGTATTATATAGAGAAGTACTGAGAATCGTCATTGCGAAGAGAAACGTAGTTTCGACGTGGTACTCTTGTCAAGCATCCTGAGCTTGCTTCGTCTCATTACTTTGTAATTCTTTGCGTAATGACGTTTTTGGAATAACAAGCATAAAAAAATGAAAGAGAAAATATCAAATTTTGTTACACTTGATTTAGGTAGTAGTAAGATTGCCGTAATTGCTGCCTATATTAGTAAAAAAGGTGAAATTAAAGTAGCTAGCCAAAATTTGCATCATTCTAAAGGTATTAAATCAGGAGTTATATCAGATTTAAAAAATGCTGAAACTAGCATTGTTTCAGCAATTTACGCACTTGAAAAAGATTGCGGTAAAAATATAAAAAAAGTTATATTATCGTTATCAGGTGCCGACACTAAATCTTATTATATTAATTATACCATTAAAGTTAACGGGCAAACCGTAACGCAGCAGGATATTAAAAAGTTACTACAAAAAGCATTACTTGAATTTAAAGTTAAAAACCAAGACATTATTCATTATTTTCCTCTTGAATTTACCCTTGATAATAATTCAGTCGAGAATCCTATAGGTATGTACGGTAGAGAACTTAGTTGTGAATTACATATTATTGCTGCTAGTTCAAATATGTTATCAAATATTGTACAATGCTTCGCTAAATGTCATGTTGAAGTCACAAATATTACTCTAGCAATTTATGCTTCTGCTATTAGCTGTCTTACGAATGATGAAAAAAATCTAGGTTCGCTTATCATCGACATGGGGGATAAAACTACCTCTTTCGGCATTTTTTTTGCCGGTAAATTAATATATACGGGGCATGTAAATATAGGTAGTTTTCATATTAGCTCGGATATTGCTAAAGTCTTTGGTATTGATCTTGTTACGGCAGAGAAATTAAAAATTTTATACGGTAATGCAATGATACCTTTATTTGAGAAAGATAGTATTATAAATATGGAGGATTTTCAGGTTGATACTCATCATACTTTAAATACTTCCATAACAATTTATAAATTGGCTGAGGTAATAAGAGCAAGAGCCGAAGAAATATTATCAATGGTAAAAGCCGAATATGATAAAGCAACAAAAGGGCAGGTTGAAGTTTTGAGAGTTGTAATTACCGGCGGCGGGTCTCAGCTTAGAGGACTTAAAGAGCTTTCAAATAAAATTTTTGAAAAACAGAGTAGAATCGGTAAACCGGAGATTATTGCCGGTTTTATAGAAGACTATAATCCGGCTATGTATTCAGCAACTATAGGAATGCTAAAAATTCATGCTCTAAAACAGCAAAAAGAATTTGCTCATATTAGACTTGATGCAAATAGTAGTTTCTTTAAAAAAGCTTTTGATTGGTTTAAAGAGAATATTTAGAGAGGCTGTCCGTGTTGGACTGGAAAATGCATTTAGTGTCATTCCCGCTTCCGTGGGAATGACATAAAATGATCCACGCAACAATACCTACTTGAATGAGGACTTGTATTTACGCGGGCAATATCATTTAGAAATATTTTGCTAAGAATTATTATTAGGTTTTTCTCTAGAACAAATTAGTACATTCCCTTTAACTTCGATAATAAAAAGTCGGTTGCCTGTTTTTGCATCGATTTCATTTGGCACAAGGTAAGCATTCATAATAGCACCGGACCATCTTACTTGTCCTATAGTATCAGAAGAAACTGTAGCACTATAAACCTCTACCGTTTTGCCTATCATATCCGAGTAATTTTGTGTTTTATCAGTTTTATTATAAACATATTTTTTAAGAGGATAATATAATATGCAAAACCAAATAAGTGATAATATACCAAAAAATGTTATTTGATTTGTTAAGTTAACTAGAGGGTAGTTATATACAACAAGAGTGTTTGATAACGCTCCAAGCCCAAAGAATAAGAATCCAATACTTGGAACTGTAAAGAATTCAACAACTATGCAAATTATACCTATTATTAACCATATTTCGGTGAGATAATTATTTATCATGAACATAAGTTTTTAAAAATAATATTACGTCAGCTATGTTTTGTGGTTTTGAGATACCGGCAAAGGACATTTTAGTTCCTGGTGCATAGTTACTTGGTTTATGTAAGAACGCAAATAAACTATCATCATCCCATACGCCGCCAAGTTTTGATAGAGCAGGGGAATATTTATAGTCTGCTATGCTCGCTTTTGGTCTGCCTGCTACATCCCAAAGATGCGGTCCTAGTTTATTTGGACCGTCTTTATCAAGAGAATGACACATTAAACATTTCTTGGCTATTTCACGACCGTTATCGGCGTTGGCAGTCTTCATTAATTCCGGTATATTTACCAGTGCTTGCTCTAGTGCGGTAGTATTTTGATTTGCTGATGATTCTTGAACCGCAATGCTGTAGCCGCGATGTTGTAACTCTAGAGTGGGCTTGTATAATATATTTGCAACAAATCCAACCATCATAGCAATTAAACTAGCAAATAAGATGGCTGCAACAATTTTATTTAATTCTTTTCCAGACATTTATTTTGTTTTTTTATTAGAATTTATACTATAATTTAAGTTGTAAGAGAAGTTAATTAAATAAATAAAAGAAAAGTTTATAAAAATATTTGTTCTTTGGAGAGAAAAATAAATGTCAAAAAAATCAAGGGTTAGAAAAATATTTAATAAGTTAAAATCTTATTGGACTAGTTTTAGACAAAGTAAAATCGGTAAAATATTATTTAGCAATACTTTAAGTTATGCAGTTTCCATAGCTTCTATAGCAATTACAGTTTCTGGACTTTTTACTCCTATATCACCGATAATTATAGCTGTAGCTGTTGTTTCAGGAGTTAGCTTAGGAATTCAAGCTGTAACTGAGACTTTGAAAGTGCATGATTTGTGTAAACTTCATAAAGAGAATAATTTATTAGTACATAACAGAAATGCTAAAAATCAGCAAGATTATATATTATCATTAGAACCGAGCTTAAAAGATATTTTGACAAATGAATTATATACGCCGCAAACGGCAGGTAAGGATGCTACTCAAGATAAGTATGAGTTAAATGTAAATAAATTGAAAAGTACAGGACGAATATTTGGCAATAATTTAGGTGGAGCCGCAAATTTGGCCGCTTCTATTATTAAAGGTGCGAGCGGTAATGTGCTTGATATATTAAAAGCTACGGGTTACGGTGTAGTTACGACCGCATCATTAATTATCGACGGTCTTACTGAAAAGGAAAAAATAGAAATAAAAGCAATATTTAAATTAAATATAAATGAAGAATATAAAAAACAAGATACTCCTATGTATAAAAATTTAGAACAATTAGAGAATTATACTAAGAATCAAGTATTGCAAACATTAGCTTTAAAAAAATTAATAATGGATAAGAATTATTGGAGTATGAATAAAGACCAAAAAATACAAAAATTTCGAGAAATAATAGGCAGTTTTAATTCTGAAATAAAAAGAAACGGTTTAGAAGAATTTTTTAGAGAAAATAAAATAACAATGGATAATAGCAAAGAGAGCTATGTTAAAGATATTAAAAATGTAATGAATCCATTTTATGAAAATCCTAGTAAAGCCGAAGGATATAGTCCTTTAACTAAAGCTATGGATCAAGATAAAGTTAATAATGCTGCAATAAAAAGGACAAAAAGTGAAAATTTAAAAAGGATGCAAAAAAGAAAGCGAAATTTAACAATATGAAATGATTATTATAACTCACTGCTAGTTACAAATTTGTAAGAGGTAGTATCGCTAAATATTCTATGCAATAGTTCATTATTAAGAGCATGGCTGGTTTTGTAGCCTTTAATTGCACTTACAATGCTAGTGCCGTTGGTATATAAATCACCGAATAAATCTAATAGTTTATGGCGAACAAATTCGTCTTCATAACGTAAGCCGTTTGGGTTTAAGATTTTATCCTGCTCATCTATTCCTATAGCATTCTCAAATGAGGCACCTTGGGCAAGCCCTTTGCTTTTCAAATAATCAACATCTCTTATAAAGCCAAAAGTTCTAGCATCCGCAATATTTTTAGTAAAAGATTCTTGATCCCTAAAACTTAGATTTTGTCTGCCTATAGCTTTACTACTAAAATCAATCGTTAAATCTACAGTCATGTGATCTGAAGGAGTACAATATAATTCACAATCTTTATGAACTACTTTTATATCTTTTAAAATTTTTAGATATTTTTTAGGAGCATTTTGTAATTTTTTTCCTGCACACTCAATCATAAACACAAAAGGTTTACTACTGCCGTCCATAATTGGTACTTCAGGACCGTCAATTTTAATAATTGCATTATCAATGCTGCATCCCCAAAGTGCTGCCATTAAATGTTCAATTGTTGAAATTTGAACTTTATGATCATTACTGATAGTGGTAGATAACAAGGTATCGGAAACATTGAAATAGCTAGCTTCAATATAATTATTTTCAGAAGATATATCGGTTCTAATGAATATAATTCCGGTATTTTCTTTAGCGGGTTCTATAGTTAACTGGGTACGTTTTCCTGAGTGGACCCCGATTCCGTAACAACTAACCGGTTTTAATAATGTACTTTGCTGCATTTTAGGCATTGTAAAAATATATTTAAATATTAATATTTAATGCCAAATTATACAAGTTATATTATGTTACAGAATATTACACATATACTCGATGAACTTCAAAATTGGCTGTGTCATCCTACCAGAGTTGTGATATTTACGTATTAAGTATACGCGCCGCTCCTCACCTTGTGGATTCCTTGCTCTTTTTGAAGTTGAGCTTCGTCTATGTTTAGTATAAGACTTCTTACATCACTTGCTAATAAGGAGAAATTTGCAGGAGACACGGAACGCAGAACCGCAGCGTACACCGCAAGTAACGTGAGGATTCGAGTACCGGATCGACGTACAAATTACCTTTATTAGCAAGTGATGTAAGAAGTCTTATTAAAATCTATATAATGTATACTTAATAAAATACCAAAAATGATAAGCTACAAAACTACCGACTACGGCAAAAACAGAAAATAAGAAATCACTGCCGTTAATAGTGCCGTAAGGTACATGAGATGATAAAGCTCCGGCATATGTACCGATGCTGCACATTGAAAAATACGCAAATAAAGCTGTTCTAAGTTCGTAATCCCTAAATTTATCAATTAGTATTAAAATATTGCAAATATAAATGGATCCTAAACAACTACCGATTAGTATTATATATAATATATTAAGGTTTTTATTAGTTCCATGAAGCGGTAGTAAAATAAAGCAGACGAGCAGAATTATAGTTAGTGATAAATTAGCCAAATATTTATTTACTTTGCTTAATATATAGCATATAGGAATTATAGAAAAACATATTGCTAGAAAAATATATTTTAGTATAAGTCTTAAATTAATTAATACTAATTCTTTCTTTAATGCAAAAGCTTCATAATACCATAATATATCCAAGGTGACATAAGCAACTACGAAGCCTGTCAATAATTGTAATTCGACATTTTTTATTAAGGATGAAAATTTGGAATTTAAATTTAATTTATGAGATGTAGGATTATAATGCAGAAATTCGGTTAGTATATTGATACAATATAACAATGCACAAATTACTATAGTATTATTTGTCGGTGTTATAAATGGATTTAATAAATCTACCATTAAGTTTCCACCCGCCCATAACAACATTATACAAGCTAAAAAAAAATATTTCTTTTCTTTGCTACTTTCAATAATGTCTAATGTTATAGAAGTGAAATATGAAAACGTTCCAAAATTAATTACAATAAAATTAATTTTAATTAGAGTATAATTATTTAATAAAATTAGGTTTATTGTACAAATAATTAATAAAGATAAGCTAATTAAAATAATTTTTTTATTACTTAACTTATTAATTAACTGTGTTAAGGCAAAGCCTGCGATTATCGAACCTATAAATTTAGTTTGATTGATATGATTTATTTGTTCTCCGCCTAGATTTTTATTTAGCAGTAAAAAGATTTTAAAATTATAAAAATTTATAGCATTGATACAGGAAAAAATAAATATTCCCAAAAGTGAGAAAAAAATAGTTTTGTAATCGTTTTTTAAAGTCATAAATTAAGTGTTTGCTAAACATCAATACATGGTATATAACTCATAATTATAATGATTAAGATTATTATCTTAAAAATTAAAGAGATTCATAATTCCATTATTTTAAGTATATATGGATAGTTATTATATTATCAGCTTTTAATCAAGTATGGTAGTCTTATTTGTAATTTGTATATAATTATTGTTGAATTTTAAAAAAATTAATGAATTAAATAATATGAAAATATTTTAATGTAAGAAAAATAATAATATATTTTTTAGTATTTTAAAGAGGTGTTATTTGAAGTTTATCTAGAATTTCATTTTTGCTCTTTACTCATAGATAAATTATCTATTTAAATAAATTAATACAAGATAAACAATGATTTTTCTTAAGATACAAGCATTATATTAATTATTTGTTCTTCAAGTTAGTGAGCAAGATAAATGAATAAAAAGATTATAATTGATGCTAATTTTCCAAGCGAAACAAGAGTAGTTTTATTAGGACAAAGCAACAATATAGAAGATATTGAATTTCAAACAACCGTAAGACAACAAAATAAAGGTAACATTTATTTAGCAAAAGTTACAAGAATAGAACCGTCGCTACAAGCTGTTTTTATAGAGTACGGAATGGATAAAAGCGGTTTTTTACCGTTTAGTGAAATCCATCCTAACTATTACAATTTGCCTACCTCGGAGAGAAATTTTCCGGTTAATGCTTTTCCTGAAATAGCTCTTTCAAATATTACGGTTGAGGATGATAAAGAGAAACCAGCTGCTATATATGATGCTTTGGTTGATAGTGAAGAAATTGACCTAAAAACCATAGAAGATTTAGTAGAGAGTAAATTCCAGTCAGAACTTAATTTAGAAGCGGCTGATGATATTGAAATGATTCAAAGCGGTACCCCTGAGTCAAATATTCCGCAATATAAACAATATAAAGTTCAAGAAGTAATAAGAAAAAACCAAATATTATTAGTGCAGGTTACTAAGGAAGAACGAGGAAGTAAGTGCGCCGCTTTTACTACTTATATATCCTTGGCTGGTAAATATTGTGTTTTAATGCCTAATAAAGGTTCGCAAAACGGTATATCGCGTAAAATATCAAACGGGGAAGAAAGAAAAAGACTGAAAGATATTTTAAATAAAATAGTAAGCGGTGACAAAAATGCTTATAGCGTCATTGTTAGAACCGCAGGTAGAGGAAGTAGCACCTTAGATTTAAAGAAAGACTATAATTATTTAGCAAGGTTATGGAATAAAATTCGTAAAAGTACTATTAAATTTCCGGCTCCGTGTTTTATTCATGAGGAAGATGGTATAATACGTAAAACCATACGTGATATGTGCGATCACAATGTTAAAGAGGTGGTAATTCAAGGACAAGAGGGTTATGAAGACGCTTCAAAATTTATGCAGGATTTATTACCTTCAGAGCTTGTAAAGCTGAAAGAGCATAAAAGTAAAACTCCTATATTTACTAAGTTTCAAGTAGAAGAGCAATTAGTTAAATTATATCAGCCTGTAGTGACGTTACCTTCAGGAGGATATATCGTTATTAATCCTACGGAAGCTCTTATTGCAATTGATGTAAATTCCGGTAAATCAACTTCTGAACAAAATATTGAAGAAACGGCACTAAAAACTAATTTAGAAGCAGCCCAAGAAGTAGCAAAGCAAGTAAAGCTTAGAGATCTATCAGGTTTGATAGTTGTTGATTTTATAGACATGAGCGAAGCTAAGAATCGTAAAATTATTGAACGATCCTTTAAAGAGTTTTTAAGTCGTGATCGTGCTCGTATACAAACCGGTAATATTAGTCAGTTTGGACTACTTGAATTCTCAAGGCAGAGATTACGTTCTTCTTTCTTAGAAACTAATTCGGCAATTTGTTCTCATTGTAACGGTAAAGGAGTCATTAGAGCAAGTGACGCTAATGCTATGTTAATTTTACGTACTATAGAGAATGAAATTTTTGAAGAAAGAATTGATGTAATAAATGTTTTTACCAATATCGTTTCAGTTATTTATCTACTTAATAATAAACGTGCTGAGATAAAATTTATTGAAGAAAAATATAATATAAAACTTAATTTTTATTCCGATCCTCATGCTACATCAGATAGTTATTCGATTGAAAAAGTGAAGTTGTTCAAGAAAAATAACAATAATTTTAATTCTGTTAAGCCGGTAATTCAGAATCATAATTCCGATTATACTGAAGAAGAGCTGAAAAAAGAACAGTTACGCAAAAATAAACATAAATGGAAAACAGCTAATAATAGTAATAATGTTGCTAATGAAGTAAAAGATAAGAGTTTAGAGGCAGAAGAATCGGTGGAGCAAACCGTAAGCGTTGTGGAAGAGGTGAAAGTTGTAGAAAGTAATGCCGGCTTAGAAGAAGCACAAGCTGCTCCAAAAAAGACAAAACGTAGATATCGTAATAAAACATCAAATAAGAAATGTCCTTCTAATACCGTCGAAGATACGGAAAAGAATGCAGAGTCTTGATTTGAGGGCTATAATAATGTCATTCCTGCGAAAGCAGGAATCCAGTAATCCTTAATGTCACCCCGTGGGCTTGACCACGGGGTCCATAAAAATAATAAAAAATACTAATAATATTAGTATTTTTAGCTGGATCCCGCGATCAAGTCGCGGGATGAACCTATCCACGCCACAAGGCCTACACGGGGATGACATAGCAATGCTGTAATGACGCGATAAAAAACATAAACTTAAAATAAAAGTGCAGAAAAGTTTAATTACAAAATGGTTGTGTATAAATTGTATAATGGTCATAGCGACGATTGTTATAGGGGGGATAACAAGGCTTACCGGTTCTGGTTTATCTATAGTTGAGTGGCGTCCGGTAACCGGTATTTTGCCGCCTTTTAGTTTTGAAAGCTGGCAATCGGAATTTGCTAAATATAAAGCTTTTCCTGAATATAACTCCGTTAATTACGGAATTACTTTATCACAGTTTAAGTTTATTTATCTGTTAGAGTTTATACATCGATTACTCGGTAGAATTACAGCTTTAATATATATTGTACCTGTAATATATTTTTATTTTAAAGATGTTATAAAAAATCGTGACATGTTACCTTATATAATTGCTTTGTTGTTATTTTGCGTACAAGGCTTTATAGGGTGGTATATGGTTAAAAGCGGCTTGTTGAATAGCCCGTATGTTAGTCATTTTCGACTTGCTTTTCATTTAATTATCGCCGTAATTATTTATCACATACTTTTTTATCAACTAATAAAAAATCGTTGTGATATTTTGTTAATCCCGTCACAAACAGATTTTAAATTACCATTAATATTTTCCGGTATTGCTATTACTGTAGTATATGTGCAAATTTTTTTAGGTGCTTTAGTTGCAGGGCTTGATGCAGGGCTGATATATAATAGTTTTCCGCTAATGGATGATAGATTTATCCCGATGGAGATAAAAGATAATTTCTTTGATCTTAAAAATTGGTATGATCCGGTTTTTATACAATTCATACATCGTTTAGTCGGCTATAGCGTATTTTTGGTTGTTGTAGTTTTGATAATTTGCTTATTAAAAATAGAGCATCCGAAATTAAATAAGATAGCGTATTTTCTAATGATTGCATTATTTATGCAGGTATCTACCGGCATCATTACTCTTTTATACTCTGTACCTATAATAATTGCCTCTATACATCAGCTTTTTGCTATAATCCTGTTATCTGTAATAATTTGGTGCTATTTTTTAATAAAAAGTTTCTAATTTATTAAAAATATGATCATCGATGTCAATACTCCTATTTCTTCTAGATTAGATAAATATTTAAAACGTCTATATCCCTTATTGACTCAAGGAGTAATAGAGAAAGCATTACGTCAAAAACAAATTACCGTTAATTCTCAGAAAGCAGAAGCGAGTTTAAGCGTAAAGGGCGGCGATAAAATTTTTATTAACGATAAGTTTAATTTACCTGTTAAGCAACCTGAAAAATTAGTTTTTACCGACGCTGAAATTAAGCTAGCGAAGAAAATTACTACCGATTATTTGATATATGCAGATGATAATTTAATAGCTATAAATAAACCTGCAGGTCTTGCTACTCAAGGCGGCACTAAAATAAATTTATCTATTGACTCTGCATTAAAATATTTGAATTATAAAGGTACTGATTTTAAGCTAGTACATAGATTAGATAAAAAAACAAGCGGTTTGCTCTTAATAGCCAAAAATTATTTAAGTAGTGTAAAACTTCATGATGCTTTTAAAGAAAAATTGGTTGTAAAAACATATTTTGCCGTAACCTATGGGAAGCCAATTAAAAATGTAGGCGAAGTTAGAAGTAATATAGAAAAAAGTAAAGGAAGTACACCTAAAATTACTGATATTGATAGTGAAAATGGTAAACTTGCCATTACTTATTATAAAGTACTTAAATCACTTGATAATAACTTATTTTTAATTGAATTTACGCCGGTTACAGGTAGAATGCATCAATTAAGGTTGCATGCTAAATTATTAGGTTGTCCGATACTTGGAGATGATAAATATGGTAATAAAGCAATAATGCCGTATAGTAAATATATGTTCTTGCATGCTCATAATATATGTTTATCTGAAAAAATTTTTGGTCAAGAGATTAAGTTAGAAGCAAAATTACCGTTTTATTTTACTAGACGTCTTACATAAATTGCTTCTAAAGGTAATTTGTACGTCGATCCGGTACTCGAATCCTCATGTCAAGTGTACGCTGTGGTTCTGCGTTCCGTGTCTCCTTCAAATTTCTTTTTATTAGCTGCGTTATGTAAGACGTCTATTGATAAGTTTGTGGAGTGTTGCAGTTATGATGCGTAGATATTTTTTATTGTTGCTTTTTTTTATTACTAATTGTATTGATTGTTGTGCAGATATACAGCAAAGAATCAATGAAGCAGAAAAAGAATATTTCAGTAATAGGTTTTTAAATGCCGTTTTTATGTTTGCCGATGATTATAAACCTTTATTCACCGGTGCTAAAGGAATTTTTGCTTTAAATGGTGAGCAATTAAAAGCAAATGAAATGATGCCTATTGTTTCTGCTACAAAGCCTTTTACAGCAGCTGGAATCTTAAAATTACAAGAACAGGCATTATTAAATATTTTATAAATATCTTGATCCGGAAATGTGGGGTGGAAAAGTGCCGGATTGGGAATATAAAATATCTATCCATAATTTATTAACGCATAGTAGAGGTATTGCTGAATATTTTAGTTTTGTTAAACTTGATTTAAATATGCCTAAGAAAGAGATTAATAAGAAAATATTACAATTTGTTTCTTCTAAGCCTTTAGAAATATCTATAGGGAAAAAATTTAAATATAGTAATACTAATTTTGTTATACTCGGTATGATGATAGAAAAGGTGGCTAAAAAAGATTTAGCTAACTTTTTTTATGATGAATTTTTTAAACCGCTTAATATGAAATCTACTAGTTTTGCTTCATATAGTGAAGCCGCTAGAATCCAAAAAACATTATTAGTTCTAATTATCCGGTAAGATATTTTTTAACGCCTAATAATTAGTAATAAACCTATATTTACTCCTGTAACTGCTGATTTTTTAGCAGTTCCTTGTGCTGACGGTGGTATAATATCAACACCGGTTGATCTTATTAGATGGTATAGGGCATTAAATGAGGAGAAAATTCTTTCTAAGAAGTCGTATAAACTTATGACTACTAAATATTTTTTAGCACAAGATATAGAAGGGCGTAAGTCTTATATGGGTTACGGTATTTTTCTTACTGATCTTGATTCTAAGCGTTTAATGATTCATTATACGGGAAAAGCCCTTGGAATACAAAGTGAAGTAGGATGTGTTTTGCCTGATAATCTTTATTTTGCTATACTCAGTAATACTATGATAAAAATTCCTGAAGAAGAAAAAGATAAAATTGACATGAAAAATCCTTTAAATCAACTTGGAATAATTTATTTTAGAGAGAAGGAGGGGTTATACAACAAGTCTAATGCAGATAGTTACTTGGAATATTAATTCATTGCGTCTACGGATCGATTTATTAAGAAAATTAGCATATGAACATCAGCCGGATATTATTTTACTTCAAGAAACAAAGGTAGCTGACTCATTATTTCCTCTTGAAGTTATTAAAAATATAGGCTATGAACATGTAATATATTCAGGGCAGAAATCATATAACGGTGTTGCTATTATTTCAAAATTTCCTTTGAATAATGTTTTTTCATTGGAGTTATATAATAGTGATAAAAGGCATATAGCAGCTATGGTTAATGATATAGAAATACATAATTTTTATGTTCCTGCCGGCGGTGATATACCTGATATCGAGGTAAATACAAAATTTAAGCATAAGCTTGAATATATAAGGTTAATGCAGGAATGGTTAACGACTAACCGTACTAAAAACGATAAAATGATTATTGTTGGGGACTTGAACATTGCTCCGCATGAACATGATGTATGGTCTAGTAAGCAGTTGCGAAATGTTATCAGCCATACCGATATTGAACGCTCGTTATTGGTAGAGCTACAAAATGCGTTAGGTTTTATTGATAGTAGCAGACATTTCGTATCGCTTGACGAAAAATTTTATACTTGGTGGAGTTATAGAAATATAGATTGGAAAAAATCTAACAGAGGTAGAAGACTTGATCATATTTGGGTTAGCGATAATTTAAAAGGTGCATTATTTTCTATGCATTTACTATCAGAAGCACGTGATTGGTTTTCACCTTCGGATCATGTACCATATTTTGTGACTTTTAATTTACAGATGTCATCCCGTGGTCAAGCCACGGGATAACAATAGTCTTAAGGAGTAATTAGTGGATATTAAGTTAGGAAAATATAAGCCGACAAAGGAAGAATATATAAAAAGCTTTAAAGATATGCTCCTACTGCGTCGTTTTGAAGAAAAATGCGGTCAGTTATACGGAATGGGAGAAATCGGTGGTTTTTGTCATTTATATATAGGGCAAGAAGCAGTAATTTCTGCAGTAGATATGGTTAAACAAAAAGGTGATAGCACTATTACTAGCTATCGTGACCATGCTCATATTATTTTAGCAGGAACTGAGCCTAAGTATGTTCTTGCCGAGCTTATGGGGCGTGCTACAGGTTGCTCGAAAGGTAAGGGTGGCTCGATGCATTTATTTAATGTACCCCACAAATTTTACGGTGGACACGGTATAGTAGGGGCTCAAGTACCGATAGGTACAGGGCTTGCGTTTGCTGAAAAATATAACGATACGCATAATATCTGTTTTACTTTTTTAGGTGACGGTGCCGTTAATCAAGGTCAGGTATATGAAGCTTTTAATATGGCTGCTTTATGGGGTTTGCCGGTAGTTTATATTATTGAAAATAACGAATATTCGATGGGGACGTCTGTAGCACGTTCTACCTTTATGCGTGATTTATATAAGAAAGGGGCATCGTTTGGGATTAAAGGATTTCAGCTAGACGGTATGGATTTTAAAGAAATGTATGACGGCTCTAAGCAAGCAGCCGAGTATGTTAGAGAAAATAGCTTTCCTCTGATATTAGAGGTAAAAACTTATCGTTATCGTGGGCATTCGATGTCCGACCCGGCAAAATATCGTAGTAAAGAAGAAGTTGAGCAATATAAAGAGCGTGATCCGTTGGTAATAATAAGAAAAACGATACTCGACAATAAATATGTAACCGAAGCGGATTTAAAAGCAATAGAACAGTCGGTAAAAGAAATTGTGAAAGAAGCAGTAGAATTCTCAGAAAATTCACCGCTACCTGATGAAGGGGAGTTGTATACACAGGTGTACTGTTAAGGCGTCATTGCGAGGAAAAACTATAAGTTTTGACGACGCAATCTCAGAAATTTGTTATTATTTCATGAGATTGTCACGCAGCCTACGGCTGCTCGCAATGACGTTCACGCAGGCAAGCCTCCTTGCAATAACGTTTAATTTGATCAAATAAAAAAGAAAAATGCAAATAACGGTACGTGAAGCATTGCGTGATGCCATGCAAGAAGAGATGATAAGAGACGACAAGGTTTTTGTCATAGGCGAGGAAGTTGCAGAATATCAAGGAGCTTACAAGGTAACTCAAGGATTACTAGAGCGATTTGGTCCTAAGAGGGTAATTGATACACCGATAACGGAATATGGTTTTGCAGGGCTTGCAGTCGGAGCAGCTTTTGCAGGACTTCGCCCGATCGTAGAGTTTATGACCTTTAACTTTGCTATGCAAGCATTCGATCACATAGTTAATTCAGCGGCAAAAACACATTACATGTCAGGCGGGCAGGTCAAATGTCCGATAGTATTTAGAGGACCAAACGGAGCAGCAAGTAGAGTAGCTGCACAACATAGCCAAAATTATACAGCTTGCTATTCCCACATTCCGGGATTAAAAGTAGTAGCTCCTTATAGTGCAGCAGATCATAAAGGACTTATGCTTACAGCTATTAGGGACGATAATCCCGTTGTTTTTTTAGAAAATGAAATTTTATACGGTCATAGTTTTGACGTGCCGCAAACAATCGAGCCTATACCCTTTGGTCAGGCAAAAATTTTAAGAGAGGGTAGTAGTGTCACTATAGTAACTTTCTCGATTCAAGTAAAACTTGCCTTAGATGCTGCAAATGTTGTGCAGAATGATAATATTGATTGTGAGGTGATTGATCTTCGCACTATTAAACCGCTTGATACTGAGACAATAATAGAATCAGTGAAAAAAACTAATCGTTTAGTTGTAGTGGAAGAAGGGTGGTTTTTTGCAGGTGTTGGTGCAAGTATAGCTTCTATTGTTATGAAAGAAGCATTTGATTATTTAGATGCTCCGATAGAGATTGTAAGCGGTAAAGATCTTCCCCTTCCTTATGCTGTTAATTTAGAAACACTAGCTCTGCCGAGTGAGAGCGATGTAATAGAAGCCGTTAAAAAGGTTTGTTATTATAGTATTTAATGCATTAGCTTAGTTTTTTCGTCATTGCGAGCAACTGAAAGGAGCTTGGCAATCTCATAAAGCAAGATTCCAGAGATTGCTTTGTCAAAACTTACAGTTTTCCCTCGCAATGACGATGTCAACTTGTTTAGGCATATCTACTTTGCAGCTCTTTTACGGTCGTTAGGGTCAAGTAGAGCTTTACGTAAACGAATAGATTTCGGTGTGACTTCAACTCGCTCGTCATCTTGTATATAGCTGATTGCCTGCTCTAACGTTAAAAGCATTGGCGGAGTTAGCCTTATGGCTTCGTCTTTACCTGTTGCTCTAACGTTGCTCAGTTGTTTCGCTTTTAGTGGGTTTACCTCTAAATCATTATCACGATTATGTTCGCCGATAATCATGCCTCTATATACTTTGTCACTAGGGTTTATAAACATTTTCCCCCTTTCTTCTAGATTCCATAGAGCATATGCGACTGCTGCCCCGTCACCGTTAGAGATAAGCACACCGTTACGTCTTCCCTCGATATTTCCTTTATAATCAGCATATCCATGGAAAATACGATTCATAATCCCTGTGCCTCGTGTTTCGGTTAAAAACTGGCTGTGATAGCCGATTAACCCTCTAGACGGTCCGATAAACGTAACACGGCTTTTACCGCCGCCTGACGGCCTCATATCAGTCATTTCGGCTTTTCTCAGTGCTAAAGATTTTACGACTACTCCAACATAATCATCATCAACGTCAACTTGGATTTCTTCCATCGGTTCTTGCTTATTACCTTTCTCATCAGTTTGGAATAATACTTCGGGTCTGCTAATAGATAGCTCAAATCCTTCACGACGCATAGTTTCAATTAAGATCCCAAGTTGTAACTCACCACGCCCTGCAACTTGGAAAGCATTTTTCTCCGCAGCTTCAGTAACTTTTAAGGCCACGTTACTTTCAAGCTCACGCATTAACCTAGCTCCAATTAAGCTCGACGTAACTTTTGTCCCTTCGCTTCCTGCAAGCGGTGAGTCATTAACGCTAAAAGTCATGGATAAAGTCGGCGGATCGATAGGTAGAGACGGTACGGCCTCGGTTACATCAGGGGAGCAGATAGTATCGGCAACGTTGGCGTTTTCAACGCCTGCTACGGCAATAATATCGCCGGCTGTAGCATCATTTATAGCGATTCGCTCTAAGCCTCTAAAGGCTAATATTTTAGTGATACGTCCGGTTTCAAGTACTTTATTCTCACGATTTAATACTTTTACGTTTTGGTTAATTTTAACAGTGCCGCTTTGTACACGACCTGTTAAAACCCTACCGAAGAAAGAGTTATATTCTCTAGTAGTAACAAGCATAGAAAACGGTGCTTTGTCATTGGCTAAGGGTTTTGGTACATGCTGTACTATAAGGTCGAAAAGCGGTGTTAAATCATCTGCTAAATTGTCTAAAGGATTAATTTTATCATCAAATGTTAAAGATGCTCTACCTGCTCTACCTGATGCATAAACTATAGGGAAGTCAAGCTGATCGTTGTTTGCTTCAAGTGCCACAAATAGCTCAAATACTTCATCGATAACTTCTTTAATTCTTTGGTCATCTCTATCGATTTTATTAATAACGACAATAGGTTTTAAGCCGAGATTTAACGCTTTAGAAAGCACGAATTTTGTTTGCGGCATTGGTCCTTCCGATGCATCGACAAGTAGCACTACACCGTCAACCATGCTAAGGATGCGTTCTACTTCACCGCCAAAATCGGCGTGTCCTGGCGTATCCACTATATTGATACGGATATCGTTCCACATAAGAGCAGTGCATTTGGCAAGTATCGTGATTCCACGCTCACGCTCAAGATCGTTAGAGTCCATAGCACGCTCAGCAACTGCTTGGTTAGCTCTAAATGTTCCGCTTTGTTTAAGCATGTTATCAACAAGCGTAGTTTTTCCATGATCAACGTGGGCAATAATTGCTATATTACGAATAGATGTCATCTTTAAAAATTCTCACAAGTTTACAATAGTTTTTCGTATTATACACTAAAATACCAAAAATTGGAATATAAGTTCTTGAAAAAGAAATTGATTTAACTGTAAATTACTAAGAATTTTTAAACTTTAAAATAAGAGAAATTAATGAACGATAATACAGTTTTATTTATATTTGATTGTGACAATACTTTAGTTGGACATTCGCATAATTATATCGGAGAGAGGTTAGGAGGTTTAATAGCACGTAATATACAACATCGCTTTTTTAGCTCCTATGAAGAACGAGAGCAAGAAAAAGTTAGGCTTGAGCAAAAATTTTCTATAGAGCTGATGGAGAAATTCCTAGATAATGAAAATTTAGGTTGGAAAATGAAGAGCAAATAGCACGCCTTTTTAAGAATATTATATAAAATAGCTATAGCATCATTTAATGATTATCCTCATGCTGTAAAATATGCATTAGCAATGTTACTAGGAAAGGAAGATGCAGCAAAAATTTATATCAAATCACCTTTACCTTATAATAATTTTGAAGAAATACAAAATTGTACTAAAAAAGAATATATAAGAGAAATAATTAATAATACCGAAATAACTGTCAATGCTGCAAAAGACTATGGTATTACAGTAGTTTTGGTTAAGAACAAAGGAACAGAGCATATTCATGAAGCTTTTTTTATATGAATTTAATGAAATGAACAGCATGAAATTTATATTGAGCTAGAAGAACCATCTACTGAACCTTTGTTTAGTGATGGAGAGAGTACCTATTTAAGTCCTGAAGCAATAAAAGCTATTTCGTTTGAACCTATTTCTAGTTATTATTATTCGGATGGCGAATATATACCATGGGGAGGCGGGAATGTGCCAATGTTAGGTAAAGGTTAAGTTTTTAATTATAGACAAATTGCTTGATGTTATTTATTCTTAGATTAATAAGGGTGTTGCTCCAGTGTCATTCCCACGTAGGCGGGAATCCAGTCATCTTGAATGTCATCCCGCGACTTGATCGCGGAATCTCAGGATACTGCCTGTGACACAAGATCCCGTGGTCAAGCCATGGGATGACAATTCTAGCCGATACCGTTTAACCTAAAAGGATCAAGGATGATATACCGGATATTATTTTTATGCATATTCATAATAAATTGCTCAACGATTACGGAGGCACAAAATGTGCCAATTAAAGAAGATAATTTTAAAGTTAGAGTAGCTGTTGCTGATGTACAATCTATATTGGAAGGTTCGATCGCTATAAAAGATTTGCGTAATAAAATCGAAAAGCTTAATCATAAAATTCAAGAGAATATTGCTGCAAAAGAAGCAGAATTTAAACCGCTGGAAGAGAAGCTGCTAAATGAGCGTTCTCATTTAAGTGAAACTGAATTTGAGCATAAAGTAAACGAATTTAATGCAAAAGTTAGCCATGTGAGAAAAGAAATTCAGATTAAGAAAACAAAACTTGAACAAGCCCACGCTGAGGCTATGAGTAGAGTCCATGAAACAACTATTACAATAATTAGTGAACTTGCTGAGAAATATAACCTTAATTTGGTAATTCCAAGTGCTCAAGTCTTATATGCCAAAAATAATTTGAATATAACTTCCGAAGTGACTTTTATGTTGAATGAGAGATTAAAAGAAGTAACGATAAACTATTGATAGTGTTGTATGGATTTTGGTGTGTCATGCCCGCGTAGGTGGTAATCCAGAAAAATAACTTCAATATTGATACAGAAGTTACATATTTGATAAAATAAATCTATAAAAACTAGTTTTTATAGATTTTACTGGATTCCCGTCTACGCGGGAATGATATAAACAAGAGAGTATTTAATATGGCAGAATTTACACCGATTACAATTGCATACGGGGACGGTATAGGTCCTGAAATAATGGAGGCAGTGCTTTATATATTACGTAAAGCCGAGGCTCGTATTCGTTTAGAAACCATTGAAGTAGGTGAAAAGCTTTACAAGAAGCATTATACTTCAGGCATAAGCGAGGAAAGCTGGGAATCAATACAACGCACCGGTATTATACTTAAAGCCCCGATTACTACTCCGCAAGGTGGAGGATATAAAAGTTTAAATGTCACGATTCGTAAAACATTACAGCTTTTTGCTAATATTCGTCCTGCCGTTTCGTTTCATCCTTTTACTAGAACATTACATCCAAATTTGAACCTAACTATTATACGTGAGAATGAGGAAGATTTATACGCAGGTATAGAATACCGTCAAACGCATAATATGTATGAGTCAATGAAGTTGATAAGTCATACAGGATGTGAGAAGATTATTAGATATGCTTTTGAATATGCAGTAAAAAATAACCGTAAAAAAGTCATGTGTTTAAGCAAAGATAATATTATGAAATTTTCCGATGGGGTTTTGCATAAAGTATTTAATGAGATTGCAAAAGAATACCCGCAAATTAATAACGCGCATTATATTATCGATATCGGGACGGCAAGGCTTGCTACCAAACCGGAAATATTTGACGTTATCGTAACTTCTAATTTATACGGTGATATCATATCTGACGTAGCTGCTGAAATTTCAGGCTCGGTAGGTCTTGCAGGTTCTGCAAATATTGGGCAGCATTATGCGATGTTTGAAGCGGTACATGGAAGTGCTCCCGATATTGCCGGTAAAGATATCGCAAATCCGTCAGGGCTTTTAAATGCTGCAATAATGATGCTAGTACATATAGGGCAGGGTGATATCGCTACATTAATCGAAAATGCTTGGAAAAAAACTATAGAGGATGGCGTTCATACAGCCGATATATATAACGAGCAGAGTTCTAGTAAAAAAGTCGGTACAAAAGAATTTGCCGAAGAAGTAACAAAAAGATTAGGACAGTTACCGACAAAGCTACCTAAAGCAGATTATCCCTTAATTGCTGAGAAGCAAGAAAGCAATATAGATTATAAAATTGATACTAAAGAAGTTAAGAAATTGGTTGGTACGGATATATTTGTGAATATGAATGTATCTTCGGCTCATGATATAGCAGATAAAATTAATAAACTTGATCTTGGTAATTTTGAGTTAAAAACAATCTCGTCAAAAGGATTAAAGCTGTGGCCTCGTGATACAAGGTTTGAAACTGTTTCCGATCATTGGTGTTGTCGTTTTATGAATAAAGACGGCACCGAAATAAAGCATTTAGATATAACAAGATTGCTTGAAGCTTTAAGCACAGCAAATATCGATTTTATCAAAGTAGAGAATCTGTTTGAATTTGACGGGGTTGCAGGTTATAGCTTGGCTCAAGGTGAGTAAAAACGTCATTGCGAGTGAACTTTAGTTCGTGAGGCAATCTCAGGACTTGTGCATGAGATTGCTTCGTCAATTATTTTATAATTTCCTCGCAATGATGAAAAAAGGATAAACACAATGACACTATACTATATAGGAATTTTATTAGTAATTATTGGATTATTTGCTATATTTTCAGGAATAATCGGTTTTTTTAGATTTCCTGATTTTTATACTAAATTACATGCAGCAAGTGTTATTGAGAGTTTCGGCGTGCCTATTTGCTTAATAGGTTTTGCGTGCATTGAAGCAGATATTGTGAACTCTGTTAAATTAATTTTAGCGGCTTTATTGATTTTTATACTAAATCCGGTAGCAACTCATGCACTTGGTAAAGCATCTTTATTTATGAAAATTAGAGCTGATAGTACCGTCATTGCAAGGAAAATTACGAAGTAATTGACGAAGCAATCTCAGGATACTTGATAAAATTGCCACGTCGAAATTACGTTTCTCCTCGCAATGACGTTAAATTTTAATAACCATATGACAGTAAAGACAGCTTTAAATTTTGATCTCGGCAATTACCTACTTAACTTAATTGCTTTTTTATTGATCTTAATCTCGATAAAAATAATTTTTGCTAAAGATTTACTAAATGCAGTGATTGTTGCTTCTGTATTTAGCTTATTAATTGGTGTATCCTATCTTATTATGGATGCTCCTGATGTCGCAATGACCGAGGCAGCACTTGGAGCTTGCTTATCAACATGCGTATATTTGAATTTGTTGCGTAAATTACCTTCGGATTTAAAGAATATTGAGAGAACTAATATTATTCCAGCAAGTTTAATATGTTTATTGTTTGTAGTAACTCTTGCTTATATGGGGCTAGAATTACCGAATTACGGTGATGATAATGCTCCTATTCATATGCATTCAAGTAAATATTATATCGAAAATACCTCTAGAGATATAGGTATACCTTCTTTTGTTGCGGCTATTCTTGCAAGTTATCGTGGATATGATACTTTAGGTGAAACTAGCGTAATTTTAATTGCAGGAATTGCCGTGCTGTTGATATTTTCAAGAAAGTCTGATGATGCCATACCGCGACTTGATCTCGGTATCTCAGGACACAGCAGGCGATACAAGATCCCGTGGTCAAGCCACGGGATGACAAATCCAATAATAAAATATATTACTAGTTTTATAATACCTTATATAATTTTATATAGTATATATATTCAGCTTAACGGTGAGTCTTCGCCGGGTGGTGGGTTTCAAGCAGGTGTTATATTTGCATCTAGCCTTATTGCTTATGATTTAGTTTACGGTAATCGAAAATTAAGCCGATATTTTCCTCCTAACGTGCTAGTTTGTATTGCGGTTTTAGGTGTAGCAATATATGCAATTGTAGGAACAATATCACTCTTTTTTAACGATAATTATTTAAATTATTATTCACTAACAAATTTTATCAATGATAAGCTACTTGCTCAGCATATTGCGATAGTTATTGTTGAAATTGGTATAGGTTTAACTGTTGCAGCTATTATGTACTTAATTTACAACGTATTTAATAATTATGAATAGTCTATTTGTACTAATTAAGCGTGAATTGATAGTGCAGAATCGCATTAATAATATAATAAAATATCTAGTTATATTTTTTTTATTTTGCATAATTAGTACTGTTTTAATTAACAGTGAAAGGGATATTAACAAATTCGGTTTAATTTTTTCGGTCATTTGTTTATTAATTTCATTAATCGGTTTTTCTTCGGTTATATTTAAATCTGATTTGGAAGACGGAAGCTTAGAGTTATTATTATCAATTGTTAGTCATGAAAAAATTATATTGGCTAAATTTTTTGCTATATTTATCAGTAGTACGATAGGGCTGGTTTTTGTTTTACCCATTATTTATGTCTTGTTTGATAAAACTTTGCTTGAGATAATATTTTTCTTTATTAGTGTATGGATGATATTAGTGTTATCAAGTAGTTTAGTAGTGTTATCCGGTAGCGTGCAATGTTATTTTAAGAAGAATGCTAACTTTGTCGGTACGTTTATCATGCCGTTATTAATTCCGAATATTATAATGACAGGTTTAATATTACAGGATAATAACTTACAATTAATTTTTATTATGATAGGAATTAATTTAGTATTTTTACCGATTTCATTCTTCTTGAGTTCCTGTTTAATTAAAAATATTTATAATATTACGTGATTTTGCTTTATTTTTACTAATGTAGTGATATAAAATAAGATGAATATTATTAATAAATTTTTTGAGCAAAATATATGTGGCAGGCTTTACGAAGGTTAATGGCAGCAAATCCTATGGGATTTTTTCTGTGGTCTATTATCACTAAATGGTATTTAATTATAGCGGTTGCTTCCTTAATTACTTTATATTATACAGTATTGGGCTTAAAAAAAATTGGGTTTATAGATTATTTTACTGAAACTACAGTCGAGATATTAGATACAACTAAAGCAGTTGCTCAAAATTGTACTACAAAACTCGGTCCTAATTGGAATCGTTTAGTTAGTTTTTGGAATTGCTTAAGTGATCCTGGCGAATATAAGCATGAAGAAGGGACAGGAGCACGAGTGTTAGAAGATAAAATAAATAAACTTACGCCAAAACAAGCAGATAGTGTTGCAGATGCTGAACGTCCTATAATAAATCCTTATGAAGCACGAGAAAATCCAAATAATCTTAATAATACCCCAAGCGGTAGTAATAATAATTAATTTATGTCACTTTAATATTATATGTCGGATACTGAAGATAATAAAAACAAACAAACAACACGTCGTGATTTTATGGTTCTAACGGCTAGTAGTGTTGCAGCAATTGGGGCAGCATGTACTCTTTGGCCTCTCGTTGATTCTTTGAATCCTTCTGCAGACGTGCTAGCTTTATCATCAATTGAGGTTGATTTATCAAATATTGCGGTAGGTCAAACAGTTACGGTTAAATGGCAAGGTAAACCGGTTTTTATCACTAACCGTACGTCTGACAAAATAGCTGAAGCAAGAGCCGTGAAAATGTCAGAGCTGATTGATCCTGAAGCAGATGAAGCACGTGTGAAAGCAGGGCATGATAATTGGCTGGTGACGATCGGGATCTGCACGCATTTAGGTTGTGTACCGCTTGCTAATCAAGGTGAATATGATGGATGGTTCTGTCCGTGCCATGGTTCACAATATGATTCTTCAGGTAGAGTTAGAAGAGGTCCTGCTCCTTTAAATTTAGCTGTGCCGCCTTACACTTTTATTAGCGACAAAAAAATTAGAATCGGGTAATTATTTATGAATGAAGATATTACCCCTAAAAAGCCTAATGCTATTATAGAATGGATAGATTATCGTCTTCCTATTTTTGCGTTCCTAAAGCATTTTAGTCATTATCAAACTCCGAAAAATCTTAGCTATTTGTGGAATTTAGGCTCTATTGCCGGTATTGCGTTAGTGATTCAGATAATCACCGGCGTCATACTTGCTATGCATTATACTCCGCATGTTGATCATGCTTTCGATAGTGTTGAGCGAATCATGCGTAACGTGAATTACGGTTGGTTACTGCGTTATACTCATGCGGTAGGTGCATCGATGTTTTTTGCTGCCGTATACTTACACATAGCAAGAGGTTTGTATTACGGCTCTTATAAAGCACCTAGAGAACTGCTTTGGCATATCGGTATCATCATTTTTCTAACCATGATGGCTACTGCTTTCATGGGTTACGTGCTTCCTTGGGGGCAGATGAGCTACTGGGGAGCAACGGTTATTACTAATTTATTTTCCGCTATTCCGTTAATAGGGGAATTCATAGTTACGTGGTTATGGGGTGGTTTTTCTGTTGATAACCCGACATTAAATAGGTTCTTCTCACTACATTATTTATTGCCGTTTATTATTGTTGCTTTAGTGATGCTGCATTTAGTGGCCTTGCATCAGCATGGTTCAAATAACCCAAAAGGTATAGATGTTAAAAGCCCTAAAGATACTATTCCGTTCCACCCTTATTATACCGTAAAGGATTTTGTCGGTTTCGGAGTTTATTTCATAATATTTGCCTATTTTATTTTTTACGAACCTAATTATTTAGGACATCCCGATAATTACATTCCAGCAAATCCGTTAGTAACGCCTGCCCACATTGTCCCTGAATGGTATTTTCTGCCGTTTTATGCAATACTTAGAGCCGTGCCGTCTAAGCTCGGTGGGGTGCTATTAATGTTCGGAAGTATATTTGTGTTATTGTTACTACCTTGGCTTGATACTTCAAAAGTTAGAAGTAGCAATTATAGACCGATATACCGAATGGCTTTTTGGATATTTATGGCAGATTGTTTATTGCTTGGTTATTTAGGTGGGCAACCGGCAGAAGAGCCGTATATTACCATTAGCCGTTTTGCTGCTTGTTATTACTTTTTTCATGTCTTAGTAGCTCTGCCGCTGATAGGTAAATATGAAAAACCTCTGCCATTGCCGGAGGAGTTGTAAGAGTTAAGTCATTGCAAAGAGATGTCATTGCGAGGAAATTGCATAGCAATTGACGAAGCAATCTCAGGAGTTTGTTATTATTTCATGAGATTGCCTTGCAGCCTATGGCTGCTCGCATTTATGAAGTAACCAATAGTATATTATAGTAACTAATAAGCAAAATGGTATACTCTATACTGGTGTTACTTTTAATTGAATAAAAAGAATATATCAACACAAAAATGATACAATTAAGGAGTTTAGTAAAAATTGCAAAATTTTAGTATTTTATGAAATTCATCAACTATGAATTCAGCAATAAATAGAGAAAAACAAATTAAAGCCGGTTTAAGAAATAAAAAAATTAAATTAATAGAATAAATTGCAAGGAAAGACAAAATCTCAACACAACAATCTTATAAAATAATATATAAATTCGTGAGATTGCTTCGTCAACATTTGCAATTTGTCCTTGCAATGACGACTCAAAAAAATTTATGAAAACTAAACTACTGATCTCTATCATCATACTACTAACTTCGTGCTTAAGTTTAGCCAACGAAGAAGTATTACATCCAAAAAAGATGACATGGTCGTTTGACGGCATATTTGGTACAGTTAATCGTGAAGCAGCACAAAGAGGTTTTCAGGTCTATAAAGAAGTTTGTAGTGTCTGCCACGGTTTAAACAATTTATATTACCGTAATCTTAAAGATATCGGCTTTTCGGATGATGAGATAAAAGAGATTGCCAAAGGCTATATGATACAAGACGGACCTAATGATGATGGTGAAATGTTTGACCGCCCCGCTCTTCCCTCTGATCGTTTTGTACCTCCTTACCCTAATGAGCAAGCAGCAAGAGCAGCTAATAACGGTGCCCATCCTCCTGATTTATCGTTGATAATAAAAGCACGTCATGACGGAGCTAATTATATATATTCGCTACTTACCGGCTATACCGAACCGCCGGCAGATTTTAAGCTGATGCAGGGAACTCATTATAATCCCTATTTCCCTGGCGAGCAAATAGCAATGCCGCCGCCGCTTACAGATGGGCAGGTAACCTATATGGACGGTACTAACGCAAGTGTAGAGCAGATGTCGCAAGATATTGTGGTATTTCTACAATGGGCAGCTGAGCCGGAAATGGAACATCGTAAATCTATGGGTCTTAAAGTTATGATGTTTTTAGCGGTATTTACTATCTTTTTCTATATTGCAAAAAACCGCATTTGGTCTAATTTAAAGTAATTGTTGAGTGGATCAGTTTTCCTATTATTGGCGTTATTGCATGAATCATTAAACATGTTCAATGTCATTTCTGTGAAAGCAGGAATCTAGTTTTTTAATCTAATTATATACTAAATTTTTATATAGTTTGCTGTGTTTTTATCATTTTTTACTGGATTCCTGCTTTCGCAGAAATGACATAAATAATCAGTCCATGCTGCCCCTTTTTGCCTCTTTCTTAGTATAATGACTTATCTTTGCTATACTTATCCTAAAATTTATATAGATAGGTATTTATGATTACTTTACTTGTGGCGATAACAGGATTTATGAGTTCAATAATTCCTGAAATTTTGAAAATATATAAAGATATTAACGACACAAAACACGAGATAAATATTTTAGACCGTCAAATTGCTAATAACAAAAACTTAATCAGTCTAAAACTTTTACAGAGCTGACCATATCACAAGAAATGGCAGAGTAATATTCTCTTTACTCCACTTATAAATCAGGTGTTAGTTGGGTTGATGCTTTAAATTGCTCGGTAAGACCAGTGCTTGCCTATAGCTTTTTTGCAATGTATGGAGGAGTTAAATATGTTCAATATAAATCGTTAAAAAGTTCTGCTCTGCTAGTTGAATATCTAGATATATTATTGGGCATAGAAGATCAAACTATTTTTGCGGAGATTATTAGTTTTTATTTTGGGCAGAGTACTTTCAGCAAATTATGGAAATATAAGACTTGAATTTTAAATAGATAATTTTATATATTTAAATATATAACTAACAAAATTAATGGTGGTTTTATGTTAAAGAGCGTAAGATTATATATTCCGTCTATAGCAGCTATGATTTTATCTAGTAATATTGCAATAGCTAATAAGAATTATGATTCCGGTAATGCAACGCCACTGCGTCAGGTAGCAGATTTAATAGATAATCAAATTACAAATATTGATAATTTATTTAAAAATAGATTGCTGCTTTATGAATCTAATAGCATAAAAAGCAATTTTATTACTAAAGATAAGCAGTATATTATTGTTATGGAAGTACCTGGCTTTGATAAAAGTCAAATTAAGGTTAAAGTAAACGGTAATAAATTATTTATTACAGGGAATATAGAAGAAAAAAATAAAGCTGATGATTCAGATAATTATATGAATAAAAATTTTAATTATGTAATATCATTATATGAAGATGTAGATAAGGCAAATATCTCTTCAAGCCTTAAGAATGGAATACTTACTATTATTCTACCTCGTATTGAGATTAAAGAACAAGAAGCAAGAGAGATAGTCATTGATTAATCAAACATTGCTAAATATTAGCATTTAATTTTTCTGAAACAAAACCTTTCTCTATATAGTTAGGTAATTTTATTAGCTCATGCTTTAGTTCATTATCTACTCCTATGGTTTCAAATTTTCGATCGACTAAGAAAATTATAGGTTTAGTGTTATGAATAAAGAAGAAGTCAAAATTCGGTTTGTTATCAAAATATCGATTAACACGAGAACAATGATAAGCATGAGTAACAATAGCAATTTCGGCATTGCTTAAGTCAATATTACCGTTTTCATGCTCTTTATATAGAGTGTTAAATTGTCCGCGCCGGTATTGGTTTGGTATTCCGGCAGCGTAAAAATATAAAAATTTTCTTTTGGATAATCGGTAATAATATTTTTATCAAGCGCTTCTTGTAGTAATTTATTATCATACGCTCCGCCGTTAAACAAAATCATCGGTCCGTATTTTTTCAATTCTTCATATGTTAGGCTAGATATTTGCTTATCAAGTTTTTTATTTGCTACTTCTCTTGCAATCTCTATCTATGCCACGCCTCATCCTATTATATCCATCCTCTTTATCTGCAGCCTCTATATTTTGAGTATCGGAATTGATAGGTATTTTGATATAAGAATGTCTTGTGGATTTTTTCATTAGCAGGCTCAAACTCTAGATTATTTACGGTTATTACCTGCTCAAAATGTTTATCTTGAGTAAATTTTTGATAACTCTGAAATCCTAGATCGAGGCTATAGCTATAATAAATATAGAAATAGCAGTAGTAAAGTTTTTCTCGTTTTTCATGTTGCGATAAAAATAATAAGATTGAAATATGAAAAGGTCATGCCAAAGCTTGACCATGGTATCAAGATAACTTTTAGTAATTTATTCGCTTTTTAGCTTTGCTAGATCTTGAGGGGTAGGCAGGAATTTTTCAAGCTTTTTAGGTAATGTTGCTGTAAGCTTAAATTGTGATACTCCTATTGGTTTTTGGATGCCTTCTATAGCGTATTCTACAGTAATACCTTGTTTTTCTTCGCACAAAATTAATCCAATTGTAGGATTGTCTGAATTATCTTTAATTGTGCACTCCATTAAATTAAGATAAAAATTTAGTGTACCGGCATATTCCGGCTTAAACTTGCCGGTTTTTAATTCAATAACAACATACATAGCATTTGAGTTTTATGTGATAAAAAACTAAATCCAAATAATAATCTTCTCCCTCAAGTTCTATATGATACTGATTGCCAACAAATACAAAACCTTGTCCTAACTCTAATAAAAAGTTTTTAATATTATCTATCAATTTATTTTCTAAATCTCGTTCTATTATTTTACCTTGAATATCTAAAAATTCTAAGTTATACGGTTCTTTTATAATCGACCTGGCTAAATCGGACTATAGCTCAGGTAAAGTATTGGAAAAGTTATTTATACCTTTCGCTGACCTTTCATGTAAGTTACTTTTAATTTGCAAAAATAATACATTTCTTGACCAAGCATTTTCGATGGTTTGTTGTGCATACCAAATTCTTTGATTTATATTTTTTAGTTTTGAAAAAATAATAATATTATGACTCCATGCGATTTCTCCAACAGGCGGTTGGAGAATTTGGTCATTATTATATGCTGCAAAAAACTGACGCATATAAGAAAGGTTTTGATATGATAATCCTTGCATTTTAGGAAATTCTTTACACAAATCATCAGAAATATTTTGAATCACTTTTGATCCCCATTTTTCTTTATTCTGACGTACTAAAATTAATTTTCCTATATGCCAATAAAGAACTATCAATTCTTTATTTGCTGCTAAATGGCCTCTAATACGAGCTTTGCTAATTTCTTGTTTTAAATTTTTGATTAAATTAGTATATGATTCATTACTTAAAGTATTGCTCATTGATTTTCACTACTTCTTACCACCTGCATTCATAGCAAGGTTTGCGGAAACAAATTCTTCAAGGTCACCGTCAAGCACTCCTTTAGTATCGGAAGTTTCATAATCGGTACGTAAATCTTTTACCATTTGATAAGGTTGCAAAACATATGATCTAATTTGATGCCCCCAGCTATTATCGGTTTTAGCGGCATTCTGCTCGTTAACGCTATCAGTACGTTTTTGCATTTCAAGCTCATAGAGTTTGGCTTGAAGCATTTTCATAGCTTGAGCTTTATTTTTATGCTGCGATCTATCGCTTTGGCATTGTGTTACCGTACCGGTCGGTATATGAGTGATACGTACAGCTGAATCGGTAGTATTAACGTGCTGCCCGCCGGCTCCCGATGCTCTAAAAGTATCGATTCTTAAATCTTTATCCTCAATAGTAATTGCTATATTATCATCAATTTCGGGATATATCCAGCTACTTGCAAAGCTAGTCATTCTTTTACCGGCTGCATTAAACGGAGAAATACGCACTAATCTGTGAACGCCAGCTTCGGTCTTAAACCAGCCGTAAGCACGCTTTCCTATTATCCTAATCGTGCATGATTTAATGCCTGCCTCTTCGCCGTTAATCATATTGATTATTTCGGTTTTAAAGCCGAGTCTTTCGGCAAAACGCAAATACATACGCATCATAATAGACGCCCAGTCATGGCTTTCAGTTCCCCCGGCTCCAGCATTAATCTCTAAAAAGCAATTATTACCGTCTGCTTCACCTGAAAACAAACATTCCGTTTCAAATTTGGCAGCAATGATGCTTAAATTTTTTAAGTCCTGTTCAATTTGTGAAAGTGTTTCTAAATCGTTTTCAGCTTCAGCCATTTCTTCAAGTTCTAAAGCATCTTTTAAATTGGATTTGAGTTTATTAAAAGCGTTTAGTTTTTCTTCTAGATTACTTTTTTCTCGCAGTAATTTTTGAGCATTAGCCTGATCATTCCATAAACTAGGATCGGCTGTTAACTCTTCTAACTCGTTCAGTCTTTCAGTTGATGCTTCAACGTCAAAGTGACCTCCAAAGTAGTTCTAAAGACTGCTCAATTTTTTTTACATAATTTTCTATTTCAGCTCGCATTATTTTTTCCTGTTATAAATTTCGATTTTGTTATATATTATCGTGGTTTAGTGTCATGCTGCGACTTGATCGCGGGATAACAGACAATAAACAAATGCAAATTATATCACAATAATTATGAATCATCAAAAATATATAAGGAACTTCTCAATAATTGCCCATATTGATCACGGTAAATCTACGTTAGCCGATAGGTTAATTGAACATTGCGGCGGCTTGCAGGCTAGGGAAATGAGCCAACAAGTGCTAGATTCGATGGATATTGAAAAAGAGAGAGGTATAACTATTAAGGCACAAACCGTGCGGCTTGTATATAAAGCTAAAGACGGTAACACCTACTATTTGAATCTAATGGACACTCCCGGGCATGTCGATTTTGCTTATGAAGTTAGTAGGTCACTTGCTGCTTGTGAAGGCTCGTTATTGGTAGTTGATAGTACGCAAGGAGTAGAAGCACAAACGCTTGCCAATGTTTACCAAGCAATCGAGAATGATCATGAGATTGTACTGGTGCTTAATAAGCTTGACCTACCGGCGTCAGAACCTGAACAGGTTAAGCAGCAAATAGAGGATATAATCGGAATCGATACAAGTGAGGCTGTGCTAATCTCTGCTAAAAGTGGTATAGGGATTGATTTAGTTTTAGAGGCTATAGTAAGTAAATTACCTCCGCCAAAAGAAAGTAGTTCTGATATTTTGAAAGCTTTGCTTGTTGATAGTTGGTATGACCCATATCTTGGCGTGGTTATTTTAGTACGTGTTATTGATGGCTACCTACGTAAGAATATGCGTATTAAAATGATGGCTACTAACTCAGTTTATACCGTTGAAAATGTTGGCTATTTTACTCCGAAAAAACATATTTCGGATGTTCTGCATGCAGGCGAAATCGGCTTCTTTACTGCGGCTATAAAGCAAGTAGCGGATTGTAAAGTTGGGGATACTATCACTGATGAAAAAAAGCCTTGTGAGCAAGCTCTACCGGGTTTTAAACCACAATTACCCGTAGTGTTTTGTGGTCTTTATCCAACGGATAGCTCGGAATTTGAGCATCTAAAGGATTCACTGGCTAAATTACGCCTTAATGATGCTAGTTTTGAGTATGAAATGGAAAGTTCTTCGGCACTCGGAGTAGGTTTTAGATGCGGCTTTTTAGGGCTGTTACATTTAGAGATAATCCAAGAACGTTTAAGTAGGGAATTCAATTTAGATTTAATCACTACCGCTCCAAGCGTGGTGTATAAAATTCATATGCGGGACGGTGAGAACTTAGAGATACATAACCCAGCAGATTTGCCTGATTTACAAAAAATCGAATCAATGGAAGAGCCTTGGATTAAGGCAACTATAATGGTACCTGATGAGTTTTTAGGTGCGGTACTATCGCTTTGTACGGAAAAGAGAGGGATGCAGCTTGATCATAGCTATATAGCAAATAGGGCTAAAATAATTTATAAATTACCGCTAAATGAGATAGTTTACGATTTCTACGATCGTTTAAAAAGCTGTTCTAAAGGTTATGCAAGTTTTGAATGGCAAATGGATGTTTATGAACCTTCCGAACTTGTTAAGCTTGGGATTTTGGTTAACGCAGAGGTGGTTGATGCACTATCCACAATCGTACACCGCTCACGTGCCGAGCAAAGGGGGAGGGCATTATGCGTAAGGTTAAAGGATTTAATACCGAGACAGCAGATTGATATAGCAATTCAAGCAAGTATAGGTAGTCGTATTATCGCTCGTGAGACTATTAAAGCCCTACGTAAAGATGTGTTATCTAAATGTTACGGTGGTGATATAAGTCGTAAACGTAAATTACTTGAGAAACAAAAAGCAGGTAAAAAGAGAATGAGACAGTACGGTAATATCGAAATTCCGCAATCTGCGTTTATTGCAGCTTTAAAAATAGGTGATGAATAAAACTTTTTTATTTTATATAAAGAAAACGCTAGACGTTATAATAAAGATTTGTTATAAGGAAGTATCTGAATCTTCCAGATGCTTCTAATGTTCCTCGGTAGCTTAGTGGTAGAGCAAACGGCTGTTAACCGTTCGGTCGCTGGTTCGAGTCCGGCCCGGGGAGCCATCCCTCAATTTTTGACAACTTTACGAATGAATCAAACGGCGAATGCAGCATAAAGTGAAGCTTTTTGCCTGTTAATTTAATTGAAAACACAGTTTTTATTAGGCATCTTTTTCCCTCAGCATTCGACAAAACACAATATTGATGTGCATTGGCAACTAAATTTAGTACATCTATCATTTTGTCCGTAAAACAATCATAACCTTTATTATGCTCTGCTATCTCTAACATTACTTTATCACGACGTGTTGTTAATTTATATTTATCTTCTTCGTATTCTTCATTTGTAAATATACCGTCTAAAAGTTTACTTCTAAGCTTATCAAGGCTATTTTTTACACTGATAAGCTCTTTATTTCATTCTGTTATTCTTGTGTTATAATAATCTTTTTCATATTTTGCCGATTCTTTAACACTTTTAATTATTTTGCTCAATAAATCAGGCTCAATATACATTGATGCAAAAACTTTTTCTATTTGTTCTATAATTCTTGAGTAACAATAGGCGTGTAAATATGAGGGTAGTATTTGTTGCCTTTTTTATAATGTATTACTCCGTGATAAAAAGTATTATTTAATATTTTATGTCAGGCAATGGGGCGTATTAGATGTGTTAGTTAACCCTTATGCACTTGGTACAAGCGACAGTATAAGAATAAGATTTATGTAGGATATCGATATTGCCATAAGACATCCTGAATCTTTTGCCGTTGCTAGGAAATGATCAACTAGCTTTTCTTGCTGTTTCCATAGTACGAATACGATTTTAATATGAGGCCATTCATTACGCTAGGTTAATTTTAAATCATATCTTGCTTGTAAATTAATCCATAACTGGGCTGAAGTGTGAAAATATTTACCTAATCTCAGTGCCATATCAGTAGTAAGAGTTCGTTTGCCATGCACTAGCAACGCTAAGTAAGAAATCATCGCCTATTCAACTATCAAAACCGACAGTACTGCTGGTTGAGTTAGATTTATAACCGCTTAGATTATTTTGTGCCTTTTGAGGACTATTGCCGACAAAAGGACTAGCCCACGTACCGAAATCTACTGCTGTCTCATCACCGGCAGAAATAGAGAATATTTTTAAAGCCATAGATACGGAAGAAAAGATAAGGGAGTTGTTTGATAAAAATTATCAAGTTCAAGAAGAAAAAATTGATAATATAGTTAAGTCACTAAATGAAGAAAATAAGTTTGCGATACTTCGCAGAAATCTAACTAATAAAAGTACCTCAGAAATAAAAAATATAGTTGAGAAAATAAACAGAATGCAAGTTGATATAGGTAAAGTATTGTGATTCGGTAGTGCAGGAATAGGTAAAACCACGTTAATGCATTATCTATCTTATAAATGGGGAAAAGAAAAACTATGGAACAACAAATTTGATTATGTATTTAGAATCAGGTTAAAGGAATGGTTAAGCTGGATAGTACGTTATGGTACTAATATAGATGACGATATACTAAGTTGTTTTGTCCATTATTGTTTAGATTCTAACGATATAAAACTTGAAGATATAAAAAGCATACAAGATAAAGATAGGATATTATTAATACTGGATGGTTATGATGAGGTAGCGTTTTTATCACAGAGTAATCGTGATTACCGAGATATTATGGATTCGGTATTTCAGTATAAAAATGTCGTAATGAGTTCTAGTCCTAATGCGGTTATAGTGAGGGAATAGAGCAATATGTACATAAAAATTTTGAGTATGATAAAGAGCTTGGAACACCATTAAAAATCTTTTTGGATACTCATGGCCAAATAAAAGAAATATGTGCAGTTCCTATCAATACTGCATTAATATGTTTGGTTTGGAGCGCTCAAGCAATAAGGGATAAATTTCAAAAAAAACAGTAATCAAGATTTTAATATAAGTCGTTTATATAGTGAAATAATAAACTGGCTTAATAATAGGCATTTAGAAAAAAACAAATTATTATTTCACTATATAAACGACTTATATTAAAATCAAACTGAAGCTAATAATCACTTAAAAAACAAAATGAGTTTTTTAGAGCAAATAGCTTATGAGTCATTTGTTGCAACAGGGAAGTGAGTAGAGAACAAAGTAGTCGAAAGCAAGAAAGATATATAGATATAGACGGAACAAGGGCTATTAAGAATAGAAGGGCAAAATTTTCAATTTATTCATTTAACATTTCAAGAATATCTAGCTGCATGTTATTTAAAAAATCAGTTAGCAGATAACAACACAAAATATACAGCAGCAAATTTTATAGGTGCGCATCGAAACGATCCGAAATATCTAATGACTCTGAAGTGTCTAGCAGGGATGGTAAGTAATGAAAATAATCAAGAGTTAATAGCAATATTTTGGAAAGCTGTAACATGTAATGTGGATAGGATATTAGAGTTAGGGATTGAAAGAAAGATTATACTATTAATGCATTTATTAGCTCAAAGCAACATTAACGGAAAATTTGATAGTAGAATACCGAATTTAAAACAAATACAATATTTAATAGATGAAGTTGTGCTAAAAGATATTACAGGTTGGGAACAACATATAATAGACAGTGGTTATTTATCGGAAGCGATTGTTAAAACAGTAACCTCAAGAATTGAAAAAAGTTATAGGAATCATCACAGGATTAGCAAATAAGAAATGAATGGGGCAGTAAAACAAAAATTTATAAGAAGTTAACAAGCCTATTAGAAATTAAAGATGAACAATTACAAAAATTAGCCCAAATATTAGATAAGACAGTATTACAGGAAAGTTTAAAAAAATAATACAGTTATTAAATAAAAAGGTATTAAATGAATATATAAATATAATATTGATTGAAATAATTAATATTATGCCTAATTTAGATATAAAAATATTAAATCAGGTAAAAAAAATTATACAACAAATACTTAGTTACTAAAAGCTTAGTTAAGATAGTAAATACAACACCTAATATAGCACCCAAGGCAATTTAATGCACTGCAAGCATTATTTAATGATCCTATAGAAAATTTCAAGTACGAGGCAGTTTCAGTTTTAGTTGAAATAGTAAAGGCAAAGTCTAGTTTAGTAAAAGAAGCATTGAACATATTGAAAACACTAATCCGTAATGCCTAATTATGTCAAATTTGATACTGTGCGATGTTTAAAATCAGAATAACTATTTGGTAACCCTAATAATGAAATTTTATATAAAGCTACTTGAGAAGCTTAACTGAAATGCTAAGTGTAATATATGAACAATAAGCTTTAAATACACTGCAAGATCTACTAAATGATTCTAATATTTATATTAAGGTTACGGCTGTTGTAAGTTTATAGTTAATATATATTGTACCAAGTTTAACATTAGCAATATTTAGTATATTGAAAGAAGTATTAAACGATTCCGGCAACGAAGTCAAAATTGTAGTTATTTGGAGCTTAACTGAACCAGTACGTATAAATCCTAGTTTAGCCCAAGAGACATTAAAAATATTGAATACACTAATTAATAACCCTAGTAATTATATTGAATTCACAATCGCCAAAATCCTAGGTTGGATAATACAAATAAACCCCAATATATCACATGACGCATCTACAATACTGAAAAATTTATTTAGTAATTCTGACAAGTCGGAGTCTGCTTTAAGTTTAGTTGAATTAGGAAAGGTAAAACCGGTAGAAGAAGCATTTAAAGTGTTCAAAGATATACTCAGTGACCCTTATGTTGACAGATATGCTAAGTATGCAGTTGCTGTAAGTTTAATTAATATAATAAATTTAAGATCATTTGATAAAGCTAGTTATAAACAAGTTAATAGGTTAATAAAAATAATTGATCTACATAGAACTCAAAATTTTGCTAAGGATTTATATTTAGAAATAGACGCCCAAACCCTCTACACACAATAACCGATTACATCACTCAAGAATATGAAAAAAGTAAAAATCCTGAAGTAATAGAATGGTTTATTGCGAGTTTTAACGAATTACCGAATATAAGCGAAACACAAATCTTTTTAAAAGAAGTATGTAAAAGCATATTAAAAAGCGGTGTGATAAATGAGTTGAGTGTAAGTTTATTTTAAATGGTATAAAGAAATATAATTTTACTTTTACGGTATCGGTTAGTAAAGCATCAGGAATAGAAGGCAAGATAATATTTGAAGATAGAAACTATGAAATATTTACAACCGATAATTCAGCAAGCAAAATAGTAAGTTTAGAGGAGTTTATAACTAAATTACTTGCAGAAACAGACGATCCGTTAGCAGAACAATATAAAATAAACCTATATAAATTTGGTGAGGATAATTTAAAGAAAATAGCCACTATTTATCCAGCAGAAATTAACACAGAACTAAGAGGGCAACTATTCAAGAATTTTTAGCCGCATGTTATTTAAAAAATCAGTTAACAGATAATAAGATGCAAAAATAAGGTTGAAAACCAGTAATTTTAAATTACTAGATGCTGGGGCAAATAAAAGATTAGATGCCTATGCAATTAAGATAGATAGCCACAATAAAATACTATAGTGGAACAATACAAAAAGCAGAAATCTTTGAGAAATTGAAAGTTTAGCACAAGAAAGCCCATTATTATACGATTACTGTAATGCATTTTATTGGAATATAAAAATATCATAAATGCTTGCTGTATTGCTGAAACTATAAAAATAATATTAATGAGCAAGAGGGTATAATAAAAATTTTAGTAAAAGGTATAGGTTTAATAACGCAAAGTTTCTTAATAGATATATTAACAGATTTGGCTTGCAGTATAGTAGCAGCAACGCATGAGAGAAAGCATGGAAATAAAGTAATTAGTATAAACGATATTATTCGCAATAAAATTGGAATGGAAGATTTAGACGATAACTTAAAGAAAATAGTTATTATTAAAACACAAGAACGTAGAAACGAAATAATAAAGCTCTCAAAAACACCTATGTCACATTCTGATTCTACTAGATTTCGAGCTAATATAAAAGAATTAGGTAATGTAGTTAAAGAATTTGGGCTTTTCTAAAACTATAGAAAGACATGATCAGGATAATATAGCTGTGCAACTAGCTTTAAAGGACTCTATTTTATTTATTGAATCTTTATATACAAACAGTGATGATATATTGAATGAAAAAAGTGATATATTTTTTAGAAGAAGATAATATAAAGAAGAAAGTTTTTGGCAGATAAGCTTTATACGGGATAAGCAATAACAGCACTAATAAAACATAATGAAGTTGCTTCAATACCAAAAGGTTAAAATTATTATGCTTCTTTAGGCTTAAAAAGTAATTTATTACTACAATTTTTAATTGTAATCAACTATTATTAATAAAAATAAGAAATGACTTTTATAGAAGATTTAAGCTCTTGGAAAGAAAAGTTTGAAACTTGCGTTTACGCTAAAAAACTATTAGACAACATCGAATATTTAAATGCTAAAGTAAAAAATCCTGTTGATATAGAAGAAGTTACAAAAGGTATCTACTACGCTCGCAAATATCACGACTTACAAATACGTCAATTAGGTGATCCTTATTATTTTCACCCGATTGAAGTAGCGATTATGCTTGCAGAGTTTGTAGCCGAAGAAGCTCCTAAGCTTTATAATGCTATTATGCTGCAAGCTGCTTTACTGCATGATACTATTGAAGATATAGCACTGACTGAAGAAGTAATAACTATTGGACCAGAAGTAGCAAAGCACGTAGAGGGTTTAACTAGAATAAAACCTTACGGAAAAATAAGTAGTGAGAAAGGTCTGAATGTGCTAGTTAGACAAAAAAGATATGATACTTTTTTAATAAAGTTCTTTGACAGAATGTATAATTTACAAACTTGAGGTGCTAAATCACCTGAAAAAATACGGAAAGTTTAATTAGTGTTGTAAAAATTGCTGTGTATATAGAGGCACATGAAATAAAACAACAATTAATTAAACTGTGCTACAAATAAATTTTGATGAATAATTTCTGCAGGGCTATAATTAACAGTATTTTTAATATATTAACAATAAATATATGATACATAAAATGCTACAGGACCTGTACAATCTAATAAAAAAAACGCTATAATAGTTTTAATATTACTTTTATCTTCTTAGGATCAATATTAGCTTGTTCTAAAGTTTTTCTTAAATATCGTTTAGCATCCACAAACTCCGGTGTCTCTCTAAGCGAAGTTCTCCCGATGACTCCTACTATAGTGATTCCAGCACAGATTAAAAAAGCTATACGCCAACTAAAACCAAATGAAGTAACTAAAGAAGCTAAGCATAATGCTCCAAAACCACCTAATATACAAAAACTATCTAAAGTTGCTACAGTTGGATATTGTACAGGTGGTTTAATAAATTTAGTTAAATATACATCTGCTCCTATTACTTTCCCCATTGAGGACATGCCTTGTGCCATAAGGCATGCTATCATAACCCATGTGGCTACAATTCCTATTTCATCATAAGCTGAAGATTTGCCATAATAAAACAAGCTATAGTCATAAGCAAAGTAGTTATTATTATAGTTGATTTTCTTCCTATATTATCACCAAGCCAACCAGAGATTAATGCTCCTATCGGTCTAAATACATATGTTGAACATAATGCAGCTTCTTCATAGATTAGAGCAGTCTGAGGATCAACTTGAGGAAAAGCTCGTTGAGAAGCACTGCTGCCATATGTACATATAAATATAAATCAAAATATTCAAGAAAAGTGCCAATAGACAAAATATCTCATGCTTGTTTTGGTTCTCTATTTAAACTTGTTTGTGCTTTCTCATAGCCGAGCATAAATTCTTTATAAAAAATTAAATTGTAAAGAAATCTATACTGTTTTATATAAAAGTCAATAGGAAATTTCGCTTTATACGAAAACCAGAAAGTGAAGTGCAACTTATTATTAATTTATGTTATCCATTTTGTCAATATAATTGCACTAGTTTAAAGCGGTATGTCTGTGTACCTGAGCATTCATCACAAGCCCAAAGCCGATTAGCATGGATGCGATCATTGTTCCGCCGTAAGAAATAAACGGTAGCGGTACGCCTACTACGGGAAGCAAGCCCATAACCATAGCTATATTAATAAATACGTGAGTAAATAAGATTGAAGTAATACCTATTACTATTAATTTACTAAAAATCTCTCGGCAATTTACGGCAATTAATAAAGAAATAGTTATAAGTGCAAAATATAATATTAGTAAAAACATTCCTCCTATAAAGCCGAACTCTTCAGCGAAGGTAGCAAAGATAAAGTCAGTTTGATGTTCGGGAAGAAAATCCAAATGGCTTTGGCTACCTTGATTTAAACCGCGTCCAAATAGGCTACCTGAACCTATAGCGATTTTAGACTGAATAATATTATAACTAGCACCGAGCGGATCATGTTCGGGATCTAAAAAAACCATTACCCGTTTTTTTTGATAATCATACATCATATTCCAAGCAATAGGTAGGCTAATAAGAGCAGCAAGACCTAGTATTATAAAATATTTTATTCTAAGACCTGCCGCAAAAAATATAATTGCCGAAACAATTAAAACAATCATTCCCGTACCTAAATCTGGTTCTCTAATTATTAGAAAAGCCGGTATTAAAACTCCTATAATCGGTATAATAACTTTATGAAATTTTGTAAGATCATCAATTGTTAGTGAATGGAAATATCTAGCAAGCATTACTACAACGGCGATTTTTATCGGTTCGGAAGGTTGAAGCTTAACTATACCGATATCAATCCATCTTTTACCGCCCATGGCAGTTGAGCCACAAAGCTCCACGGCTACTAGTAAAGCGAGTACGCACAAATAAAAGATATACGATAACCTAAATATTATGCGTAAATCAATTAATGCAATAATAATAGCTAAAGGCAAGAATATACAAAAATTTATAATTTGTTTGTAAGCCCAGGGCTGCAAATTACTATTTGCTGCAGAATAAAGCACAATGAAACCAATACAGCAAATTAAGCTAATTAGTAAAATTAAAGTAATCGGTAATTTTTGTAATTGTTCTAGATAATTTTTATGCATTGTTTTTGTATTCAGTAGAGGTGTTGTATGTCATTCCTGCAAAAGCAGGAATCCAGTACTTTAAAGCTTTTTAAAATCTCAATTTATTGCGCTTGTTCCTGGCTTCCTGCTTTCGCAGGAATGACATAACAGGATTCCAGCCACAAATCTGCTAACTAAACCTCAACATCAAACACCTTAAAAATAAATACTAATTCGTCAGCTATCTCTTTCAGATAATCAAAACGACCGGCAGAACCTTTATGTCCCGTATCCATATTTGTTTTTAATAATAAGGGATTATTGTCCATTTTTAGTGCTCGTAATTTTGCTACCCATTTAGCAGGTTCCCAGTAACCTACACGTGGGTCGGATATACCGCAAGTAACGAATAGAGCAGGGTAGTTTTGTGCTTTTACGTTATCATAAGGGGAATATGATTTAATATATTCAAAATATTCTTTCTCTTTCGGATTACCCCACTCATTATATTCCAAGAGAGTTAACGGTAAGCTTTCGTCAAGCATGGTACTCAAAACATCAACAAACGGTACATGCGCGATTGCTGCTCTATAGATTTCCGGTTTTTCGTTGAGTATGTAACCGATTAACATACCGCCGGCACTACCGCCCATTATTACTATATTGTTGTTACTTGTATATTGCTTGTTAATTAAAGCTCTACTACAGGCTATGAAGTCTTCAAATGTTCTTTTTTTGGTTAAAAACTTAGCAGCTTCATACCAATCATGACCTAGATCATCGCCACCTCTAATATGCGCAACTGCGTAAATAAAACCGCGATCGGCAAGTGTTACTGCTGTATTTCTAAAATTGACGGGCATAGCGATGCCATAAGCACCGTAACCCATTAGATATAAAGGATTTGAACCGTCTTTTTTAAATAAAGATTTTTTATAAAACAAGGTTATAGGTACTTTTACATCTTCATTATCTGCAAATATTCTCTCTACTTTATACTCCTCCGGGTTAAAGCCTGAAGGTATTTCGTGGCTCTTTAATATCGTTAATTTATCGCTATTAAAATCGTAGCTATAAGTGGTATTGGGTCTTGCTAGAGAAGAGTACTCTATTCTGATATCGTCTTCCTCAAAGTTTGTAGAAAAACTACTTGCTTGGAAACTTTCGTCGGGAAAATGAATTGTATTTTCTTGTAAATCTTTAAATCGCTTTATTTTAATTAGCGGTAAACCTTGGTCACGATAGTTTAAGATTAAATAATTATTTGTAACATTAAAGCTTTTTAAATATTTGTCTTGTTCTTCCTTAATATAAATATCATCCCAGCTAGTATTTTCAAAATTATTTACCGGCAGTTTTATAACATGGAAATTTTTAGCTTTATAATTAGTTTTAATATAAAAATAATCGCCATTATATTCTATTTCATAGAATATTTTGTTTTCTGCAGCTCGTACTAATTTAGGCGTAAAACTATCATCCTGCATAGAAATTACGTAAATTTCATTTTCATTATGATCGCCTGAATTTATAAAAATATATTCATGACTTGCTGATTTCTTGCAGCTGATAAAATGAAGAGGGTTTTTGACCTCGAATATTAATTTATCCTGAGTGACCTCTTCACCTATACGGTGAAACATTACCTTATCCCAGCGTTGATTCTCATTAATAGTAATATAGAAAAAGCCGTTTAAGTGTTCATGCCAAATTATAGTAGGAGCTACAGCTAAATCTCGATCGCTTGATACAAGCGAATTTTGCGGCATTCGCCTAGGCTCACGTACATTTGTACGTTCCGCAGGCTTGTCCTGAAATTCATCTTGTCTGAAGCGATCGAGATTTAGCTGTACATTGCCTAATTCATCATGTAAGTATTTTTGTTCTTTAAGGTTATATATTTTGATATTGTATTGTTCATTACCTGTAAAATTAACACTATAAGCCATTAAATTGTGATCAGGTGACATTGCAACTGTAGCAACATCAGTAAAACTGCTATTTGGAGCAAGAAGGTTGACATCTAATATTACTTCTTCTGCTGAATCCATATTATTATGCTTTCTGCAATATATCGGATAATTTTTATTCTCCTCTACTCTATGGTAATAGTAATAATCTTTGTTCTTAACATAAACCGATTCATCGTCTAATTTAACCCGTCCTTTTAATTCTTCAAAAATCTTTTCCTTATCATTTTGCAGATCGGCAAAGAAATTTTCGGTATATTGATTCTCAGCTTTTAAATAATCTAAAATTTTAGAGTCTTCTACATTTGGCCACTTAGGATCACGCAGCCAGTGATAATCATCGTTTATTGTTGCTTCGTGAACTTCAAAGCTGTAATTTTGTTTGTCTGTTATTGGTGGTTTCATGTTTTTTTATTTTTTTGTGTTGTTATGCCTAAAATCGTCATTGCGCGGAGCCGTAGGCGACGCGGCAATCTAGTAAAATAATACAAAAATTCTGTAATCAGAATTGTTTACTAGATTGCTTCGTTGAAACTTACAGTTTCTTCTCGCAATGACGATTTTGGTATCTATACAACAATGACATCGAATTATTGTAGTGTTAAAATCAAACTAATTAATAGGAATAATACAATCAATATAGCAGTTTGTTGATTATGCCAAGCAGATATTTTACTGAAAATATTATCCCAAATAACCTTAAAATTAAGATATTCTGCCGCATCTTCGTTATTGTCTGCTGTTTCTTTATATTTATCGATACTGAAATATATAAATTTTTCAATATATTGGTATAGGTCAAGGTTTATGTTTTCTGTCGAAATGCGTGGTATTTTTCTAAATATTAAAGCCAATAACAGTGAGATGGCAAGGATCACTAGCTTAAAGTTAGCAGTATGTGATATTTGAATAGGGTAGAATAAACATATGCATAAAGTTATGATGCAGAAAGAGAGGTAGGTTATAGTTCTTATGTCATTCCTGCGAAAGCAGGAATCCAGTAAAAACCTTAAAAATAAAAGCTTTATAATATTTCTGGATTCCCGCTTTCGCAGGAATGACATAAAGCGAGATGGGAATGACTTAGAACTCTCCATCAACAACCCAAATAATATGGTACAAGTCGCTATCTTGGAAAATAGCATTACACTATTCTCGTTTAAAATATTAGCTATTTCATCTTTAATATAAGAAGAACTAATAGGCAGTATAGATGTATAGATCAATATACTAATAACAAATCCGCTTAATAAAATAAAATTAATTTGAGTATTCTGAAGATCTTGGTAATTTTTAATATCATACTCATCTTCTATATAAGCGAAATATAAAGCAAATAATCCGTTATATAATATATGTATGAATATAAAGCTTGTAATAAGATAAGCTATATTTGGAGAGTTTATGCTAATAGCCGTTAATATAAAACCAAGCTGTGATACGGTAAGATAACATATTAATCGTTTAAGTTTTTTTTCAATTAGAGACAATACTAATCCGTAAATGATCATTGATATCCCAAAAAACTTTAATATCTCAAGACCGCTAAATAATTTTAAAATGATAATTAAAATAACTTTAGTAGTAAAACTAATTAAATATACAATACCGCTACTTGAAGCTATAGGATAGCAATGAACCACCCAGCCGTTTACAAAAATAGCCGAGGCATTAATTAAACAACCTGCAAGTATGAATATTGCTGGTAACTCAAAATTATTTACTGATGCCGTTAAAGAAGTAAAAGTCGTATTACTTGTTGTTTGGATTAGAAGAGTCATACCGATTAAGATTAGCCCGCTGCTGAATAAATGAGTGAGGAAATATTGACGTGCCGGTTTTATCTTTAATTGGTCACAAAAAATAATTATGCAGGCAAAAATCGTCATGAATTCAAGCGAGATTATCATGGAAATAAAATCAGCTGCAAATACGCATATAATAGAGGATAAACAGTATAAACTACCGATTAAGCATTCTAATTTTCTATTTTGGGAAATTGTATAAAGATTTAAGATAGCAGTAACAATTAGAAATGCTAGAGCTATTAGCTGATTTTGTGGGTGAAAATCAAAAATAAGCTCAAAATTAGTAAGCGGAAATGTACACTTGGTATTTTGAATAAACATTTTAATCCTTAGAAGAAACTGTTAAAACCTCTAGTTCCTGGATTCTTTTAAAGTCTTTTACATTTAGAGTTAATATCAGAAAACCTTTTGTAATAGCCGTTGCTGCAATAAGCATATCATGAGTTCCTATAGTTATACGTTGTGTGTATAAATCATGAGTAATACGTGCATATGTATATACTTCTTCAATACCGAAAGGTAATATAGTAAACAGACTTTTTACGTATTCTATAAAAGCTAAACATTTTATACGTTTATTCTCATTCTTGACTCTATCTACTCCTATTAATAGTTCAGTTAACACAATAGGGCTAATATAAGTCTGACCGTAAGGTGACCATTGCTTAGTACTTACCTTTTCTCTTTCTAAAGCTATGATTATAGCAGTATCAATAATTAATCCCATCTTTCAACCAATTTTTTAATATCTTGTTTAGTATTGTGTCTTATTTCTTCGCGATTTTTCATGAATTGATCAGCATCTTCAGGATCAAGATGTGGACCATTTTTAAAAGCTTCCTCTAAGTCTCTTACTGCTACAGAAGGCTTGATTTCTGCAGGCGTAATCCTTGCTACGATATGATTACCTTTTTGAACGTCAAAGCTTTCGCCTTTATAGTAAACTCTATTCATAATATCTGAAAAAGATCGTACAAATTCTGTTGCTCTAATAATTTGTGCCATATTTATCCTCAAAAATAATTACCATATTTATACCTTTGATACTTCAAGATTTGGTACGTCAAATTTCGGGATTTGCCTGTGCTCACTATTGTACGCTGTGTAGGTGCACTGCTTATTTGACTTCCAACTTTTGAAGTATCTACGGTATACATATTATATGATTATGTGTAGATTATGTAAATATGTTTATGTAATATAAGCTAAAAATTCTCTGATTAAGATTTGAATAAAATAGAAAAGAGTTATGGCACAGCAGCACATTATTATACTAATTTGCATAGAGTAGGGGAGTGGTTTTGTTACGTTAGATTCTACTAAAGAAGGTTTATAAATAGAGCTTAATATTTTGAGCAGGTAAAGGCTTGAGAATATACTACTAGCTATTACGACAATCATAACAATGATTTGATTTTGTTCGCTTGCGGCAAGTAATATTGAGAATTTGCTAATAAATCCGCTAAAGATAGGCATACCGATTAATGATAATGAAGCAATAGATATAATAAAAGAAATTAAAGGAAATTCTTTGGATGTACCATGTAAATTCTGTACTTGATCGGCTTTCTTTAAACTGTAAATACTGCCCATACTATAAAATAAGCAGATTTTTGTAAAAGAATGTGAAACTAAATGGAGTATTGCGGCTCCAAGTGCCTTAGGTGTTAACATGAAAGCACTAAGCAATGCAAGGCTTAATTGGTTCATAGTGGAGTAGGCGAGTATTTTTTTGATATTATCCGTGTCTAGGGCTTTGATTGAGCTATAAAATATGCTTACTATCGGTATAAAAATTAACCAGTTAAACTCGGCAAATATCATTTGTAAATACGATAAACCGAATATATATAATAGGATTTTGTAAATACAAAATAATCCGGTTTTAACCACTATTACGGCATGCAGCAAACTACTAATGGGGTAATGTGCAACCATTGCAGCAGGAAGCCATGAATGCACCGGAAAAATTGCAGTTTTAGCAATACCGCAAATAAACATTAACAATAAAATAATTGACTGGTTTTTGGAAAAATAATTTTCTACTAAACTCCCACTTGCAAAATCTCCGTTACCGGTTTTAGTATAAATAATTATCACTGCCGGTAAAAATAATATTGTGGCAGAAATCATCAGAATTTTTAGATATTTATATAACCCTCTAAGTACTATATTATTTTTGGTATGTCCTATTAAAAACGCTGTAGAAATAGTTAAAAGCTCATAGCAAATAAACATCGTGAATAAGTTGCTAGATAAAGCAATTAAAACACCGATTAGAATAGTGAAGTTAAAGAAAAATAAGAATCTAGAAGAATAGTCTATATTATTAATAGCAAGATATTTAGGAGTGTAAAGTAAAGCACAAATCCATAAAAAGCCTATTAAACTTAAGAAAATAAGCCCTAAAGGTTCAAGATGGAATCCTATAGAGTAATTACCGCATATATTAAATTCAAACCCTGCTCTAATACCTTTTAAAAACAACCCGTCTATAATTAAAATATTACCGAAGAAAAAAATAGCGATAGTAATAAGTAAAAAATTACGTATAAAGCTATCTTTTTGAGTGGCATACGGGCTAGTTAAGTTTAATGCACCAACTAGCAAAGTTGATAGAATCAAAAGACTCGGAGTAGTAAATTGTGTAATCATGATAAGCTGTTATACTTTTTTTGATAGTATGGTTAAAGCATTACCTGTATGGTTTTCTATGTCATGCCTAGCTAAAAGTGGGGAAATCCAGAAAAAGCGAGATAAATCGTGCTTTTAGTTTTAAAAACTTACTGTGTTTATATTTTTTAATTACTGGATTCCCGCTTTCGCGGGAATGACAATAGTACCATTTTATAATGGTAAAATAACGATCCTACGGAGCTAAGTAAAATTATAATAAAATCTAATAGTAGATTTTGTGTTAATAATAATTCAAGAATATTTACTTTGATAAAAAATAATGGACTGATAGGTAAGCCACAGCTGCACATAATAGCAATTATTATTAAAACTTTGTTAGGCTCTCTTTTATAGCTTCCATTATAAGCATCTATCAAGAAAAGAGCTATTTTATTTATACTATCCGCAAGTAATAAACTTGGTAAAACTATTATACCGTTTTCGGTTACGTATAATAAAAATACGTAACCTATTTGAGTGCAACATGAATAAATTATAATATTCTTGAAATCTTTTGTTTGGTAAGCAAAATATGGAGCTATAATAAGAGTAGCTAAAGCGATAGGTTTTATAAAATTTGTAATAGCCGTTTTAATTGTCTCATAGCCTATAATAATATAAGTAAATTTATATATTATATATATTCCTATTATAGTAGAAATCCCTGCTAAATATACTAAAATAACTGAAGCCGTGTTATTATAAGCTCTCATCATCCAAAAATGCATAGGGAAAAAAGCTGTTTTTAAAATAGCACCTATTAAGAAAAAACCGATAGCTATAGTGATTATACGGGAATTAGTATGTGCTTGTAAATACGCTGCAATTTCTGCCATATTCAAACTACCCGTAATGCTTAGCAAAAATCCTATAGATATAAGAATAAGAGTTGCACCAATACTACCTATTATCAAATAATCAAACGCTCCGATTAAAGATTTTGGATTATTACCTGAGGCTATCAGTACATAGCTACTAAGTGCCGAAATCTCTATAAATATATATAGATTAAAAAAATCGTGAGTAGCCATCATCCCTAAATAGCCCGTATGAGCGAATAATAATATACCGTAAAATAAAGATTTTCTATTATTGTTTATATATTTTAAGATAGTTTGATTAGTAATCTTATGACAAAAAACTAAAAAGAATAATAAAACCAAGTTAAGATAAACAATAATAGCTTGGTTTAGTGCATTTAGCCGATATTCTATTCCTATTTTTGAAGTCCATCCTCCCATGGTGTAAGATAGCTCCGTATTTTGTATAATGCTATATCCATAAACACTGACCAAAAGGCTAGATAAAATACAAATCGTAGTAATTATTCGTGCAAAGGTAATAAAGCGAAAAGATATTATTGAGAGTAAAGCCCCAAATAAAGGGAATAATATTTGTATGATAGGGACATGGTGAGCTAGAATCATTTATCAAAATTAATTTCATTTTCTGATATTGTACCACAATGTTTATAAATTTGATATATTAAACTTAAAGCTACGCTAAGAGTAGCAAACCCAACTACTATAGCAGTTAGCATTAATACATGAGGCAAAGGGCTAGTGTAAGTAGTGATGCCCTCTTGGAAAATAGGTACACCGCCTGTTTTAATTTTTCCGATACTTACATACAATACTAACACCGAACTTTGAAAGATTCCAAGCCCGATAATTTTATGAATATAATTACGACTTGTAAGCATTATAAATAAGCCGCTAGTGAGTAAGATCAAGGCAAAGAAATATATTAAATTATGCATAATTATATTGTTATTGTAAGAAAAGTATTGTTACGTGAATCAGTTTCATCATCATTGCCGCAGTGACGTTGGTAGACATTAATACGCTTTGAAAGACTGATTAAATACGCATGTGACTTTTTTGCCCTTACGTATAGCGAGCTTAGGAAAAACCTGTTCAAGGATCACCATATTAGGATTATCTTGAGCAAGGCGATAATTTACTAAAGATTCTCGAAGTGAATCATCTACAGCAAAAATACCGGAAATTTCAGCGTTTTTATCTCTAAATTGCAGATAAGTAAACTCGCCGTCATCAAAAATTTTAATAGGAGCTATTTCTTCGCTGCCGCTAATATAGTAATTAAAGTTATATTTTTCAGGATGAGTCAGGTCGGGACTTGCTAGGGTAGCAGAAAAAGTTTGCATATGACCGCTCATATTGTCATTTTCGTCATCCGGATAAAGAAACTTTACGTTAAAGACCATTTCAGGATCACGCATATCAAGAGTTTCGGCGGCATATAGTTCAAAGAAGTACGTCCGTTTATTAGTAATTAAAGTCATATTAGTAGTAGCATCCGGTTCCATCGGTTTAATAAAAATCCTATGACCGGCAGGTACTATTTGCCATGAAGTAGTATCTCCCATAGAAATACTTACTATTTCCTCGTCTCTTGCTAGTTCTATACTTGCTTGATAGCCGTAATATCCTGTGAATTTGAAAACATCGTCAGGGTTATAAGTCATAACTCTGAGACGTGGGTCTCGACCTAGAGGTCGTGATACAGTAAGAGCCAATACATCTAATGTAAGTATTATAAAAGTACAAAATATTATTAGTTGCTTCATATTATTTCTGATTTTTATTCCTTAATAACTTTAGCTTGTAACTAGTAACGGTAAAATTGAACGGCATATCAGGTGATGTATTGGTACTGATAGAATCCATTATAAATCCGATTCTTGCTTCCCATACCATATTTTCTAAAATTGCACCCGTACTATTTTTTGCCAGTGATTCAAAAGTAACAACTGCCTCGTTATCGTTTATATTTTTAATTGATAATATATTAATTGAGCGTCTATATAGTTTTTGATATCTTATGACCGGTGATAATGGGTTATCAATATTCATAAAATTAGCAAATTGCATATACACAATACGCGTAGAAGCATTTTTGATAAAGGTAAATTGTTCTTTTAATATATCGTAATTGTATTCTTCTCGTTGGTTTACATAATTCTGAAGCATAATATTTGCAATAGAGGTATAAGGCTTTACTAATGTTGAATGTTTAGTATTAGTAATGGCAGCTTGTTTTTCGGCATCATCTTTTATTAAATAATTTACTTTTTTATTTATAGGAAGCAATATGTTGATATTTATACAAACTAAGGTTAATAATAAGGTAAAAATCGTGCATATTAAAAGCAGAAGACTTCTATGACTGAACGGTAAGATATACTTAAAATTATACCATTTTCTTGCATCAATAAAATATTCGCCGGATTTTATATATTCTTGTATTGCGTTGGTTAATGGGTCCATAATTACTAGATTAATATCTCATTTTATTCTGTTTTAACACTCTATCATAATTATTATAATATGATTATGATTGAATTTAATGTTATTTAAGCTATAAAATAAGTTTATATTGTTGCTACAATACCAAATATTGTTTAACTTTAAAATTAAAATAAATAAATTATAAATTAAAATTATACAATAACAATTATTGATGGTAGTTATTATGTTATACTCATCCCACTTGAAAAATTGGCGACAATGTCTTTATAAGTCCGCAGGTAGCCACGTATTAAGTATACGCTCTTCTCCTAAGCTGAACTTCGTATAACTACTATTTATTTACTTCAGAGTATAATCGTTTACAATCTTTTTAATATTTTTTTATATTTATAAATAGATTTTTTTAAAAAATGCTTGTGAACTATTGTATAGTAAGGTAATTTTAAAATAGTAACAAGATAATTTAATAATGTATAATTAGAATGTTAAAATCATTAAAGCTTCTATTAGTATTAATTATGCTTGCTCAATTGTTGTCATGTACCCCTTCAGCTCCTTATGAAATTAAAAGCCCGTGCGTTTCTGCTGATATAGATGATGGTTCGAGTGTAAGCGTAAATCCTTGTATAAGAAGACCTGTTAATTCAGTAAATATAGTATAAAAGTAATAGTTTTACACAATAACAATGTAATAAGAAAAATACCTTTGATATGAATAATATATTTGGCTTCTTTAAATCAAGTAATAACTCGCAAAGCGGTTCAGGAGATACACAAACGCAAGAAAGTATTAAATCGGCTAATCCTTTAAAAATGACTCAGAATTGGTATGAAGAGCGATCTGATAAGTTACTTGTTCAACGTAACTTGCTTATCATATTAATAATACTACTAACCATTTTTATGGTTATAGCAACTTTAGTAATAGCCTTTGTAGTGAAATCTAAACAGTTTGAGCCTTTTGTTATTCAGCTTAATAGTAATACCGGACGTGCCTCAGTGGTAGAACCTATTTCATCACCAGTGTTAACGGCGGATGAGTCTCTTACAAGGTATTTTATAAAGAAATACATAACGGCACGGGAAACATATAATCCGGTTGATTTTGCAACGATAGCTCGTACGACAATAAGATTATTTTCAACAAGCAGTGTTTATTACAATTATCTTGGCTATATAAGAAATAAAGATTTTGATCCTACTTTAAAATATAAAGAAGCAAATACTACATTTTTAGTAATAAAATCATGGTCAAAAATCGCAGCAGATAAATATATAGTTAGATTTTCCGTAAATGAAACATCAGGAAACCAATTAGTTTATAATAAAATAGCGGTAGTAAGTTATGCTTATGTGCCTATGCAATTAACAGATTCAGAACTTGATGTAAATCCGGTAGGGTTTCAAGTGAACGGATATAGGGTAGACGATGACAATAGTTAGATTTTATTTTTTAGTTTTTATATTATTAAGCGGTTTTACAGTACAACGAGAATGTCCACTTGTAGATGCTCCATGTAATAGTAGTAATAATTATGTAGATGATTTATCTATAACTAAAGATAATAGGATAAAAACTTATATATATAATCCAAATGAAGTTTATTTATTAGTTTTGCATTTTGGCTTTCAATCACATATAGAATTTGCTAAAAACGAAGAAGTCCAAAATATAATTCTTGGGGATGCTTATGCTTGGAAAATAACTCCTTTGGCAAATAGATTATTTATTAAGCCTCTTGAAAAAGATATTCGTACAAATATGACTATTATAACTAATAAAAGAATATATGAATTTGATATCGCTTCTACGGAACTTATGATGGGTAACGAAAGGGATTTAGTATATGTAATTAAATTTTACTACCCTAAGAAAAATAGTAATTACATGGCAAGATTTTAATCGATGTCATTTCTGCGTGGATATGTCATTGCGAGCAAGCCGTAGGCTGCGTGGCAATCTTATGAAATAATACAAACTCCTGAGATTGCGGACGTACAATTGCTATGCAAATTCCTTGCAATGACGGAAAAATCGATCCACGCAACAATGACAATAAACACTTTAACTAATATAATTTAGATATGGCTGAAGAGCAAAATAACAATCATAATACCGGTGCTTTATCAGGAGCAGATTCTCCTGAAGTACAAAGAGAATTATCAAAAGTTGCGGTTAGCTTTAATAAGAGTATTGCGATAGTAGTCGTAATTTGTGGTATTTTTATATATATTTTTTATACTCTTTTTTTCGGTACTGAAAAAGAAGAAATACCGGAGACTCAGATACCGAGTAATATTGTAAAACCTGTTATGGAGGTTGATGATAATATTCCGGAGATTCCAAAGTTACCTGATCCGCCTAAGCTTGAGACGCCCACCGCGCCTCCACCGCCTCTCCCTCCGGTAGTAAAAGTTCCGCCGGTCTTACCTCCTACTACTCCTGTAGAAGAGAATAAAGACAAAACGCTTCCATTGCCGCCGGTTTCGTTGCCTTCGACTTCAGGAACGTTAGTTGAGAGCGATGCAGAGAAGCAACGTCGTGAAGCAAAAAGAAAATCAGCTATAGTGTTAATTGGTGGTGTAGAGCCTAAAAAAACACCGGAACAGATTACAGCAGAAACGACCTTTAAAGATCGCGGTGATATGTCTTTGGTTCTCGGACGCGGTAAATTAATTGATGCAGTCCTTGAGACGGCAATAAATAGTGAGCTCGGCGGTGAAATAAGAGCCATTATTAGTAGAGACGTATTTTCTGAGAAAGATAAAGTGATATTGATACCGAAAGGGTCAAAAATATTCGGTAAATATGCAACCTCAACTTCGTCCAATAGTTATGGTAGAGTTTCTATAATATGGGATAGAATCGATTTAACGAGCGGTTATACTATAGAATTCGACTCACCTGCAGTTGATAATTTAGGTAGACCGGGATTACAAGGAAGAGTTGATAATAAATATAAAGAACAATTTGCAAATGCCGTATTACAATCCGGCTTTAATATAGGGCTTGCTAAAGTCCTTGATAAGTTAGTGCCGCCTCCTATAGCGTCTCAGGCAGCGGCTACCAATAGTGCTACGGCAAAACAATTGTTAAATACTGCTCAAACTATTGCGTCTAATACCGCTATGGATGCAAATACTAGGATAGTTACAATTTGTACTAATATACTTGCTGCTATTACTGATAAAACTTCGACTGCTTATACTACTATGACTCAAGCATGTACAACCGCACAAACTGCTTCTTCAGCGAATACTGCTGAGCAGAGACTTCAAACCTTAGTACAGGCAGTTAATACGGCAGCTTCAAGTTTGCTTACTACTACCTCTATAGCATCAACTCCGACGCAAGCACAACAAGCTTCTACTCAAGCTTTTACGGATGTAACGCATGTTGTAAAAAATATGATAACTCAGGAGCAGTTTAAGCCGACGACAACGGTTAATCAAGGTACGCCGGTTAGAATATACGTTAATAAGGATTATAAATTCCCAAAAGCCGTTTTATTAAAATCGAAGGTAATGAAATGAGTGAAGAATTTGCAGCCTTAGAGACGTTTTTACTTCCTTTTAAAAATTTATTTGCTGAAGACGGTATTAACGAAATTATGGTTAATAAGCCTGGAGAAGTATGGGTTGAAAAAAAAGGCGATATATATTCTAAGCAAATACCGGAACTGGATAGCGAACATCTACTTGCATTAGGGAGTTTAGTCGCTCAATCTACCGAACAGATGATTTCAGAAGAAAAACCGCTTCTTTCGGCAACTTTGCCGAATGGCTACCGTATTCAAATAGTATTTCCTCCTGCTTGTGAGATAGGACAAATCATTTATGCTATAAGAAAGCCTAACGGTATGAATCTAACTTTAGATGAATATGCTAAAATGGGGGCATTTGATGATACTGCAACAGAGAGTTTAGTAGATGAAGATGCAGTAATTTTAAATAATTTCTTAGCTGAAAAAAAGATTAAAGAATTTATTAGACATGCAGTTGTTTCAAAGAAAAATATCATAATTAGCGGCGGTACTTCAACCGGTAAAACTACTTTTACTAATGCGGCACTCACTGAAATACCTTCAATAGAAAGATTAATTACTGTAGAAGATGCTCGTGAGGTTGTGCTATCACGTCATCCTAACAGAGTGCATTTGCTGGCTTCCAAAGGAGGACAGGGGCGTGCAAATGTTACTACTCAAGATTTAATAGAGGCCTGTTTGCGTTTAAGACCAGATAGGATTATAGTAGGTGAGCTTCGAGGTAAGGAAGCTTTTAGTTTTTTGCGTGCTATTAATACAGGTCATCCCGGTTCAATATCCACACTGCATGCTGATAGTCCCGCTATGGCTATTGAGCAGTTAAAGCTTATGGTTATGCAAGCAGATCTTGGTATGCCGCCTGAAGAAGTAAAGAAGTATATTTTAACCGTTGTAGATATCGTTGTGCAGTTAAAACGCGGTAGCGGCGGGAAAAGATATGTTTCGGAAGTATATTATAAGAAGAACAAGAACGCTGAGGGGATGGTTTAAAAACGTCATTGCGAGGAAAGAAGTAATTGACTAAGCACAATCTCAGGCCACGCTCCTTTTAGTTGCGCGCAATGACGTAAAAATTACTCCACGCAAAAACTAATATATAAGCATAAACTAGGAATATCAATTCATGGAATGGCATAAGATACTTAAAGTTACTAGAAATATATTCGGTCATGCTATAATTCATCCGGTTGTTATTTTTTGTACCATTTGGATAAGCGGTGCATTTGTTGCAATTTTTACTAATGAGGTTGGAGCTTTAGGTGTAAATATAAATGCTATAAATATTGCTTATAAGTGGGCTTATTGGCTTATTAACGTTTGGGGGCAGTTAAAAATTTCCGACTATAATTATTTAAAATTGAAGCTACTTGCCTCTTTTCTCAGTCCGGCTATTATTGTTATAATATTTTACATTAAAAATTTTGAAAGAATAAAATCATTACAATTTTTCAAACAAGATGAAAAAGTATATGGAGATGCAAGCTGGGCTAATCCGTCAGATATAGAGGCTGCAGGTCTTAGATCTAAGAAAGGTATGCTGATCGGTGTTGATGCCGGTGGATATTTTGTTGCAGACGGGTTCCAGCATGCTTTATTATTTGCTCCTACCGGTTCAGGTAAAGGTGTAGGGTTTGTGATACCTAACTTGTTATTTTGGAGTGATTCGGTAGTAGTGCATGACATAAAACTTGAAAATCACGGGTTGACAAGTGGTTGGCGTGAGAAGCAAGGGCAGAAAGTTTTTGTATGGGAGCCTTCTAATCCTGATGGTGTTACTCATTGTTATAATCCGATTGATTGGGTTAGTACTAAGCCTGGGCAAATGGTTGATGACGTTCAAAAAATTTCAAATCTTATAATGCCGGAAAAGGATTTTTGGAATAATGAGGCACGAAGCTTATTTTTAGGCGTAACTCTATATTTAATAGCCGATCCTACTAAAACTAAATCTTTCGGTGAAGTAGTGCGTACTATGAGGAGTGACGACGTAGTTTATAATCTAGCGGTCGTACTCGATACGCTTGGTGGTGTAATACATCCTGTTGCATATATGAATATTGCTGCATTTTTGCAAAAAGCCGATAAAGAGCGTTCCGGCGTAATATCTACAATGAACTCATCGCTTGAATTATGGGCAAATCCACTTATTGATTCAGCTACAGCATCTTCTGATTTCAATATACAAGAATTTAAAAAAGTCAAAACAACCGTATATGTAGGGTTAACACCCGATAATATACAGCGTTTACAAAAATTAATGCAGGTGTTTTATCAGCAGGCGACAGAATTTTTAAGCCGCAAAATGCCGGATTTAAAGGAAGAGCCGTATGGAGTAATGTTCTTACTTGACGAGTTCCCGACGCTCGGGAAGATGGATACTTTTAAAGCCGGTATAGCTTATTTTAGAGGTTATAGAGTTCGTTTATTTTTAATTATCCAAGATACACAGCAGTTAAAAGGAACATATGAAGATGCCGGGATGAATTCTTTCTTATCTAATGCAACATATCGTATTACTTTTGCCGCTAATAACTATGAAACGGCAAATTTAATATCGCAGCTTGTCGGTAATAAGACGGTAGAACAAAGATCATTTAGTAAACCTTTATTTTTTGATCTTAATATTGCTACTAGAACCCAAAACGTTTCTCAGGTTCAAAGAGCTTTACTTTTACCTCAAGAAGTAATACAGTTACCGAGAGATGAGCAAATTGTTTTAATAGAATCCTTTCCGCCTATAAAATCGCGTAAAATTAAGTATTATGAAGATAAGTTTTTTACTAGTAGATTATTACCGCCGACTTTTGTACCTACTCAAGTACCTTTTGACCCTAGGGCAAATAATAATGAGGCTTCGGAAGAGACCGAAACAATAACTGTTCCGGAAAATAATGAGTAAAATGCGTTCAGCTATTATTGATATCGGTTCAAATGCTTTAAGAGCTGTAGTTTATGAAAGTGATGAGCTTGGAGCGCCGGAAATTTTTAATTATAAATTTAGAAATTATCTTACAAATTTACTTAATTTAGATAATTTAGACGTAAAACATCAAACATATTTATCTCTACAATATCTTATTCATATTTTTACCAAACTGTCTGTTACTAATATTCGATGTGTTGCAACAGCTATACTTAGGGGGCATCCTAAAGCAGATGAATTCAAAGCTATAATTAAAAAGAGATTCAATATTGATATTGAAATTATCTCAGGTGAACGTGAAGCTTATTTAACTGCTGCCGGATTAATCTCCGGTATTAGTGATGCTTTCGGTATTGTAGCTGATCTTGGAGGTGGAAGTCTTGAGCTTGCACAGATTGGAAATAAAAAAGTCGGTAAATTAAAATCATTGCCGCTTGGTACAAAAATTATTGTTAGTAGCAATTTTGGTGATGTCGGGCTGATTACTAAAATGCTAGAGGAAGAATTTGGAGCTGCACATTATCCTAATTTATATTTAATTGGCGGTGCATTACGTCTAATGAGCCGTATATACATGGAGTCTATAAATTATCCCCTTAAAAATTTACATAATTTTGAAATAAATCGTGTAGAGTTTGAGTTATATTTAGAGAAATTATCGCAAATCGATAAATTAAAACTGAGTTATTACGAGCAGAAAGTCATAAATTATAATGCAGTTTTAGTAATAAAAGCAATGATTAAGGTATTTTCACCGGAAAAAATTATTATCTCAAATTACGGTTTAAAAGAAGGAGTAAGATTTGACTCGTTGCCGTCTCATGAAACAGAAAAAGATATTATTTATGAGAGGGTGAAGAGATTAGTAAAATTTGATAGAAATATATGTAAAATTGAAAAATATATTGAAGCAGTACAATATCTTTTAATTAATGCCGATGCCACGACTCTTATTATTATTGAACTCGCTATAATGCTAGCACAATATAATAAAAATATTGATAAAACGCTTAGAGCAAATTTTGTTTCGGAATTTATATTATCTTCAGACATTCCTTTTAGTCATAGACAGCGTCTTATGCTAGGTATTGCCCTTACGGTTACTTATACTGCTAAAACTGACATGCATATTAATAAAATAGCTAAGAAAATGATTAGTAAAAGTGATTATTACAACAGTCATATAATCGGTTATTATATAAAAATTGCTAGAGAAATTGATGGGCCAGAATTTCAAGAGCCTTCTTTTTCGATTAAATTAAAAGACGATAAATTTTTACAAATTAATGCTTCAAATATCTTGCCTAAACAAGTCTTTGAAAAGGTTTGTGAACGTTTAAAAGATATAAGTTCTGCTAGAAAAAATATTAGGTATAATTTTAGTGATTAGGGTTTTTTTGTTATAGTGCTGGATAGTTTTCGAAAAGCCAATGATGTCATACCTGCGAAAGCAGGGATACAGGTTAAAAAAATCTTGATTGCAAAGATTTTTTTATTATATTGTTTCACTTTTAAAGTAAAATCTTTAAAAAGCTTTAAAGTACTGGATTCCTGCTTGCGTAGGTATGACATAAAAAGCGCCACACAACAATAGCTAAATTAATTACGCTCCATCAAATGTGTCACAATTATATTCCTTTGTACATCCTATAATAGTAGATTCCATTTTAGGAACTATGTGTTCCGCCCAAAAATCTACCAAAAGTTGCATTGCATTAATAATAAGTAAGTCTTCGATGGGATGCAATAAATTATCTATACTAATTTCTAGATACCTAACTATGAATTCTGCAGCGCTATCATCTGATTCTCTGTGTATAAGATTTCCAATTCTTTCTAAGTAGTAAACTTGCTCGCTAGTAAGATCTTTATCTTTTATTATTTGTGGTAGAATCTTGGTTAATATACATTGCAATTGAACTTTTTGATCAGTTGCAAATTATTCATAATAATCCTGTTCTTTTACACAAAGTAATTTTAGTAAATTAATAATTAAATTGGTCACATAATATGGGTATGAGAATTAGTTTTTATAACTTCCTCTAATGCTCTTGTATCTGTTCCGGTCTATAATTATTAAAGTAAAATATAGGTAATATAGTCTCGTTTTTTAAATATTTAATCAATGCTTTACTATTGTTATATTTACTACTAATTTCATTTTTTTCCTCTGGTGTTAAATATTAAATGTGCCGTTAAATCAAGTATTGGTTTTGCCGCTCTACTATATTAATATGAACTATTAATTAAACGCTTTAAGCTGTCAAAATTTTTAGGCAAAAATATTTTATCATCATTTTGATATGGTACATTTTTTACGAAATCTGTTTTTAAAATTTGAAAACTATTATTTAGTGGGATACTTGCATTGTACAAAGTTTTCTCTATTGCATAATGTCCAAATTTATGTGCTATTATTGATTCTAAATTTAATTTTTCTGCGCCTATACATATTAGGTTATTGTCTCAATCGTAATGAGAAAATGATTTATTATCAAATATTATTTTTAGGCTATCTTGCACTTTAATATTAACCGCTGCTATTATAGGCTAATAACTTATTTGTAGGCCCCTATTGCAAAAGCTTTGTATAGTTATGAAGAATTATATTGTCATTTAAATCGCTTACATTGTAAGTCCTTGTCATTAAAATAGTAATATCAGAGTTTTCGCTATATGCAATCGGTGATAATTTTTCTATTTTAAATTTTGCAATATTAAGTTCTTCAATATTTATCTCAATTTTATTATATTCAATAAAGCTTTTAAACTCTTGAAAACTTAAATAACTAGCTAATTTTTTAATTCAAATCCTTCTATTTTAAATTCACTAATTGCATTGTTATTGTGCTACTCAATCGTTCTCTTCTTAAACTTAATCAACTCTTGCAACATGCTGCTTTTTGTATCTCTATATTGTATAGTATCAAAATTTATAAATGCTGCTACATCAAGCATAGATGTATCATCGATGTTATGTATATATCTATCGTATTCAGCAGAAGTAAAGTGGCTAGGGTTAGCATAAGAAAGAATAAGTGTATATGCTTCTAGATCAAATGACGTAATGGCATGATGTAACCCTAACAAATTATAGCTGTTCTTAGAGGCTAAAATTGATTTTATTTCGTCATATTTTTTAGTTTTTATAAAATTTTATTAGCTTATTCAAAGCTGTTATGGGTCATTGTGAATAATATTCAGATGGTAAAGACATGTTTTATATCCTATCAAGTTGCTATATTTCATGGTAATATGTTTTATAATAAATAGTATATCTTTCTATTTGTAAAGAAATAATTTTAATTACATTAACGAACATGAACATCTTAATTAAGCTCTCTTAGTCTACCTCCCAAATCATTATATAATCCTGAAAACAATAAATATATTAGGATATATGATAAAAAATTATTGGAAAAAGTTTTGGAAGAATAGTACTACCAAATCACAAAATTTTATTGAACTAAACGACATTGCATATGGTAATTTAATCAGAGTCGACATAGAAGCTTATCGCGAAAATGTTATAGTATATAGATGTATTAATTTAATTGCACAATCGGCGGGACATGTTCCGTGGAAAGTGCTTAAAAGTAAAACCGGAGCAGTAATATTTAGACTATCCGGTGCATTATTTACTAAAAAAACCGAATCCCAAAAAAGCCGGAGCGGATTTTGTTAGTGAGCTAATTGCAAGCAAATTATTATGCGGTAATAGTTATATTTTATCAGCTCTAGACTTGTACCCTAAAGAGATTTACTTACTACCGGCTCTTGTTACGGAACTGGTTATAGCACATAACAATTTAGTTGCTTATTTTGATTTGAAATTATTTGTCTGTTAACTCTTGCAGTACCGAAAATTAGCGGTATAGGTTCACCGTAATTAACTGTTACATATTTAAAACTTTCTTTGAAATTTTTAATATTGTCATATTCTATCGGTTCGTGATTTAGTTGATCTAAATACTCACCAAGCATTTTGCCGACAAATCTTCCCACGCTTGAAAATATGCCGCCGCCAAATGCATTTCTAACAGTACCGCCAAGCGAACTAAAAAAACTTCCAAACATATTTACCATATTATAATTTAATATGGATTGATATTAGCAGTATGATGTGATAACACTAATATATGTAATTCCTGCGAAAGCGGGAATCTAGGAAAACATATAAAAAAACAAGCTTTTATATGTTTATTTTGTCAAACATGTACCAATTATTAAGGTTATTTTTTCTGGATTCCCGCTTTCGCAGGAATTACATAGAAAATCACAGGGTGATATGCTGCCTTTAAAAAAATGGAAATCATAAATGTTTAAAAAATATATATTTATTCTAATATTATTTATTGCTTCTATAGCTCGTGCAGAAATTATAGAAGTGGATAGTTTAAATAAAATAAAACAAGATTTTAAAGAAAATTATAATAAAAATTATGTACCTCAGGATTTATTAGTAGTAACGGTTCTAGATGATTTTTTGTTTAAGTCTTTAGTGCCTATCGTTACACAGCTTGATAAAGACATTTATCTTACACTAACTCCTCTTTTACTTAATATTAATAAAAATTCAAAAGCTATTTATATAAAGCAATTGGTTTTAACTAATGATAGTTATAAGAAAGAATTACAAGAATCTGATTTTCCAAATTTTGTAAATGAAATGAGTAATAGTAAAATCCCCATAATAGCAGTAAATGATGGGTTTACCGGTAATTTTAATAATATTCCTAAATTTGAGATATGGTTTGCCGATTATTTAAAGAAAAATTTTGATATTGATTTTTCAAATAGTTTTCCAAACAATAATTATATTATTTTTAATAATTTCGACAGTTTTGCTAATACTTATCCGGTATTTTATAAGGGTATATTGACGAGTAATAATATATCAGAAGCGGAAATGATACTCAATTTCCTTATTCAAGTGAATTTTATACCGAAATGCTTTATAATGATTAGTAGTAGCTTAGAATTACTAAGCTCAATGGAATTGCAACTTAGTAGTTATAGTTCTAATATATTATTTATTGGTTATCATTATAATAATAAAAATACTCAGAAAAATAAAGATGTTGCATATTATACTAAACTGATTAATGATTTAATATCTCAAATAAATAAGCTAAAAAGAAATAATCCACCTTTAAAGAATAATAATGCAAAAGGTAAAAATCCTTATGACACGAATAAATAAAGTTTTATTGAGTTTACTTTGCTTAGCTATTTCGTATGCGGGCTACGGTCAAATTATTCCTACTTACTCCGTAGATTCAGTAACAATGAAAAACTTATTACCGAAGATAGATGCAGATACGCTGGTACTTATAAATATAGATAATACTATCATAACACCGAAATCCAAATTATTTCGATATCAGGATAATTCTTATATAAATTTTACTAAATATTTATATAGTCTTGCAGCGGATAACGCATCAGTTAATAAAACTATTGCAAAATTGATAGTGCAGCGTCAGATGATGCTTGTTGAATCTAAATGGGTAGATTTAATTAATAAGATGAAACAGCAAGGTGCAACGGTTTTAGGTCTTCAGGAAATAACGGCCCCATGTAATTTAATTGAAAATTATGAAGGATGGTTATATACCTTACTTTACGGACTCAATATTAATTTTACTAATAAAGTGAATGATAAAGATGTATTTAGATTTAATCCAAGCGATGCTGAATCCCCTATTTTTTATTTAGGTATAATATTTACCGGTAATATAAATAGAGTAAAAGCTCTTATAGAGTTCTTAAAAATTATACCGAAACAACCTAAAAAAATAGTAATTTTTGCAAATAATAAAAAAGATTTAGAAAATATGGACTCTTATTTAAGTATGGTTGATATAGGATATTATGGAATTGAATATTTGGGGTGGCAAATGTTACCGGGGTCACCTGATCATCAAATCGCTGAGTTGCAGCAATCTACGTTTTTAAATACCGGTCAGTGGTTAGAAGATGATACAGCTGCAAAGATGTTAAATAAATAATTATGAATGACAATTTAATTAATGCTTTAAAAGATTTAATTATTAATACCGGCAAGATTGCACTAGATATAAAAAAGGCAGGAATGTTGACTGATATTAAATCAGATGGGTCAGTAGTCACTAATGCCGATAAGGAAATTAGTAAAATAATTTATCAAACTCTACAAACCTTAACCTCTCAAATAGCTATAGTATGTGAAGAGCAGCCGCTACCTATATTCAGCAGTGATACTTTTTGGTTAATCGATCCTATTGATGGGACATGGAGCTATGTAAACGGTAAAAGTACATATACGGTCAATATAGGGCTTATTGAAAACGGTTTTCCAACCATCGGCTTGATATATCACCCTGAAACAGCAAAGCTATATTATACTGATGTAAACGGTCGGTTAAAAATCGAACAGAATTCTAAAGAAATATTTGTTAATAATGAACCTAAACATGAAGAGCTTCATGCGGTAATAGGTTTTTATAATTCAAATAAAGCTACTAAAGAATTTTTAAGTAAGTATTCATTCGGTCAAATAAATGCAATAGGCAGTTCAATGAAACTATGCTTAATTGCTGAAGGAGCAGCTGATATATATCCAAAATTCGGTCAAACTATGGAATGGGACATAGCGGCAGGTCATGCTTTAATTAAAGCCGGCGGTGGTAATATTTTAGATACGCATGGACAAGAAATTACTTACGGTAAAGAAAGTTTCGCTAATCCTAATTTTTTTGCCTGTAGTAAATATTGGTTGGAAAGGGAGGCAAGGTTGCATAGATACTAGATTGTCATTGCAAGCAGCAGTAGGCTGCGTGGTAATCTCATGAAATAATAACAAAATCCTGAGATTGCTTTGTCAAAACTTGCAGTTTTTCCTTGCAATGATGAAAAAACTGATCCACGCAGGCACTGCTAAACTCGCATCAAACCAACTTCTTTAACTCATAAATTAACTCAAGTGCTTCTTTAGGGGATAGTTTATCAGGATCGATAGTGCTGAATTTTTTATCTAATTTGCTGCTTATAGTAGTTTTATTAGGTTCAAGATAAAACAAACTCAAATTATTTGATTCCGTTGATAAAATATTTTTTCCTTTACCTGTAGAAGTTTTTTCAAATTTAAGCAGAATCTGCTCAGCTCTGTTTATAACACTCTCAGGAAGACCGGCAAGAGCTGCAACATGAAGACCGTAGGACCTATCGGCAGCACCTGATATAATATTATGTAAAAATAGAATATCTTTACCTGACTCCTCAATAGCAATAGTATAATTTTGCAAAGCCGGCAGAAAATTACTCATAACGGTTAGCTCATGATAGTGCGTTGCAAATAAACAGCGACATTTCAGCTTATCATGAATATATTCAAGCACCGACCATGCTATAGATACCCCGTCATAAGTGGATGTGCCTCTACCTACCTCATCAAGTATGATTAGTGAGTTTTTTGTAGATTGAGCAAGGATTGCCGAGGTTTCAAGCATCTCTGCCATAAAGGTCGATTGTCCCTTAATTAAGTCATCGGCAGCACCTATTCGGCTAAATATTTTGTCGACTACCCCTATTTTAGCACTTTTTGCCGGCACGAACGAGCCTATTTGAGCAATGATTGCAATAATGGCGTTTTGACGTAAAAAAGTACTTTTACCTGCCATATTAGGACCGGTAATTAACCAAATACGCTCAAGCTCTGATAAATGACAATCATTATATACAAAGCTTTTGCTTTCTCGCTGTAGTGCTTTCTCTACTACAGGATGCCGTCCTTTAACGATATCAAAGCTTAAATCATCGGTAAACTCAGGCTTAACATAATCATATTCATCAGCGATGTAAGCAAAATTACAAAATACGTCAAGCCCGCTTAAGGAGCTTGCAAGCATTCGTAAATAGGAAGCTTTTTCGATTACTTGGCTACAAATATCCGCATATAATTCTTTTTCTAAGCTTATTACTAAGGTTTTAGCATTGACTAACTCACTTTCAAGCTTTTGTAGTTCAGCAGTAGTGTAACGAACATGATTAACCGTTGTTTGACGGTGAATAAATTTGGGATCAAGGATTTTATTAACATTTTTAGCGGTGATATCGATAAAAAGCCCTATAACATTATTATGAGATATTTTTAAACTGTCTATTCCCGTTTCTTTGCGATATTGATCTTTTAGCTTTTCAATATATAATTTTCCGTTATTAATTAAATCATGTAATTGGGCTACTTTCGGATGATATTCATGTTTTATTATACCTCCGTCATTTAAATTATTCGGTGCATCTTCTCGTATTGTTTCGTCTATTAAATTATATAATTCTGCATCACCTGATAGAGGTTTAATAATTTTTTCGATAAAATCAGGTAAATTAAAACCGTAAGCGTCAAAGAATACTTCTTTAATAATCGTTGCCGTTTCTAAAGTATATTTAATGCTAAGTAAATCACGACCTGAACTTCTGTTCATCGTAATACGTGTTAAGCAGCGTTCTATATCACTAGTTTTTTTTAGAAGTTCTCTAATTTTTTTTACTATTTCTAAGTTGGAATAAAAGAACTCGGTAATATTTAAACGATGATTTATTTTAGCAATGTTGGTTAAAGGACTTGAAAGAAAATTATATAGTAAACGTCCACCTTGTTTAGTAACCGTATGATTAAGGGTGCTTAATAAACTTCCTTGCGAGTCGCCTTGTGAGTTTGTGACAATTTCAAGGTTGCGTCTAGTAGAGAAATCAATAGTCATATAGCTATGAAAATTGATAATTCTAGGGATTGGCAAATGAGGAATATTTTGTTTTTGCGTTAACGATAAATATTCTAAAACGCTACCTATGGCACAAATTTGACTACTAGATATCTCGCCGATTCCTTTAATATCTTTCATTTTATAAAAATCTAAAATGATTTTTTTGCATTTATTAATCGCAAAAAAACTATCAACTTGATAGGTAATACGAAAATTTAATTGTTTGAAAATACTATCCGCAAGATTAGAAGATCTCAGATTTTCGCTAAGCAGAATTTCACGAGGTTTTAAACGAGCCAGCTCATTAAGAATTTCCGTTTCCGGTACATTAACTACAACAATTTCGGAAGTAGAAAGATCAACATAACAAAGGCTAGCTGTTTCTTTATTTTTCGGTATTACGAGACTTGCTAAATAATTAGGTTCGGCTGAAGCAATTAAATTTTCTTCAATTATAGTTCCCGGAGTTATAATACGTGTAACATCCCTAGTAACTACCGCTTTATAACCGCCTCTATTCTTTGCTTCTTCAGGTGTTTCTAGTTGATCACAAATAGCAACCTTATAATTTTCTTCAATTAACTTAGTTAAATAATTCTCAAGGGCATGATAAGGTACCCCGCACATCGCAATTTCTTCTTCGCCGTTTTTGCCGCGCTTTGTTAAAGCAATGCCAAGTACATTGCTTGCTAGAATTGCATCTTCATAGAACATTTCATAAAAATCACCCATTCTAAAGAGTAGTAAACAATCTAAATGAGCAAATTTAATGTCTAGATATTGCTGCATCATTTTCGTTGCAACATCGTAATTATATTTTTGTTTCAACTCTTGAAGATTCATATTAAGCAGCATAATTTATATTGTAGTTTGGCTTTATTGCATGGATACCGAATCGTCATTGTGAGCGACTGCAAGGAGCGTAGCAATCTTATGAAATAGTGCAAAATGCCTGAGATTGCCACGTCGAGGCTTTGCCTCTCCTCGCAATGACGGATAATAACAATGTTTAACAGTTTATACAACTATTTTATCTTTGATAGGCGGGTGCTATGTCTGCCGCCTTCAAATTGGGTAGTTAAAAACTTATCTATAATATCAAACACTATTTTTGGGTCTATGGTTTTTGCTCCGAGTATCAAGATATTAGCGTCATTATGAGCTTTAGCATTTTCGGCAGTGAATATATTGTTGCACAAAGCGGCTCTTATTTCCGAGCTACGATTCGCAGCTATAGACATACCAATCCCCGTATCACTAATTAAAATACCGATAGGTGCTGATTTTTCAATAATAATATCTACTACTTTCTTAGCATAATCAGGATAATCAACAGTTTGTGTATTATTTGTTCCGCAGTCATAAATCTTTAGAGATTTCTGCTCTAAATAATTGATAATTTCAGACTTAAGCTCATAACCTGAATGATCACTAGCTATGACAATATTATAAGTTTTCATAGTTAATTTTTTGATGGAAAATAATGATAAAAATTATATACTATGTAAGATTTGTTTTCTAATGTAAATAATAGTTTTGTTAAATATATGAAATATCCTGTTGTACTTAGTATCGTTATATGTTTTTGTTTAGTTGCTTGTGTTGATCAGCCACCGGCTCCAATTGAGTATAAAGTAGGAGATGTTACTGCAAATAATAATTCTACCGCACTAGATCACGATGAGGGTATGATAGTTCAAAGAACGATGGAAGACAATCCCGCGTCAGAAAAAGTTAGCGGTAGACTTGAAGAGCCAAAGGCAAAAATTATAGAAGATGATAATGATGATATTGAGATTCCTATGTCGCGGAATGAAGACGAAGATGAAGAATCGATAGAACAATTAAACTTTGTAAAACCGTTAAATGGGGTAATTATTACCGAGTTTAAAGCCGGTAAAAGTAAAGGGATAGATATTGTAGCTAAAGAATATAGTGAAGTTAAATCGATAGCTGCAGGAACGGTAATATATTCAGGTTATAATAAGCAATTCGGTAATTTAGTAATAGTTAAATTAGATAAAGACGATCTAGAAGTAGCATATGCGAGTTTAGATGATTTATTACTGAAAAAAGGTGATAAAATTGCTAGAAATAGTGTTATCGGACATGTAGAACATAAATTATATTTTGCTATGCGTAAAAATAAAATAGCAGTTGATCCTAATAAGTATATAGAATTTTAAATGGAAGATGTTATTACTCTTACCAAATATGGTGAACCTCAAAATGTTATAGTAAGAAGGAGTAGCAAAGCTAAAAATATAGCCATCCGCATTACGTCTAAAGGTGCAGAGCTTGTATTACCTCTTAAGGTAAGAGCCGAAAAAGGTCATAATTTTTTGTTAAGTCAAGAATATTGGGTTAGGCAAAAATTACGTCGTAATGTAACTGCGATACCAAAAGATGAAGATAAGATTTCTATTTTGGGTAAATCTTATGAAATAATACATATTGATTCGTCTCAAAATCAGATACAATTAAATGATTCTACGTTAGAAGTGTATTGTTCTAGTCAGGTACTAAAAAAACTTAGTATAGAAGTATTCCTTAAAAAGAAATTATTAGCAGAAATAAAAATAATAGTAGAGAATATATCTAAAAAACATAATTTGACTTATTCCAATATTAGAATAATGGAAAATGTTAGCCGTTGGGGGAGTTGTTGTAGCAAAGGGAATCTTGTTTTTAATTGGCGGGTAGTTTTTGCCCCCTTTGAAGTACTGAAATATTTAGTAGCTCACGAGATGGCACATTTAAAAGAAATGAACCATAGTAAAAATTTTTGGGAGCTAGTTGAGTATATATATCCCGAATACCAACCGGCAAAATTATGGCTAAAAAGAAACGGTAAGAATTTATATAGTTATTTGCCATAACTTTATGTCATTCCCGCTTTCGCAGGAATGACATAAAACGAGCCATGCAACAACGCAGTAATGACATCGGAAAGGTTAATTTAAAGAAAAACATAAAGGATAAATAGAATGCATAACACCACAAAAAGAGTAACAGTCCCGGCACTTGAAGAAATCTTATATGAGCCTATAAAAGTGTTAGATTACGGCTTTATTAGAGTTATCGACTATATGGGGGATGATAGTGCTATAGTACAAGCAGCTCGTGTGTCTTACGGTAAGGGTACGAAGCAATTAAACCAAGATAAAGGGCTGATAAACTACTTGCTTCGTCATTATCATACCACTCCTTTTGAGATGTGTGATATCAAGTTCCATATTAAACTACCGATATTTATTGCAAGGCAATGGATTAGGCATAGAACAGCTAGCGTTAACGAATATTCGGCAAGGTATTCTATTTTAGGTAATGAATTTTATCTACCTGAACCGGCAAATATTGCTTCCCAATCTGCTGTAAATAAACAATGTAGGGAAGGGGATAGCTTACCGAAAGAAGTGGCTGAAAAGGTCCTTGCAATTTTAGAGGAAGATGCTAGACAGTGCTACGGGCATTATAAAGAACTGATGAATGCCGATGAAGAGGGTAATATTATAGATGAGAACGCCACAGGGATAGCAAGAGAGCTTGCTCGTATGAATTTAACTTTAAATTATTATACGGAATGGTATTGGAAGATTAATTTACATAATTTACTTCATTTTTTAAGATTGCGAGCCGACCCTCACGCTCAATATGAAATTAGAGTTTATGCTGAAAAGATGCTTGAGATAGTCAAAGCTTGGGTTCCTTTTGTTTACGAAGCTTTTGAAGAATATCGTTTGCAGGGAGCAAACATTTCACGTAAAGGTTTGGATGTAATTAAAAGAATGATAAACGGTGAAAAAGTTACCCATGAAACTAGTGATATGACTAAGAGAGAATGGGAAGAACTGATGAAGATTTTTGGGTAATGTATGTCATTCCTGCGAAAGCAGGAATGACATACAACAACCATAACGGAATTTGATAAAAAGGAGTATTTTAAGTGAGAAATATTATATATTTTATACTATCACTATTATTTAGCGTTACCAGCTATGCACTTGAAACAATAAACATTGAGCATGGGCGAGCTGACCCAACACCTATAGCGGTCAATAAATTTTATGCCGATAATTCTGCCGCTGATGTATTAGGTCACGATATGGTTAAAGTTATCTCTAATGATTTAAAGCTTTCGGGGTTATTCCGTCCTATTTCTGCTGCCTCTTTTATAGAAGAGAAGACAGGAATAGAATATAAACCGCTTTTTGCTGCATGGCGTCAAATTAATGCTAGTCTTTTAGTAAACGGTGAAGTTAAAAAACTAGAAAGCGGTAAATTTCAAATTAGCTTTATATTATGGGATACGTTGCTTGAAAAACAGCTCGTCGGTGAAATTCTTGAAGTACCGAAAAATCTATGGAGAAGAGCAGCACATAAAATTGCCGATAAAATTTATGAAAAAATTACCGGTGATGCAGGTTATTTTGACACTAAAATAGTGTATGTATCAGAAAGCAGCTCTTTACCGAAAATAAAAAGAATTGCTTTGATGGATTATGACGGTGCTAATAATAAATACCTTACCAATGGAAAGTCACTAGTCTTAACCCCAAGATTTGCTCGTTCGGCGGATAAGATTTTTTATGTTTCATATGCTACTAAAAGAAGAGTACTTGTTTATGAAAAAGATTTAAAAACAGGCAAAGAAAGTGTAGTAGGTGATTTTCCCGGTATATCTTTTGCTCCTAGATTCTCACCAGACGGTAGAAAAGCTGTAATGTCGATAGCTAAAAACGGCTCGACGCATATTTATGAAATCGACCTTGCTACTAAACGGCTTCATAAATTGACTGACGGATTCGGTATTAATACCTCTCCTAGCTATTCACCGGACGGTACAAAAATTGTATATAATTCCGATAGAAACGGTGTGCCTCAATTATATATCATGAATTCAGACGGAAGTGACGTTCAGCGTATTAGTTTTGGCGGTGGTTCTTACGCAGCTCCTAGCTGGTCGCCTAGAGGAGACTATATAGCATTTACTAAGATTACTAAAGGAGACGGAGGAAAAACTTTTAATATCGGAATTATGAAAGCATGTCCTCAAGATAATAAGAATAGTGAAAGGATAATAACAAGCGGATATTTAGTCGAAAGTCCTTGTTGGTCGCCTAACGGACGAGTTATTATGTTTGCTAAAGGTTGGCCGTCGAGCGCTAAAGCTCCAGGAAAAAACAAAATTTTTGCAATTGATCTAACAGGTCATAATGAAAGAGAAATTATGACACCGGCAGATGCTTCTGATCCAGAATGGTCAGGTGTACTGAACTAATGTCATTTCTACGGAAGCATTGTTGGGTGGATCGTTTTTCCGTTGTCATACCGTGACTTAATCGCGGTATCCAGTAAAAGTACTATTAGTTGTTTTTGGATCCTGTGGTCAAGCCACGGGATGACAGTCCAATAAGGCTTAAGCTACTTCTCTACTATGGTTTAAAATAAACTTCTTTATTTTTTCAAAAGCCGTATTTTCTATTTGTCTAATACGTTCCTTAGAAATATTATACTCATTGCTTAGAATATCTAGAGTTTTAGGAGTATCCGTTAATTTACGCTCTGTTAAAATACGCAGTTCCCTGTCATTTAAAATCTTCATAGCATTTGATAGTAACTGCCTTTTACTGGTAGAATTTTGCTTATTAATAGCCATAGCTTCAGGAGTAGGGCGTGTTTCCGGTAATAGTTCTATTAATTCTCCGGATTCTGCATCGTCATTATTTATAGAGTTATTTAACGATAAATCAGGACCTGAAATTCTAGTATTCATTTCAGAAACTTCATTAACCGAAACGCCTAGCTCATCTGCTATTTGTACAAAATCATCGGTAGTAATAGCCCTTGAGTATAAATTAGTAATTTTATGCTTAACTTTATTAAGACTAAAAAATAATTTTTTTTGTGCGGTCGTTGTTCCCATCTTTACTAATGACCAAGATTTTAATATATATTCTTGTATGGCTGCTTTAATCCACCACATCGCATATGTTGATAGGCGAAAACCAAGTTCGGGATTGAATTTTTTTACTGCCTGCATTAAACCTATATTACCTTCTGAAACCAATTCGGTAATAGGAAGACCGTAAGTCCTATAGCCGCTTGCAATTTTTGCAACAAGTTTAAGATGGCTTGTTACTAATTTATGTGCAGCTTGTAAATCATTCCCTTCTAAATAGGATTTTGCTAATAACAATTCTTCTTCTTGCGTAAGTGAAGGAATTTTATTGATTTTCTGTAAGTAGCTATAAAATCCTGATTCGCTAGAAATTGCTAATGCATTAATATTATTAGTCATACTAACCTTAAAAACTATTTTTTTATACTAACACTTTTATACTAACACATATATGATCTAAAATAAACTTTTTCTAGAATATTTTTAAATAAAATCAAATAATGTCTAAAAAATCCAATAAAAATTTAGCTTTTTCCTTGCTGGGATTAATAATTAGTATGGTGTTACTCAGTTTTGCTTCCGTACCTATCTATAATTTATTTTGTAAAGTTACAGGATATGGCGGCACTACTGCAAAAGAAACGGTGAGTGTATATTCTAAGGTAAAAGGCACTAAACCTATAATTATCGAGTTTGATGCTAATGTTGATAAAGATTTACCTTGGCGGTTTATTCCAAGGCAGCAAAGAGTGCAAATTGTTCCGGGGCAGAATACTCTAGTGTTCTATGAAACGGAGAATCTAAGCGATAACGATATAATAGGTACTTCCGTATATAATGTTACTCCAAATAAAGCAGGAAAATATTTCGTAAAAATTCATTGTTTTTGTTTTGAAGAACAATTATTAAAAGCCGGCGAAAGAGTCTTAATGCCGGTTACATTTTATATAGATAAGGATTTTGAGCTTGACCCTGAAATGCAAGACATTAAAGTACTTACTTTATCTTATAGTTTTTTTAAAGTACGAGAGATGTCGTCATTGCGAGGAAATTACGTAAGTAATTGACGAAGCAATCTCAGGAGTTTGTTATTATTTCATGAGATTGCCACGCTCTCTACGTTCGCTCGTAATGACGGCTTTGGAATTATGCAACAACACCGGCTCATTGAATATACTCGATAACCCATTTACGAAGTCTAACAATCGTCGGAGTATTTATAAGAGAGGTAGCAGGTAAAACTTTGCCGTTAGTATTAAAATTAATTATAGGATCTATACCGTATATGCTATACCAAGGTTTTAACGGTGAGCTATTTGAATATTTACGGTGGAACCAAGATAAAGAAGGTGTTGTTTCTTCATATTCTATTACTTTAACCGATTGTGGATTTTTATGATATATAAGGCTCAGTACCGATTGATCGGAATGATGCCATTTATATTCATCGTAGTTAGGATGGATATTATAATTTTTACCTGAAAGAATTCTAATATCTTCACAACTTTTTAGCCATTTTTCAATGAAAGAACGAGAAAGCTTGGTATTACGCACAATAATAACGGCACTCCAAATGTGATCGTCATTTCTGCATTCGTCTGTAAGGCAATCCATTAAAGCAAAAGTTTCGCCTTTAACAAAACTACCGTTTTTACGATTGCGATCATGTACCAGTAATATATCATTATCGCCTAAAAGATTTGTTAAATTACTGATATGCTTTTTAATAACAAATGCTGAATCTAAATATACTATAATAGCTCCTTCTGGTGCATTTTTCATTGTTTCAAGTATAATATAAGGCTTCCATAGCCATAACCCCGCTCCTGCAGGTGCATTAAAAATTTCTTGGTTTTTTTCTATAAACGCTTGATTTATGTGCTTTTTCTTATAGTTAAATATGAAGTCTATACCTTTATTAATTGCATAATGAGTGGTTGCATTTTGATTACGATAAACATACTCCAGACCGTCGGCATAAGAAACTAAATAAATTGGTTCTTTTATGGAATTCTGAATAGATAAATCTACTTTTTGTAACGATAAGTCATTAAGAAAACCTTGACGTGCATATTCTAAAATAATCAGTATGAAATAAATTAGAGCTAATGTAATAACTGTTTTGTATAATATTTTAAATAACATATAATTTTTGCATTATTTGAAGCATTTTGTCATTCCCAGGTGGATTAGTAAAGCGTTATTGCGAGGAAATACGAAGTATTGACGAAGCAATCTCAGGAGTTTGTTATTATTTCATGAGATTGCCACGCAGCCTACGGCTGCTTGCAATGACGAAATCGATAATTATTAGACAACGCCAATTATAGCATTTTAATATATTAAAAGATAGTGTTGTAATTTAATTATAAATTTAGTATAATTTATTGTTTGTTTAAGGTTGGTATGATTAATTTAGGGGCTAAGCAGTCTACTATAGTTGTCGCAATGTCAGGCGGGGTTGATAGTTCGGCGGTTGCCGCAATGCTGAATGAACAAGGACATAATGTTATAGGTATTACCTTGCAGCTATATGATCACGGTATGGCAGTAGGGAAGAAAAATGCCTGTTGTGCCGGTCAGGATATTTACGATGCTAAAATGGTAGCAAATAAGCTAGGTATTCCCCATTACGTACTTGATTATGAGAGCAAATTTAAAGAGTCGGTAATAGATAATTTCGTCGATAGCTATTTACAAGGTGAAACACCGCTTCCATGTGTGCAATGTAATAAATCGGTAAAGTTCAGGGATCTAATTAAAACGGCTAGAGAGCTTGGAGCAGATAAGCTTGCTACCGGTCATTACGTACGAAAAATAAACGGTGATAATGGAGCGGAATTACATACAGGGCTTGATCCAGCAAAAGATCAAAGTTATTTTTTATTTACGACAACTAAAGAGCAATTAGAATATTTACGTTTCCCTCTAGGAGGGCTTACTAAGGGTGAAACACGAAAGCTTGCTAGTAAATTTGGGCTTGAGGTAGCGGATAAGCCCGACAGCCAAGATATTTGTTTCATACCTGACGGAAATTATAAGAGCGTAATAAATAAAATACGTCCAAATAGTAGTGAAAGCGGTAAAATTATTCATGTAAACGGGTTTGAGTTAGGAGAGCATAGCGGTATAATTAACTACACCATAGGGCAACGTCGTGGTCTTGGTATAGCTTATAATGAGCCTTTATATGTAGTAAAGATTGATCCTAAGGACAATATAGTATATGTAGGACCGGAGTCCGCATTAAACGTGCAGGAATTTATCATTAGAGATGTGAATTGGCTTGCAGATGAGATTAAAGATAACGAAAAGTTAGAAGTAGCAGTTAAAATTCGCTCGACAAGACCGCCGCGTCTAGCTGAAATAAGTAAACTCGGTGATGATAAAATGAAAGTAAAATTTTTATGCAAAGAAAAAGCCGTTGCCCCTGGGCAAGCATGCGTTATTTATGCCGGTGCAAGAGTACTTGGCGGCGGATGGATTACTAGAGAGATAAGGTAATTGTGTCATTACGAGGAGGGAAGCGACGTGGCACTCTAGTTAGACCTCATGAGATTGCCACGCTCCTTTTAGTCGCTCGCAATGAGAGACAATTCACAAAAAATAAGCTCACTAAAACAGGAGAAACTAATGAGTTTTTTAAGGAAGAAAAGTTTTGAATCAGTAAAAGAGATAGGCAGTTCAAGCGGTTTTAGCAAGACACTTGGAGCATTCGATTTAATATTACTGGGTCTTGGTGCGATGATCGGCACAGGCGTATTCGTCGTTACCGGTATAATTGCTGCTAAATATTCAGGACCTGCAGTAATGTTATCTTATGCGATTGCAGGTATTACCTGTATCTTTGTAGCGCTTGTTTATACTGAACTTGCTGCAATGCTTCCGACATCAGGAAGTATTTACACTTATTCCTATGTAGCGTTTGGCGAAGTATTTGCTTGGATGATCGGTAGTGTTATAATATTAGAACTTGGTTTTGCTGCAGGAATAGTAGCTGCAGGCTGGTCGGGCTACGTACAAGGAATACTAGCAGCAGGTGGAATCAATTTACCGAAAGAATTAACTACTGTACCGACAAACGGCGGTATAATAAATTTACCGGCATTTTTAATCTCGGGATTTATTGGATTTATTTTATATTTAGGTACTAAAGATAGTAAGAGACTAAATGCAATTTTAGTTTTCATAAAAATGACTGCAATATTTGTATTTATACTCGCTGCTGCCCCTCATTTTGATGCTACTAACTGGAGTAATTTTATGCCTTTCGGTTTTAGTAATGTTTTAGTAGGTGCGTCTATTTTATTCTTAGCTTTTACGGGTTTTGGAACGATTGCAACCGCAGCTGAGGAGTGTAAAAATCCAAAACGCGATATAATGATCGGTATTATTGGCTCACTTGTTCTAACTACTATAGTTTATGTAACAATGGCAGGGCTTGTTACCGGTATTGCACCTTTTGATCAGTTAAATAACGATCAACCGCTTGCTTATGCTTTAACTATCAATAATAGCAAGATCGGCTCTGCTATTGTTGCAACCGGAGCAGTTTGCGGTATGATGACGGTGTTGATGATGAATATTTACGGTACTTCTCGTATTTTTTATGCTATTGCACGTGACGGTTTACTACCGAAAAGTTTTGCAAAGCTGCACCCAAAATATGATAGTCCGTATATTACGATTATAATATTTGCTTCTTTAGCCGCTATCCTTGGAGGATTTTGTTCTACGGAATTATTAACGCAATTAACTTCAATGGGAGCTCTTATTGATTATATAACCGTTACAATAATAGTGGTATTATTTAGGGTAACGCTACCTGATGCTCAAAGACCTTTTAGATGTCCTTTAGTATTTATTATCGTACCGTTTATTTTAATTGCTTGTGCATATTTACTATTTATTCAAATATATGACGGTGAATTTAATCTATTAACCGCAGGTCGTGTATTAATATATTGGTTTATTACAATATTTGTTTTATATATTATAAGATCGTTTTTTATGCAAAAAGAGCAGAATTAAGAGGGGGATATCCGTCATTGCGAGGAGAGGCAAAGCCTTGACGTGGCAATCTCAGGAATTTTGTACTACTTCATGAGATTGCCACGTCAAGGCTTTGCCTCTCCTCGCAATGACGGTTTCAGTATGTATCCACGCAACAAAACAAAATTAACCAAATGACTGAACAGCTGCAACCACTCCGAGGAATGAAAGATCTCTTGCCGGATGATTATAAAGTTCACGACTATATAATTAACAAAGCAAGAGATGTGGGAGTATTGTACGGCTATAAACAAATGAGTACTCCTATTGTGGAGTATACTAAAGTCTTTAACCGTTCGATGGGTGAAAGCTCTGACGTAATCAGCAAAGAAATCTATAGTTTTTTAGATAAAAGTAATGATTGCGTAGCATTACGACCTGAATTTACAGCATGTATTATAAGAAGCATCATCTCAAACAGATTACAACATAAATTACCATTAAAGTTTTTCTCTACCGGTCCTGTTTTTCGTTATGATAGACCGCAAGCAGGGCGTCAAAGACAATTTCACCAACTAAATTATGAGTATATCGGTGCTAAAGGAGCAATTACTGATGCTGATACTTTGAAGTTAGCCGTTGATATATTAAAAGCACTCGAAATAGAGCAGGATACTACCTTAGAGCTTAACTCTCTTGGATGTAATGAATCAAGAAGAGTTTATCAGCAAAAATTAGTAGAATATCTAAATGATTTTAAAGAGCAATTATCAGAAGAAAGCAAAATAAGGTTATCCAAAAATCCAATGCGGATACTTGATTCTAAAAGTGAGACTGATCAGAAAATAATAGCAAACGCACCGGTTTTATCTGAATATTACACTGATGAATCCAAAGAATATTTTGAGGAGTTAATACAGTATCTAGATATTTTAGGTGTGAAATATAGCATAAATCCACGCTTGGTTAGAGGGCTTGATTATTATTGCCATACTGCTTTTGAATTCACTACAAAAAAGTTAGGGAGCCAATCTACTATTCTAGCTGGTGGACGTTATGACGGGCTTGCTAAAATCATGGGTAATAACGATGATGTGCCGGCTATCGGTTTTGCTGCCGGTATTGAGCGAATTGCTTTAATGCGGGAATATGATGTATCTGAAGTTAAGCCGGTATTTGTATTACCTATAGGCAAAAATAATATTTGCTATGCTTTAGAAATTGTAGATAAATTGCGAACAGAAAATATTGCTATTATCATAGAATCCCTAGGTAAAATAGCTAAAAGAATGCAACGCATTTTTAATGAAAATGCTCAATTTATTATTTTTATAGGTGACGAAGAGCAGGCGAATAATAACTTAAAAATTAAAGACTTAAAAAAAGAAGAAGAATATATAGTAGATTTTGCAAAAGCTCTTGAGCTATTGAAGAAATAAGATTTTTTCTTGTTATACTGTGAACCTTCTATGGTATCCATCACAACTAACTTTAAGTAATAAGCATTTATGAATCTTGCCACAAGCTCGGCATTGCCCGCATGGCTCTTATGTTATGCCTGCATAGGTCTTGTGGTGTGGATACTGAAGGTCGTCATTGCAAGGAAAAACTGTAAGTTTTGACGCAGCAATCCAGTAAAAAATTCTGATTTACAGAATTTTTTTTATTATTGTTTTGGACTGCCACGCAGTCTACGACTGCTCGCAATGACAGGGCGGTATCTATGCAACAACGCCTTCGCTGGAATGTCATAAAACGAGCAGTGCAACAAGAGCTGCAGTTGTTCACAATGGCGATTAGGTGTTTATACAATCACACCATTTAACCACGACATCTAAAAATATGATTATTATAAACGATTTAGCCATGAGTTATGGTACAAGAATACTATTTACCGATGTAAATTTGCATATTAAAAACAATAAACGATATGGTTTAGTAGGTGCCAACGGAGCAGGTCAAACAACTTTTTTCAAAGTCTTAACTAAGGAAGAAGAGCCAGCTTTCGGTGAGATTAACATACCAAAAAACTTCAAAATAGGTTGTTTAAAACAAGCTCAGTTTCTTTATGAAAATACTAAAATGATAGATACGGTAATAGCAGGGAAGAAGGAGTGATGGAAAGTTTTACAAGAAAAAGAAGAGATATTAAATCGGTAGGAATGTAGCGATGAAGATGGGTATAAGTTTGGTGAACTTGAACAGGTAATATACGATAATGACGGTTATACTGCTGAAATTTTTGCAGCTAGCTTGCTTGTAGGTCTTGGAATAGCCGAAAAATACCATTATGAACCGCTTTCTGGGTTGTCAGAAGGTTATAAGCTTTCGTGTATTACTCGTACAAAGTCTATTTAATAATCCCGATATTTTACTACTCGACGAACCGACAAACCATCTTGATATAGAGTCAAGAGAAGCTCTGAAAAAATCTCTAATTGATTTTGATGGTACGGTAATATTAGTAACGTACGATCGGAATTATTACTCTTGCCTATAGGAAAAAGATTGTTGATTTTAAAGGTAAATATGATGATTATATTGAGAAATACGGCAACGATTATTTAAGTTCTACTACAAAATTATCCTAAGTTTTAGGCATTGCTCATTAAATATAGATATCGTCATTGCGAGGAGGCGTTGTTGTGTGGATACCACCACGTCATTGCAAGCAGCCATAGGCTGCGTAGCAATCTCGTCAAATATCCTGAGATTGCTTCGTCAATTGCTATGCAGTTTCCTCGCAATGACAATAAAAATCGCGTCATGCAACAAAGCAGAATCTTAAAGTTAATCACTCCACATTATAAAACTCCAAATGATGACCGCTAATAAACTTTTTTATTTCAGCATGGTTACCATACTCATCAACATTTAATAATAACCCTTGTTCATTAAAATATAATATATTCGTAAATAATCAGTCATCACAGTCCCACTTAGCTTTAAAAGCATTTTCTTTAATAAGTTTAACTCCGGTTACTCCGTGTTTGTGATATATTATTCCTTTTTTTAAAGCAGAAACAAAAGAGGTAACTTTACTTTTATCAAAGGTGTTATAGATTTTTTTAGACATTGTACCGTAATAATCAAATCCTCTATATTTGCCAAGAAATTTATCCGTACCTTTTGTTACTGCCTGATTATCAATTTTAATTTGACCTTCTTTAGGAATATTCCAAGAATTATTATTGAAGTTGGTAATCTTTGTAATGGCTAGATAAAATTCATGTTTCTTTTTTAGTTGATAATATTGATGGATTTTTTTTGTATAATATTGAAGGGTTAATTGTTCTAAGTTTTCTATTGGCTTATTATCGGGGGAATAGCTTGCAATAATCCCTGCTTGTTTTTTTGACTTCATTTACTTGCATATTCTTGTACTTTTTTAGGTTATTATTTAATAAGGCGGTAACTACTCCAATTTCTAAAGTGTTTTCATGGCAAGAATCATTTTGCAGAGCATTTTCAACATTTTGGAAAATCTTTTCAGATTTTTCAGAAGTTAATTGAGTCTCGTTATCTGCTATTAAACCGGTATTAACGGCGTTAAGAACCTCTGTTTTTTCATTGGATGTTAGAGTATTATTTTGAGGTAACGTATAATTTGGGTCCACGTAACTCCGAAGTTTTATAATAGCCTTTTCATACAAATTTATTTGATGCTCAGGTATCTGATTTAAAAGATCAGAAGCCGTTTTAAATTGCGTACTACATATGGCAAGTGAGAATGTTAGAAGTATGTTGTTTGGGGTATCACTAATTGCTTTTAGTTTTGCGGTTAATATTGATTGCTGGTTTTTGTTAATTTTTTTATTGGAAATGCTGTTATAAAAAGCCATGTATTCACAGCCATCATATATTGATGAATAGAAAGGAACTAAGGTATTTGTTTTATTACATCTAACGTCTTATAAGAAATTTCATATGGATTAGTTAACATTTCTAGAATGTATTGTATATATTCTACCGGCACATATTGTATTAAGTCATTAGCTTTATCACATTTGCCTTGTATTCTATAATTAGACCATAAATAATAGGCTGCTGTTGGATGTGTAGGTAGAAGCACAAAAGCATGTTCATAACATTTAGTGGACATATAATAGCTCCCGGTTTCTTCATAAACACGCCCTGTTCTATAATACCACTGGGCTAAAACCTGATTTTCAGTGTGAGTATTTAACGAAAAAATAGATTCTTCAAGTAAAGCTTTTACCCCTTCAAAATTTTTATTTTCCATTAATAAATCAGAGAATTGACCTGACAAATCTAAGCTGGATTTTATATACGGTACTAGTGCTTGGGTAATTTTAAGCTTAGATTCCGGTTCAATAAGCTTGAGTACGGGGAGTAGATATTCTGCACATTTGCTATATTGTGCAATTTCTTTTGCAAAGTAATTAAAATATAGATTTATTGCTGCAATGATACATTTAAATATCTCTTTAGCAGCTTCATTGTGTCTATTTAATATACTACATTGAAAGGCAAGACTCATTATTTGAATTTTGGTTAGCGTATCAGGTGGTATAGAAATGATTTTATCCGGCATCCAATTTTATGAGTTCACCATCTAATTGATATTCAAAAAAGCCTGGTCTCTGTATTATTTCATAATTTTTCAACAATTCATGATTTGTGTAACTTGCATATGGATAATTAGGCATTAATTTATGTATTAGTGAATGCTTAATTTCTGTAACTTTCTTGCTACTTACTGTAGATTTTTCACTATTTAAATGTCCAAATATATAATGCATTACTTCTATAGCGGCACCAACAGTTGGTATAGATGAAAAGTTTTGATCCATTTCTACTACATCAAGACCGGAAAAGTTTAAAATTTCTTATGTTACTTTCTGATAATATATTGAGGGTGTTATAAACCGTGATAATATCAAGCTTAAAAGTAATTGAAGGCTCTGCATTGTTTATGAATATAATTTAGTATTAGTTGGGCTTAAGAACTGCTACAATGTGATAGGAAAGGTTTAAAATTTTACATAGAATTATTATTAAAAATTACAGTGTATGAACTTTTTATTACTGGATTCCTGCTTCTAGCTAGGAATGACATCGAGAGGCTCCATTAACTCACAAAGCAATTCTTTCTAAGTAATGTCTATTCAAACCCAAATCCAGTAAAATATTTATGAAAATATCCGGTATCATGACCTATCATTTTAACTTTATCATAATAATAAGGTGATTCAGATTCACTATATATAGTTGTGCCGTCATCCATATAGTAAATAGAATAAGATGTAAGGCCATAAGGTCTAAAAAACGTGTCTTTACTTATAACTTTAGGAGCTTTACCGGATTTTTGTATATTTTCTGATTTCAGCATATTAATTTTATTAATAAATGATTGTTTTATTAATATATAATTTTATATATTATTACAAGAATAATTATAATAGCTATCTACAGAACCTAGAAATTCAGATTTATCAATTGCAGTATTATATTCATAAGGATATTCTAAATATTTTTGCAATTTTAAAGTATTTTTTTGAAACAATGGGTAATTATTTGATTGGTCGTGCTTTGATAAATTGCAATATTTTCTCAAGAATTGCTTATCTTGAACATTATTAAAAGCTTTGATTTTTGAATATCTGTCTTGTTCTTGTAAAAAATAATCTTCATAGTCCTTATAATGCTTTGGAAGATTTAATATAAATCTATCATATTGTTCTAACTGACAATTAGTTAACCAAGTAAATATAGAATATCAATTTGCTCTATAGTCCGAAGAAAAAATAACAGCAACTTCTGATCGCTTTATCTCTTCTCTTTGCTCTCTCAATAACGTTATTAGATAATAAAATAACTCTTTATTAAAATGTTTTTTATTTTCTTGAGTTTGAATGATTATATCAAACAGCTCAGTTTCTAATTCATCTGAGGTAAATAATTGTTTGTATTTTGTATTTATTAAGCCATGGACCAAAAGCTATAGCTTCAAGTTGTTTTAAATATTGAATTAATTTTATGTGCAACTTTAGATTAAATGTAAGAGCGGCATTTTATATGAAAAATTGACATGAGTCAAGAGATATTAAATTAATGGTTTAAAAATGTGTGTCACCTCGTGATTTATTCACAGAATCCAGTTAAAAATACTAATAATATTAGTATTTTTGGTTGTTTTCTGGATACTGTGGTCAAGCCACGGTATGACACTGAAGTGTTTTTCAAAAGCCATACTAAATTGATTACTAAAATTTTTCACATAACCTAATGACAAAAATAAAATATGAATATATTATTTAATTTTAGAATAATTTAAATAATATATATTCAATGAGTGCAGATACTAATATTAGCGGCGGTTTAGAAGTCATTACGCAAGATCATTTATCGATTTTTTCTTTAATAAGCTCCTCCGACATTATCGGTAAGTCAGTTATGCTGATGTTGCTTATTGCCTCTATTTGGTCATGGGCTATTATTTTGGATAAAATATTTAAGCTAGTGCAAGTGCAGAAAAGCATGCGGGCATTTGAAAATGTGTTTTGGTCCGGTGGAGTATTAGAGCAATTATATGAAAGCATAAAGAGGTCGGTTAATAATCCGCTAGCTTTAATTTTTGTCTCAGCTATGGATGAGTGTAAAAGCTTAAGCACTAAAGGGCTTTCTGAAAGCTTAAAAAACAACCATAAAGAGCGTATAACGGGTGTAATGTACTTAGCTCAAAATAGGGAAGTCGAAAAGCTCGAGAAAAATTTAAGCTTCTTGGCAACTGTTGGATCAAGTGCTCCTTTCGTAGGTTTATTCGGTACCGTTTGGGGGATTATGCATAGCTTCCAATCGATTGCTACTTCAAAAAATACTTCTCTTGCTGTAGTAGCTCCCGGAATTGCTGAGGCGTTACTTGCAACTGCGATAGGCTTATTTGCAGCTATTCCGGCAGTAATTTTTTATAATTATCTGATTTCCCGTATTACTCTTATCAATAATAAGATTGAAGATTTTATTAGTGAGTTAAACTCTATACTTTCTAAGGCAATTGATCAGGAGAAAATGTAATGGCTATAAAGCTTGCCGGAAGTAATAGAAAAAGTAAAAGAGCGGTAGTTAGCGAAATTAACGTTACGCCGCTTGTGGACGTGATGCTTGTGCTATTAATTATTTTTATGATTACTTCTCCAATGCTTGTGTCAGGAGTAAACGTGGATTTGCCTGAGACAAATTCAAGCCCGATTTCAGGTCAGGATGAGCCTTTGGTTGTTACTATCAATAATAAAGGCAAAATTTTCTTACTTGAAAGTCCAATAGAAAGAATGCATTTAACCGACAAGCTTGCAAATATCACTAAAGAAAAAAAGGATGCTAGAATTTTTGTAAGAGGTGATAGAAATGTTTCTTATGGGCAGGTAGTAGAGATAGTTACCGAAATTCATGCTGCCGGCTTTTCGCGTGTAGCTCTTATTTCAAATATTAAAAATAATGAAAAGTAATCAAAATAAGGATAATTTTACGGTTTTCCTTAGCTGCTCTATTGTTCTACACTTACTTCTTTTATATTTTTTTCTATTCGGTATGCCGTCACTTTTTAAAAAATTACCGAAAGAGCAAACTATAACTTTTGAAATGTTACCTGTTAGCGATAAATCAAATATTATCACTCAGACAAAGCAAAAAGAAGCCCCTATAGAAAACGAAGACGCTAAAAAATCTGAGCAAAGTAAGCCAAAAGAAGAACCGCAAGATTTGTCTAAAGAAGAAAAAGCAAAAGAGCCTGAGGCTAAAACAATGGAAGCAAAGCCTAAAATAGAAGAGAAAAAACCTATAGAAGAACCAAAGTCTGAAAAAGCAAAAGAAGCGTTACCTGAGAAGAAAGAAGAAGTAAAGGAAGAAACACCTAAAGCAGAAGAAAAAAAACAAGCAGAAGAAAAGAAGAAGCCTGAAGAAAAGAAAGAGGAAACGAAACCGGCTGAGAAACCTAAAGATGTGAAGAAAAAAAAGCCTAAAACCGATGAGCTTGATTCTTTGCTGAAGAATTTAGAGCAATCTTCAGAAGGGGATAATGTAAAATCCAATAAGCATCAAAGGTCAAAAAAAGCTGATAATGCACAAGAAGCTAAGGGGGTTTATACGGATGGGCTGCCTCTTTCCGATAGTGACACATCTTTGATAAAAAGACAGATTGAAAGACATTGGAGTAATGTACCGGCAGGAGTTAGAGGTAATAATAAGGTAAAAGTCATTATTAGTATTACGCTAGATAAAGCAGGTAATGTTGAGCAGGCAAAGGTTAACAAAAAAATCTGTCCTAATATTCCGGCTAGTGTTTGTGAAGCTTTGGCAGATAATGCAATTAGAGCAGTATGGCAAGCAAGCCCTATCGAAAACCTTGACTCTGCACGCTTTAACCATTGGAAAGAGATTAATTTTAGTTTTGATCCAAGTAAATTGTAGGTTGGGCATTGCCTGCGTGGATACCACCCCGTCATTACGAGCAGTCGTAGACTGCATGGCAATCTCATGAAATAATAACAAACTCCTGAGATTGCTTCATCAATTATTTCATAATTTCCTCGCAATGACTATTTTCAAGCCACGTAGGCAAGCCTTTCGCAGGAATGACATTAAGAACATGCAATAATTAAAAAATATTATTCATCATGTTCGTGGTGATCACCGATTAATTCAAGCCCCATATCTTGTGGCTCATTATTGAAACAACAGTAGCAGCAATAACCAAACAAGAATAATAAGGTTGCTTCCATTAAAAATAGGGTCACAGCAGCATTACTAGAGCTTGCTAACTCATATTCTGAAGGTAATAAATCTGTAGGGATGTCTTTATTCATAAAACTTAGTTATTATGTTTACTATTTGTAAATTAAGTAAATAATAATACATGGAATAAATTTAGACCGAAATGAACTATCACAGAGCATAATATTTTGCCTGTTTTTATAATATGCATAACCATAGAAAAAACCGCATATAGTGCTTAAAGCTATATATTCTGCCTTGAAAATATGTAATCCCAAATATTAAAGATGCTATAATAACAGCTAAAATCTGCTGTTTTGGTCAAAGATTTTGTAATGTTCTTTTAAAAAACCCTAGAAAGAATACTTCCTAAGCCATACAGACGAAAAAGAAATATTGTTGTAATGAGAAAAATGTAGGTGATAGTTAAGAATGACATATAAACCTTTGTAAAAAACTATTTTTAATATATAGTTATTTTTTAGCATTAAAAATAGAAAATTTATTAAATATAGAGATTTTTAATAAATAATAATTGGATTTTAAAAAGAAAATATAAAAGATAATCATCAAAAAAAACAATAAAATAATATATATATATAATGGGACGATTGTATGAAAGATATAGAATATTGGGAAAAAAATTTTGAAAGCTGTAAATATTCAGATCAATTAATTGAAAGGCTTTTATTTTTAAATACCCAAGTCAAACAACCTATCGATATTAGAGAAGTTCAAAAAGGTATTTATTATGCTCGTAAATATCATGGTGAGCAAATGCGTCAATCAGGTGACCCTTATTATTCTCATCCAATCGCAGTAACGATTATGGTAGCGGAATTTGTAGCAAAAGAAGTGCCTAAACTCTTTACTTTTAGAATGCTACAAGCTGCATTACTTCATGACACTATTGAAGATACTGAACTTACTGAAGAAATAATTAGCAATATTTTTGATGAAGAAGTAGCAAGGCATGTAGCAGGTCTCACTAGAATTAAACCTTGGGGCAAAATAAGTAGCGAGAAAAGTCTTATTTTATTAATTAAACAACAAAGATACGATACTGCTCTTATAAAACTTTTTGATAGAATACATAATTTACAAACTTTGGAAGCAAAATCTCCTGAAAAAGCTCATAAAATAATTAAAGAGACATTAAAAAGTTTTTTAGTGTTAAGTGAAATACTTGAAATACCTTCAGTTTCAGAGCTTATATATGCTGAATGTTATAAAAATAATTTAAAATTTAATATAAATTCTACTTTTAATAAAATTATAAATTTCGATTCGTTTCCATTTTCTCAAAATAAGTTACTCCCATAAAAAAAGTGATACCTACCGGAATGAAAATTAAAAATAATCCCCAATATCCTAGAGAATTGGTAATATAAACTAAACCAAATGACGTTATAATATAAGTAAATAATTTTGCTATTGCACTTAGCATACTAGTATATGTAAATCTCTTAAAAACCGGAAAATATTTATAAAATATAGGCGCTGCTGGTACGTGATCAAATACGAATAATGCAGCTAAACATTGAAAAATAAAAATATATAAAGGAGTAGGGTTATAATTTAACATTATAGGAAAAAAAATGAGAGAGGTAAAAAATAGATATAATTTTACCTTTAGGATTTTTAAAGGATGGATTTTATAGCTAATAAATGCAAGACCGATAATACCGAGTAAATCTATTATAGATACCCAAAAATTTTGATTTATAATTTGATTTGGAGTAAATCCACATTCTCTTTTTAATATATCACCGCAATATATATATACGAAATAAAAACACGGTGGCCTAGCACACTGGATAAAGAAATACCAAATAGAAGTGGTGTTTGGAACTTTTTGATCTAGAATATCTTTGTCAATTTCTTCAAGCATAATATTATTTTCTTGAAGTCTTAGTTTTAATTTGTTTCTTTTATTTGAAAATGCCTCTGCTTCTTTTAAACTAGTCCTTGCAATAGTACCTACAAAAGCGATAGTTGCACCAACGAAAAAGGCTATACGCCAACTTGACTCATGGTGATAAATATTTTGATTAGTAAAAATTGATGCAATACCTAGTGCTACCGTAGTGCCTACGGCAGAAAATACGGTTATAATTGTTACTAATGGATATTGTATAGGAGGAGATGAATTTTCGGTTAAGTACAGCTCTGCACCTCGTGCTTCTGCAGTTGCTGACATACCTTGAATTATACGACATATAGTAAGAACCCAAGAGGCTGTGATACCTATCTGTGCATATGTTGGCATGCTGCCTATAATCACGCAAGTAATAGCCATTAATAGGGTAGTTAAAACAACTACAATCTTACGTCCAAAATGATCGCCTATATACCCAAATATTAATGCTCCTATAGGTCTGAGCAAATAGGTAGAACAGAAAGAAAAGGCAGTAAGCAACGAAAAAGTGAAAGGATCATATTCCGGAAAAAATAAATTATTTAAAAGCACCGCCATATGCACATAAAGCATAAGGTCAAAATACTCTAGAAATGTACCTATAGAAAGTAATCCGACTGCTTGTTTTTGTTCTGTATTTAAACTTCGTTGTTCTTTTTCGTAGCCTAACATAACCTTTGCATATTAATTAGATTACAAAATAAGCTATACTGCTTTTGATTCGAAGTCAATAAAGGATTAAGAATTTTTAATAAATATTGTAAATATTTAGGTTTCGTAAAGTTATCTAACTTAAAATTTTCAAATTATCTATTTTTCTCTGAAAGCTTTAAATGCAGTATCAGTAACGGGATCAAGTAAATATCTAAGTAGTGTTCTAGTACCTGTTACGATTTGTACCTCAGCTTGCATACCGGGGTGTAATTCAAGATTTTTAACTTTAGCAACTTTGTTAAATTCATCCATATCGATTTCAACTCTTGCAACATAATAATTATCTTGCTGTTGTCCCGGATGCTGTCTTTCATCTTGTACGATATCGGGAGATATGCTTACTACTTTACCGGTAAATGTTGGAGTTGTTCTTGATTTAAATGCACTGAAACGTATTTTTGCAACTAATCCCTCATGTACTGAGTCAATGTTTTTTTGAGATACCTTTGCTTCTATTATTAATGGGTCATTAGTTGGCGAAATTTCCATAATAGGTTGTCCGTGACTTATAACACCGCCTATTGTATGATATTTTAAATTATTAACGATACCGTCAACAGGTGATCTGATTATCACACGATTAAGCGAATCCGTCAGGGCATTATATTTTTCTTTAAGAGATGCGGTTTGTACTTGAGCTTCACGAAGCTCTGTTAAAGTCCGTTCAGTGTATTTATTTTGTTGATTTATAATTTTAATTTGAGTTTCGGTAATAGCATGGCGTATTCCTGCTATTTCGGCTTCAGTTGTTGCAACATCGCTTTTTGAAGCGGCAACTTTTGCCTCTTGGTCTAATAAGGCTGCTTTTTGTACAAAGCCTTTTTCTTTTAAGGTTCTTAAAGCTTTTAAACGGTCTTGATAAACTTCAGCAGTTTTGGAGGCGGCAACTTTTTTTGCTTCTAAACCTTCAATTTTTTTCTCAAGTTGAGCAATATTTTGATGTAATGCATCTTTTTCTGAGTTATATACTTCTTTTCTAGATCTAAATAAGTTTTCCTGCGTATGAATTATTTTAGCTACTTCCGGTAAATTGATATCCTGCATTAGAAAATCAGAGAATTCGATTTGTTCTAAATTATCACGTTCGGCCATTAAACGATTTTCAGTTGCTAAAAAATTACGGTATTGACCAAGAATATTTTCATGTTCGCTTTTTATTCTAGTTTCTTCAAGCTCTATTAATTTATCGCCTTCTTTGACTTTATCACCTTGCTTCACATAAATAGCATTGATTATTCCGCCTTCATGATGTTGAATCGTTTTTTTATTTGTGCTTGGCATTACGATACCGACAGCTACAGCACCACTATCAAGCGGAGCAAGAGCCGACCATAATCCACCTATTAATACTAAAAAGATCATAACATAAATACCAAAAAGTATAGGTGATCTTGCAGCTTGGGCTACGTTATTACGATCTTTATCGGTTTTCTTGGTAATAAAATTAACAAACCTATCAAGTTTTACTAATAAGAATTCTATAGCATGAGAGGTTTTCTTTAATGTAGTATTTATTAAAGCTTTACGTTTAGAACTTTGACCTTTAAGATTTAACGCATCTTCTCTTAAGGACAATAATTGTCTTAATTGTTCCGGAGTAATTTGAGGTTTATTGTGTTTTAAGTCCTGCATAATATTTAATCATTATTATATTTAGTCAGTATTGTTTGTATTTTGCGTCATTGCGAGGACATGATGTAGTAATTGACGAAGCAATCTCGATAGAATTCATGAGATTGCCACGCTCACAAAGTTTCCTCACAATGATGATTTGGAAGTCATGCAACAATGCTAATCAAGTCACGATATGACACTTTAGTTATTAATATGAATTGTATCGCTTTTTAAAGTTTTAAAGTGTTTTTGAATCTCTTCTGCCGTTCCGTAAACTGCAACGGCTCCATCCTGTAATATTAGAATTTTATCAACAACGGATAATACGGATGGTCTATGTGAAATTACAAGAACTGCTATTCCTTTAAGTTTTGCTTGTTTTAAGGCACTTGCAAGGGCAACTTCACCTGCCTCATCTAAATTAGCATTAGGCTCATCTAAAATGATGAGTTTTGGATTACCGTAAAAAGCTCTAGCAAGCCCGATACGCTGTCTTTGACCACCTGATAGATTAGAGCCTGCAGGACCGATATCAGAATCATAACCGTCAGGGAATCTTAATATCATTTCATGAGCTCCGGCTATTTTAGCTGCTTCAATAACTTTTTGCGGATCGGCATCTTCTTCCATTCTAGCTATATTTTGTTTAATACTACCGCTAAAAAGTTCTATTCCTTGAGGAAGATAGCCGACATGTCTACCGAAATCTTCTCTATTCCAACGATAAATTTCAGCACTATCTAAACGTACGGAACCTGATGATTCTTTCCATACCCCGACTATGATTTTAGCTAAAGTTGATTTTCCTGTAGCTGAAGGACCGATAATTGCTAAAACTTCGCCCGGTTGTACTGCAAAACTAACGCCTTTTAAGATATATTTCGGTACGGGAGGTTGCGGTAAATATTGCGGTATAGGGTGAGCATAATAAATATTTTCAACAGTAAGATGACCATCAACGTTCGGAATTGGCATAGTTTCGTCTCTAGAAGAATAAGTGTTAAATAAATTATTAATGTTTTTGTATGATTTAATAGCACCGCTCATACTTTTCCATAAATCAATAGCATTATCGAAAGGAGCAAGAGCTCTACCGACTATGATAGAACTCATAATCATATTACCGGGAGTCATATCTGCACTGTGAGATTTTACAACAATGTAAGCACCGACTCCGGTAACAGCCATTTGCATTATATTACGGATAAACCTTGAAAAGTTAGAAATAACACCGTTACGATAGCTAGCAACCGATTGCTTATCAAGTGCTAATATGTTAAATTTATGCCAATTTTTTGTAACATTCTTCATCATTCCCATTGCTTCAATTGCTTCTGCATTTCTGTTTGCAATATCGGCTTGTGTCATACCTTTTATCGAAAATTCGGTAGCTTCACCAAGTGTTTTATTAGTAGCTGCAGCGTTAAAGAAAGCGGTTGAAACTATTATAATTGCACCAAAAACGGTAATAAGACCGATATATGGATGAATTGAAAAAATAACCGCAATATAGATAAGGCTCCAAGGGGCATCGAATAAAGTATTAATTCCGGTACTTGTTAGGAATGTTTTGACGGCTTGAAAATCACGTAATAATTGGCTAGAACCCATATTTGCTCGTGTTGCAGCTGCAGAAATTGAAGAAGCAAAAATTACAGGAGCTACTGTTCTATCAAGCCATTCTCCTACCTTTATAAGTGTAAAAGAACGAGCAATTTGTAATAATCCGTAAACAAAATAAATATATGCGATTATTATTGATAAAAATAATAATGTTTGTAGATTACCGCTTCCAAGGACTCTATCAAGAACTTGTAGTGAGTAAAGAGGAGTAATTAACATTAGTAAGTTGATTACAAAAGCAAACCAAAAGACTATCCAAAAAGCTGTTCTACATTCGCCTAATGCTATTACTAGTGGGTTTTTTTTATTTAGATTATTATTTTTATTATCCATATTTTATATTATAAATAATTATTAATTAATTCTTCAGCAATTTGAACACTGTTTAAAGCTGCTCCTTTACGTAAGTTATCACATGTGATCCATAGATTTATCGTATTATCTCTACTGACGTCATTTCTAATTCGGGAGACATATACGGCATCTTCGCCTACCACTTCAACGGGTGAGATATACGCAAGGTAATTATTATTAGAAATTGTAACAATTCCATCGGCATCTTGTAATATTTCTTCGACTTCTTTGGCATCAATTTTGTCGTTAAATTCTATGTTAACCGATATAGAATGACCGATAAATACTGGTACTCTAACAGCAGTAACACTAGCTTTAAAGTGATTACCTATAATTTTGTTTAGTTCAGAAGCAATTTTTGCTTCTTCACTTGTATAGCCATCTTTATTTAAATCACCTATATGAGGAAAAAGATTAAATGCAATCTGTTTTGGAAATTTCTTAGGATCATGTTCTCCAAAAACATATTTAGATTTTGTTTGGTCGTAGAGTTCGTCCATTCCTGCTTTACCTGCTCCTGATACTGATTGATAAGTAGATATCACTACTCTTTTAATCTTTATGTCATTATCTAGCGGTTTTAATACTACTGCAAGCGGAATGACGATACAGTTAGGGTTAGCTATGATATTTTTAGTATTAAACTCTTTAAGTGTTGATAAATTAACCTCAGGTACAATTAACGGCACTTGATTATCAACTCTAAAAAGTGAGGATTTGTCGATAACTACACAATTACTAGCAGTAGCTTTTGGTATAAATTCTTTTGATACTTCTGAACCTACACAAAAAAAAGCAATATCGATATCGTCAAAATGTAAACTTTTTAAACTATTAATTTGTAGTATTTTTTCTCCAAAGCTTACTTCTCGCCCTAGAGCGCTATCTGAAGCTATAGCATAAACTTTATTAATGGGGAAATTACGCTCAGCTAGAATATTTAGAGTTTCACGCCCTACATTTCCTGTAGCTCCGATTACTGCAATATTGTATTTTTTAGTCATTATTTATTAATCCGATGAGTTTTTCACCTCCGATAATATGGAAATGGAAATGAAAAATAGTTTGTCCTGATTTCTCGCCTTTATTAGTTATTAAACGATAACCGTCTTTATCTAAACCCGCTTCATTTGCTATATCAGAAAGTTTAGCAAAAAAATGTTTTATTTCGTCTATAGAAGCTTTAGAGATGAAATCGGCATAATCTATATATTCGTTTTTAGGTATAACGATAATATGTACAGGTGCTACGGGTGCTATATCTTTGAATGCTAAAATTTGTTCGTCTTCATAAATTATTTCTGCCGGAAGATTTTTACCTATGATTTTTGCAAAAACATTTTCTTTGTTATACATCATTTTATTCCTGTTAAAAGCTTTATTGTATGGCTTAATTTTCCGTCATTGCGAGTAAAAAATGTAAGTTTTGACTAAGCAATCCAGTAAGAAATGCTAATTTTAGCATTTCTTTAATTTTTTTCTGGATTGCCTTGCAGTGTGCAGTCTACGACTGCTTGCAATGACGATTTAATATTTATGAAACCACGTTGTTGTTAAACAAGCATACTACGTTTTAGAAATTTTAATTCAGCTTCAATTCTAGAGTTGGCAATTATTATATCTTCTAGTCGGTAATTATTTCTTTTTAAATAATTTTCTCTAATATCTGAAGCACAAAAGCCGAAGCCTAATATTAAGACTATCTTAAATATAAACTTTAACTCTTCGATATTAATCGCCGTAACGATTATATTCGCTATTACGGCAATAGTAACAATTAACCACATTTTATGGTATAATGCCCAAAATATACTTAAAAGAGCCGCTATCCATGAAAAGCCTTCTGCAATAACAATAAAATTATTATTTTTTTGTGTGGAGTTAATGTATATTGCGTATATATTCATTATTTAAGTTTAAGCCTTGAAAATTCAAGGGACAATAATTAATTAAATTGGATTAGTCAAGTATACTCGTTTAATTTGGAAAATTGGCTACGTCGTTTTGGTAAGTCCTCGGATGCTCACGTATTAATATACGCTCCGCTCCTCGGCTTACAGACTCCGTGCTCTTTTCCAAATTAAACTTCGTCTATTCGTCTACTTAACAGTAATTCTAATAGTACTTAATTAACAACTTAATATCAATAAATTTTATATTATGTCAGATAATTTATCCTTACACGGTACAACAATACTTTGTTTAAAAAAGAACGAAGAAATAATTATAGCAGCAGATGGACAAGTCTCGCATGGTAATACCGTACTAAAATCTACAGCACGAAAACTTCGGACTATAGCAAATAATAAAATTATTGCCGGTTTTGCGGGTTCTACGGCTGACGGTCTTGCGTTATTTGAAAAGCTTGCAGTAAAGATAGAGCAACATAAGCATAATTTACTTAGAAGTGCAGTTGAGCTTGCAAAAGATTGGCGTAGCGATAAATATTTGAGACGTTTGGAAGCAATGATGATTGTTGCTGATCGTAGTCATATATTAATTTTAACCGGTAACGGTGATGTCGTAGAGCCTGAAAATAATGTTGCAGCAATAGGTTCAGGCGGTTTATTTGCGCTATCTGCCGCTCGCGCTCTAATGTCTTACGAGAATAATTTAACTGCTGAAGAAATTGCTTTAAAATCTATGAATATAGCTGCAGATTTGTGTGTATTTTCTAATCATAATATTATAATGGAAAAAGTTGTATGAAAGCTACTAAAACTACTTATAAAAAAGACCCTATGGGGCTTACCCCTTCTCAAATAGTGAATGAACTGAATAGATTTATCGTAGGTCAAGAAAAGGCCAAAAAAGCTGTTGCTATTGCACTTAGAAATCGTTGTCGTCGTAAAAGAGTAGAAGGTAATTTACGTAATGAAATAGTACCAAAAAATATTTTAATGATTGGTTCAACCGGTGTCGGGAAAACAGAAATAGCACGACGCCTTGCAACGCTGACTAATTCTCCTTTCTATAAAATTGAAGCAACTAAATTTACCGAAGTCGGATATGTAGGGCGTGATGTAGAATCAATAATTCGTGATTTAGTCGAAATAGCCGTTAATACTGAAAAAACTTTAGCAAAAACGAAAGTAGATATTCATGCCCGTGAAAAAGCAATCGAGAGAATATTAGATAGTTTAGTAGGTAAAACTTCTAGTAGTGAGACTAGAGAAAAGTTCAAAGAAAAAATTTTAAACGGCGAACTTGATGATACGGAAATTGAAATTAGCGTAGCTGATACTACACCTGTCGGCGGTGGAAGTTTTGAAATACCGGGTATGCCGGGAGCATCTATGGGCGTTCTTAATCTTGGCGATATGATTGGACGAGCCCTTGGCAGTAGTAAGACTAAAACAAAAAAAATGCTAGTTAAAGATGCTATGGCTATTATTATACCTGAAGAATCAGAAAAATTAATAGACCAAGAAAAAATTATTCAGCAAGCTATAAATTTAGCTGAAAATGATGGTATAGTTTTTATTGATGAAATTGATAAAATAGCTTCAACTGGTAGTTCCAGAGCAAAAAATGCTGAAATAAGTAGAGAGGGAGTGCAAAGAGATTTGCTACCTTTGATAGAGGGCACGACGGTTAATACTAAATATGGACCGGTTAAAACCGATCATATATTATTTATTGCTTCCGGTGCTTTTCATATTGCTAAACCTTCTGATTTATTACCGGAGTTACAAGGAAGGTTACCGATTAGAGTAGAATTAAATTCGCTTACCAAAGATGATATGATTAAAATATTGCTTGAGCCTGAAACTAGTTTAATAAAACAATATTCGGCGTTAATAGGTACTGAAGACGTACGTCTTGAATTTGCTGCTTCTGCTATTGAGAAGATAGCGGATTATGCGATCACCGTTAATTTAGAAGTCGAGGATATAGGGGCTAGAAGGCTGCATACTATACTTGAGAATTTGCTTGAGGATATAAGCTTTGAAGCTAGCGAAATGAAAGGCAAAAAAATAACTATCGATGATAAATTCGTAGAAAATCAATTATCAAAAATAATAACTAATCTCGACTTAGCTAAGTTTGTTCTGTAGTACGTTTTTCAATCAATGGTTAAGGAAGATTGTTATTTTTCATCATTACTAGGCAATTACCTCAGTAATTGACGAAGCAATCTCAGGAGTTTGTTATTATTTCATGAGATTGCCACGCAGCCTATGTCTGCTCGCAATGACGATTTAGTAGTATCCATGCAATAACATCTACAACCTAGCAAAATAGTATTTTAAGAAAAATTTCATGATAAGGCATATAGCAAGTCTAACGTGTTAAAGTAGTGTTATCTTCTATAGGGCTTGCACTACATACTAAAAAGATTTTAATAAATTTAGTTCTGGCAGATTTAGTAAAAGAAGGAAACCACTTCGATCTTGTGATTACTTGTGCGATACTTACCGCAATGAATATGTTATCTGAACTTGAAATTGCAGAATATTTGCTAATAGGAGAGCTATCATTAGACGGTTCAAGCTTACCGGTAAGTGGAGCTTGACCTGCAGCGATTGGGGCTTCTGTTAGAGTTAAAGGTCTTATTTGTTCAAGTAAAAACAGCTCGGAAGTTGCTTGGTCGGGTAAAATGATAATATACTTGTTGTAGGTCATTTAATTGAACTAGTAAATCATTTTAAAGGTTCACAAGTTTTAACTCCTCCGGAAGCTAAGCTACAAGATGAGCCGATAAATTATCCTGATTTTAAAGATATAAAAGGTCAAAAAATTGCTAAACAAGCTTTAGAAATTGCAGCATCAGGTGGCATAACCTTTTAATGTTTGGTCCTCCCGGAAACGGTAAATCAAGACTTGCTGCCTGTCTTCCCAGTATACTAACTAAAATGTCTACAAAAGAAATTTTAGAATGTAGTACGATTACAAGTATTGCAGGAAAATTTTTAGGAAATACTAATCTCACGATCAAATGCTCATATAAAATATCTGGCAAATTTCCAGTTAATAGCAGCTATGAATTCTTGTAAATGCGGTTATTGAGGCGATTCTTATAAAGAATGTATGAAAGCTCCAAAATGTGCTAGCGACTATCAAATGAAAGTATCGGGACCTATTATGGATAGATTTGATTTGCATATAGAAGTATCTAGTATTAATGTTTATAATTATGACTTGATTGTAGATAACTCTGAGGAAGAATCTGAATATATAGCTGCAAGAGTTGAGAAAGGACGTTTAATTCAAGAAAAGAGATATGAGGGCTATAATATTAAAACAAATAACAGATTAGATGGGCAGTTGTTAATAGATTATGCTATGCCTGCGGATGAAGGTAAAGATTTACTGAATGAAGCGGTAAATAAATTTTGTTTATCAATGCGTGCTTATAACCGAATACTTAGAGTAGCACGCATGCTTGCTGATCTTAAGAATGTTGATAAGGTCTTGAAAGTGCATATTGCAGAAGCTTTGAGTTACCGTAAAATGGAATTTAATAATATGTATACAAAGATCCACTTCAAAAAGAGCAAGGAGTCCACAAGGCGAGGAACGCATCGTATACTTAATACGTGAGTACCGAAGCTCTTGTAGGACGACGTAGCATTTTTGAAGTGGATCTTTGTATACTGTCTTCATTTTGTGCAATATATTTAAGATGATTTAAGGATCAAAGATATGAGTACTATAATAAGTTTTGATTACGCTATTAAATATTTATTAAAAGATACAGGGGATTATGAAATAGTCGAGGGATTTATTTCGGCTATTCTTAAAGATGCTGGTTATAGTGCTGTTAAAATGCAATCCCCTTACTAGAAAGTGGCAGTAATAAAGAAAATGATAGCTTAAAATCTAGCGTAGCAGATGTCATTGTGGAAGATGAAGAAGGGCATAAATATATAGTAGAAATAGATAAATCCTATACAAATCTTTTTATGCATAAAGCTTGTTTTAATTCTAGTAGATTAATAGTTGATAGTATTTCTAAGAGTGAGGATTATTCTACTATAAAAAAATATTGCATATTAATTTATTGTATTTTCCTTTTGATAATATGAAAGCACCTTTATATCACGGTAAGACTATTTTTAGAGAAGTTGATAAAAAACACCCTATGAAATTTTCTTTGGGAGATATGAGAGGTAAAATATTTGATTTATATAATGTATTTCCAGAATATGTTGTAATATCAGTATCATTATTTAATGATGTTATAAGAGATGAATTGGATGAATGGCTATATGTAGTAAAACATTCTGAAGTTAAGAAAGATTTTAAATCACCATATATGAAGAAAGTAGCAAAACGTCTTGATATACTGAAGATGACTCCTAAAGAGCAAATAATTTATCATGCCTATATGAATAGAAGCTATAAAGAGCGTGATTATATAGTTTCTGCTGAAGAAAAAGGTAGAGAACAAGGTATGGCAAAAGGAATAAAGGAGGGGAGGAAAAAAGGTAAACAAGCAGGTATACAAGAAGGTGAAGTTACAAAAAGTATAAAAATAGCAACAAAGATGTTAATGAAAAAAAACTCGATAGAAAAAATACATGAGATTACTGAAGTATCTATAAAAGAAATAGAGCGATTACAAACAGAAATTGAGAACCTTAAAAAATAACTATCTTTAATGACAAAAATTTACTTTATAGCTGGTGAGGTGTCAGGAGACTTTGTAGGTGGTCGTATAATGCAGCATTTAAAAAACAATACAGGAGTACAACTCAATTCACCTGTATTAAGTTTTGTGAATGACGCTGTACAGTTTGTTGGTGTTGGCGGCAAATATATGGAGGAAGCCGGTAGCTTTAAAAGCTTATTTCCTATTACTTCCATAAATTTAGTGGGTTTTGTAGAAATTTTGCCTCATATTTTTAAGCTTAAAAAATTAATTGATAAAACTGTGGAGGATATAATAAATAGTAAAGCTGATTTATTAATTACCATAGATTCACCAGGGTTTACTTATCGTGTGGCAAAGCGAGTAAGGAAACTTTTACCAAAGCTGAAAATGATTCATATAGTTGCACCGTCAGTTTGGGCATATAAAGAGGGTAGGGCAGTAAAATACGCTAAAATTTATGATTGTTTATTTGCTTTACTACCGTTTGAACCTCCGTATTTTACTAAAGTCGGTCTTGATTGTAGATATATAGGTCATCCGATTATGGAGCAAGAGTTTTATAGTGATAAAATAGCTTTACGTGAAGAGTTTAAAATAGATGAGAATGAGAGAGTTTTGTGTGTTACTCTTGGTAGTAGAAAGGGTGAGATTCTAAGGCATTTATCGGTTTTTATTTCTTCTATTGAAGAAATATTCGAGAGTTGTAATAATCTTAAAGTTATATTTACTCTTGCAAATCCTGCTCATGAGGCAATAATAAAACCGTTTCTAGAAGATGTTAAGTTTAATTATTTATTTTCAAGTGAGAGACTTAAAACTTATGCTGTTGCGGATGTAGCTTTAGCAAAATCCGGTACTAATACTTTAGAGATAGCAGCTTCCGGTACTCCTATGATTGTGGCTTATAAAGTTAATATTATAAGCTTTTTTATTATCAGGCTATTGATAAAAATAAAATATGTTACGTTGATAAATATTATAGCCGATAAAGAAATAATTCCGGAATTTATCCAATTTAATTGCCGAGCTAATCTTATTAGTAATAAGCTTCAAGAGTTATTATTTAATTCTAAGAAAGTTTATGAGCAGGTAATAGAAAGCCAAAAAATTTTGCAGCAATTAGGATTTAAATCAAACCGATTACAGCTAAATTCAGAAAGTTTTAGACACGATGAATTTAAAGGCAAGCTAGCTAGGTGTACAAAAGTACTTGGACACAGGCTTAGCTTGGAAAATTCGCTTGTATCAAGTGATCGAGATGATGCTGTACCTTCTTATATAGCTGCAGAAATTATTAAACAGGAGTTCTTAGAACCTAAAATAAAGTTGTTAAAAGAGAAAGATTAGTACTTGAAACCGATGGCCCACAACATTTTCTGAATTATAATAAACATTAATATTAATATAATAACAAAATATATTTCCATGTTTTTTCTTATAGTATGAATTTGTTTCATTAAAATTTTTAAATCATTGGCAATTTTTTTGTATTCCTCATTGTTATCAGAACGCATTGTTGTCAAGAAACCGGATAAGTTTCCTAACTTATTTTGTAAAGCTTTTAACCTTTCAGTCTGTTCTTCGTGTTTTAGATCGGTATTGTGATCTTGTATCATAATATATAATGTCCATTATAAGATCAGTATTAACGCCGGTATAGTAATATGCACTATGAATAAAGATGTATATTTTTTGTTTGTAATAAAAATGCTAACTTTTCATTTTACAGGAGTATACTATTGTTATAGTAAATTGGTTTGCGTTATTAATTTGTTGCTCATTAGTTATCTCATTTTAATTACCAAATATTAAAACTATTGATTGATTTAGCACAAACTATATAATTTAAATTTAGCAAAAAGTAAATTTTACTATATGTTATTTCAAATGTCAAGAAAAAAAACCACATTTCATGGTCATTATTTTGTCAATATTTCTAAGCCTTATAAAAATAATAGTTATTATGTTAAACAACCTATTAAAAACTAAACTTTTTTTAGTTATAGTATCTCTAACTATATTTATTACTTTGCTAAATTTTAGTATATTTTATGTTTTTGTGCCGGGTGATCTTACTCAAAATAAAACGATAATTATTGAACCTAAATTATCCGTAAATCAAATAGTTACAAAACTTTATTCTAATGCAGTAATCAAATATCCAAGAATTTTTAAGGTAATTGCTAAAATTTATTCTATAAAAAGACCTCTTAAAAGTGGTGAATATGTGTTTACTCGTAATATATCGCCTCTGCAAACTTTAAGAATATTAGCAAGCGGTAAATCTATAATACACAAGATAATTGTCCCGGAAGGTACAGTAGTTAGTGAGGTTATAAAGAAAATTAATGAAGAAAGTCGATTACTTGGAGAAATAAAAGGGATAATACCTGAAGGTTTTTTAATGCCTTCCACGTATTTTTTTTCTTACGGTGATCAAAAAGAGCAGATAATTGATCACATGAGAAATTTAATGTCTGCTAATTTAGATAAAGTAATGCAAAATCTTGCACCGGATTCTCCATTAAAAACTAGACTTGAGGTATTAACGCTAGCTTCGATAATTGAAAAAGAAGCCGGCTCAAATGCAGAAAAGCCTATTATAGCAGCAGTATTCATTAATCGTTTAAAGAAAAATATGAAGCTACAAGCCGATTCGACTACTATATATGCTTTGACTGAAGGAAAATTTAAATTAGCAAGAGCTTTAACAAAAAAAGATTTATTGCAAGAACTACCCTATAATACTTATTATATAAAAGGTTTACCACCCGGTCCGATTTCTTGTCCGTCGTTAAAATCTTTAGAAGCAGTGGTAAAATCTGCTAAAACGGATGCATTATTTTTTGTAGTTGACGGTAAAGGCGGGCATAATTTTTCTAACAATCTTAATGATCATAATAGATTTGTTGAAACTTATCGAAAAAGTTTGATTAAAGTACCTGAGCCGGCCATTGATCCTGAAAAACCATCTACTCGATGAACTTCAAAATTGGCTACGTCGTCTTATAAGAGCTGTGGTGCTCATGTATTAAGTATACGCTCCGCTCCTTGCCTTATAGACTCCTTACTCTTTTTGAAGTTGATTTGCGTATATTTTTATCTACTTAAGGGATGTTATAATGAATAATAGTGAATTTAGTAAAATAGCCGAGACAACAATTGCATATATAGCAGAAAAGATAGAAGAGCAGGATAAAGAAGCAAGTATAGATGTAGATTTACAAGGCGATATATTAAACCTTGATACTGATAAAGGGGTATATGTAATAAATAAACAAAGTGCCGCCAAAGAAATTTGGTTGTCGTCGCCGGTTAGCGGTCCTTATCATTTTTTTTATGAACAAGGCAAATGGACAAATAGAGCAGGGCTTGAATTAATGGCTATTTTAACTGAAGAACTTAATATTAAATTTGATACTCGCCCCACTTGAAAAATTAGCAACAATGTCTTTGTAAGACCTCAGATGCTGAACGTTTAATATACGCTCCGCTCCTCAGCTGACAGACCGATTACTCTTTTCCAAGTTAAACTTCGTATCACTACTCTTCATTTTACTTCGGAGTATATATGAAAGATTTTGAAACTGCCGATAGTGCCGAAAAAGTTTATGATTTAATAATAAAAAATGCTCCTACTCGTGCATCTATATTCATTGATGTTGACGATACGCTTATAACTCCTAAATCAAAAACTTTTAAGCAGCCGCCTTATAATCAAATAATTGATAGAATTAAGGAAATGACAATTATGAGGAAATTATAAGTAATTGGCGTTTGCAGCGAAAAGTAATATTAATTGATGAAGAGTGGGTAGAAGTTATAAACAAGCTCAAGGAAAAGTTTTCGGTTTATGGTCTTATACAAATGAATACGGGAGCATTTGGCAATATTCCTTCTATGCAAGATTGGCTATATAAAGAACTAAAAGAGCTGGGTATCGAATTTTCAGATAATAAAAAATTAGCAATTTATAATTCAGGACAAAAGGATGATGCTATTTTTTATAAAGGTATATTTATAACCGGTAATCACTCAAAAAGTGGTACTTTATCAAAATTTTCTGAAGAGCTAAATGCTAGTTTATTGTATTTGTTGATGATCGTGCGAAGCATATTGAAGATGTAGGAGATTATTGTAAAAAGAATAAAATAGGTTTTTTAGATATTTTATTTGACGGGCTTAAAAATTTAACAGGCGAACCTGATCCTACACTTGCCGAATTTTAAGAATCATATTTAATAGAAAACGCTAAATGGCTTGAAGACATAGAAGCTTATGGGCTAATGGTTAGGAAGTAATAATTAAATAGAATACATGCATAAATAGATATCGTCATTGCGAGTAGCAGTAGGCTGCGTGGCAATCCATAAAAAATAATAAAAATTCTGTAAATCAGAATTCTAATTTCAAATCTAGTATCCGCAAATACTTATAGGCAGATACATTACAAAATAACACCTTTGTCTAATACGTCTGTTTCAGCTATCAAAGTTGAGACGGAAATAATCGGCAATATGAGTGGTGAGGTTGTTTTAGATTTACCCTATGTATGGGCAAATGCCTACATATTACAAGCAAATCAAAAATGTTAAGCTAGAATATCCTATTGGAAAATTACAGTTTAGAAATCAAGACTCGAATAAAGCTATTTTAAATACGGGAAAAATCAAGATTATTTGTTTAAGCTACGCAATATATCAAAAAACCGGTAATCCTTGTGATATCCACGAAGCAATAATTAGACAAAATTTAATTTATTCACCGGGTTATGGGCTTTTTGCTACTCCCGGTGATCTAAATGGAAATGATATAGTAGCGTTTAACATTGAATGGAATAATATTCCTGATAGTTGGGAAATAATATCAGATTATAGTCTTGGTAAAAGCGTGAAATTTAAAGCTATGCCGATTGAATTATATAGTGCAGTTTATGCAGCGCGTGATTTACGTGTTTACAAAATTGTCGATCAAAAAAATCCTGTATATCTTTCGTTACATGGTCAATTTGATTTTAAAGATTAAGAAATAGCTGCTTATATAAATAAAATTATCAAGGGACAAAGAACATTTTTCCATGATAATGATTTTGCCTTATTATCTACTAAGCTTAATCGAGGGGAATCAACCTAGACATATAGCCAGAACGGGCTTAACTCATAGTTTTACTGCATTTATTCCTCAAGGTTTGGGCAAACAGGATTATATAAACGTGACTTGCTCATGAACATCTACATAATTGGACAGGAAAGAAAATACGTAATAACTTAGAACGATTAAATTATTGGTGGAGTGAAGGATTTACCGATTATTATAGTAGGGTTTTAGCCTTACGTTCTAGTGTTATAATAACGCTTGAGGAATTTGTAGAAGAATTTAATAAATTCTTTGAGAATTATTATTTATCACCTGTTATAAATGAACCTAATAATGTAATCGCAACAGATTATTGGCAAGATTATGCAGTAAGATTGCCATATTATAGTGGATTTGTTTTGGCACTTTATTTGGACAATTTCATTAAAGAGAATAATAAGAGTAAATCGCTGGATAATGTTATGCTTGATTTATTTAAAACCTCAAAAGAACAAGAATGTTCAAGCGATTATTTTAAAACAATAGTTAAAATTATGTTCTAAAGGGCATAGATAAAGAGATAAACGAATATATAGAACAAGGTAAAACTATAGATTTAGCTAATGTTGCTAAAGTGCTGTCGATCGAGAAAATAACAATGTGGGCATATGATCGTGGTTTTGATAGAGATGCTTTAATAAATAATTATACAATAAAAGATATTGACGAAAATAGTAACGCTTATAAATCTGGACTTAGAAACAGGGACATAGTTATAAAATATGATTTTCCTAAATGGGGTTCTCCTGATCAGAGAGTTACAAGCAACACAATTAAAGGCGAGTTTCAATTTAGACCTGAAAGTGCTAATAAAAAAGATATATACATTGACACAACAACATTTAAGTTCTCATTGCGTCACGATTTAATTTTAAGGGGAAAAATCATGACAAAAAACTATACGGGGCCACAAATAAATAGCGGAAACGTCAATTACAATAATAATGATTGTAAAAACTTCACAAAAAACATCTAGTTACTTTGACAGTGCTACAATTCATTTTCAAAATGCTACCAAAGCTGTGACAGATTTCACAATGTTATGCTACCTTAGCAACGGAACATGCTATTAATGTGATAGAAAACGGTGCAAAAACTGTATGTTCCGTTCAGGGTTGTGTTTCTGATGTGAACAACTCTAATTATTCTGTTGTATCTACATTTGCTCAAGCAACTGTAGCAAGCCTTGCAACTTTTGCTTATTACAATCCTCCGGTTCTTATCGGTGCTTTTACATTAGGAGCAATTTTAATTTCGCCGTCCGAATAAAAACTTGTTTTTATATGTGTATTTTATCAAATATACAATTTTTGTACCAATAAGATTATTTTTACTGGATCCCCGCTTTCGCGGGAATGACCTCGAGAGTCACGCACTAGTTAAACGCTTTATTATCTCTTCTCTATCAATCAAAGGTAAAACGCTTGCGATTTCTGGTCCTGATTCTCTGGCGGTTAAAGCAAGGCGAAGAGGTAAAAATAACTCCTTACCTTTCCTGCCTGTTATATTTGTTATTTCTTTAGTCCAAATGCTCCAGCTATCTTTAGTGATTTCACCTTTCGGTAATAATTCTGCTGCTTGCTTTAAATATTCCTTATCTAAATTTAGATTTTCTACATTCGGAGTTTGATGGCAAATTTCCCACCAATCTTTTACATCACGTAATTTTTGCAAGTTAGGGCTTACCGATAACCAAAAATTTTCATCAATATACTCGGCATCTATTTCTTTAAGGCGTTCTTTTACTGTATCAAAATCTAAACTTATAAGTAATTTATGATTTAATCTTTCTAAATCTTCCGGCTGATAGATAGTTGGACTTTTAGAGAAACTACTTATCTCAAATTGATTTGCTAGCTTCTCCATTGATTTATAAGGTAAGATTTGTGCTGATGAACCAAGTAAACTAAAAAAGCTAGCGATTGCCATAGCTTCGATTCCGATTTCTTTTCTAAGAGTTGCGATCTCAAACCCTCCAACTCTTTTAGAAATTTTCTCATCTTTATTGATTATTAAACTTAAATGCCCAAAAGTCGGAGGAGTAGTATTTAAAGCCTCAAACATTTGCATTTGAATGGCGGTATTGCTAACGTGATCTTCACCCCTAATAATATGAGTAATATCATAATCAATATCATCAATAACTGAGCATAACATATAGGTCATACTACCGTCTGCTCTTATCACTATTGGGTCGCTTAAAGCCTTGCCGTCATATTTAACTTCGCCTTTGATCATATCATGCCAGCTAATCGGTTCATGATTTACCAAAAATCTATAATGCGGTTTTCTTCCTTGTTCTATATATTTCTTTGCTTGCTCTTCAGTGAGATTTAAGCTAGCTCGATCATAAATCGGTGGTAAACCTTTAGATAATTGAAATTTACGCTTTAATTCTAGCTCTTCAGGAGTCTCATAGCAGGCATATAATCTTTTTTTGTCTAGTAATAGATTTTTGATTGCATCATATCTACTTAAACGACTTAATTGATTAAATGTCTGATCCCAATTAATATTTAAAAATTTTAGATCTTCCTCGATAGCGTCTTTATATTCCTGTTTACTACGCTCTAAATCCGTATCGTCAAATCTTAAAATAAACTGTCCGTTATGCTTCTTTGCATATAGCCAGTTAAGCAATGCTGCCCTGATATTCCCGACATGTAACATACCGGTCGGTGACGGAGCAAATCGTGTTATAACTTTTGTCATAAATAAGTAATTTTATTAATTGTCATCCTGTGGCTTGACCACGGGATCTTGTATCACAGCCTGTATCCTGAGACCCCGTGATCAAGTCACGGGATGACACTAAACCATTTACGCCTGTTTCTTCTCTAATTTCGCTTTATTCTCTTCAATTAGCTTCATCGCATCATCTAAGCTTAAATTTAGAAAATCATATTTTTTTTGTACCGAAATAAATTTACCCATATATTTTATGTAAGGACCGAATTTACCGTATCCTATAATAATTTCCTCGTCGCTATCTTTATGAATACCTATTTTTAGCGGTAAGCTTAGAAGCTTTAATGCTATATCAAGTGTAATATCATTTTGGTTCAAGCTAGCAGGCACTGGGCTACGTTTCGGCTTTACTTTGCCTTCTTGTTTGCCAAGTTGAATATAAGGTCCGTAAGGTCCTTTTTTCAGATATATTTCTACTCCGTCTTTATCCGTACCTAAAACTTTATTCTCATTAGGCATAGCGGCAGGCTCGCCTTCATTCTCGTTGTTATCGTTACCGCTAACAATAGATTTTCTAAAAGTACATTCAGGGTAATTACTACATGCTAAAAACGCTCCGAACTTACCAAGCTTTAAGCTAAGCTTGCCCGTGTGACATGAAGGACAAATTTTAGATTCTTTATTCTCACCGAACAGGTGATAATCAAGGGCTTTTTGTACATAGCTAATAATCTCGGTTATTTTCTGCTCGTTTACTGATTCAATATTATGGTTAAAACCGCTCCAAAAATTGTTTAAAGCGGCTTTCCATTCAAGTTTGCCGGCTGCTATTGCGTCTAATTCGTTTTCAAGTCCTGCAGTAAAATCATATTCAACGTATTTTTTGAAGAAACCGACTAAAAATACCGTTACCAAACGTCCAAGCTCTTCAGGTATAAATCGTTTTTTCTCAAGAGCAACATATTTTCGATCTTGTAAAACCGATAAAATACTAGCATAGGTCGAAGGACGACCGATGCCAAGCTCTTCAAGTTTTTTCACTAAACTTGCTTCTGAATATCTTGGAGGCGGTTCGGTAAAATGTTGATTTGGAATAACTGCTTTAGTTTTCAGCGGCTCTTGTTCTTTTAAAGGCGGCAGCATTTTATTTTCTTCTTCAGCTTCATCGTCCATACTTTCACGATAAACCTTATAAAATCCGTCAAAGGCTATAGTCGATCCGTTTGCTTTTGCTAAATATTCTTTATTTTCCGAAGCTAAATTTGCAACTACCAAATCCATTATAACATTTTCCATTTGGCAGGCTATAGTTCTTTTCCAAATCAACTCATAAAGCTTATAATAATCCTTGTCTAGCTTTTCTTTTAAGCTATCAGGAGTATAAGTAATATTTGTGGGTCTTATTGCTTCATGAGCTTCTTGAGCATTTTTTACTTTTGATTTATAAATTCTAGGGCTAGTCGGTAAATATTTATCGCCGTAACTTTTATCGATTAACTTACGTATATCTGCTATTGCATCATTTGATAATGTAACGCCGTCGGTTCTCATATAAGTAATAAGCCCTATAGTTTCCTTACCTATATCAACACCCTCATAAAGTTTTTGTGCTATTTGCATAGTCTTTTTAGCACTAAAACCTAATTTTCTTGCTGCTTCTTGTTGTAGTGATGAAGTAATAAAAGGAGGTTGTGGTTGACGTTTTTGTTGTTTTTTTTCTATCTTATCAACATGAAATTTTTGAGATTTTAATTTTTTGGTTAAATCTTTGGCGTTTTTTTCGTTAATAATTGAGAATTTTTCTAACTTCTGATCGTTTACTTGAGTCAATTTAGCAGTAAATAGTTCGTTATTACTATTTTGCATTTTAAGGCTAATATCCCAATATTCTTCTGACTTAAAACGCTCTATTTCATCTTCTCGCTCACATATTAATCGCAGAGCCACAGACTGCACACGTCCTGCCGATTTACATCCCGGTAACTTACGCCATAAAAGAGGTGAAAGGGTAAAGCCGACTAAATAGTCTAAAGCTCTTCTTGCTTGTTGGGCATTTACTAAGTTAGTATCAAGTTTCCTAGGGTTTTCAACGGCATGAATAATTGCTTTTTTAGTGATTTCGTTAAATGCTACCCTTTTGAAAAAATCATCGGATTTAACTTGATTTTTTTCTTTTATTACCTCTGCAACATGCCATGAGATAGATTCACCCTCACGATCAGGATCGGTTGCAAGATATACTGCATCAGCTTTTGTAGCATCTTTAACTATGGCATCTACATATTTACCGGCTTTATCGGAAATATCATATTTCATTGCAAAATTTTCATCAGGTAATACCGAGCCTTTTTTAGAAGGTAAATCTCTAATATGACCGAATGATGCAATGACCTTAAACTCATCACCTAAATATTTATTTATCGTTTTTGCCTTTGCCGGCGATTCTACTATTACTAATTTCATCTACTTATTATAAACTAATGATATTTTATTACCGGCGTGACGCATTACTGTCCCGGCGAGTTCTAATTCTAATATTACCGTATATATGATAGGAAGCGGTAATTCTATTGCTTTTTGTAAATATTCCAAGTCTATTATGGGTACTGCCGATAATAATTCCAATATAGCAAGCAGTACGCTCCTTTTGTGACGGTTCTTTAATATATCTCGTATTTACTGTTCCTAGCTCAACAAAATCCTTAAATAATCCATCATCTTTTTTCATAAATTCTTCATATTGCGGTAAATTAGCTACAATATCGTCTACTGATTCCACTAAATATGCTCCCTCTCTAATCAATTTATTTGTACCTTGACATTTTGGATCTAAAGGAAAGCCGGGAACAGCAAATATTGCCCTATTGTGTTCAAGTGCAAATTTTGCAGTTATTAATGAACCGGATTTTAAGCTTGCTTCTACTACCACTACTCCTAAGGCTAGTCCCGATATTATCCTGTTACGCTGTGGAAAATGTTTTCCAAGCGGGGTAAAGCTGATAGGTAACTCATAATATTAAACCTTCTTCTGCTAAATTTTCAAATAGTTGTTTATTTTCCGGTGGATATATATGATCAATACTGCCTGCAATAACTCCGATAGTTTGAGAAATTGCAGCTTGATGTACGCTGCTATCTATTCCTCGTGCTAACCCTGAAACGGTCATATAACCTTCTTTTACTAAATCATTTGCAATTTTATGCGCAAAGCTTCTTCCGTTTGCAGCAGCGTTTTTGTACCTACTATTGCAACGCATTTATATAGTATGATTTAATAACTCTATATTATTATAGCTTAATATTAGCAGTGGATCATAAATTTCAAGATCATAAATTTCAAGTAATAATTTTGATATTCCGGAGATTTATATGTGATGATCTTAGCATTGTCTTTTTCGCTAAGCTCTAACTCGTTTTCAGCATTGCTTTTACTGAAAAATTTAATTGGTTTTGACTTTCCGCCTCGCAATGAAAAATCCGGAACGTTATCTATGGCATTTGTTACATCACCAAATCATTTAATTAAACTAAAGAAAGTTTTAGGACCGATATTTCACTCCTAATAAGACGTAAAATATTAATTGTTTCAATCAATATTATAAGATATTTTAGGAGCAGAAAATAATTCTTTTAACATTATTTAGGGTGATTGGATATTGCGTTAGTGCTGTATGTCATTCCTGCCTAGGCGGGAATCCAGTCAAGCATACAAAATTTGTGTTTTTATATGTTTATTTTGTTAAATATGTAATTGTTTATCAATGTTAAGGTTATTTTTTGCTGGATTCCCGCTTGCGCGGGATATGACATCGAACCATGCAACAACACTAGACAAGCCACGGTAGGATAGTTTTCCACTTTAATAACACAGTAGTAATATATTACAGCTTCTCTGCATGTGAGCTTAAATAATGTGCTATACCTTCATGTGATGGGGTAATTGCTTCCTCACCTTTATGCCAGCCGGCAGGACAAACTTCGCCGTGCTTTTGATGATGAGTTAAAGCATCGATTACTTTTAATGTATAATTAATATCACGACCGATAGGTAAGTCGTTAACTAGCATGTGACGTACTATGAAATCCTTATCGATTAAAAAAGTTCCACGCAAAGCAACACCGTCTTCATTAAGTACATTATATTTTGAAGAAATATCCTTTTTTATATCGGAAACCATTGGGAATTGTACTTGTCCAAGCCCGCCTTTATTATGCGGAGTATTTTTCCAAGCTAAATGGCTAAAATGCGAATCAACACTAACAGCTACTACTTTAGTACGTCTTTCGGTAAATTCACCAAGCTTATTGTGAAATGCTATAATTTCCGATGGACAAACAAAAGTAAAATCTAGGGGATAAAAAAATAACACTATATTATCCCCTGCAGCATAATTGCTAAGTTTAAACTTATCGTCTATATTATTATTAGGCATAATAGCTTTAGCTGTAAAATCCGGAGCAGTTTTGCCGACAAATACTGACATATTCATAACCTTTTATTAATTAATAATCTGATATGATATATAAAACTAATTATTATTACAATAATAAATCGTTATAAATTGCTACTTATCTATTTTCGTTCCCGAAGAAGAAGCTTTTAATTGGTTAAATATAGTTAATGCTTCGGTTATAAAACTACTCGGTTCTGAAAGATTTGCGGGTAAAATTACGGTGTTGGTATCTTTAGCCAAATTACTGAACGCACTAATATATTGCTCGGCTATTTTAAGAGCTACTGCATCACTTCCTCCCGTTTTTTGTATGGCAGTTGCGACAATCTCAATACTATTTGCCGTAGCGGTAGCGACTAAGCCTATTGCTTCAGCTTCACCTTTTGCCCTGTTAACTTGATCTGTATACGAAGCTTCTGAATTCAGTACGATTTGTGCTTTTTCACCTTCTGCATGGTTAATTTTTGCTTGTCTATTACCTTCCGACTCTAGAATTTGAGCTCTTTTTTGACGCTCTGCCGCTACCTGCAATTCCATAGCTTTAAGTATAGTTTGCGGAGGTTGAATATCTTTAATTTCATAACGCATACATTGTATGCCCCAATTTATAGCAGCCTGATTAATAGCTGCTACAATTGCTACGTTTAAAGTTTCGCGCTCTTCAAAAGTTCTATCTAAAGGGAGTTTACCGATTTCCGAACGCATAGTAGTTTGAGCAAGCTGTGTTATGGCATAGTAAGGATTATTAACACCATAAGATGCTGCCATTGGATCAATGATCTTAACATATAAAACACCGTCTATAGATAATGTTACGTTATCGTTTGAAATAGCTGTTTGAGCGGTAACGTCTATTGCTTCTTCTTTTAAAGTATGTTTGTATGCTACTCTCTGAATAACAGGGATGAGTAAATTTAAGCCAGGCTGCAGTACCTTATCGAATTTTCCCAGTTTTTCTACTACCCATGCTTGTTGTTGCGGTACAACTTTAACCATTTGTATTATAACTAAAATCGCTATAATACTGAAAATTAATAATGCATATTCCATAATTCAATACCTTTTTTTCTTTCCACTCTATATTATTTTTAATTATAAAAAAAGGATTTAAGTTAAACGGTACTTAATTATATATTTTTTTATCATTAAAATGGGTTTTAATTACTTTGAGTAAAGAAAGAATGCTTGAATATTCTTCAAGTTGTTCATTTACATTTTTTATCTCATTTAAAGCGCTATTAAAATCTTTCTGCAATAAATACGTTTCAGCAGCTTTATTTTGTTCTAGTGTTTTAAGTAAAATACTGTGTAAAAATCTATAATAATAGTCGTCTAGTTTAGGTATATCAGACATAATAATAAATCATATAATTATTGAGTTCTTAATTTATATATAAATTTTTTAATAATTCAATAATTTTTAACTAGATTTACATATACTTAAGTCTTTATCTATTATGTCGGACTCTATATTTAAACAGTTAAGGATTGAATGAAATACATAATCATGGCTAATTTCGGTATTAGCATAATTTTTAATTGAAGATACTGATTTAGGATATTTGGCTTGAAAATCATCTGATACCCAAACTATAAGAGGTACGGTTATTTGTTCTGCAAGTAGTGGACCGCCGTGACCGTAATAACCATTTTCTCCGAGGGACTCGCCGTGATCAGATACATATAATAAAAATGCATTTTTATCTTTAAGCAAATCTATTAAATTATATAAAAAAAAATCGGTATATAAAATAGAGTTATCATAGCTATTAACTAAAGCAAGCTTATCGCAATCACTTGCATCTCCCTTAACCTTAATAGGACAGGTAGGAGTAAAATACTCAAACTCTTTTGGATATCTCGCATTATAGTTCCAATGGCTGCCGGAAGTGTGAACTACTAAAAATTGTTTCTCTGAGTTTGTTAGTATTTCTTTTATAAAAGGCAATATTTTTTCATCATGATCATTTAAAGAAAATAGGGCAGAGCCGCCCGGTACTATAGTAAAATTAACGTCATTATATATATTACTGAGGTCAAAATTTGCAAAACTCCTCATTAAAGTTTGAGTCCCGATCCAGGTAGTATTAAAGCCAAGATTTGTTAAAATTGATAAAAAGCTGTTCTCTTGTCTACTATTTTCAATTTGACTTGCAGGATAACGTGAAAGTAACGACGGTACGGAAAGATAGGTAAGGTTAGAAGAAGATTTAGCTTTGAAAGAAATTAGGTTTTGAGTAGTCTTTAAGTAAGGAGTCGTATCTCTTTCATAACCGTTAATACCGAAATGATCAAATCTTGCTGATTCTCCTATAACTAAAACACCGATAATATCTTTATCTGACTTATCTATAAAGTTATATTGTTTGCTAATATCTATACATGCATAATTTTTTTCACCGAAATTTCCGGCAAAATTAAGGTAGCTATTATGTAAATACTGAATGGGAAAATAATTTTTTAGTATCTTAAATGAAGGAGTAATAATATTATATACAAAAATAAGTAAGCAAGCGGTAGATAATAGTTTTGTTACGAATGATTTAGAATTTTCGGCGGCAAAAGATTTGAGAGTATAAAAACAGGTCAAAAGGCAAAAAATTATCCATATTATTAACTTAATGCTGGTTAATTCATAAACTTCGTTTAAATCCGTTGAAAAAAAACTACCTATTACTTGTTTAGTAGGATTGATTTTGAAGAAATAAATGTAATAACTAGCAATAGCGGATGTTATAAATAAAAACCCCACGCCGATTTTTAACACTAATCTATGTACGCTAAGACCGAAAAATGCTATAAAAGAAAAGATATAAATATAGCAAAAATCTTTTGATAACTCTAATATCCCTCTAAAGATTGTTGCTTTATAATAATCAAATTTATAAATCAATATTGCGGTATTAAAGAATAAACAATAAATAAAGGCTAAAATCGCTGATAATTTAATTAATTTCGTATCTAAATGTTTCTGAATAGTTTTTAGCATAAATAATAATTAATAAAGTAATTTTTATAACTATCATGATCATAAAAAATCTTCAAGAATTTTATCGGCTTTTAATACCAAATGCTCCGCTTATCGCTATTGATTACGGAAGCAAAAAATTAGGAATCGCATTATCTAATCAAGAACTTAGCATTGCTATGCCCTTAAATACTATAACCGAGATAAATACAAAAATTGTTATTACTGTCTTGCTTAATATCATCGAGAAATATAAAGTTTGCGGTGTTATAATAGGTCTACCGATTGATATGAGCGGAGCAGTAACGGAGCAAACAAATATAGTGATGAAATTTGCTGAAGAGCTAGCAAAATCTATAAACTTGCCTATATATTTACAAGATGAAAGATTAACTACCAAAGCTGCAAATAATTTGCTTAAATCGTTTGGAGTGAAAAGAAAAGACCGTAATAATAACGATGATGCAGTAGCTGCTAGTATGATTCTTGAAACCGTGCTTGATTCTATAAAAAATATTTAATTAGGAAAGCATTGAGGAGTTGTTGTATGGATCGAAAAACCTACTCAATGTCATCCCCGCGAAAGCGGGGATCCAGCAAAATAACTTCAATATTGATATAGAAGTGGCATATTTGACAAAATAAACCTATAAAAACTTGTTTTTATAGGTTTTACTGGATGCCCGCCTACGCGGGAATGACATAAAACGGTCCATGCAACAAAGCCAAGAATAAATTACCTCCTATTTCACTGGGACAAATTTTACTAGCAGAATTTATTGAACCTATGGGGATTAGTCAAAGCAAACTTGCTCGTGATATTTATGTACCCGTTACTAGGATCAATAATATAATTAAGCATCATAGTTCAATTGCAGCTGATACAGCCCTTCGTTTGGGTAAGTATTTTAATATTAATCCTCGTTGGGAATATGCAAGACCAATATGATTTAGAGCTTGCAGAAGATGAAGGTTGGAAAATTACAGAAGATAGAATAAGAACCTTTTCTATGGCAAGTTAATTATGTATAACTCAATATTGTTACGCACTCAAAACACTATTGTAAAGATATATTATTTATGATAGAACCGATTCGGTAAAAATAAATAAAATATACTATGAAAATATTAATTTTAGGTGTTACCGGTATGCTAGGTAATAGCATATTCAGGTTTTTAAGTAGTGATAAAAAATTTGACATTTTTGCGACAGCCCGAAATAATTCAGCTCGTTCTTACTTTTCTAAGGATTTATCCGATAAATTAATTACAAATGTAAATGTTGAGAACCATGATGCGTTAGTTGAGGTATTTAATCAAACAAAACCCGATATAGTAATAAATTGTATAGGGCTTGTAAAACAATTGGCAGATGCTAATGACCCATTAAAAGCATTACCGATAAATAGTTTGTTGCCTCATAGGCTAGCTAATTTATGTAAACTAGCTAATTCAAGGTTAATCCATATTAGTACTGATTGTGTGTTTTCAGGAAAAAAAGGTAATTATAAGGAAAGCGATTTTTCTGACTGTTATGACCTTTACGGTCGTTCAAAATTTCTTGGTGAGGTAGATTATCCGCATGCTATCACATTGCGTACTTCCATTATAGGTCATGAGCTAGCAGGCAATAGAAGTTTAATCAATTGGTTTTTAAGTGCAGAAGGTTCAGTGAAAGGGTTTGAGAAAGCTATTTATTCAGGATTCCCGACAGTAGAGCTTGCAAGAATAATAAGGGATTTTGTGTTACCTAATAAAGAGTTGCACGGGCTTTATCATGTTGCCTCAAAACCGATTAATAAGTTAGAATTGTTAAAATTAGTAGCAGAAATATATAATAAAGACATCGATATTATTGCATCAGATGAGCTTGTAGTAGATCGCTCACTAGATAGCACTCGTTTTAATGAGGTGACGGGATATACGCCTCCTGAATGGCGTGAGCTTGTAAAGCGTATGTGTGAGTTTAAGTAAATTGTCATTGCAAATATAGCCTTGTACACGGAATCCAGCATAAAGTGAGATAAATCGAGCGTTTTATGTTTGTATTTTTTATAACTGGACCCTGTGGACAAGCCACAGGATGGCTACCTTAGAGTGTTTCTCGATTGACACAATGACAGAATGAATAATAACAAAATAGGTATTTATATATAATGTTTGTAGATAAAACTTTAATGATTACAGGAGGCACCGGTTCGTTTGGTAATGCGGTGCTTTCTCGTTTTCTTAAATCCGGTATTATTAACGATATTAAGGAAATTCGTATTTTCAGTAGAGATGAAAAAAAGCAAGAGGATATGCGTATTGCTTTAAATAATCCGAAACTTAAATTCTATATCGGGGACGTACGCAATTATAAAAGTATTGATGAGGCAATGCATGGTGTAAATTATGTATTCCATGCCGCTGCTTTAAAGCAGGTTCCAACTTGTGAATTTTATCCTATGGAAGCAATAAATACTAACGTCTTAGGTACTGAAAATGTTTTAAGTGCTGCTATTAATAACAAAGTTACAAAAGTGATTGTACTAAGTACCGATAAGGCTGTATATCCAATTAATGCAATGGGATTATCTAAAGCATTAATGGAAAAGTTAGCCATAGCAAAAGCACGTATGCGTTCTCCAGGTGAGACTGTGCTGTGCGTTACTAGATACGGTAACGTTATGGCTTCTAGAGGTTCGGTCATTCCTCTTTTTATCAATCAAATAAAACAAGGTAAGGAATTAACCATCACAGAACCGTCAATGACACGTTTTTTAATGTCGCTTGTAGATTCGGTGGATTTAGTTTTATATGCGTTTGAGCATGGTAATCAGGGTGATATTTTCGTACAAAAATCTCCGGCAAGCACAATTGAAGTACTCGCAAAAGCGTTACAAGATATATTCAATAGTAAAAATGAAATACGTTTTATCGGTACACGTCACGGCGAAAAACATTACGAATCATTAGTATCATCAGAAGAAATGGCAAAAGCTGATGATTTAAGGGATTATTACCGTATTCCTATGGACGGGCGCGATCTTAATTATGCAAAATATTTTGTTGAAGGTGAAAAGAAAGTAGCACTTTTAGAGGATTACACTTCCCATAATACAAAACGTTTAAATTTAGAAGAAGTAAAAGAGTTATTACTGACTCTTGATTACGTACAAGAGGAGCTAAAAAATGCTTAAGGTAATGACGATTGTTGGTACTCGTCCTGAACTTATTAAACTATGCTGCGTGATTTCTGAGTTTGATAAATATACTCATCACATCCTAGTTCACACCGGTCAAAATTATGCATATGAATTACATCAGGTGTTTTTTGATGATATGGGAATTAGAAAACCCGATTATTTCTTAGAAGTAGCAGCAGATAATACGGCAAAATCTATCGGGCTTATTATCGAAAAAGTTGATGCAGTACTTGAGAAAGAAAAGCCCGACGCCGTTTTATTTTACGGTGATACTAATTCATGTTTATCGGCAATTGCCGCTAAACGCCGTAAAATTCCAATTTTTCATATGGAAGCAGGAAATCGTTGTTTTGATCAGCGTGTACCTGAAGAAATAAACCGTAAAATCATTGATCATATTAGTGACGTTAACATTACGTTAACCGAGCATGCAAGACGTTATTTAATTTTTGAAGGTTTACCGCCTGAGCTTATTTTTAAATCAGGTTCACATATGCCTGAGGTCCTTGATCGCTTTATGTCTAAAATATTAAAGTCTGATATTTTAGATAAATTGTCACTTACCACAAAGCAATATTTCTTAATTAGCTCACATCGTGAGGAAAATGTTGATGTCAAAAATAATCTGAAAGAATTATTAAGTAGTTTACAAACGCTTATTAAAGAGTATAATTTTCCTGTAATCTTCTCAACACATCCAAGGACTAAAAAAAGGCTTGAGGATTTAGAGGAGTTTAAAGAACTTGGCGATAAAATAAGATTTTTGCCAGCCTTCGGGTTTACGGACTACGTTAAACTTCAGATGAATGCATTTTGTATTTTATCCGATAGCGGTACTATCACTGAAGAGGCATCTATACTTAATTTACCTGCTTTAAATATTCGAGAAGCACATGAACGTCCTGAAGGTATGGACGCCGGAACACTTATTATGTCGGGTTTTAAGGCTGAACGGGTACTACAATCGGTGAAAGCTATTACGGAAGAACACGAGAATAATAAACGCTTGCAAGATATCGTGCCGGATTATGCAGACGCAGGACTTGTATCAAAGAAAATATTACGTATAGTTTTAAGTTATGTGGATTATGTTAACCATACAGTATGGTTTAAAAAGTAATCCTATTCATTATTATCATATCAAAAACATGAAATTTTTTAAATTAATAAAACTTAACACTTTATTTTTAAGTGTTTTTTTACTAATAACTCTTATATCTTCTTTTTGCTATTCCAAAGAAAATTCTTATAAAAAAATAGTTTTCCTTGTTAGTACAGAGACATTCGGCGGCAAAGGCGTATACGCAATGTATAATGAGATGAAAAAAATAGGTCACGATGTCAAAATTGTAATAGTACCTCATCCTCATCCCAATATTCAAGGAGGAATAGATACCGGGTTTATTAGTAAATTTGATGCACAAGATGTGATATATCCATGCGGTAAGTATGCTTCTTATTCAAATGTTAATACAAAATGTGAAATTTCTGAACTAAAAAATTATCAGCCGGATTTTATCTTTACGCAAAATCCTTACGAAAATTTTCAAGGCTATATATCAGAACCTTTTACGGCTGCTAATTTGTATAAGAGCTTTAGAGGCACTAAAACAAAAATTATGTATATAGTCTATGGTCCTCATATCTTTCATCAAAAAAATATTGATGATGATAAGTTATCAAGTTGCATAGAGACGGTATTTGTTGATTCAGAAAGTACAAAGGATATCTTTACTAGTCATTATAAATTTCCTAAGGATAGAGTTATTGTTTCAGGTTATCAACCATACTATGAAGTAAGAAATTATAATCTTAAAGAAAAACCAAACTCGGAAACCATTTTATGGCTTCCTAGATGGGAATTATCATTTAAAAATAGAGATTTATATGAAGGAGGTTCTACTTTCTTAAATTATCACTATTTTTTCTATAATTATGCATTACAACATCCTAATATTCATTTTATTATAAGACCGCATGTAACACTATTTACCTATGCAGTCGGTAAAAATTACTTAAGCCAAAGTGATATGGATAATATATTAAGTAGATTTAACTCTTTAAAGAATGTTACTATTTCTGCACATGCATTCAGGTCGTTACTGGATGATATAATGGTGTCAGATATTGTAATAAGTGACGGTACTTCATCTCTTGCTGAAGTAGTAGTTGCCGATAAGCCTATAATTTACTTAAGTAATGGTTGGAATAATGAATTTAATAGCAATGCTCTATCTAAAGAATTAAAAAAATATATGTATTTTGCTTATGAGCCGCAAGATATTATTAACTATATAGAATTTATTAAGCAAAATCATTATTTACCTTATTATGAAAATAGTAGTGGCAGAAATCAATTTAAAAAGATGCTTGATCCTGTAGAAAACCCTGCTGCATTTATCGCCGAATATTTATTAAAATTATAATAGTTTAAATAATTTATGTTAGAAGAAATTTATAATGATGGAGAAAGATTGATTCTTAGGGAAACTTATGATGTTTTAGAGGTAATGCGTCATAAAAGTAGCTATAAGATTTTTAAAAAAATTATAGAAGCCGATATACTTAATAGCCCATTAATGCTAAATCAAAAAATAAAAATTTTAGATATAGGTTGTGGAACGGGACACGGAACTTTCATGCTTAGTGATATATTAGGAGTAGAAATTACAGCAATAGATATCAGTAAAGAATCTATAATTTATGCTGAACAAAATTGTGGAGCATCTAATATACAATATATTAAATCTGATTTAGTTAGTTTTATTAAAAAGGCAGAAGAATATGATTATATTGTATCACGACATGCACTTGAGCATATTGAAGATGGGTTAAATCTAGCACTTAATCTTAAATATAAAAAACGATTAATAGTAAATGTACCTTTTAATGAACAGGAAGGGAATATACATCATTTAGTTAATTGAATTACTGAAAAAGACTTTGAATCATATCCGAACAAAGAATTTTTCTATGAAGGAGTAGATGGTGTAACTAACGACACGCATTCTGAAAAAATCCTCCTAATTCTATAATCTGTATATCTAGTAACTCAGATTTAAAGCCTATAAAACAATTATTTAACTATCCAATCTCAGCTTGGACTCTAGAATTTTAGAAAAGCTAGGTTTGCAATCCCAAGATATATTAAAACAATTGCTGCAAACTAGAGATGCATTTAAAAATAGCGAAGAGAAACACTAAATTAAAATAATACTGTAACAGAGCTAAATAATGCTTTAGAAGAAATAAAAATTTTAAAATAAACTAATTATTAGTGAAGAAGAAAAATCTATTTTTCTAAAACTCTATAGAAAATTTAAACAATAAAACTAACATTTTATAAATTATTTTTAAAAGTTATGACAAATAGCAAAGATAAACCTCTAAATATTTATCATACTTTAGTTTCCATTATTATACCTGTCTATAATGGGGCTAATTATATGAAAGAAGCTATAAATAGTGCTTTAGCACAAACTTACAAAAATATTGAAATTATTGTTGTTAATGATGGTTCAAAAGATAATGGAGAGACAGAACGTGTAGCATTATCATATGGTGATAAAATACGCTATTTTCATAAAGAAAACGGAGGTTGCGGTTCGGCCTTAAATTACGGTATAAAACACATGCAAGGGGAATATTTTTCGTGGCTTAGCCATGATGATATATATTATCCTAATAAAATCGAGCATCAAGTTGAAATATTAAATAAATTAGATAATAAAGATACTATCATTTACGGTGGTTATGAATTAATCGATGAAAAAGGCAACTCTCTACGTTATATTAAACCGGATAGTGTGCTACCTATAAATAAACTTAATATTTCTTTATTACCTTTATTACGAGGATTAATACATGGTTGTTCGTTATTGATTCCTGCTAAATATTTTCATGAAGTCGGTATATTTAATGAGGCTTTACCGACAACGCAAGATTATGATTTATGGTTTAAAATTTTCCGTGTTGCTCCTATTCATTTTGACGAATCTATCCTAATTAAATCTCGTTTTCATTCAGAGCAAGGTAGTAAAAAAATATCAAATCATAACGAAGAATGTAATGTATTATGGTCATCGTTTCTTCACGAGTTAACAGAAGAAGAAATGATCAAAATGGAAGGTTCTCCTTATTTATTTTTAACTCGTACAGCTACTTTTTTATCCAATAATACTCCGTATAAAAAAGCCTGTGATTTAGCAAATACTATGGCTAAACAAGTACTAAATGATACTAAAATTAGTGTTATTATACCGGTATATAATAGAATAAATTGGGCAATTGAAGCTATAGAAAGTGTACTTATTCAAACACACAAAAATTTTGAGATACTTATAATAGATGATGGGTCGACTGATGATATATCAGAATTAACTGCAATATGCAAAAAAGATAAAAGAATAAAATATTTTCATAAAAAAAATGAAGGACCTGCTGCTGCACGTAACTTAGGTATTAAAAATGCTATAGGAAAATATATTGCTTTCCTTGATTCAGACGATTTATTTTATAAGGATAAAATAGAAATCCAATTAAAGTTTATGGAAGAAAATAATTTTATATTTTCTCATACTTCATATCAAAAAATAAATGAAAAAGGAAAATATATCGAATCTGTTCATTCCGGGCTTTTTAGTGGCAATGTTTTTCCTCAAGTCATACAAACTTGTCCAATAGCAATGCCGACAGTTATGGGCACTTTGACATTATTTCAAGAAAATTTATTTCCTGAAAATATAAGAAGCGGTGAAGATTGTTGTTTATGGATATCTATTGCTAGTAAAAACTCAATAGGCGGTATAGACAAAGAATTGTCTAAAGTACGAATTAGCGGTGGTACTAATACGTTTATGGACCCAAATAAATATTCAGTAGGTTTAATAAATATTACTTCTTATGTTCTTAATGATTCTTATTTAAGTAAATTTAGTCCGTTTACTATTAATTTGTTATTAGCAGCTGTTACACAATTAAGATTACTAGAAAATAAAAATGAAGACTATAAAAAAAGTAATATTTCTTTTTTCAAAAATAACTATGTAATTCAAAAAATACGAACCTATTGCTTTGTGACAAAAATTTTGATTTTATTAACTATTACTTCTATAAGGCAAGAAGGAATACGTGCAACAATCTCTAGAATACAGAGATGGCTTAAAAAGCATATATAAATAACTATTCCTCAAGTATCTTAACTTTTGAGCCATCACCAATTTTAGTCATACCTTCGGTAACGACTAAGTCACCTGCTTTAATATCGTCAGAGATAATTTCAATTAGACCTTCTGTACGTGTACCGATTTTTACATATAATTGTTTTATCGTATAACCGTCTATTTTATAAATAAAATTACCTTGATTATTGCGTTGAATACAACTTGCAGGAACGGTTAGGTTTTTATGAGGGTTAATTATAAGCATAACATCTACAAAGCTATTATGCAGGATTTTTGTACCCATAGGTACAATAATTTTAGCTGTTAAAGTACCATTATCTGATAAGTAATGCGATATTGCCCCGATTGTACTTTTAATTTTTCCTGCAATTAAAACTTCAGTATCGACGCCAACTTTTCCGCTTAAAGACTCCGGTAATTCAATAAAAATACTTTGTGAGTTTTCTGTTCCGGTAATGCTAAAAAGATAGTCACCTCTTTTTACTTCATCGCCGACCATAGACTTAATTACGCCTATTTTACCAGAGTAGGGTGCAGTAATTATCATATCATTATATGTTTTTAGAGCTTTGGAATAATTAAATTTTGCATCTTCAAGTTCGCTTTTTGACCTTTTATATTCCTCGTTGCTTACAAATTTTTTAGCGAATAAAGCTGCTTTTCTATTATAATCTTCTTGTTTTGTATTTAATAACGCTGCTGCTCTAGATTTAGTGGTTTCTGCTATGTTTTTATCTATAACTAGCAATATATCCCCTTTTTTTACTATTTCTCCTTGATGTGCTGAGACTTGTTCAACTACTCCGGTGGCATTGGCATAATAATCACGACTATTATCATTCTGGCATTGTCCTACAATATTAAATATGTCGTAAAGCTCAGCAATTTGTACTTTAGTTGCTTTTACTGCTGTAATTGTTTCTTCTTCCTTTTTACTTGCCATAGTAGAAAGCGAGATAAGTAAGGTAAAAAGAACAATAAGTTTTGCAGACATCATATATTATACTCTAAGGTGCATACTTTGTCATCTAGTAGTTTGTCCACGGCATCTAGGAAAAGCAACTAAAAGTGTATGTTATTGTGACATTTTTAGCTGGATACTGTGGACAAACTACTAGATGACAAAGTATGCTTTTTCAGTTCCTCATCCGTTAACCATTTATATTCTTTTTCTAGAATTTCAAATCTAATTTTTTCTAATTGTGCATCAAGAACAGGTTCAGGAACGATAGCAGAACCGGTAAACTCAAATCCTTGATAGTTAATTTTTAGTTTCTTACAAATTTCTTGTAATGATAATAAATTTTCTTCCATATCATCGATAAATATTATTGATTGTGGATAATAACTTGTTTTTCGTAATACATACTCAAGCATGCTTCCTTTATCATATTCCGCAGTGTAAATTATTCCGTCTTTTAATGTAGGTTTACCGTAACCGGCATTAAAATCTTCTATTATTATCTCATCTTTTAAAGGTGAAAATTCTTGAAAATTTACCTTTAATGCAGTGAGTTCACGAATTCTCCATTCGATCATATCTTCAATTACGCCGAATTTACCGGTAGGAAGTTTAGTAAGACCCATTGCCGGTACATTTTTTTCTATAAGTAGAGCAAATATCGTTAAGATATCTGGGTTAACAAATCTAGCTTTCCTATCTTTAAGAACAATACTAAGTAATAATTCACATTCTTTTCTAGTAAGTCTTTTTTCAATGTTCTTCATTAATTCTTTTCTATAATCATGTGTTAACCTAGATTCATCACTATCCATTACAATTACTTCATCTACATCAAAAAACACCAAGCTAGTATTATCGGCTTGTTTTACCGCTTCTATAACTTCTTTAAAATCATGAACTTTATTTATGTTGCTATACATATTTATTGTTTATTTAATATTACTTAAGAGTCTAATTACTTCTTCTAAGGAATTTGTCATTACCTTTAAATCTTCTTCTCTAGATAAATTATGGTGACCGTCTTTAATTAGCTTCATTACTATTTGTTTGCTCGTTATTGTTTCTAATAATTTTACTGAAACATTATAAGGCACGTCTTCATCTAACATCCCATGAATGAGATGTACCGGTATATTTATATCAATCTGTTTCTTTGTCAATAATAAATGTTTTTTTGCATCTTCTATCAGTTTATAGCTTATATGATATTTATGTTCACAATTTTTACCGCTTACTTCTAGTATTCCCTCTTTTTGCATCTTATTTTGATCATTTAGAGATATATTTTGCCAAATATTTTCAGTACAATCTGGAGCAGGGGCTACACACACAAGTCCCTTTATTTTATCAGGAAATCTTAAAGCCGCAAGAAGTGCTAGCCATCCTCCTATGCTCGAACCTACTAATATCGCCTCCGTATTAATTAATTTATCTAAAATTAGTGATACTCCTTCTAACCAATCACTAATTGTTTGATCCTTAAATTGTCCTGATGCGTTTCCATGGCCGAAATTATCAAAAACAATAAAATTATAATTGTTTTTTTTACAATAATCTATTAAATAGATAGCCTTAGTTGATTGCATACTAGACATCAAGCCGTGTAAAAAAATTACAGATGGAATATTTGTATTAATTATTCTATAATTATCATAGACAATAAATTTGTCTTGTGTTTTATTATAAAGCTTGTGCATTTTAAATAATTATTTTAATAGATTGAGATTTAATGCCTTCATTAAAGTCAAGTAAACGATACAATAAATATACTATTTTGCAAGTAGTGCCTGCTCTAGTTTCGGGAGGAGTTGAAAGAGGTACTATAGAAGTTGCAAAATATCTTAAAATTCTCGGTCATACTCCTATAATAATTTCAGCAGGCGGTACTCTAGTTAAAGAGTTAGATAAGGAAGATATATTGCATATTGAAATGAATAGTAACAGTAAAAATCCTTTTGTAATTCTGAATAATGCAAAATTGATAGCAGAAATAATCAAAAAATATAATGTTGATATAGTTCATACAAGATCAAGAGCACCGGCATGGAGTTCATATCTAGCAACAAAATGGACAAATGCTAAATTTTTGACTACCTTTCATGGGGTTTATAATATTCCGAATAGTTTTAAAAAATATTATAATAGCATAATGCTAAAAGGCAAGAAAGTTGTTGCCGTGTCTAATTTTGTAAAACAACACTTGCTCGAAAACTATAAAATTGATGAAGATAAAATAGTAGTAATTGAGCGTGGAGTGAATTGTGATTATTTCGATCCCGCAAATTTAACGCCGGAAAAACTTGAAAAATGTTGTGATAAATATGATGTACCGAGTAACGTGCCGATAATATTAATGCCTTCTAGGATGACAAGTTGGAAAGGACATCTTGTTCTAGTAGAAGCATTAAGTAAATTAAAACATAGAGACTTTTATTGTTTAATGGTCGGTGATATATCTAGACATCCCAATTTTACTAATAGAGTAAAAGAGCTTATAGCTAATCTAAAACTTCAAAATAAAATTCAAATTTTTGGTAATGATTCGGATATAATAAACCTATATGGGATTTCCGATATTATCATTTCTGCCTCAATCGAGCCTGAAGCTTTCGGGCGTACTATTATAGAAGGGCAGGCGATGAAGAAGCTTGTTATTGCAACTAATATCGGCGGGGCAGTAGAGACAATAAAGAATAATATAACCGGTTTCCACGTAGAACCAAATAATGCCGAAGCGTTAGCACAGAAAATCGATTATTGTTTCTCGATTTTAGGTACTGATCTTGCTAAGAAAATCCAAGAAGCGGCACGACATACGGTAATTAATAATTTCTCTCTTGATCTGATGCTAAGAAAAAACCTTGAAATCTATAAAGAAATCTTAAAAAACTCCCATAATTGAACATCTAGATTTAGTATATACTCATGATAAATGAAAAGTAGTCAAGTATATAGGGTTGAATAGAATAGCTATTCTCCTAATAATTTTATTTCAGCATACAAATCTTCAAGATTTATACTGATCATAAAAATTATTATAGTCATGAGATTTACCGTCATGATGCACTACAAGCATTAAAGTTTCCGGTAAAAATTCTTTTAAAGCTTGTTATGCATTTTCTATAGATATTTTATCAAGATTAGCAAATACCTCGTCTAAAATTAATATTTTAGGGTTTGAAATTATAGCTTCAATGATTCCAATTTTTTTCTTTTGACTGCCACTTGGTGCATTTATTACATCATAATTTTTATCACTTAAGTGCTTAATTAATGTACCTAGATCTAATTTTATAATTAGTGTGTTAATTTTTTCTTCTAATAATTGCTTATTACTTTTAATGATTGATTGATCAAGGTCGGAGGTTATTATTTCAAATAAAGTAGATTAAACCGGTATGTAACTATTCTGATCAATAAATATTATTTTTGGATTTTGATAATGGGTAGGTATGGAAATTTCACCAACGCTATGGCATGGATCAGCAATACAATTGACTAAACTCTTTAAAAAAGTAGTCTTGCCTTTTCCTGAGGAAGCTGAAAGAAGATCATGTGCTCCTAGTTTGAATACTAATTTTTCAAAACTCAAAATAGTTCTTTCTTCTATAATTAGGTTATAATCAGAAATTACAAGTTCATCGTTTGTATCATTAGTAGACCATGTTATTCCTTTTGTATTCTCAGAAGAAATTGCTTCTATTAATTTTGTAATTCTCGCTTGTTATATAACTGCTCCACTAAAGATTATTTTTAATGAGGAACTTGTTAAGAATGATTTTAAGGTTTCAAGCCAAGGATTAAGTAGTAGAGCTTGCTCAGGCGTAATCTCTCCATTTTTTACTTTATAAATATAGTAAAGTGATTTTATGAATTTATCGGAGATATCTAGTATAGTAGTTATAGTATTTTTTGTGCTATCTAAAAACAACATTTTCTTTGATATGTCTTTTTTAGCTTTAAGTTGTTTGGCATATTGATTTTGTACAAATTGAGCAGAATCAGTTAACAAGATATTTGAAGTATTAGAGGATATATTTCTTACTATAGAAGCTGTATTTTCGTTAATTTCCTCTGGCTTCTTACCTGTAAGAAATATTCAGTTGATATAATATATTTAAAAATCCTTCCTTAATATTGTCAAACGCATTAAATATAATAGCTCCTGGAACTAAATTCATTATATCTTGCAATGCAATAAGCTGTATAATTTTTTGAGTGGTTAAATTCTCTAATTGTAAAATTCCAATAGTGAAAGTATTATTAAGATCATTAAATAAATTATTAGTAATAGCTTCTATATTCTTTAATCCTAAGATTTTACTTTTATATTCCTAGTTTAGTAACAGTTCTAAAGTTTTTTGTTCGATTAAATCTTGCGTATTTTGTGTTAAAGAAACTTTATATGATTGGAATAGTGTGCTTATTATATTTTTTCCACACCATAAAATACTGATTTTTGCTCCTTGAGAAACAAGAGCTCCTATATCAGCATTAGGGTCCTGTATGAGTAAGGTTAATGCAATTAATAATTGCCATCATTTTCGGTTTTGAATCATTTTTAAAATTGTTAGAAAGTATATTAGGATCAATTACCCTAATATTAGGAGTTAAGTTTATCTGAATTTCTTTTAAATTTTCCTGATAATTTAAGAAATCAGTCCCATAATATGCTAAGCCTACTATTGCAGCTGTAGAAGTTAAATAAATTGGTACTGAATAATTAGGAAAAGTTGTGATGAGATTTGTAGTAATAGGGTAGATTAAACTTCCTTTAAATGTAGCAGAAGTAAGATAATGTTTCTGAAAATACCCTTCGGTTATTAAGATTTCACCAGCAAGAGTTGCCGAAACAAAAAGACTGCTTCCTGTTGTCCCATTTACAATAAAACCAATTATACCACTAATTATTAAATGCGTTCCATATGCTAACTTTTTGGAAAAGGTAGAAGCAGCATTATTTTTATTAAAAATAGATATCGTTATTGTGAGTGGGTGGTGTTATGTGTATCGAAAAAGGCACTCAGTGTTATACCGTGGTTTGACCACGGTATCCAAAAACAATTGAAAAACTGATCCACGCAGCAATACCTTTTGAGCGATTGAAAGTAGCGTGGCACTCCATAAAAATACTAAAAATTAGCATTTTTATACTTCCTTGCTTCGTCAAAAATTACAGTTTTTCTTAGCTCAGACGTTAAATTCTTAACTAATCTATCTTTACTAAAAGCTGCCGAATTAGGTGATAAGTTGTATTATAGTATAAAGAAAAAATGTAGGTGTAGGGAAGAAAGTAAAAAGGCAGATAAATAAAACCTGCCTTTTTATAATTGTTAACGAGAATATAACTCGATTACTAAATGCACTTCTGCTTCAAAAGGATATGGGACATCAGAAAGAGCAGGAACTCTTAAATATTTACCGGTTAATGAAGGTACATCAAATGATAAATACCCCGGTGTTGTTTGACCTTGTTTTGAAACGGATTCTTGGATAAGCGGTATTTGTTTTACGGATTCTTTAACTTCTATAACATCGCCTGCCTTTAGTCGTATGCTTGCGATATCGGCTTTCTTACCGTTTAATTTAATATGTCCGTGTGAAACTAACTGTCGTGCAGCAAAAATAGTTGGAGCTATATTCATTCTATAAACTACCGTATCAAGTCTACTTTCAAGTAACCCAATGAAATTTTCACCGGTATTACCTTTCATTTTTTGAGCAAGTGCAAAAATATTTCTAAATTGTTTTTCAGTGACACGACCGTAGTGGCATTTCAATCTTTGCTTAGCTTTTAAATGTAACCCATAATCTGAAGTTTTAATCATGGTATTCTGCCCATGTTGCCCGGGACGATAATTTCGTGTATTGAAAGCATCCTTGCTATCACCCCATAGACTTACTCCAAGTCTTCTACTAGCTTTATATTTAGAACGAACAATTTTTGTCACTGATAATATCCTTAACTTATTATTTATTATTTGAATTACAAAAAAATATATACATTTCTTGCCTCAAAGTCAATAATTGATTTTTAACCTAAAACTTTTTATATTTAATTAAAAAATATTTCATATGAGTTCCTTAGTAAGACCAATCAATTTAGGTAAAATCAATAATTCACAAAGTACTGTTAAAGACTATATTTTACTTATGAAACCGCGTGTAATGTCACTTGTGATTTTTACGGGTTTTGTAGGTATGTGGCTTGCTCCTTATTCCGTGCATCCGTTTATTGCTGGTATTGCAGTTGTTTGCATAGCGCTTGGGGCAGGTAGTGCAGGGGCAATTAATATGTGGTACGATAGAGACATCGATAGCTTAATGAAACGTACCCAAAAAAGACCGATAGTAAGAGGAGTTATAGAATCTGATGAAGCTTTATCTTTTGGTTTGATAACGGGATTTTTTGCAGTATTTTTTATGGCTTTATGTGTTAATCTACTTGCATCCTTTTTACTGCTATTCACTATTTTTTATTATATCTGTATTTATACTATTTGGTTAAAGCGTCGTTCTATACAAAATATCGTTATTGGCGGAGTATCGGGAGCATTACCTCCTGTGATAGGTTATGCAGCGGTAAGCAATACTATATCTCTAGAGTCGATTATATTATTTTTGATTATTTTTATTTGGACGCCGCCGCATTCATGGGCTCTTGCTTTATTCTGTAACGATGACTATAAAAACTGTAAAGTACCGATGATGCCTGCAGTAAAGGGGACTGTATATACTAAAAAACAAATTCTAATTTACAGTATTCTTTTATTTATTGTTTCGCTAATGCCTTTTTTTATTGGAATGAATAATTTTATATATTTAATAATTTCTGGTATCCTTGGGGTAGTATTTCTATATTATGCCGGTTCTTTATTCTATGACACCCCTGATAACAAACAAGCTAAACGATTTTTTGCCTATTCTATATTTTACTTGTTTTTTATATTTTTACTTTTGTACTCAACTAACACTATATCCACTATTAGCTGAGAGATAATAGTGTTGGGTTACTTTTATAGAAGCTAAAATTGAAACCCAACGTGAAGAAACATATCATAAGTGTATTTTCATGCCAGTGATTTTTTATTTATAACTGTAATTTTTAAATTTTATGCTTTTGTTTCGTAATTTTGATAAGTAGGAAGAGTTAGAATATATATCGTATTTTATTTCATGGGAGCAACCTGTCATGCAACACACTCCATCGTTGGATCAAACTACTCTTAATACTGGCTTTATAACGTACCGCCTTGCCTCCATATTCGCTTACTTTATTTTCCTGTATAATTTGGTTGCCAAATTAAAGCTTCACTCTCTAATCTATTTAAGGCAATATTTCTTTCATGCTGCTTATCGTTATGCGTTAAAAATATGCATTCCGCTTTTATAAACGGTTTATATTGGTTGTTTATGTATTGAGCTAAATCTTCAAATAACTTTGCATATTCGGTAAGCCAGCCTTCATAAGCAATAATAGGAGCAAAGTTTAGATGAACTTCGTAACCTGCTTCAATAAAAATATTCACCGCTTTTATTCTCTCGATAATTGGACTCGTTTTTGGCGCTAATATCTCACTCATTCTTGTCGGTATCAAACTAAATCTAATCCTTATTTTGTTTTCAGGATTAAAATTAAGTAATTTAGGATTGACATATTTAGTAGCAAAAGTGGCTTTAGCACGTGGATCTTCTTTAAAGAAATTAAATATCTTTAACCAATTAGTGTGTTTCCAATGCAAACTTACATCGGTAGAACAACCTATATCATATGTCCAATATTTAGAATCTGTTTGATTGGAAATTTTAGTCGGTAAGTTTGCTATATGTTTATCCAATACGTCAAGTATTTGATCTATATTTTCATTGATACATAATGTCTCATAGTTATGATGCATAACATAACAATAACTATTTCTGCAACCTCCGGCACAGCCATACATGAAGTTAGGAGTTATGTAATCAGCTGATCTTCCATTAGGACGTACGTGCAAAGTTTTCGTATTTTGTACTATTTTCTTAATCATACGATTTTAAATTAAAGTTTATTTAAACTACTTACTTAGCTTTACAAACTTCAGATTTATTTACTTACGTTGAAATTGTAGTTATAAATTATTAATTACAAATATATCATAAGTTATGGAAAAACCAAGCTATCTAAATTTTGATAATAAAAGTTATAAATGGAAAAATGATATTGAGTATCGTAAATGCCCGGAAAGCTATAGAGTAGGTAAAGGGGAGCAAGGAGTATGCATTTGTCAACCATATAAAAATGAAAATTTGCCTTATTGGAAGTTTAAAACTTCTGAAATTGCTAAAGAAAGTAGTGAAAAAATATCTCGATCTTCATAACAGATATCCAATATCAAGAAGAAAAACACAATCTACGAAAATTCGTTTAAACTGATCCTGAAGAAATTTTATTGAAACTTATAATAAGACTGAAAAATATAACAATAGAGAAGCTGAAATTTTTTCATAGTTTAAGTTCTATTTTAATGGAAAAACAACAAGATAATGCGATTAAATCATTAAAGAAAGCTATTGAACTAGATCCAAGTAAAGTATACTATCACGAAGAGTTTTTTAATAAATTACATAAAATAAATCCGGAGGAAGCACTCGCTTCTATCAAAAGAGCTATAGGGTTAAATCCAAATAAAAAATCATTATATGAAGACCTTATTATTTTGTTGAAAAAGGTAAATTATGATGGAGAAGTAGCAAAAATTACTAAAGTAATTCAAGATTTCCCTAAAAACATACCTAATTTGGTATTAGGTACTGAGGAAACAAAGGATTTGTATCCAATTAGGTTTGGCACAGGAGTAACTGTATCAAAACGTGGGTATTTATGAGTTTTGCACTGTCATCTAGTTGCTTGCTAACTAAGTCTAGAAAAAATAACTTCAACATTGTTACTACACTATATTATATGTTTTGCTGGATGATGACATAGAGAGGAATAATAAGTCACACAACACCCGTGACGGTCACATTAAAACAGTTTCTTCAATCCTTTTTGTAGAAGCTTATTCACAGGATCTGCTTGTTGGTTTTCCTGCGGAGGGCTGTTTTGTTCCTCTGTATTTGTATCCTTTTTCTTTCTGAGACCCAAAGCATCTTTAATAATATTTTCAGGTTTCTTCTCTCCGCTTTTTAAGTCTTTAATAACGCTATTAAATACGTTTTTAACTAAATATGTTTGAAAGGCTTGAACGTCTAATTTATGCTGCGGATTATTTATGAATCCGTATAATTTAACGGCTATAGGCGGTAAATCCGCAATAGTAACACTTGCACTAATATCCATCATATATTGTGGTAAGTTAATTTGACCGCTTGCATTTGTTGTGGCAGGTGAAGCATCTAAACTACATTCATTTAAATTAAGCTTGCCTTGCGTTATATTTCCTCTGGCAATTAAATTTTTGAACGATGTGGATCCGCCACTAAAGGAGCTGTTAATCAGTCGCAATACTCCTTCAGTATTTTTAGCATTATTTACCGCATCTGCTATTCGGTTTAAATCAAATCCGCTTATTTCCCCGTTATCGCTATTTACGTTAAATTGTCCATTTAGATTATTAACATATGTATAAACGCTATTACCGCGAGAAGTAAGATCGGCTTTAAAGCTTAGTCGCCCATCAGTTATTTTTATTTTATCCGATTGCGGAGTGAAGCTTTTGAGATAGGCATTTTTTAAATCGATTTTAATTGCAGCGTTTTGATCTTTGGCTGAACTCACATAACCGGTGCTACTTAGTTCGCCACCGTAAATGCTTGCATTAACTGAAGTAATATTCAGCGTGCCGCCGGTGATATTTAATTTTGCTTTTAAATTATTTATGATTAATGAGTCGTTAGTTAATTTATCAATATTTGCGGATAATTGCCCTTCAATTTCATTTAAAAACCCTAAATTAATAGGATTATTTGACCAAGGAGAATTATTTTTAGCTGTAGGTATGTTTTGAGTAGCAGGACTATTAGTTTTATTTGGAGCAGGAGTAGGACTATTACTTGTAAGAATTTTATCCAAATTCACTAACGGACTATATAAGTTAAGATTAAAATTGGGCTTCTGAGTTTCTAAATTAATATCTCCTTTAATAGATATATTAGTATTAAAAGCGGATATTTTATTATTAATATGGAAAGTATCTTTAATTTTTTGCACTCCTCCGTTTAAATGCAATACTCCAATCTGACTTAAATTACTTACTCCCATAAGAGACATAAACGACTCAAAATTATTAATTTTTAGATTGTGCGAAATAGTTATATCTTGTGCTAAATTTTTAAGCTCAATATCTCCCGTTAGATTAGTATTTGCAGCCGATAAATTAATATTTTGTAATTTTATTGCTTGAGCATTACTAATGACATTAGAAGTAAGTATAAGTTTTTGGTTAATAATAGACGGTAATTTATCGGTCTTTAGTTTTAGAGCATCAAGTATAGGTTTTAAACTATCAGCTTGTAGCATAATATTTGTCTTATCTAAATTAGAGCTAATCTCGGTTATAATGTTACCGGGATTGATAATAATATTTGATTTCAGATTATTACGCTCTATATCATAATTTGCATTTGCTAGTAATTCTATATTTGGATAATTAAGTCTAGCATCTTTAATAGCTATATTTTTACTATCGGCAGTAATTGCCGTAGTTAGCTCGTAGTCATTTTGTAAATCAGCAGGCATACCTAAAGTTTTAGTATTACCTTTAATATTTGTGTTACCTATGAACGCATTATTTTCGCTATCAAATTTTCCTTCGATTGTAATTTTTTCACCGGCAAGATTAATATTGGCACTTAACGGAATTATTTTACCGATTTCTTCAATATTGCCGTCTATATTAATTTGCTGTTCCAAAGCCTTTAAAGCTAAAGTCAAATCTATAGGACCTTTAAGGCTTTTAATTTTAGTCTCTAAGTTAATATCGTTAAATATTTTCTCACTGTTTTTTTCTATATATATTACTTTGCCGTCTATAATTTTAAAATGACTAATCAAAATAGGAAGTGCTAATTCAGTTTTAGTATCGGTAGATTCTACAGAGCTAAGTTCATTTGTTTTGGATGCATTATTAGGTGTAGAAAATTGCCAATTTTTTTGTCCATTACTTAAAACTTCTAGATTTATAATCGGTTTTTGCAGTTCTATAGAAGCTACTTCAATTGCGCCTCTAAAAAGAGGAAAAAGTCGCAATGACGCTTTAGCACCTTCAACGGAAACTAGATGAGGTTCTTTTGTACCGTTTATTGATGATAATTTAATGTCTGATAGTGATATTGCGGGATTCGGTAGTAAAGATAATTTTATGTCGCCGTTAATAGTTAAATCTCTATTTGTAGCCTCTTTAACTTTATCTATTACTATTTCTTTATAATTATTTAAAGGAATAAAGAAAGGAATAACAATTAATAATAATATTATACTTATAAATATAATAAGTGAGTATTTTAAAGTTTTAGGCATAGAGCTTAACCTTCTATTTATATACATATATTAATTATAGTATTTAAGGATTAATTGTCAATTTTATATAATTTACTCAATTAAGGATTAAAATAATTATATTCTATGTCATTCCCACGAGGCGTTGTTGTGTGGATCGGTTTTTCCATCATTGCGAGTAGATGTTGTTGCGTGGACCGGTAAAACCCACTGTGTCACCCCGTGGCTTGACCACGGGGGCCATAAAAACAATAAATACTAATAAATTTAGTATTTTTAAATGGATCCCGTGGCACGCCACGGGATGAAACAGAGGTGAATAAGAATCGTAGGGTACTATAAAGAAATTGAAAACTACGGTAAATTATTCAAGCTTCTCTTTGATAATTTAAAATCACATAATCTTTAGTTATAATAGGAAAAAATTCTTTATTGAAAGGTAATAATTCGGTTGTTTGATCTGAAAATTCTATTTCAATTATGTCACCGGCACCAAAGTTAAGAATATTTTTAATTTTGCCTATTTCTTTATGATCTTGGTTTAATACCGGTAAATGAGTTAAATCCGCTATATAAAATTCATCTTCTTCTAGTTCCGGTAAACTTGCTCTTAAGCAAAATATTTTATAACCTTTTAAATGTTCAGCTTCATTTCGAGTAGCTATATCATTAAATGTACAAATTAATTCTCCTTTGGCATTTTGGCTAATTAGCTTAATATATATATTGGCTCCTGACTCATTTACTAAATTTCTTTCAAGTATTTTTGTAGCAGGGTCGGTAAAAGATTTTAACATTACATGACCTTTAATTCCATGACATGATTTTATTACACCGACTAAAATTAAATTTTCTAAAGAATTCATTAATTTGCCTTTAAATTTTGATAATTATATATAATAATATATTTAAACACTTTTTTACAGACATGATAAAAAAAATAGCTGCCGGCGTCATAATTTGTTTTTCATTATTGTTATTTATAATGTGTGGTGCATTATCGTTTGTTAACTATAATTCGGTTACTAATAATTTTACCAGTCATTTAGGAATTGCGAAAGAAAATATCGGAAAAATAAAGATGCATAAATTTCCTTTGTCCTATTTAGTTATTGAGACGATAAGAGAAGAAGGAAAGTTAGATTTAGAGCAGATTAAAATTCATTTTTCGTTGTGGTCGCTTATAAAATTTAATCCTAAAATTAATAAAATAGATATATTAGATGCTAAATTTTATTCACATTCTAATGTATTAAATATTTATAATCATGAAGAGTTAATAAAGAATTTCTTTAAATATAAATTACAAAATATAAATCTAAATGTTACTAATCTAAGTATTATTAATAAACAAGATTATTCTATTTTAAATTTTAATAATTGTATATTAAAAAAAGAAAATGCTTTATCGTCTAATTACATATTTAAAACTACAAGTAACTATATAGGTAAAATTTCAGGTTCAATTAATAAACGTGACGATATAGTAGATTTTAGTCTTAATATTGATAATAATGATTATGGTTTTAAGTTATCGCAAATTTACAAAGATTCTAAGCTTACTAGCGGCAGTGGTGAATATCAGATTAAAAATTTAGCATCGGTAATGTATAATATATTACCGGATTTAAACCATCTTTTTAATAAATTTAATCAACATGAGGCAGTAAACGTTAAATTTAATATTTCAAATAATGAAGATGCAATAGAACTAAAAGACATAGTAATAGCATCATCTTTTATTATTGGTCATGGATTTGTTAACATTGCTAAAAATGATAATATTACTACTAATGTAAAACTAGATTTTCCTAAAATAGATTTAAGTTCGTTAATTTCTCCAAATGCAGAGGGAACATTTAATACTTCTTCTTCAAATATTAGATTTATTTTTGCCAATAAATTACTTAAAGCAGACGTGGCAATTAACGAAATAATTTTAAGTAATAATGAAGAACTAAAAAAAATAGTCTTTTCTTCTAACTTATCAAAGGGTACTTTAAAGATAAATGAATTTTCAGGTAATATTAAATCAGGTGGAGAATTTAAGCTGACAGGTAATGTAACACAGAATGCCGTTAGAAGTATGTTCGATGGACAGCTATATTTAAAGCACAACGATATAAATTCGTTACTGCATATTTTAGGATTTAACGACGTTACTATTAAAGAAGCTATTCCTTTTAGCTTGTCATCGGATTTAAAACTCACTTTAATAGATTTATTTTTTAAAAATTTATTACTCAAAACAGATCATTTAAATTTATCAGGAAATTTTTCTAGTAAATTTATTGCTCAAACACCTCGTTTAGACGCTACGCTTAATATATCTTCGCTTGACTTAAGCAGTAGAACGTATCCAATAATTTCGCCGCTTATCGAATTTACAAAAAATTTAACTAAAGATATGAAAGCTCTAGATTATCCAAGTAAATTCATCCCTATTAGAACAATAGGATATTTAGCTAATTTAGATATTCTGATAGATAGCGTTAAGTATAACGATCATGTATTTGACAAAATGAATTTGCTTGCTAAAATCGTACCAGCTAATATAAAAATTAGTAATTTAGATTTTAAAACTGCTAACAGCTATTTATCAACTAGCTGGAACTTAGATGCATCGAGTGTATTGCCGTCTTTGACCGTAGAAATTAAGGACGGTAATCTTACTACTGATTTATTATCACCGGCAGGAATGCTGAATTTAAGAAATAAATTAATAAATGATTATAGTTTAGATAAAGCTACCTTACAAGTTTCCGGTACATTGTCGACATTATTACAAAATGATTTAATATTGAAAAATGTTAAATTTTATGTAGCAAATAATAATAATTTATTACAATTTAATAATATTGAAGCAGAATTATTAGGTGGTAAGCTTCAAGGTAACGGCAATATTTTATTAGAACCTTATGCTATAAATTTCGTATATGCTTTAAATACAATAGATTTAAACAAAGTTTCAGCTCTTATGCCTAAAATATTTACTGCAAGTGGCGGAAAAATAAGTATAAGCGGTAGTTTAGGAACTAACGGTAACACTCTTCAAAGCCAGCTATATAACCTTACTACAAAATCACAATTTGCTATAAACAATATAGATGTTAATAATTTTGCAATTGATGCTTTTATAGAAAAAATTGATACAGCTGATTATAAGGTACAAAATTTAGATAAAGATATAAATAGTGCTATAACCACAGGCCAAGAAAATATTAGAGGTATAAGCGGTGATATTGAACTACAAAAAGGTATTGCCCTTTTAAAGAAAGTAAAATTTGCAACACAATATAGTAGCGGTGCGGCCTCTTTTGCAGTTAATATATATAATTTTGATATGGATGCATCTAGTATTTTATCATTTTACGTGCCGGCAAGGCTTGTTAAGTTAAATACCTCAAATACAAGTTCTGATAAAGATAGCTTGGCACATCTTAATATAAAAATGCAAGGGAGTATTTTTGCTCCTAAGAAAACTTTTGATAGTAGTGAGCTAAAAAAATTACTTATACCCCAAACAACTGAAGACACAATTACTACAGATAACCATTAAAAATAAAAATAAATGACTAATACTAAAACTTTAGAAGCAAATATTAGCTTTGAAGAAGCTTTAAAAGAGCTTGAGGAAATTGTTAAAAAAATAGATAACGGACAAGAGAGTCTAGAGACGGCAGTTAATAGCTTTGAAAGAGGTATTTTACTTAAGAATCATTGTGAGAAAAAACTAAAAGAAGCTCGGTTAAAAATTGAAAAAATTACTAAACTTGCTGATTCTACAGTGGTCTTAGAAGAGATGGAAGTGTAGTGTTGACATAAAGCATACATTGTACTAATACCATAAGATGACAAAGAAATGTAATTATAGCTTTTCTGCTGAAAAAATTATAAGTTAATAAGTGAGCGCAAGGTAAGTTTTGAAGAAATAATATCAGTTATAGAAAGTAATTGTTTATTGGATATAATAGAACATCCAAATCCTAATAAATATTCAGAGCAAAAAATGTATATAGTTAAATTTAATGAATACGCCTATTTAGTGCCTTTTATTAGTGAAGTTGATAGAACAATTTTTTTAAAGACTATTATTCCACGTCACAAAGCTACTCAGGAATATCTAAAAATAGGAAAAGTAATGAGAAATAAAGAGAATATATCAAATATAATACTAGATGCTGAAGAAAGCGCATTGCTCGAGTCTTTTGAAAATGATGAATGGCAAAGAATTAAAAATTTTGAACAAGAGAAACATATATCACAAGTGGCAGAAGCGAATTATTTAAAAAAAGATACTCGAATAAATATTCGTATTTCTAGTAGTGATTTAATGAGAATAAAACAAAAAGCTGCTTATGAGGGATTACCTTATCAAACTCTTATTTCTAGTATATTACATAAATATTCAGCAGGACATGGTTAATAATACCTATGTAATCATATAATTGACTTTATCTATACCGTTCCTAATATTGTTTTGATGAGTTTTTGTGTTGGATGTTTATATTTAACAAAATACATTATTCCTAATAATTTTCAAAAAGAAGAGCTTGGAAGTCTTGGTGGGTTTTGATCAGGTGTAGTCGTTAGTATGTATGCGGTATCAACCGGTTTTGTATTAATTTATTTACTTGGTAATTTTAATAAAGCACAAGAAGGGGTGGCAGCAGAATCTATAGTGTTGATGAGGCTTGCAGATAGTGTAGGTTGGCTTCCAGGCCTACAATTTATCTAGATATTAAAAATTATACCAAAGGTGTAATGCGGCGTGAATGGCAATTAATGAAAGACGGCAAGCAAATCGGTCATGAAGTTCTTAGTTTCCTCCAAGATATTAATAAGAGACTAAAAGCTTATAAAGCACGCGAGCAAATGCAGCTATTGACTAAGCAGGTAAATCATTGAAGAGATAAAAGAGCTTTATACAGTAAGGTATAAAAGGATTAAAATGTCCTATTTTTCCTTAAATATTCAATATTGGATAGTTGTATGTATAATGACTGCTATTAATTTAATTTTTGTCTGTATGCTTGGCACCAAGCTTTATTTACATAAGATTTCGGTTGGTTTAGTTTGTATCACTTCATCATCAATGCTTTTGTTATTATTTATATTAGACAAACCTTTTCGAGGTCCTTTTGCCGTAAATCAATATGACCTTATTAAGGCTGTACATTATATTGAGAGATTAAATTAGTGATATCTGTAACAACATAACGCCATAATTTATCCGTGCCTTTAGTAATACCTATACGAGCAGTAGTAGAGTAGGGTAGCTTTAAGCCGATATCGCCGACAAAAAATTCGTTGTTATTTATGAGATCGCATTTATTATGAGAAATATTAATTCCTAAATATTTGCATAATTTACCCGGACCGTTGAGGTATAGATTTTCAGGCGAAATAACATGTACGCCTCTTATTAAGGTCGCAGCAGGGAAACCTTTAGCTTCGGTTACGAAATTTAAACAATAATACATTCCGTAAATTAAATAGACATAGCTAAAGCCTGCAGGACCAAACATTATATCCGTTCTTTTTGTCCGCCCTCTTGCTGCATGGCAAGCAGGATCATTCTGCCCTATATAGCTTTCAGTTTCAGTAATGATAGCTGTTTTACCTTGGAAATAAAGAGTTTTACCGATTAACTCAGTGCTTACTACATTAGTATCTCTTGCAAAAAATTCACGAGGTAAAGGGATTAGTTTATTCATGTTTTTGAAAAAAAATATTTAAATTCTTATTCCATTTTGTAGGAGTGAAGTTAGTAATTGCATATTCAGATATATTATTTATATAAAAAGGATCTTCTCTTAATATATCTTTAAGCTGACTTAGTTTTTCTATATTAGCTAAAATAATACCGCCAATTCTTGGATGTATAGGACCTAATAAAATGTCCTTTATCATAACATGTATCTAAACATTTTCTATGTTGCGTAATAAATTTTCAATAGAAGAAAGATCTAAGCCTAAGGTATATTTAAGGTTTACAATAAACATAATTTATATTTTTTTATTAAGTGGTTTAGAATTTTTTATAGAGATTGGAACTGTATCATATCCGCCGTCGCAAAACGGTTGACATTTGATAATTCTTTTAAAGGTAAACCACAAGCCTTTTATGCTGCCGTGCATTGATATAGCTTCTTTGGCATATTCAGAACAAGTGGGGTGAAACCGGCAATTATTGCCAAGTAGTGGAGAAATGAAATATTGATAAAATCTAAGTAATAATAATAAGATTCTAGTCATTTTGAAGCTTGTCTATTATTTCCCCCATTTTTTCTTGAGTTAGATCTTCATAATAATCGTCATTAATCTGTACGACCGGAGCGTTAACGCATGCTCCCAAACATTCTATCTCGCTTAAAGTAAATTTTTGATCTTCAGTAGTTTCTTTGAGTTTTACACCTAATTTCTTTTCGCAAATTTTCATTATATCATCACTACCACTCAGCCAGCAAGGAGTGGTAGTACATACTTGGATATGATATTTACCAACTCGCTTTAAGTTAAACATAGTATAAAATGTTGCAACCTCATAAGCCCGTATATAAGGCATTGCTAACATATTTGCTACATATTCGATAGCAGGAACAGGTAGCCAGCCGCCGTTTTGACGTTGTGCTAGATCAAGCAGCGGAAGTATTGCACTTCTTTTTCCATGCGGTGGATATTTTTTTATAATCTCTTCTGCTAGATTTAAATTTTTCTTATCAAATGTAAAATTTGTAATTTTTGTATTCATATATTTTTAGTATGGTATAGTTTTATGTCATTTCTGCGCAAGCAGGAATCCGTAGAACTATTTAATTAAATCTGTCCATTCAGGATTAGTTTTTTCTATCAGTTCTATTTTCCAACTATGTTGCCATTTTTTCAAGTTTTTTTCTTGTAAGTGCTGAATATCAGTAAATTCTTCTGTATAAACAAGCTTTATAATATTATATTTTGAGGTAAAACCTTTATTATTTTTTGTTTATGTTCATAAGCACGACTTATTATATTATTAGTAATACCAATATATAAAGTACCATGCTTATTAGAGCATAAGATATATACCCAATATATTTTTTGTTTTTTAGTTTTATTTTATGGATTCCTGTTTTCGCAGGAATGACAGAGCAACGCAAGTACAAGCCCACGGCATGACAAATATATTACCTATCTATCTCACCAAATACTATATCAAGCGTTGCAATAATAGTAATAACATCTGCCATTAAATGACCTTGAGACATAAAATCTAGTCCTTGCAAATGAGCAAAGCCGGGTGCTTTAATACGACATCTATAAGGTCTATTACCTCCTCGCGAGTATAAATATACACCAAATTCGCCTTTAGGGGCTTCTACGGCTTTATAGGTCTCACCGGCTGGGACGTCATATCCTTCTGTATAGAGCTTAAAATGATGAATCATTGCTTCCATAGATTCTTTCATTTTGGCTCTTGTCGGTGGTGTTAATTTAGGATCATCGGTTTTAATTGCACCTTTCGGCATTTTTTCTATACATTGCTTGATTATCTTGATTGATTCGTACATTTCAAGCATACGAACGAAATATCTGTCGTAACAATCACCGTTTTTGCCGATTGGTACTTTAAAGTCCATTTCATCGTAAACGTCATAAGGGTTTGACTTGCGTAAATCCCAAGCTATACCCGAACCTCTAAGCATTGGTCCTGAAAACCCCCAGTCCATTGCCTCTTTTTGAGACACAACGCCGATATCTACTAAACGTTGTTTCCATAATCTATTTTCATTTAGTAGACTTTCAATATCGTGAAGTTTAGGAGGAAACTGTTCTATAAACTTATCTATATCCTCAAGTAAACCTTCGGGTAAATCTGCTACAACCCCGCCCGGTCTAAAGTAGTTTGAATGCATACGAGAGCCGGAAACATGCTCGTAAAATTCCATGATCTTTTCTCGCTCTTCAAAGAGCCATAATAAAGGAGTAGTAGCACCGATATCTAAAGCTTGGCTGCCAATATTCAAAGTATGGTTCAAAATTCTTGTTAGCTCTGAGAATAGTACCCTGATAAACTGAGCTCTTCGTGGGACTTCGCATTCTAATAACGACTCAACAGCTAAAGCAAATGCATGTTCCTGACACATCGGTGAAACATAATCAAGACGATCAAAATATGGTATAGCCTGCAAATATGTTTTATGCTCAATAAGCTTTTCCGTACCACGATGAAGTAACCCAATATGAGGGTCGGCATTATTTACTACTTCCCCGTCCATCTCAAGTATTAACCTTAAAACTCCGTGAGTTGCCGGATGCTGTGGACCAAGGTTTAGAGTTATAGTTTTGGTGTTGTTAGTCATAGTATTTTTCCTACTGTCACCTAGTTCGCTTGACCACGGGGTCCAGTCTTTTGTATTTTTTCTGGATCCCGCGATCAAGTCACAGGATTACATTCATTTTATTTCTGGATTCCTGCTTTCGCAGGAATGACATTGGTTGCCTTCTCATCACCTGGCAATACATAACTCGGGCTATGCCAGTGCGAGCTAAAATCAAACTCACGATATTCTATGTCTAAATCGACCGGTTCATAAGCTACTTTCTTTAGCTTCTCATCATATTTAACTTGTGTATAGCCTGTTAACGGGAAATCTTTACGTAATGGATGCCCCTCAAATTCGTAATCGGTTAGTATGCGTCTTTTATCGTCATTACCCTCGAAATTTACCCCGTACATATCGTAAACTTCACGCTCATACCAACAAGCGGCACTAAATATACTCATTGCTGAAGGTATAGTTTCTTGTTCAGATATATATACTTTTATTATAAGACGCTTATTTAATTTTAAGCTTAATAAATTATATACTACTTCAAACCTTTTATAGTCAATTGATTTGGACTCGCCTACATTGTCGCTCGTCGTTCTCCTATTAGTTATAGGCTTCGCGCCTTGCTCCTTGTGGCCAAGCCCAACTGAATTGACTACGTTATTCTGAGGAAAATCAGCCCCAAATAAATCAGTAAGTAAAGTGAAGCGTAATTCTTCCGATTCTTTTAAAGCTTTTAAAAACGGCAATAAAAAATTCGGCTCGATTTTATAAGCTAGGTAATCTTTAACCGTGATCGGAGTTATTAAAATGTTAGATTTAGCTGCAAGTCTTTCAATGAGTTTGTCTAGCGTCATACTTAAAACCTGTAGTGCGTTTAATTTTTTTCTGTAACTGCATCAGCCCGTAAATTAATGCTTCGGCGGTAGGAGGGCAGCCAGGGACATATACGTCCACCGGTACGATTCTATCACAGCCACGCACTACCGAATAGGAAAAGTGGTAATAGCCGCCGCCATTGGCACAACTACCCATTGAAAGCACCCATTTAGGTTCAGCCATCTGATCATATACTTTACGTAGAGCTGGTGCCATTTTGTTAGTAAGCGTTCCTGCAACTATCATAAGGTCGGACTGTCTTGGACTTGGTCTAAATAACATACCGAAGCGATCCATATCATATCTACTTGCTGCTGCCTGCATCATCTCAACAGCACAACAAGCAAGCCCAAAAGTCATAGGCCATAAGGAATTAGCTCTCGCCCAGCCTATAACGTCATCAACTTTAGTGAGTAAGAATCCTCTATTAGAAAGCTCATTACTTAATAATTCGTCTTCTTGATAAAAATTATTTTTCATATTACTACCAGTCTAAAGCTCCTTTCTTCCATTCATATATGAACCCGATAATAAGTACGAATAAGAAAAACATCATTGAGAAAAAGCCTATTTGACCTATCGTATTAAGACTAATAGCCCAAGGCACTAAAAATGCAATTTCAAGATCAAAGATAATAAATAAAATAGCAACTAAGTAAAAACATATGTCAAATTTTGATCTTGCATCGCTAAAAGGTTCAAAACCGCACTCATAAGGTTCTAGCTTATCTTTATTATATTTTTTTGTCGATAATAGGTTAGGTAGAATCATTATTAAACCGGAAACCAATAACGCAATACCGAAAAATATGGCAATCGGTAGATATTCTTGTAAAAGTTCTAAGTTTTGTAGCATATGTTTTTTATTATATTGTTCCGTCATTGCGAGAAGAATTGCACAGTAATGCGACGAAGCAATCTCAGGAAAAATTCCTGAGATTGCCACGCAGCCTACGGCTGTTTGCAATGACGTAGATTTAATGACACTTAACTCTATATTTACCTTAAATAGCATCAATTATCAATGACAATATCAGGTTTAACTAGTAGCTTCATTAAAACTAGTACCCAAATACCGCTTGATATCCACCATATTTGCCAAATATTATATGAAATCATGCCGATAATATAGTAATTTATAAAACATGCATAGGAAATTGCCTTGAAATTTTTATTTTCGAGATTACTAATTTGTTTGAGATATTTATAAACTAAGCATAAAAATAATATTAAACCTATTATACCGAGTTCAAGAGTAATTTGTAATATATTATTATGAGGATGAAGCGGCAAAGGATGCCATTTTTCTCCATTGTAATCGATCATTTCACTATCACCAGCTTCGATATATTTAGAAGAAGCTAAGCCATAGCCTAAAATCGGCTTTTCAATGATTTTGTTTGCGACGAAATGCCAAATAAATAAACGATGAGCCGCGGAAGGTTGTGTAGCTAAATATTTTTCAGATAAATCTTGTGGTTCTATTTGTTTAGCTATCACAGGAAATAGTAACGAGCCGGTAATTAAACTTATTGCGATTAATTTGAAAAATATCGGCTTCATAAATCTTGTTAAAATAAATATTACTCCTCCTATACCGAAGCCTAAAAAACTTGCCAAACTATCGGAAATACTTAGTAAATAAAGTACTAATATATATAGCATTAAGGTATGTCGTTTTTTACCGTTAGAAAGTAAAATTATAATCGCTACCCAAGCGGTAATTGAAAGTAAAGCACAACCACGATCTAGCATATATAAGCCAAAACTAGTTTTGAATATTCTTGTTAAAAATCCATTAGAAGAATATTCGATGAAGAATAATAATATTGCTGTGAGAATTCCGAATATTAAGGCTTTTTTAAGCTGTAAGCGATTTTGAAAAGGAGCAGAATTACTAACTGCAAAGCCAAGAAATAAGAGTATAAAAACTTGAGTAAAAGTAGCTAAGCTATTAATAAGATGAATTGCGAATAAACAAGATATAAAGCACCAAGCGGTGAATAACATTGTCATACCGTGAGCTTGTAGTGGGATCCAGTCTTTTTTTATTTTTTGGATACCGTGGTCAAGCCACGGTATTACATTGTTACTGGATTGCCACGCTCCTTTCAGGCGCTCGCAATGACGATTAATACCTCGCAGGAATGATATAAGCAAAAAAATTGTAACAGTAGCTGCAGCGGATAAGCCCGCCAGCATCCCAAGGCTTGGAATTAAAAATATTAAACTTGAAATTAAATATTGCATCTAAAAACAATCTTTAGCAAAAATTTCGTAGATTGGGTGTTCAAACGTTGAAAGTGAAATGCTTGAAGAAATCATCCATCCTTGAAAGAGTAAATTAGGATCTTCGTCTATTTTATATTCCGTTATGGTCATCAACAAATAATTATCTTCATTATATGGATCAAGGTTTTTTATACATTTGTGCAATTTGATTTTTATATTACCGAAATATTTTTCTTCCCCGACTTTAAAATCTATCTCTTCAGAAGTAGCAGTAATGTTATTTAGAGCAATAATTTTGCCATTTGTATAATTTTTAAACTCAGAACTATCATTAATATTATCGTTTGGATTTAAAATAGGATGATTTTCATCAAGAGGGATAAATACGTCATTTTCAATATCTTCGGTTGTAGTAACCGACTCTAAATTTTCTGCGAATATAGGAAAATTAATGCATATAGTAATGATAAAAATAATTTTTAGTAATTTCATAGATAAATATATTATTTTTCAAAATTATATACTATAGGGGATTAATGGCAATGATAATTTATGATAAGAAGGTCATTACAAGCGATTTCAAGGAGCGTGGCAATCTCAGGAATTTTGCCTGAGATTGCTTAGTCAAAACTTACAATTTTTCCTCGCAATGACTATGTAGGTACAATATGCTCCACTCTAAAGAACTCTTAAATTCTATTTTACGACAGGATTTTTATAGTTGTATAATTAATTTAATACTATTAATCCTGGAGCGGAGTATTATCCAAGTAAGCATATAAGAATAATTACCGATTATTTAAATGCCGTGCAAAGCGGTGATATTAATCGTTTAATAAAAAATATACCGCCAAGGAGCTGACTACAATCTATTTGTGTTGGCGTTGCTTGGCCTGCTTCTTTATTGGGGGTGTTAATCCTACCAAAAGGATTATGGTTGCCAGCTATTCTCAAATACTTAGCATTAAACACTCACTAGATTGTCAGTTCATTTTAAATTCTGATTGGTATAAAGAACTTCAAGTACTATCCTTAGTAAACCCCATAATCAAAAAAGTAAGTTTTTAACAACAGCTAATGGCTTTAGATTTGCAACATCGGTTGGAGGATCGGCAACAGGTGAGGGCGGTGATATCTTAATTATCGATGATCCTCATAACCCCACGCAAATTCATTCTTATAAAATACGTAAGAAAGTTTATAGATTGGTTTGAGCAAACTTTTGTTAGCAGACTAAATAATCGTAATAAGGGAGCGATAGTTTTAGTTATGCAGCGTCTGCATACGGATGATTTATCCGGTTATCTACTTAATAATAGCAATTCATGGCATCATTTAACAATTCCGGCGATTAGCATGCAAGATTACTCCTTTAAATTAATGAATAAAGAATATCAATATCTTAGTGGTAAAGTTATTAGACAGCTATTAAAGAACCTCCTGTTTAATGAAATTAGAGCAGGAAATAGGTAGCTATAATGATAATGCTCAATATTTTACAAGAACCGATAGCACAAAGGTAATCGTTACTGAATATGGAAAATATTAGATTTTATGAAAATCTACCTTCAAGATTTGATTATTTTGTGCACAGCTGGGATACGGCAATTAAGAGTTCCGAAGATTCCGATTATAGTGTTTGTAATATATGGGGGGATGCAGAAATATTATCTAGTATCATTAGTACGGCAAAAAATTAATTATCCTGAGCTTAAGAATTTGACGGAAAAATTAGCTAGAGAATATCAGCCAAAATTTATATTAATCGAAGATAAAGCAAGTGGTCAACAATTGATTCAAGATATAGGATTTTTAGGTGGTAATATTAGAGTGATAGGGATTAAGCCAAGCTGTGATAAAGTTACAAGATTCGCCTCGGTAGTTCCTTTATTGCAATCAGCTAGTGTTCTAATACCTAAACAATCAAGCATAATTTTAAAGGAATTACTGAATTTTCCCCATATTAAAAATGACGATATAGTAGATTCAGTTAGCCAGTTCTTGAATTGTATTAAGGATAAATCGTTTAAATATCCTGCAAGGATTCGGAGTTTAATATAAAAATAGTTGCTTTTTTGTATGGATGTTGTTAGTATTTATGTCATTCCCGCGAAAGCGGGAATCCAGTAAAAATACAATTATCCGTTTATGGATTCCCGCTTTCGCGGGAATGACATAGGATTGTGGTATGACACTGATTAGGCTGGGTAGCAAAGTGGTAATGCCGTGGACTGCAAATCCTCTATTCGTCGGTTCGATTCCGACCCTGGCCTCCATTATAGAAATTAAAACATCTTATGGAATTTATTGCGCAATTCCTAGAAATGCTTTTAGCCGAGAGAGCATTGTCAAAAAATTCTATACTGAGCTATAAGCGTGACTTATTCGATTTTCAAAATTATCTTGCTAAACACAAATTATCCGAATTAAATATTACTACTGAGAATATTAGAGACTGGATTGAGTATCTAGCAAGTAATGATTTGCAAGCACGCTCAATCAACAGAAAAATCTCAACTATAAAAAGTTATTATGAATTTTTAATTAGCGAAAACCATACCGCGTTTAATCCGGTTCTTAACGTAGATTTGCCTAAATATCAAAATAAACTTCCCGAAATATTATCTATAGCTCAAATTAAATCGTTACTTGAACATTGCTCTCAAGATAATTCTCCTGAAGGTATCAGGCTTAATGCTATGATTCATTTGCTTTATGCTAGCGGTCTTAGAGTCTCGGAGCTTGTGAGTCTTAAGCTTGCTGATATTCTGACTAATAAAACGTCTAAAGGAGAAGTAAGAAAAATATTTTCGGTACTTGGTAAAGGTAATAAGGAAAGAGTCATAGTAATAAATGAACAGGCAGTTATCAGTATTGCTAAATATCTTGCAATTAGAGATGTTTTTGTGAATAAAGCTAAACCAAGAAATCTAATTTATTTATTTCCTTCATCAGCTTTAGCGGGTTATATGACTAGGCAAAATTTTGCTATTCTGTTAAAATCTGCTGCCCTTTATGCAGGACTTAACCCTGAGTATATTTCTCCGCATATATTACGTCACAGTTTTGCAAGTCATTTGCTTGAGGGCGGAGCAGACTTAAGAGTAATTCAAGAGCTGCTTGGTCACGCTGATATATCTACTACCCAAATATATACTCATCTTCAAACTAATCATCTCAAAAAAGCATTGTTGCATCATCCTCTCAATAAAAATTAATTTATCTTAATCTTCTATAAAGTACTTGTTAATATTTCTTAACTAAATATAATAATCCTTATTAAATGTAAGGAAAAATTATATGAAGCTAAAAGACATTATGAACTCTTGTATTAGTAAACCTAGAGAAATTGAAACAGAATATACTGGATTAGCTCAAAAGCAAGAATCAGGATGCAATGTTTATGGTGGGTTAGGATGTAAAAATCAAGAAGTAAAATTTAGCAACTATTATGAGTTACTTAAAAAAATTCAACAAGGTGAAATAACTTTAGAAGTTCTAGAAAATTTAAGGAAATTAAAAATAGATGATAAAAAATCTTTTCTAGCAGATGCAGCAGAGGTGATATCTAACAATATGTTACATGAGCTTAATGCAACAATAATGAAACATGCTTTAGATTTAGTTGATTCTAAAGATACAGCTTTTTTACTTCGTAGAACAAAAGAGGATAGTATATTTCGAGATCTAATATATTTAGAGGCAAAAGAAAACAGGTTTACTGTAGAAATTGATAAAAAAGGAACTTTGAAAATTAACTTTCCTAGTGTGATACTTAAGCTTTACAAGCTATTAATTGATCATTTCTATTTGAAAAAATTTGAGGAGGAGGCATTGCAGCAAAAATTATATAAAGAATTGTTCACTGATTTCAACATTCCTTTTGAAGAACTAATTGAAAAAAAGGAATTGCAGCAAAAATTATATCAAGAATTATTACCTGATTTCAACATTCCTTTTGAAGAACTAAATTTTTTTGAACATTTTATTGAATGCTTAAAAGGCTTGTATATTAAAAATAGTTTAGCACGAAGCATAATGAGTTTATTTGTAAGTAGAGATATTAAAGAACATGCTGTATGTGAAGAATTACTTGAATTAGATACATTTAAAAAATTATTTGAGGCAAAAATGTCATTATATGGAACTTCTGCTGATTCTAAATTATTAGTGGTTGATTATGTATTAAATGATGTACAAGGTGTTTATATTAGCAATTTAGCATCTTCAAATATTTTAGATTTAGTAATGCATAGTCAATCGCATAATGAAACAATAGAATCAATAGAAATTTTGGGTAATAGCTCAGAACCAGTATGACTTGCTAGATACTGTTTTAAAGTTTTGATTATAAATATAGTAAAAACATCTAGAAATTAATTTAATCTATCATTAATATTTAATTATAAGTGAGATTAATACTAAAATGGCTGCAAAAAATAAAAAAGAAACAGTGAATACTGAAACAAAAAATTTAGCAAATTTAGTTATCCAAGAAATAGGTAACAAAAATTTTGATTTTGTTGTTTTGCAAAAGATGCAGCAGGCTTTTAGTACTGCAAGTAAGCAAAAACAAAGAGAAGCTTTTATAAGTTTGTTAGATAAAAAACTTAATAAAGAGCAATTACATAAACTCAATCAAGCAATAATGGAAAATGCAAATGAATTAATGCCGGATAACGATCCTAATTTCGTTTGTCGTACTCCTAATAATAAAGTTTTTCAAGAAATATTATTATTGGAAGCCAAACGCTCAGGTATGAAAGCAAAATTTAATGATAAAGGAGAATTACAATCTCTTGATGTAAAAGATATAACACAGGAAATATTAGATCACTATAGTATTTTACAAGAAAAATTTTATCCCAAAAGAGATTCTAAAGATTTGATAGATAGTAGAATAGCTCAAAGTATTAATTTTTTATTATATGCTCCACTTTTCCGAGAATCAGATATATATACAAAATTAGGTTTAAAATCCGCTGAGATAGAGCGAGAAATACAAGATCCTAACGGTAAGTATGCTAAACAATTAGTAGATGCTAAAATAGGAACTAATATAAATTTTAATACCAAAGCAAATTTAGAAAATAAAGCACATGAAGGAAAAGAAACTAAGATATCTTCAATAATTGAAAAAGCAATAACAAAACTCAAGAAAGACAAAAAAGTAAATATTGAAGATAAGAGACAAGGAGAAATAAAAAGGCATTTATCTAAATCTTTAGAAGGCGCTTCTGATTATATATTAACATTCAAAAAAAATGATTTAGTAGATGTAATATATCAAGGATTAGATAAAGGACAAACTTGGTGGTCAAAGATTGTTAATTATATAGGTATAAAATCATATTCTATTTCTAAAGAAAATCTTGAGAAAATAGGCACAATAATAAATAGTGAAATGAAAAATTCTTATACTCCTTTAAAGATAGAAGTACAAGAACAGTTAAAACAAATCTCAAAAGAGTTAAATAGATTCAATAATCTGGCATTGCCGTTAGAGGCTAAAAAGGTTCAGGCAAAATCTAAAAAACCGCCTGTTCCTCCAAAACCTGAACACCTCAAAAAAAGAAATCATGGATTGTGATGATTTTGTTGTGTGACTTGAAAAATACAATTGTCATCCCGTGATTTATTCACGGGATCTAGCTTAAAATACTAATAATATTAGTATTTTTATTGTTTTTATGGACCCTGTGGTCAAGCTACGGGGTGATACAGTGGATTTTATTGGTCTACACAAGCAGGCCTTTTGCGGGAATGACATTAATCCCTACAATAATTTATAATTTATTACTTCCCATAATATTATAACCGCAATCTACATAATGGATTTCACCGGTAACACCTTTAGATAATTCACTAAATAAATATACTGCTGCTCCTCCTACATCTTCTTGGGTAGTATTACGTTTTAACGGTGCAGTTGCAGCGTGAGATTTAAGCATAGTACTAAAATCACCTATTGCACTAGATGCTAAAGTTTTGATAGGTCCTGCCGAAATAGCATTTACCCTAATATTATTTTCTCCCATATCGTTTGCTAAATATTTTATACTAGCCTCAAGTGCAGCTTTGGCGACTCCCATAACGTTATAATTAGGTATAACTTTTTCAGCGCCGTAGTAAGTTAATGTCACAATGCTTCCGCCGTTATGCATTAAGGCTTCTGCGGACCTTGAGAGTTCTAAAAGAGAGTAACATGATATATGTAAAGAATTATGAAAATTTTCTAAGCTAGTATCAACATAACGTCCTTTTAATTCATTTTTATCGGCAAAAGCCATACCGTGAAGTAAGAAATCGAAGCTACCCCATTTCTCTTGTATATCATCAAATAAATTACTAATTGATTTTGGCTTCGTAACATCAAGTTCGCTAACAAAATTACAACCTATTTCCTCAGCGAGTGGTTTAACTCGTTTTTCTAGTACTCCCGATTGATAAGTAAACCATAGCTCTGCTCCGTGTTTTTTAGCAAGCTGTGCAATCGCCCACGATATTGACATATTATTTGCAATACCTGTAATTAAGCCTTTTTTTCCTTGTAGTAATCCTGTAGTCATTTATTTACTCATTATATTAAAACTTGCTGAAATGATAGCATGATGTATTATTTTGTAAACAAATAATCGATAAAAATGTATAAACCTAAAATCATATGTTTACTGCTAGGGATATTAAGCGGTTTAGTTTTTGCTCCGACTTTCTTTATACCGGCATTATTAACGTTATCTTACTTATGTTATATAGTTCAAAAATCCGAAAATTGGCAAGAAGCCACAAAATTTGGTTATTTATTTGGTTTTGGGCATTTTTTAAGTGGAATATATTGGATAAGTATCGGTGTTAGCGTTTATATTGCAGATTTTTGGTGGGCAATTCCTTTTGCGTTATTTGGACTACCTATAGTTTTAGCTTGCTTTATATCGGCAAGCTGCACGCTTAGTTTTTTTGCTAAAAATAATAAATATTACCAATTTATATTCTGTTTATGTTGGGTATTATTTGAGTGGGTACGTTCATGGATTTTTACCGGTCTTCCTTGGAATTTGATTGGTTATGCTTTTTCGTTTTCAGATATTTTAATACAGCCTTTAAGTATAATAGGGATATATGGGCTTAGTTTTATAGTTATATATATTTCTACATCAGCTTATCCTTTATTTAGCAAGCAATTTACTCAGTTAAAAATATTACTAGCTAGTTCAGTCCTAGTATTAACCATCATTGTCATTTATGGAGCAGTAAGGCTAAGTAATAACCATACAAATTTCACTGATATAAAAGTACGATTAGTGCAACCTTCAATACCTCAAACCGCAAAATGGAATGAAGAAGAATTTTGGCATAATTTAATGCTACATATTAATTTATCAGAAAATTTGGAACCTACCGATTTAATTATTTGGTCTGAGGCAGCATTAGTAGTACCTGATGATATACCACAAGTTAAATCAAAATTATTAAAAATGCTAAATTCTACAAATGCTATTTTGATAACAGGAGGAATTTCGGATAATAAAAAACAAGGTGATGAGTTTGAACTTTACTCAGCTATGTATGCTCTTGATAAAAATAATCATAAATTATTTGAATACCATAAATCACATTTAGTACCTTTCGGTGAGTATATGCCCCTTAAAAAGATACTACCGTTTAAAAAATTAACTCATGGTTTAATTGATTATAAAGAAGGAAACGGAGGGCTTGTGTATCTTGAAAAATATAATCTTAAAATTAAACCTTTAATTTGTTATGAATCTATTTTTCCTGATTTTGTACGGACGAATAATGAAATAGCCGATGTAATAATTAATATTACAAATGATGCATGGTATGGTAAATCCAGCGGTCCATATCAGCATTTTCATATTAGTAGAAGTAGAGCCGTAGAGAACGGTTTACCTATGATTAGAGTAGCGAATAACGGTATTTCAGCTATAGTAGATCCTTTTGGCAGAACAATAAAAAAACTAAATCTAAATGAAATAAATGATACTCAAGGTTTAATTCCTAAAAAACTAATCTCTCCCACTATATTCTCGCAATTCGGTAATTTTACTATTTTATTACTCATCGTTTTTATACTTTTAATTAATTATTTATTAGCCTTGATTCTTGATAACAAAGGGTTTTAGTATTATTATATTAAATTTTTAATAAAGTTGCTTGATTAAATATAAAGTAATATATACTGCATTTAAAGTTGAATAGCCTTTATCAATAATTAATTTTTAATTAAAGCTTATTGTTAAAATGAATGATTCAATAAAACATCCAGACAAACTCGCAAGTGAACGTTTAAAAGAACTACGTCTTGCTGTAGGTATTATCCAAAAAGAATTAGGGCAAGCTTTTTCGATATTAGTGCTCTCCAAGTTAAAAAATATTAAGAAGGTTTAAGTAATATACCTATAAGTAGGTTATATGTTTTTGCAAAAGTTTTCAATACGCCTTTAAAATATTTCTTTAATAGTTCTGAAGAAGAAAAGTTAAAAGCTGACAATGAAAATACTCCTAATAATAAAATTGAATATCTATTCAAAGAAATAGAAAGTGATTTCTTAAATAATATTGCTTAAGCAGAAGGGCAATATGAACATGACGTCTCTTTTGATTATAAAGAATTATCAAGGACTATGGAAAGAGCACTTTTATCGTTAACTAGAGCATTTACTACAAATATTAGAAAAATAATCATTGAACGTGTCAGATCAGTATCGATACCTTGGGAATAATATTTAAATTTTCATTGACTTAGCATTACCAAAGTATTAATTTTTATTAAGGTTTAGTAAATTCTGAACCGTCAACAATTATTAAATATATTGGAGGAAGGTTATGAGTAAAAGTAAGGCTATTGAAAATAACGGTATTAGTAATACCAATAGTCCAAATTGTAAATATATGGCCCCAAGACCGGAAGGAGTAAAACCTACCTGTGTAGTAATTACTTATTCTGTAAGCAAGGATATTAAGACTGTTCGTGAAGTATTGGATGAGCGAGGTGCAAGTGTTCATTACATAATTGATAAGGATGGGACTCAAAAAGAATATCATAATGATTTAACAGATCAAGCTTTTTATGCAGGCAAGAGTAGTTGGAAAGGAGAAGTAGGTGTTAATAAGTTTGGTATTGGAGTCATGCTTATTAATGATGCAAAAAGTGATTTTCCTGAAGAGCAAATAGGGCAATTAAAAGAATTTCTTAAGGATGTAACAGAAAGATATCCAAATTTAGATTTAAAACATGATTTAGTCGGTCTTGGTGAAGTAACTGTAAACCGAGAGGGCAATGCTCATATAGCTCCTGGATCAAAATTTCCTTGGAAAGAATTAGCTGAAGCTGGTTTTGGTAGATATTTTGAGACTACGCAAGAGCAAAAGAGTAAATTATTATTAAGTCTTGATAGTACTGGAGAAAAAGTTAATACTTTACAGGAAAATTTAAAAGAATATGGCTATGGAGTAGAATCCACAAGTACATTTGATCAATTTACTCAGCAAGCAGTGAGAGTATTTAATGATCGTTATGGTACAGGTTTACCAAACGAAGAGCCACCTGTAAGTTGGACTGAAGCAGGTCAAGATGTTCTATCGCAATTACTAGGGCAAACGGTATTAGAACAAACAGAAAATGCATAGTTTAAGAAATGAGTTCCTTTTTCATTTTGCAAGCCTTGCTGCATGGGTACTGAATCGTCATTAAGAGGGTTAATGGCTTGTTTAGGTCATTCCTGCGTGGATCGATTCCACCCCTGTCATCCTGAGACTTGATCGCGGGATCCAATTTAAAATACTAAAAATTTAGTATTTTAAAGTTACTTTTATGGATGCCGTGGTCAAGCCACGGTATGACATCGAGTAGGTTGTTTGTAGCCGTGCAACAACTTTATGCAATAATAACGTTTCGTAAAAGCGGTCATGACATCGAAGTATAGGCTATCTCAAGTAATTTTTTAGTACTATTTATTGGTTATTGACATAATCTAAAAATAGTGCTAAACATTAAAAATTAAGAGGCTATCTGTAAATAAGTTTTAATTGGTAATTAAAGAGCTTGTTTAGTGAAAATTGATAAGATTTTTGAAAGAATATTACTTTATATTTCAAAAAAGTCTTACAATTTGCAGTAAAAAATAATTTAATTACCAATTAAAACTTATTTACAGATAGCCTCTAAGGTAGAGCTTTCTTGACTATTTAGCTTCTAGTCAAAGAAAGCTAAGTTTTTTATCTTTACTTTATATTTCTACAGTTAAAAATATTTATGATATCTTTAAAGGTTAATAGTTTAATACAAAATTGGCGTTGGCGTAGATAATTTTTTTGCGTTTATGTGTTTGCTATATGCAAATTTAAATTTTGATTATTAAATTATAACTTATAACAGGATATTAAAATGTTTATCTCTAATATTTTTCAAAAATTTTTTTCTTGTCTTTTTGTTTTATTCATCACAGCTGCAGTTTATGCGGATCAAAAAAAAGTAGCAGTTATTGTTCCACTTGAACATGCCGCAATGACTGAGATTATATCAGGAATTAAAGAGTCGCTAAAAGATATAGATGCAGAAATTATAGTTAAAAATGCTCATGCTGATTCTAATATTTTACTTGCCATTATAAAGCAAATAAAAGATCAGGATATTGATGTAATAATTCCAATAGGCACGACAGCCAGCCAAACTGTTATTTCTCATATAACAAATAAACCGATTGTTTGTGCTGCTGCTATGATTAATAGTAAAAACCTACCTTTAGTTACTGGTGTTAACGATGAGATAAAAATCACTGACACCATTAGTAAATTACCTGTTTTACAGAATATCACTTTAATTTATAGCAGTAGCGAGAAAGTTATACCTGAAGTAGAAATGTTAAAATTATATGCTGGAAAAAACAATATTTCTCTGCACACGGTAATGATACAAAATTTCAATGATATGCCTGTGGCTGTAAAAAATGCTCCTGAAAATACGCAGAGTTTTATAATTTTGAAAGATCATTTAATAGTCAGTGGGATTAATATTTTAAAGCAAGAAGCATTTAAACGCCGTATTCCGATAATTGCTTCCGATGAAGGTTCGGTAATGAGCGGGGCAACTATTGCGGTAGGAGTACAAGAGAAGCAAATAGGCGTAGAAGCAGGTTTAATGGCAAAAAAAATCTTACAAGGAATAGAACCGAAAGATATTCCATTTGGGGATATGAAAGACTTAACTTTATTTATTAACCTTAAATCATTTGTTAAACAAGATATTCTTACTAAAGAAAATTTATCCGTACTTCCTTTCGCGCGTAAAGAACTTGAAGAGTAGTAACATGAACATTTTAGTTACTGCTCTTGAGCAATCCTTAATAATGCTGCCGCTTATTTTAGGGATGTATATAAGTTATCGGATTCTCAAAATTACCGATCTTACCGTAGACGGTACTTATGTACTTGGTGCGGCAGTGTTTGCCCGCAGCCTTTCATTTGGGTTATTGCCTGCATTAATATTTGCCGTAATAGCAGGCGGAATTATAGGCAGTATAGTTAGTGTTATGCAGAAGAATAACCGCATTAACGGGCTTATAGCCGGAATACTTGCAAGTTTTATGCTTTATTCGGTTAACTTACAAATTATGCAGCGTCCTAATATATCGGTTCTTGGTATGCCGACTCTATTATCTATATTAGAGCTCGAAAATTGGTTAATACCTTTAGTAATAATCAATTGTCTTATTATATGTTCAGTTATAATTTTATTAAAAGGTAAGCTCGGTTTATTTCTTCGTGCTTTTGGTTTTAATAAAGATTTATTGATTAATTTAGGAAAACCTGCTGAGCTTTACCGTACTATCGGTTTTAGCATAAGTAATTGTTTTGCTGCTTTAACCGGTACTTTATCTGCACAAGTAAATGGTTTTGCCGATATTAATATGGGTTTCGGGGTTGCACTAGTCGGTATTGGTGCAATTGTTATAGGGCGTCATATTTTAATCCATGATAATAATTTTAATGCGTTTAAAGAGATATTGTCTTGTTTGATAGGTATATTATTTTACTTTATTGCTTTGGGCTTTTTACTCCGAATTGGAATCGATCCCATAAATCTTAAGCTTATTTTAGGTATAGTATTGTTTATTTCGTTGAGTTCTGTAAAAAGAGAGGCTTTATGAAACCTTATTTATATGCAGAAAATATACAGTTCAAAGTTAAAGCAAGAACCGAACCTATAATTGCTGAAACTACTTTAAATATTGCTAAAGAAGAGTTTGTTGTAATATTGGGTCATAACGGTAGCGGTAAGTCTACTTTAGCTAAAATACTTGCCGGCTATTTAAAACCTACTAGCGGGAAAGTGTGTCTAGATCAAGTCAGAATCGATAAAATACCTAAACGACAAAAAGCTTCTACATTAGTTACATTAACACAAAAAGCTGAAGAGAGGCTATTTACCGAGCTAACCCTTGAAGAAAATATCATTTTGTGGGAAAGTAGATTCTCTAGTAATGAACGGTTAGCAAGTAGCGAGTTGTTAGAGCTTACAGGTGCACCTAAACGCTTTGTGCCTTTACTTTCACAGCCATTAGGTAAATTTTCCGGTGGAGAAAAGCAGATGATACTGCTGGCACTTATCATAGCTCATCCACCTAAAATATTATTTCTAGACGAACATACGGCAAATTTAGATCCGAAAGCTTCTTTGGAAGTGATGAAAAAAACAGCAGAGATTATAGAGAAACATAAGATCACTTCCGTTATGATCACGCATAATTTAGAAGATGCCGTAAATTACGGCAAAAGGCTTATAGTCTTAGATAGTGGTAAGGTAGTACTAGACTACCTAAAACCACCGGGTTTTTCTTTAAAAGCACTTAAAGAGATTTTAAATTAGAATTGAATATCTGCACCTATCTGTCTGGCTAATTCAGTATCGAAAGAATATTCACAGATATAATCTATTAACTCACTTTTTACATTCTCGTTAGTATTCTGATAAAGAAGCTAATAATATCATCCTTATTTTCCCTATTGTAAGACGTGTCTTCACTTCAGCCGATAACTTTTCTTCTGTTGCAGTTGATGGAGTCGGTACTACTATAGGGGTTGCTACAGGAGTAACTAATGCTGGAGCTGCTACAGGATTATTATCATTAACATTATAATTTAAAACTTTTTCTATTAGCTCTGTTCTTGTATCTTCATTAATACTAATCTCAATTAATGTATTAATAATGCCATCTCTATCTTCACTGTTTTTAAGACGTTGTATAACATCTTTTAATAATTTTTCGTGTGTATTTTTTGCAAACCCTTCTTCATCCGGTAAATCATAATTATAACCATTAACATCCATGTCTTTATAATTGTTAGCTGATTTTGCACCCAAGTATTTTTGTATGTAATTTTTAATTGCTCATTAATATGAGAATTATCTTTTCTTTATCAACACCTATCTTTACAAGTTCTGCTATACTGTGATCGAATGGATTATTCAATAGAACGCCTTGTCGTCCTATATCAGCACCTTTAGATATTAACTGCTCAAGTAACCATTTATCTCTTGATGTTAGTGCGTGATTAAAAATTGACTCACCACACGCATTAATCTTAAGATTAACGTTATTATTTAAAAATAAGTCCAGTAACGTTTTATTTTGACCTGATTCATGCTTTAGTAGCAAATAGCAAAAAGGTGTGCCGCCATAATTGTCTACTGTATCAATTTCACTGCCGGGTTGTAATAAAATTTGAGTTATTTCGTGCTGTTTAGAATAAGTTGCATAATTTATAGGTATACGTCCCTTTCCATCTTTAGTATTAACATCCACATTTTTTTTAAGTAAAAAGCTGCTTATTTCCTATTGTTGCCGCCTAATGTATAGGTGAGTATAGATATTTATGCTCAACTTCAAAACTTGTCCCTTTGTCTAAAAAATTTTAGCTATTTCTTTAGTGCTTGCATAAAATAATGCCGTATTTCCTTGTTCATCCTTAGCATTGACATTATGACCTTGCTCAATTAATTTTTGAACAATATTTGCATTTCCAGTTGAGGCTGCTATACTAAACGGTGTACGGTTGTCTTCAGCTTCAATTAAGGTGTCATATATTTCAGGGTTTGGTGTACGTACATTGTCCTCTGCTGCTATTTCTGTAGAAGTAGTGGTTGTTACTGGTGCCGGTGCTGCTACCGGAGCTATTACTGGATTATTATCGTTAAATTATAATTAAAAAGTTTTTCTATTAATTTCTCTCTTGTAACATCATCTATATCAGAATAAAATTCAGGATTCATAATTAATCCATTGATAATTTTATTTTTATCATCCTCATTTTTAATATTTTTCTTCATCTCAGCAAGCTTTTGTTCTGCTTTGAATTCAGGTAGTGCTGAGCGTACATTAGCATCAGTTAGTATTTCTTTAATTTCTGGTTTAGATGCATAATCTATAGTTTTTTTCCTTTAGCATCTAAAGCATTAAAATCGGCACCTTGTGAAAGTAAAAGTCTAACATTATTTACATTCCCTATACGTTGCTGCATTATGTAAAACCGTACTACCGTCTGGAAGTCGGTAATTAGCATTATTTGTTGGTTGATTCATCATATAAATATTCCTTTATGTTTAAATATTATTTTGTCGTGTGAACATTATACATAATATTTTGAATTTCTGCAATCCAATAGTTAATTTTAACTATTTATTAGATTTTGGATAAAACCAAACGAGGAGTACACAGATTAGAAGACCGATATTTAAGAGTAGATTATACTCTGTCATAGAAATACCAAAGATTTTGATGGCGGGTTTCATGCAGGACGTGATTGGCTGCGAGTAGAACATTTGTTTGATGTGTTGTATAGACAAGCCTTTCGGGATATGAAGCATTGATGAACAAAGAGCACTTGGTTGTACTATGCCTCTTTCTACGAAGCTATGATAGGTTGATAATATACAAGAGCTAAGGATAGTTAGGAGAATGAATATTAAAGTATACTTACTTAACTGTCGGATGATTAAAGCAGTTAAGCAAATTTTGATTAGGGTTAAATAGGGAAATCGTTCGTAAACGCATAAAGGACATGGTGTATAATGGAATATATATTCAGCAATATAAGCGGTAGAAAGTGCTATTATAGAAATTGCGATCAGTCCTAAATGTAGAACTTTATAGTTATCTTTTCTGATATAATTTATAATAGTATTAAATTGCATGTTTTTTTGTTCTTAATGTCATTGCGAGCGACTGCCAGGAGCGTGGCAATCTCATCAAACTTCCCGAGATTGCCACGCTCCTGGCAGTCGCTCGCAATGACGGCGTTTAATTTGATATTTTACAAATAAATAAATTTAGTATATTGTCACTGATTATTAATTAAAGCGCAAGAAAAATCAATGTCAGAAATTTGGGAAGATGCTATTAAGTCAAACGCATGGCCTTTTGTTGAGGCTAAGAAGATATTAGATAGCTTAAACGGTCAAATTCCTGAGAAGGGGTATGTATTATTTGAAACGGGTTACGGTCCTTCAGGTTTACCTCATATCGGTACTTTTGGTGAAAATGCCCGTATGGTGATGGTACAGAAAGCATTTGAGCAATTATCCGATATTCCGACTAAACTAATTTGCTTTTCCGATGATATGGACGGGCTTCGTAAAGTACCTAGCAATATCCCAAATCCTGAAATGGTGGCACAGTATATGGATATGCCGCTTACTTCTATCCCTGATACATTCGGTGAATGTGAAAGTTATGGGCATTATATGAATGCAAAGCTTCGCTCATTCCTTGATAAATTCGGCTTTGAGTATGAATTTTATAGCAGTACTAACTGTTATAAAGCTGGTATGTTTGATGAGATGCTGATAATGGTGCTTGAGAAATATGACGAGATAATGGAGCTAATGCTACCGACTTTTAGAGAAGAGCGTAAGGCTACCTATTCACCTTTCATGCCTATATGTCCGAAAACAGGTAAGGTACTGCAAGTACCTATAGAGAAATGGGATGCTAAAGCAGGCACTGTAACGTATAAAGACAAAGCCGGTAATTATATAGAAGTACCGGTAACGGGAGGGCATTGCAAATTACAGTGGAAGCCGGATTTTGGTATGCGTTGGGCTGCGCTTAAAGTCGATTATGAGATGTACGGCAAAGACCATTTGGCAAATGCTCGTCTTTATTCAGAAATTTGCCGAATCCTAGGAGGAAAGCCGCCGGTGCAGTTATGTTATGAGTTATTCTTAGATGAAAACGGTGAGAAAATATCAAAATCAAAAGGTAATAGTATTAGCATTGATGATTGGCTGAAATATGCTCCTGTTGAAAGTATGGCATTATTTATGTATCAAAATCCGACTAGAGCTAAGCGTTTGTTTTTTGATGTAATTCCTAAAAATGTTGATGAATATATTACTTTTAACCAGAAATATCATTTAGAAGAGGACAGGGCAAAGCGTGTTGCAAATCCCGTTTATCACATCCATCACGGAAATGTACCGAAAATTGAGACTTTTGGAATTACCTATTCGTTGCTTTTAAATCTTACTTCTGTGTGTAATCCTTCGGATAAATCGGTGCTTTGGGGATTTATTAGCAAATATGAGCCACAAGCAACTCCAAATACTAACCCTTATCTTGACCATTTAGCAGAATTTGCTATAAGATATTATAATGACTTTATTAAAGCACATAAATCATATTTATCTCCTTCTGAAAAGCATAAGGTTATTTTGCAGGATATATTAGATATGTTATCTGATATAGCTGATCAAACCGAAGCTGAAGCAATTCAGAAAGCAATATATGATATAGGCATGAAAGCAGGATATGCAAATCTGCGTGATTACTTCAAAGATTTATATCAAATATTGCTTGGACAGAATGAAGGTCCCAGACTTGGGACTTTTATAAAGCTTTACGGGGTGCAGGAAATGAAAAAGCTGGTTGAAGGGCAGTTGTAGCCTATATATCATTCCCGCATGGGTATCTAAGCGTCATTGCGAACGAAGTGAGTGTGGCAATCTCAGGAAGTTGGACGAGATTGCCACGTCGCTTCGCTCCTCGCAATGACGTTAAAATAAAAACTATTAACAAATGAATGAAATTTTTTGTAGTACGTTACCTATTTTTTTAATTATGCTGCTTGGTAGTATTATCAAAAATAAATGGTTAACTTCAGAAGAATTTTGGCGTGGTATTGAGAAATTATCGTATTTTGTACTATTTCCTGCCATGTTGTTTAGTTATGTATCCACTGCCGATTTAAGCATTGCACTCATAATTAAATTAGTAGTGGCTCTTATTATATCCACTATTCTTGTATCAATCGGTCTTATAATTTACCAAAAAAAATACAACATAGATAAAGTCCAGTTTACTTCCATTTTTCAAGGATCGATTCGTTATAATAGCTACATTTTTTTTGGGGTAAGTAGCCCCTTGCTTGGTTCTAGCGGACTTTCAATCGTTGCCATTATTTCTTCTTATATGATTATTTTTACCAATATTTTATCGGTAATGATTTTCGCTTATTATGTCCCTAATAAATCCGTGACTAATACTATTAGCACTAGTTTTGTTTTAATGATGAAATTAATTGTGCGTAATCCGTTAATTATCGCCAGTTTAGTAGGATTCGTTTTTAATTACTCAAATCTTGAATTACATTTAGGGCTTAAGCAAACGTTAGATAGCCTTTCTAATGCCGCTTTAGCTATCGGTATGCTAAATGTTGGGGCAGGGCTTAATTTTACTATTAGACAAGAGCTTTTACATAATGTAATGTTTACAAGCTTTGTTAAATTAGTTGCATTTCCTCTAGTTAGTGTAGTAGTACTATGGTTAATGTCTATTGACGGATTAAATAGATCGGTAGGAATATTATATAGCTGCCTGCCATGTGCAAGTACTGCTTATGTTTTATCTCGTCAACTTGACGGTGATCCTGATTCTATGGCGTTGATTATAACATTTACTACTTTTTTCTCGGTAGTTACTATATCAATTATTATGTATATAATGGGGTGAATTTACCAAGTCATTGCGAGCGACTGAAAGGAGCGTGGCAATCTCAGGAATGTTGCCTGAGATTGCTTCGTCGATGCCTATTGCGTTTGCTCGCAATGATGAAAAACTAAAACAAACAAATAAAACAGGAATTTCTAAAATGGATGCAATGAATAAAATAAATTATGCTGAGGCCCTTGAATATCATGAAAAAGATAAGCCTGGTAAGATCGCTATTTCTGCAACAAAGTCTTTAGTTACTCAGCAAGATTTATCACTTGCTTATTCCCCAGGGGTTGCGGCTCCTTGCCTTGAAATTGCTAAAAATTTAGAGGATGTATATAAATATACTGCTCGCGGTAATTTAGTTGCCGTAATCTCTAACGGTACTGCCGTACTTGGGCTTGGTAATTTAGGAGCTGCCGCTTCAAAACCGGTGATGGAAGGTAAAGCGGTACTATTCAAAAAATTTGCTGATATTGATGCAATTGACTTGGAAGTGAATACGGAAGACCCTGAAGAATTTATTAATGCCGTGAAGTATCTCAGTTATAGTTTTGGGGGTATTAATCTTGAAGATATTAAAGCTCCGGAATGTTTTATTATAGAAGAAAAATTAAAATCTTTAATGGATATACCGGTCTTTCATGACGATCAGCATGGAACAGCGATTATTACCGCCGCAGGGCTAATAAATGCTGCGTATCTTACTAATCGCAAGCTTGAAGATTTAAAAATCGTAGTTAACGGAGCAGGTGCAGCAGCTATTGCTTGCATTGATTTATTAATTGCTCTTGGAGCTGATAAATCAAAGATTATTGTATGTGATACTAAAGGCGTTGTTTACAAAGGACGCTTAGAAGGTATGAATAAATGGAAAGAGCTATATGCAAGTGATACCAAGTTTAGAACTTTAGCGGAAAGCTTAAATAACGCTGATGTATTTATAGGGTTATCGGTAAAAGGGGCAGTAACTAAAGATATGGTGAGTAGAATGGCAAATAATCCGATTATTTTTGCTATGGCTAACCCTGATCCAGAAATTACTCCGGAAGATATAAAACTTGTACGCGATGATGCGATTATAGCAACAGGGCGATCTGATTATAATAATCAGATTAATAATGTTATGGGATTTCCTTATATTTTTAGAGGAGCATTAGATATAAGAGCTAAGACTATTAATACGGAAATGAAAATAGCTGCAGCAAAAGCCATTGCAGATTTAGCCCGTAGACCTGTACCGGAAGAGGTGTATAAAGCTTATTCAGGGCGTAAGATGGTTTTTGGTAAGGAATATATCATTCCTGTACCGTTTGATCCTCGTTTAATTACCGTAGCAGAGGCGGTTGCTGTTGCTGCAATAGAAAGCGGCGTTGCTAGGGTTAAAGATTTTAGTATAGGTAAATATAAGAAAGAATTAGGTAGCAGATTAAATCCTACTGCTAACTATATGAATTTCTTAGCTGAAAAAATTCATAATGCACCGCTTAAACGGATTGTTTTTGCTGAAGGTGAAGAAGAAGAAGTAATTTCTGCCGCTCTTATGATGCGAGACAAGAAATACGGTCATCCGATTATAATTGGTCGTGTTGAACGAATTGAGGCTATGTTAAAAAAGATAGGTCAAGATATTAACTTAGACGGAATTCAAATAATGAATGCGGCCTTAAGCGATAGTTTAGAGAAATATACTGGTTATTTATATAAAAAACTTCAGAGAAAAGGTTATTTATACCGTGATTGTGCAAAGCTTGTTAAAACTGATAAGAATATTTTTGCTGCTTGTATGTTAGCCTGTGGTGACGGTGATGCTCTTCTAACCGGTGTTACGCAAAGTTATATCGATAGTTTAGAAGATATCATGAAAGTCATTTCACCAAAAACTAATCGTAGAATCCTTGGCTATTCAATTATGATTGCTAAAGATAATAATATTATTATTGCCGATAATTGTATTACAGAATATCCAAACAGTTGGGAACTTGCACAAATAGCAACCCAAACTGCAGAAATTGCTAAAAATATGGGAATCACGCCTCGTGTTGCACTTCTTTCTTTTTCAACATTCGGTAATTCTTCTAAGGCAAAAACAGCTCGTATTCGTGAAGCAGTAAATATACTAGATAATTTTAGCAAGGACAAAGAAGAGCTGAGCGGCATGAAGGTAGATTTTGAATATGACGGAGAGATATCAGTTAAAGTGGCTTTAGATGGTGATTTACGTAAATTATATAAATTTTGTAGATTATCAGGATCTGCAAATGTATTAATTATGCCTGGTTTAAATTCAGCTGCTATTTCTACTGAGTTGTTACAAGAATTTTCGTCAAACAGCTTTATAGGTCCTATAACAAACGGTTTTGAAAAACCCGTTCAAATACTTCAAGCTGCAGCAACAGCTAATGAAATACTAAAAATAGCAACTTTTGCTTGCGTTGAAGCTATAAACGAGGTTTAATTACTATATCTTTAAAATCAATTAACTTGTGAGAGGTAAAGTGGAGTTGATTACAGAACTGCATAAAAATATACAAGAAATTACAAAAGATTTACGAAAACATGATCCTCAAATACCTGATACCAGTAAAAAACCGTTAGCTTCTAGAGAAAATTTTGACGATCTAATACATTCTGATTTAGGACAAGCCTGTACGAAATAAACCGCTTTCCTTTGATGAAGAGTTAAAGAAAAAAGTTCAAAGCAGACAAGTACAGGATTTTTTCGAGCCGCAAACAAAGAGTACAGAAGAAAAAATAGATAATCATGCAAAACGTATAGAAGAATTAAAGCAAAAACAGAAAGAACTAGAAGAGAGGCAAAAGGGGCTTGAAGAAAAAAAAGCTAATTCTAATATTACTCGAGAAGAAAGATGGAAAATCGCTGCAGAATTAGAAGCTATTAATAATCAATTTAAGGCTATAGAAAAAGAACATAATACTATTAATAGTGCTTCCGATAGAGAACAAAAGTTTGATAATAAAAATAAACACTTAACTGCTACAAAAAGAGAGCCGATAGCTGCAGGTTTATAGCAACAAGGAGCATTAGCAGCTATAAAACGTATGAAAGAAGAGAAGATAAAGCAGCAGCAAGCAGAAGCTGTTAATCAATCTTCAAAAAATACTCCAACTATGCCTAGCGGTACTATACCGGTGCTGCCTCTAATGCCTGGAAGCGGTATTCATATTCCCCCATCGCCTCCGCCACCACCTATATCAATTCCAAAAACTATAAAAAAAGAGGCAAAGGATGCTGGTCAACAAATGCCTCAAGGAGGAGATCAGCATAAAGAAGAACTAGCAAAGGCTATGAAAGCACGAAGAGCAAAAATAGAAAAGCAAAACTCAGGAAGAGGAAGGTAATTATTTTATAGTATAATAATGGCTCTTTGTTCAAATTGTATCATAAAATGAGCTGTTAGTCTCTAAGAAGATTTAATTTTGATTATTTTTTGCTGCAAATTATAAGGTTTCTTTGAAATAGGAGTAGCGATTCTTTCAAAAATCTTATTAATTTTCGCTAAAAAATATCTCAAAATAGCAAATCAATTAGAAATCTTCTTAGAGCCTAGCGAATTAGAACGATTTTACAATTTAATTGCAGTTTAGCCCAAATTTTATCTGCAGTATATATAGGATAGCCTGTAATTAATCCTAGGCTAATGCAAGCTCTGTCACCAAGAGATAAGCCAAATTGTTCTGTTTCTTTCTTTAAGCGTCCAATTTCTATAGCTTGATCAAAATCTAAGGCTACAATTTTATTTATGGAAGCTGAGATCATTTCTTTACTTTGAATAAAAGATATGTTCAATTTTTTATCTAGTTCAGCTACTACTTCTGCTATATTTACTGTAGACATAATAGATAACGGTAATAATTCTTCGACCTTGTCACTACCAGTTTCTAAGTTAAATAATGCAAGTAAAGCAGATGAATCTAAAATATATTTATTCATTATTAAATTCCTTTCTTCTTGATTCAATTAAAGAGTCAACTAATGATATGTTATCTTTATTTCTAGATTTTACTAATGCTTGAAATTCTTTAATTTTATTTTTTAGAGGAATCAATGTTAATTCTTTATCAAGTATTAGCATTAACTGATCTCCTGAAGCAAGATGTAATTGATCACGAATTTTTGCAGGAATATTTATTCTGCCATTTTCAGATATAGTAACTTTATATTCTAAGTGCATATTTTTAAAACGGTTAAAAATTGAATATATACCAAATATAAAATATTATAATTAAAACTACAATAGTAAAATAAATATAAAAGATTTCTATATTGAAATTATGCTGTAGTTGTTCCTATTTCAAATCTTATAATTTGTAGACACAAAGAGTAAAAATAGATTAAATTAATTTTCTTTCACACAGCCTAAATAGTTGGTATCATATGCTGTTGCCACAAAAAGAAAATATTATATGTCTAATTCAGCTTTTTTAGTTGCATTTTTCACAACGATTATCCGTTATTATGATTATGCTCTATTCGGTTTATCGGCTAGTATTCTTGCACAAAATTTCTTACCTAATATAGAGCAGGATAAACAACTACTTGTTTTTTTTGCTATTCTTAGTGCAGCCGTTATAGTACGACCTTTAGGGTCCTTAATTTTTGGATTTATCGGAGATAAATACGGGCGTACTAAATCTATCAAGATATCAATGTGTATGAGTAGCATTGCTACTGGATTAATTGCTATTACTCCTTCCTTTGAGATAATAGGTATTTTTGCTACGGTAATACTAACATTATGTCGAATGGTTTTTTTAGCAAGCCTTGCCGGAGAAGTTGACGGAATAAAGGTTTATGTAGCTGAAAAAACAGGAGATAATCAGAAAAATTTAAATATAGGAATAGTTTCATGCTGTAGCCAAATAGGTGCATTACTTGCGGCTATAGCTTATTATTACGCTAGTAATTCCGATATCCAATATTTATGGCGTTTTAATTTCTTTATTGGTGCAATATTTGGTTTATTTGCTATTTTGATGAGAAATTTTTTTAAAGAAAGTAGCGAGTTTTTAAGAACGTCATCAAAAAGTACCTTGCGGCAAATTATATGGAATAATAAACTATCCGTTATGATAGCATTACTAATAAACGGTGCTATTGGAGGCGTGTATCACTTTTTAGTAATTTTCTTAGGAGTTTTTTTAACAAAAATAGCTCTTATAAATCATCCTGAAATAAGATTTATGAATATAGCTCTTACTACTACCTATGGAATATCAGCTGTTTTTGCAGGGCTGTTTGCCGATAAAATAAACCCTTTAAGACAGATTACATGGGCTTTATTTGTCAGCATTATTGTTGCTTTAGGAATGCAAATAATGTTATACAAACAAATATTTAATATTCTCTGTCCCGTTATATTAATAGGACTTGCAGCATTTTATGCAGTACCGCTACAAATTATTGTTCAATCCTTATTTAAGACTAATGTTAAAATGAGGCTTTATAGTCTATCACATTCTTTTGGAGGTATTATTCTATCCTCAACTACTCCTTTCTTTAGTATGTTGTTATGGCAAAATTTTAAGTCACTATCTCTCACTTTAAGCTTTTTCATATTTTTGCTTATAATATTAATGAGTACAGTGTTGGTTTTACATAGGATGTCATCCTCACAACAGTAAAGTCTTGTTGCATGGCTTGAAAAACCTACTCAATGTCATCCCTGCGAAAGCGGGGATAACTTCAATATTGATATATTTGACAAAATAAACACATAAAAAACTTGTTTTTTTATGTGTTTTACTGGAGTCCCGCCTCTGCGGAAATGACATAAACGCGCCATGCAACAAGACCCAAAAACAAGAATAACATCAATTGCCTTATATATTTCTTCCGTCTTTACTGCAACCTGTAGGTTTTATGCTAGGACTACTTGAAGATTTGGAGCTTGGCTGTGCTTGTGTCCCAATTTGCTTCGCTTCTTTTGCTAAGTTTTCAAATTTGTCTTTTAAGTTTTTTGTATTGCCTTTTAGCTTTAAATCGTGAGTTATTTCGTTAATATTCAATTTTTCAGGAGTTGGATTATATATAGGCTCTTTAGATTGAGTATGTTTAGAATGTTCTATTGCAAATTTTGTACGAGGTCTTATTAGTTCATTCTCTTTTCCTATACCTTTCTGTGTTTCTTCCTCCCATTTATCCTATCCCGCCGGTGATGTCCAGTATCTTGTTGTTTTACTATCAAAGCCTTTTTCAAATTTGTTTATTAAATTTTTGGTACTATTCTCTTTAATTTCTTTACCTAGCTTGTCAAACTCAAAATTTTTCTGAGGAGTTATATGGTCAGATTGAGTATTTGCATGTTGTTTTTCTACAGTCTGTTTCTTTTCTTCTGTCCAGTATTTTTTGATTTTGCTGTCAGAGTCTGCTTCAAATTTTGCTATTCTATCTTTTATACCGGTAACTGCTCCTGTAGATATTTTAGGTTGATTGCTTAATATGTTTCGGAGATGTATTTTTAGATAATTCATCAGTCAAAGATTCTAAATTAGATAAATTCTTTTAAACTTTTTCTATATTGGAATTTAAATATTCTATTTCGGGTCCTTTATATTCCATTATATTTTTTAATGTGGTATTAATTTCTACAAAAGATGCTTTAATCTCTTTATTAAATTTATCATCATTATTACGTATCTTACTACAATTAGTAGAAATTTTTTGAAGTTTATCTACTATATCATTAATTCTCTCATCTTGTTGAGAAGTCGATACCATACTTGCTAAAAATTCACTTCTTCCTCAATTGCTATTAACATTATTTCAATATAGAGGTATGGTAGAGACTTTAGTATAATCTTGTGGAAATTTATCGATCTCTTCTTTAAACCTCTTTAAGAACTTTATTGTATCATCGAATATAGGATGAGTATTCCAGGAAAGAGCAGGAGGAGTCGTTATTGCTTCCTGCATTGGATGAGTTATTGCCTCAACTTGTTTCGGGGATGTATCTTTAGATAGCTTTTCATTTTGTAGCTCAGATATATAATCATCTACTGCTTCTTTTAATTTATCTGAAAGGGCACTATTTTGGGCAGGAGGCAGTATTCCGGTGTCATCCCACTCTAAATCAGTATCAGTAGTTAGCATTCCAGTATCATCCTGCTCTAAAGCGATATTATCGCTTCTACGCTCCTCACTAGGATCAGTTAGCGTATAGTAATTTTTATTTAGTAAACGAGGAACACGTGAATTGTCGCTCTTTTCATATTCCTTAATTTCTTCAAATATACCTAGTGTCTTATAAATATTATCTATTTCTTCTTGAGTAAGTCTTTCATTGCGTACTTCTTTTTGTTGGATAGATTTTTGTAGTTCTTTTGTTACAGTGAACTTATCTTTTGCTATATTTAAATTTGATAAAATTTTCGCTTGTACTAAATCAAGAGCTTCAATTAAATTAGTAGCGCTGCTTTTTCCAAATGTGGTAGATAATTCTTCTTGACTTGAGGCTATTCCTGAATCAATAGAAGAAGATCTAGAAACGGTATTAGATTGAGGATTAATATTTGCCTGTTGTACATAAGATTTGCCGGTATCTATTAATATTTTATCAGTGAATTGTGCTAGTTCATTGAATGAATTTTCTAGTTTTGCAAAAAGTTCTGTTGAGGAATGTACTATTGCCGTACTATTGCCGGTGATAACATAGAATCTTCAGGTATAGTTTCTAAAGAAATAGAATATTTACCTGTTTCTTTTTGTAGTAACGATTCATTTTGCTTGATTAAATTTGATATAAATTTATTTGCTAATTCTTTAGATAATATATCAATCTTGTTATTGTTATTACTTCTGGCATATAAGACTAGAGCCTCCTTTATATTTTGCGAGATATTATCTTAACAACATCTTATATTGTAAATCTAATTCGCTTGAATTATTAGTATTACGGAAGTAATTTTTATTTACTTATATACTTTTGCTGAGTATATTTTTAGAAGCTTCTATAAGTTCTTTTTCCCCTGTCGCTTCTTTATTTTTTAACTTCTCAAATAAATTTTGTAAACCATCTGAAAAATCCCAGGCATTATCAAGGTATAAAAATTTACTTCTTATAATCTCTTGCACTTTTTGTTTCTCTTGCATTACTCCTAGAATGATATTTTTATCTAATGAATTAATCACATCATAAAAATTTTTCATTTCATATAATTTTTCTCTAGGCTCTTTTATTTTTTGTAATCTCTCGCTGTAATTCTTGAAATTTATCCAATGCATGTTGTTCAAGAAAAAATCCCTCTATTTTTATATTTTTAGTATTAGGGCTTTCTCCGCTACTTAGGATTTTATTTCTAGCTGCCTGTAATCTAAATGGTTGATGAGCGTTGATATTATTAATCAAACCTAAAATTTCTTGTGATGTCTTATTAAATTCTTCATTATTAGTTGGATTTTTGATTGTTTCTTGAAATGCTTCCCTTAACTTGATTATTTCTTCTTTAAGACTAAGTGCTACTTTTTGTTGACCGTGTGTTATAGCTTGTTCGTTTTTTGTGAGGTAAGTACTTTTTTATCTTGCTTTATATTTAAGCTCTTTTCCCCTACTTTCTGAACAACTTCTTCCATCAATTGCAATAGATTAATATTGCCCTTTATTTCTAGTTCTTGCTCATTAGTGATCGGTAATGAATTACTTAGTCTTAATCATGCTGAAAAATCTGAAGTGGATATTAGGACATCAAGTTGAGCCTTTGTTTTTCTACCTTTTCCGTCTTCCTTAAAGCCTTCAACTTTACCAATACTAATAGGTAGATTTTTTAAATAAATTTCTTTACTAGTACCCTGTATATTTTTATCATTTGTTACTTTGAAGTTAGCTTGTTGTTGAGAAACATACGGTCCCGGCGTTCTAGGGTCTATTTTGTTTATTAGAGCTTCTATAAAATTAGTTGTACGTGTTATAGCTAGTTTATTTGTTTCTAAAATATTATTTAAATTAGTATTTTTTATTAAATAAAGATTTCTTATTAGCCGGTCTAATTCATTCTTATGTTTCATAATTTCCCTCTATTAATAAAAATAAACCAAAATGTAATACCATTTATGTTCAATTAACAATACTAATAATTAGTATTAATTCAATATTTTAAATCTTATTGCATTTGTGCTTCAATAATATAATTTTATCATTTATTTTATCGTCTCAATGAGTTTTTTAACGCCTTCGACTGATTTATCAAATAGTGCTTTTTCCTCTGTGGTTAACTGCAGTTCTATTACTTTTAGCACACCTTCTTTACCGATCATAATAGGCACTCCGACATATAAATCATGTACCCCGTACTCACCTTGTAAATAAGCGGCACAAGTTAGAATCTGACGTTTATCTTTTAAATATGACTCAAGCATTTCTATTGCTGAGGCTGCAGGAGCATAATAAGCAGAACCTGTTTTAAGTAATGCAACAATCTCACCGCCGCCGTTTCTAGTACGATCAATTATTTTTTCAATATTTTCATTACTTGATAAGCCCATTTTTATCAAGTCAGGTATCGGCACGCCTGATATTGTAGAATATCTTGCAAGAGGTACCATAGCATCGCCGTGACCGCCGAGAACCATGCTATTAACATTGCTAACCGATACTTTAAACTCTTCAGCAAGAAAAAGATTAAATCTTGATGAGTCAAGTACTCCTGCCATACCGATTACTTTATTGTGAGGCAATCCGCTTTCTTTAAGCATGACATATACCATAACATCAAGTGGATTGGTAATTACTATTACAAAGGCATCAGGAGCGTATTTTTTAACATTTGCTGCAACCGTTTTCATAATACCGGTGTTAATGCTAATTAAATCGTCTCTACTCATTCCTGGTTTTCTTGGTAAACCGGCAGTAATAATTATGGCATCAGATCCTTTAATATCTTTATAGTCGTTTGTGCCTTTTATTTTGATATCAGACCCGGCTATTGTAACGGCTTGCATGAGATCCAATGCTTTTCCTTGCGGTACTCCTTCAGTCACATCAAATAACACGATATTGCCGAGTTCTCTAAGGCTAATTAAGTGAGCAAGTGTACCACCTATGTTACCGCTACCTATTAATGAGATTTTTGGATGTTGTTTCATTACTCCCTCTACAAATATTAAATATGTCTATTACTATATTACAAATAGGTTCAAGAAAAAAGAATTTTTAAATTATATTGTTAATTGGTGAATTCATAAAAATTAACCATTCACATTGACTTTATTAAAATATATTAATATAATGTCGAGTCAAAAATACCATGAAACATGGAATTTTAATAAAATAACTAAAAAAAATAATTATGCCTAAAATTTCTAAGTTAATAAATATTTTTAATCTTGTATAGGAAAGGGGAGTAATGCAAAAGAATGTAAAACCGCTCCAGAAATGTTTCATGATTTACGCATTAGTATTAACAATAGTCTTAATAGTAAAACAGTAAAGATGTTAGTTTTGATACGGTGGATAGCCCAGAAAACAAAAGTACCATACATTATGTAACTGACTTAGCAGACCTTAAAGAGTTACTGCAAAAAGGTATTGATCTTAATATACAATATGAGAATGGTGATACTGCTTTAGAGGTTACAGGTAATTTTAAAAAAGCCAAAATGTTACTTGAATATGTCGTAACTTAGTAGAAAACAAAATTATTCTTTCACTATTAATGCATAACAATGCTAATATTAATTTTACAAAAGCAAATTTAGTAAGACAATTTAAAGAACCATATGAAGAGGCAGAGCGGTTAATAAAACAAATTGAAAAAATAGAGAGCTTAATATATCAAAGTAAAGAAGTAGAGACGTTAAGAATATATGTTGACAGATTACAGCGCTTAAAAAATAAATATGAAAAAGCAAAGGATAGTAGCCAAGCTGTTTTAAAAATAATATTAGATTATATTAAAAATCAATAGAGTGATGGTTTAAAAGCTCAACTTGTTATTATTGTCAAAATCTATGGTTAATCGAAAATTATTTGGAAGTAGCTCAAGAAAATGCAGTATATAAGTGCTTGGATGAGGCTTTTGATTTGCTTGATCAAGGATTAATAGGAGAGGATGTTCAAAATACAGTAGTTTGATTCATAGCATCAAGCAATTTTTGAAAAGCACTGGTCATTTCTGTTCAGCATTGTATACATGGATCGTTTTATATCATTCCCGCGTAGGCGGAAATCTAGTAAAACCTATAAAAAATTTGTTTTTTTAGGTTTATTTTTTTAATAAATAACTTCTATATCGATATTTGAAGTTATTGTGCTAGATCTCCGCTTTCGGGCCTTGTTGCGTGGATCAATGTTTCCGATGTCATCCCGCGACTTGATCGCGGGATCCAGTGAAAAATACTAGAATTATTATTGTTTATTGTTTTTATGGATCCCGTGGTCAAACCACGGGATGACACAGGGGATTTTACTGGTTTACGCAACAATATTGAGCTACGAATGACATCGTACGCCTTTTCTGAGTTATGCGACAACGCCTACGTAGCTCATGAAGATTATAGGTATCAACGCAAGCAAGCCTTCGCAGGAATGGATATCCTTATCAACGTTGTATCATCTTATTATAATATTTTGATAAAACTTTCACGCCATATAGCCATAATAGACATACGATAATAAAACTAAACATCAATAAACCGGCTATGTCGTTATGTATGGCGTTCGGGAAAATACTAAAGGATATGAATTGAATAATAGCACCTATTGATTTACCGATTTTAGCACCCATAACATCAACTGCAGCTTTACCTTTGGTCTTCATTTCACTATCGAGCGGAATATATACCATTTCTTTGGTAGCATCAAAAAGTGAATATTTTACGGATTTAGAAAGTACATGCCAAAGTCCGCCGATAAAAACTATAACGACAAGCGGTGCACTATAGCCGAGAGTATTTACGATATTTCCTAGGTGATTTTCAAAAACCGTGAATGAAAAGAACATAACACCTGCTCCAAACATCATAATCGGTGTTATAATAGCTCCCCAAAACCAGCCGCATATTCTAATTAAACTACTGCCTAAAAACGCACTAACTAACGTGAGTATTCCCGTCCAAAAAAACACTTTACCGTGATAGGCTATAAAATCCTTTGTAGCGGGATAGAGTTGCTTTACTTTGGACATCCATAATCCTTCTATTAGGCTAATACTCATAGAATAAGACATTACAAGAAGACAAATAAAACCGAGATATCTAGAAGTTAATATTATTTTTGCACTGTCGACCAAGCTTAATTTTAATATATCCGTTCTTTGGTTTTTAAATTTAATATTTTTGTCAGCTTCTACGACTGATTTATCAATAAGTTTATGAAGAGCTAAACAAATTAATCCGGATATTAAAATAACCGTAATAAATGATTTTAAAAGAATTTCATTTGTATCGTTTAGATGAGAAAATAAAGGTAATAAGAAATGCTCACTCTTAGCAAAATAAATAATTACGGTTCCTGAGATGAGTAAATTAGTTTGTCCGAATAAAGTAAAAAATGAGTAAAATCTTGGTGCTTCTTCGACTTTGGTAATTTTATTTGCAAGCTGCCAATATAAAAGCGTAAAGACTATAACCGGCCATAACTCTCCCATAATATAAAATAATACCAAACTCCACTGTCCCCAAATTATTAAAAACCATTTTAAGTGAGGAAGAACAGTGATATAGTGCTTAATTAATTCGGGATCGGGATGAAAAAAGTCTCTGTACGGAAATAAAATAAAACCAAAAATTGTGAAGAAAAATAAAAAAGTACTGGTAATTATCCTAAAAACTTGCTCTGTTGTCATAATATTACAGAGTTTAGAATAAAAAATAACAAATAAAATTCCCATCGGCATTTCGCCCCAAAGTTTGATAAAGCTCAATACTTCCGAGCTAATTAAGGTAACAACAAAACTATCTTTAATACTACGAACTAAGTTTTGATTAAGTAGAATAAAAAACATTAGTAAAGCCATCGGGATGAACTTGGTTAATTCATACGATCTAATCGGCCATACTATATCCCTAAATTTACTGTTTCTGGCTTTATTCCAAATTGTGCAATTAGAATCCACGCTATCCATTGATTTACTATGAGCTTATTTTTTGAGTACCGGATAGTTTTTAAAAATGTTATGTTTTTGCAAGGCTTAGAGCTTTAGAGGCCATTCCCGCATATGCGGGAATGGCCTCAAACGCTTTTTAGAAACTGTCCGGCTATATTATTTTTTTGCACCCTAGACTATAATAAAAACTATGTCAAGATTTTTTAAAATAGTCTCATATATTGTTGTTAATTACATTTGTTATACTCAATCGCTGCTTTAATAAACTGAATAAATAACGGATGAGCTTCAAAAGGTTTAGATTTAAATTCCGGATGAAATTGTACTCCTACGAACCAACGCAGTAGCGGTAGTTCAATTATTTCTACAATCTCTTCATCTTTTGAAAAACCGCTAAATACTATTCCGTGTTTTTCAAAAATATTTTGAAATTCATTATTAAATTTATATCTATGACGATGTCTCTCATTTATTTCAAGGCTTTTATAAGCATTTGCTGCAATGGTATTTGCGACCAAACTACAAGGATAAGAGCCGAGCCTCATAGTCTTTTTTACATTTTCAATTGTTATTTTTGAGTCTTCACAGTTTTTATTTATTTTCTCAATAATTTTTGTACCGTCTACTTTAAATTCTTCCGTTACTGCATCTTTAATACCGATTAAATTCTGAGCTATTTCGATCGTCGCAAGTTGCATACCGAAACATATTCCAAAAAAAGGTATGTTATTAGTACGGGCATATTTTATTGCTATAATTTTCCCTTTAGTTGCCCGTTCTCCAAATCCACCTGGTACTAAAATCCCATCTATATCTAATAATTTTTTATTAATACTCTCTTCAGTTAGATTTTCAGCATTTGTCCATACTAAATCAATTTTGTATTTGTAATAAATACCTGCATGATTAAGTGCCTCGATTACTGATTTATAAGCATCTTTTAATTTATGATATTTAGCTATTATAGCGATTCTTACTTTTGAATTAGAATCTTTTAGCCTATTAATTATATCATACCATTTATCTAATTTAGATGGCATGATATTAATATTAAAAAATTTTAATACTTTATTATCAAGACCTGAATTATGATATGCAATCGGTACTAAATATATATTTTTTTGATCTATTGCCGGAACAACATACTCAGATTTTATATTACACAATAAAGATATTTTATCTATTGCGCCTTTTGAAATGTGACGTTCTGCACGACACACTAGTATATTAGGTGAAATACCTATAGCGCGTAATGCTTTAACTGAGTGTTGGGTAGGTTTTATTTTTAATTCACGGGCGGTTTTAACATAAGGTAATAATGTTAAATGAATAAATAAACAATTTTCGCTTTTTAATTGGTTACCAATTTGCCTTATAGCTTCAAAAAACGGTAGACCTTCAATATCACCGACTGTACCGCCTATTTCACAAATAATAAAATCCACACCCTTGGTGTTTGAAAGTATAAAATCTTTTATTATATTTGTAACATGCGGGATGACTTGAACAGTAACGCCGGCGTAATTTCCTAAACGTTCATCTTTAAGTAATTTTGAGTATATCGCACCTGTTGTGATGCTATCAAATTTGCATGCGGAAACTCCGGTAAAACGTTCATAATGTCCAAGATCTAGATCGGTTTCTGCTCCGTCATCGGTTACATATACCTCACCATGTTCATGAGGATTCATAGTTCCCGGGTCAATGTTAAGATAAGGGTCTAGTTTTCGTACACTTACTCTAAAACCTTTCGCTTGCAATAGCATAGCAAGAGATGCTGCCGTTAGACCTTTACCGAGTGATGAAACAACGCCGCCGGTAACAAAAATGAAATGTACCATTATTATAAACCTAGTTTACTAATATTTTCGTAAAATTTTACTGCTTTTTTTAAGTCTTCTTCCGTATCTACGGAAATAGGAACATTCTCTACTAAACATGTACCTATAGTCATGCCGTTTTCAAGGGCACGTAATTGTTCTAAACGTTCTGTTTTTTCTAAAAAAGTTGGCTTAAGAGATACAAATTTTTCTAAAGCGTTTTTGCGAAAACCATACATGCCTACATGGTATAAAAATTCTTCTGCACCATTTGGAATAAGACTACGCGAAAAATACAATGCTGTCCCCGCCGAGTCAACCACTACGGTAACATTACTACTAGCTTTCACTGATTCCCTATCTACTTTTACTATCGGTGTAACAATATCGTATTTGCTGTTTTTTAAATATTCTATAATTTTCAAAATAGAGCTAGGTTCAATGAAAGGCATATCTCCCTGTACATTAACTATGTAATTAATGTTTTGATTATTTGGAATTAATTTAAAAGCTTCATAAGTACGATCAGTACCGGTTGGGATAGCACTATCCGTGAATATTACTTTTCCTCCGACTTTTGTAATAACGCTTGCTATCTCTTCCGAGTCGGTCGCAACATATGTATGCTCAAGGCCCGCTTGATTTACTTGTTTGAATACCCGCTCGATTAAAGTTATAGAGCCGATAAGCTGCAGCGGTTTTTGTTTAAGCCTAGTTGAACTTAGCCTTGAGGGGATAATTATAGCCACGTCCTGATGCCGCATAAACTTCCTAAGTTTAAATTAAAAAATAACTGTTGACAGATTAGCCTTTTTCGGCGATAAAGTAAAACATAATTTTTGAATATATGCAGTATATTTAAGAGCTCGTAGCTCAGTCGGTAGAGCATTTGACTTTTAATCAAAGGGTCCCGGGTTCAAATCCCGGCGAGCTCACCATACTTCTACACTGTGGGTTTGTAGCTCAGCTGGTTAGAGCACACGCCTGATAAGCGTGAGGTCGGAAGTTCAAGTCTTCTCAAACCCACCATTCAATCCGCTACAACAATAAAATCTGTATTATCATAATTATAAATCAAGGTGATCTATTAAAATTGCTAAGTTAGGATGATATTGTCAAGCTAAGGATTAGATTATGAAAAAATACAAATTTACTGAAAAAGAACAAGAAATACTAGATTATTTTGAACAAGATGAGCTTTTAGAGTTGCCTAAAAAAGAACTAGAGAGCGAAAAAATATAGCTAAAATTGCCGCAGCTAATTTTTTTTTAAAAAATTGGAAAGAATTAATATTAGATTGCCGTTATACGATTTAAATCATATAAAAAGAATTGCAGCATAAGAAAGAATGTCTTATCAAACTCTTATTGCTAGTGTTTTACACAAATACGCGTCTGGATATTTAAAATTAGATAAACTTAGTTAATCAATACTTTTTTTTATATAAATAACATTTTTTCTCAATGAGTCTTTTTAGAGGTAGAAAAAGGTTAGAGGGTAAATTATCAAGAGCAAACCACTACCAGCTTTCTACTTTATGACCCTCAAGATTCTGTAATTCATGCTCATTTAAACAATGAGCTTTAAGGCAAATCAAGATGTAATACTTTTGTTCTTTTTCAAAAATATCGTTAGTCACCGCTATCAATTGTGGATTTTCAATGATCAGATTTGTTTCTTCTAAAACTTCACGGATAGCACATTCTGCAAATGTTTCTCCAAATTCTAAATGTCCACCGACAGGAGCATAACTAGACTCACCATGGGAACTAAATATGTTTACCTAATAAAATTTCATTCCTATTATTCAAAGATTAAAATACCGATACCGATGCGCAGGTGGTTAGTCATATCTAACTATTAACTCTGGATTGACTTATTAATATCGTATGTTAGCTTCTAAAGCAAATAAAAAAATATTGCTTATTTAAATACCGTGAGCTATTTGTAGATTATATTTAATATTTACCTGTAGTTATGAATTCTACCAATCAATTACAAAATAATAGCTTAACTAATTCTTGGCTTAAGCTTGGTATTTTATCCTTGGGATTTGCGGGTTTATATTCAATTATTTTGGTGGTACTACGTACCCCGCAATTATCACGCTTTTTCCCAAATCCGCATATTTTCAAATCTGCTTTAATTATTCATGTTAATTTATCGGTATTGATTTGGTTATTGTCAGTGACGGCTAGTGTTTGGGGGGGTGCAACGTCATTGCGAGGAGAGGCAAAGCCTCGACGCGGCAATCTCATGAAACAATACAAAATTTCTGAGATTGCCACGCTCTTTACGTTCGCTTGCAATGACGTGTTTCGCCTTTACCCCAAACTTGCTTTTCTAGCTACTCTTCTAATCGTCATCTCCCCAATAGCCGGGCATAATCCGGTGATGAATAATTATATACCGATGCTTGAAAATATCGTATTTATTGTGGGGTTAAGCTTATTTGGTATTACGTTGCTATTGTACGCTATAAATATTTTATATTTCTTCGATTGGACGAACTTAAATAGTCTAGTGAATTTTACCGTATTATCGACTATTATAATGTTTATTTTAAGTTTTGTTTGTTTTGGATGGTCTTATAATGGCTTGCAAAACATCATTCAAATTATTCCAATCGAGATAGAATTTTATTATGAATTACTTTTTTGGAGCGGAGGTCATTTACTGCAATTTATATATACTCAAATATTAATATTTATTTGGGTTAGTTTATTTAGAGAGTTAATAGCTAGAGAAGTAAAATGTCAAAAATTCTATCTTTTCTTACTTTATTTAAATTTTATTTTCGGAATTCTTACACTTTTCGGTCATATATTTTATGATATTATCGATGGAGCCTTCAAAGTATTCTATACAAATCATATGAAATATCTAGGCGGTATTGCTCCTGTTTTATGTTTAATAGGTATGGGGGTTGAGTTGGTGTGGGTATTTGTCATCCCGCGGGATGACACGGTTACAATAAATGACAGAGTAATCAAAACCATCTTACTTTGCTCTATTACTTTATTCTTACTTGGCGGGTTTATAGCAATGAATATCACAGGTATAAATGTAGCAATTCCTGCTCATTATCACGGGTCTATAGTAGGGATTAGCATTGCTTGTATGGGGTGTAGTTATTTGGGTATTGGGAGGTATCAACGTCATTGTGAGCGACTAAAAAGAGCGTGGCAATCTCATGAGGTAATACAAAAACTCCCTAGATTATCGCGTCGGCACTTCGTGCCTTCTCGCAATGACAATATTATTAATTTTACATTTTACCTCCTAACATTCGGGCAGATTCTGCACATACTAGGTCTAGCATTCGCCGGTAGTTACGGTGTTATGCGGAAAGACCCAAATAGTGTAATGCCGATGTCAGCTAAGCTATTAATGGGAATGATGGGCGGAGGAGGGGTTATTGCTATAGTAGGCGGCTTGATGTTTGTATATATTTGTGTTAAAGTAATGTTTTTTAAAAGTATAAAACTAGCACATGAGTAAACCAACTAGAGAAGAAGCTAAAGAGGCAGTAAGAACGTTACTAAAATTCATTGGTGAAGATCCAAGCAGAGAAGGGTTGCTTAAAACGCCTGATAGAGTAATTAATAGCTACGCAGAAATATTTTCCGGTTATGGAAAGGATGTAGCAGAAATATTAAATACCAAGTTTTATGAAACTTGTAATTTTCGAGATTTTATCTTACTGAATATAAAATTTACCTCTTTCTGTGAACATCATATATTACCTTTTAACGGTACAGTAGATATAGCTTATGTTCCTGATAATTGTATTGTCGGCATAAGTAAGCTAGCACGAATAGTAAATATTTTTGCTAGAAGACTACAAATCCAAGAAAAAATGACGGTACAGATAGCAGAAAGCGTGCAGGAGAATTTAAAGCCGCTTGGCGTTGCCGTTAAGATTTCTGCCGTACATAGCTGTATGTCAATGCGTGGCGTAATGCAAGATAATAGCGTTATGAATACCATGCATTATACGGGTATATTTGCCGAACAGCAGAAATATCGTCATGAGTTTTTAAACCTTACTGCTAAAAGGTGATACGTTATTAATGTCATTTCTGCGGAAGCGGGAATCCAGTCATTTTATCATACCACGAATTGATTGCGGTATCTAGAAAAAAATTAAAAAAAACTGGATCCCGTGGTCAAGCCACGGGATAACCAAATAAATGATTATAAATATAGCAAGAAAGTAAATAAAATATGTTATTATCAAAATATTTTTTACCTGTGTTAAAGGAAGAGCCAAGTGAAGCTCAAGTAACTTCGCATAAATTAATGCTTAGAAGCGGAATGATTAGGCAGCAAGCAGCAGGGATTTATACTTGGCTTCCGCTTGGCTTAAAAGTATTGAAGAATATCGAGAATATAGTACGCTTAAATATGAATAAAGCGGGAGCTTTGGAAGTTCTAATGCCTTGCATTCAGCCGGCACATTTATGGATGGAATCAGGACGTTTTGATAACTACGGTAAAGAAATGCTGAAATTTCAAGATCGCCACGATAACACTTTACTATTTGGTCCTACTAACGAAGATATGATTACGGATATTTTTCGTCATAATATTAAGTCATATAAGGATTTGCCGAAAAATCTTTATCATATCCAATGGAAATTTCGTGATGAGATTAGACCTCGTTTTGGTGTTATGAGAGGACGAGAGTTTTTAATGAAAGATGCTTATTCTTTTGATATAAATGAAGAAAATGCTGTTAAAACCTATAATCAAATGTATAAGGCTTATATCAATGCTTTCAGGGATTTAGGCGTGTTTGCTATCCCTGTTATTGCCGATAACGGTCCGATCGGTGGCAATTTAAGCCATGAGTTTCATATAATCGCTGAAACTGGTGAAAGTACTATTTATTACGATAAAAAATTTAAGATATTAAAAGATAATCCTGATATCGATGTAGAGGAAATTAAAAGTTGGTACGCAGCAGCTGAAGAAAAATATGAAGTAAATAAATTACCTATATCTGAACAAGAAATAACCAGCAGTAAAGGAATAGAAGTCGGGCATATTTTTTATATAGGCTCAAAATATTCGGTTAATATGAATGCACTTATTAATGATGAGTATGGTAAACTAACTCCTATAGAAATGAGTTCTTACGGCATAGGCATTTCAAGGTTAGTTGCTGCTATCATAGAAGCAAATTGCGATGAGAAAGGTATCATATGGCCTTCTAGCGTTGCTCCTTTCAAAGTTTCTCTAATTAATTTAAATATTCATGATAGTAAATGCGTAGAGCTTGCGGAAATGGCTTATAAAGAGCTATCAGATAAAAATATAGAAGTGTTATATGACGATACCGAAGCACGTCCAGGCAGTAAATTTGCAACGCATGATCTTATAGGCTCACCTCATCAAATTATAATTGGTCCTAAAAAAGCCGCAAATAATATTGTTGAATTAAAAGATCGTAAAAGTGGTGTTATAGAAGATATTGAGGTAGGTAGTCTAATGAGTGTATTGTAAAATAAAGAGATATACGTCATTACGAGAAAATTGCATAGCAATGGATGAAGCAATCTCAGGAGTTTGTTATTATTTCATGAGATTGCCACGCCGCAGTCTACGGCTGTTCGCAATGACGATTTTGGAGTCATGCAATAAGGCTAATACCCTATGGGCATGATATAGCAAAAATATTCTTCGTAGACAATGATAGTATCATATGATACTATCATATAATGAATAGTAAACCGTCTTTTCAAATAACTAATAAAATCTTGGAGTTATCACAAGATATTTCTTATGAGCTTGGTATTGTAGCCGGTAGCAAGCTTTACTCTCAACCTATAAAACTTAGAAAAAATAATCAAATTAAAACCATCTATTCTTCTTTAGCAATTGAAGGAAATAGTTTAAGCGTAGAGCAGATAACCGATATAATAAACGACAAGCGTGTACTCGCACCTGAAAAAGATATTGTAGAAGTAAAAAATGCTATAAAACTATACAATAATCTGACTATATTTAATCCCTTCAAAATTGAATCATTATTAAAAGCACATAAGATATTAATGCAAGGATTAGTAGAAGATAACGGAAAGTGGCGTAAAGGTAATGCCGCTATATTTAAAGGCACAGAGATTATATATTTTGCCCCTACGGCACACCGTGTATCTTTATTAATGCAGGATTTATTTGAGTTTATAGCACAAGATAAGCAAATTTCTGGAATAGTTAAAGCTTGTATATTTCATTATGAGTTTGAATTTATCCATCCTTTTTCAGACGGTAACGGACGAATCGGTAGATTATGGCAACAATTATTACTAATGCAAGCTAATAAAATTTTTGAGTATATTTCCGTTGAAAGTTTGATAAGGAATAATCAAAGTGAATATTATAATGTTTTAAGTAAGTGTGATAAGCTTGGTGAATCGACCTTATTTATCGAGTTTATGCTTGATAAAATAGTTGCAGCATTAAGATTATATAGTAACAATATTACATATGAGGCAAATACGCCTTTATCTAGAATGGCATTTGCTAAGGTTAATTTAATAGATCAATGGTTTTCTAGAAAAGATTATATTACTGTACATAAAAGTATTTCTACGGCAACGGCTAGTAGAGATTTGTTATATGGTTTAGAGCGTAAACTTTTAATAAGTAAAGGGGATAAGAATCAAACTTATTATAAGTTTGTGTAGTTTTTAATGTAATTCCCGCTTTCGTGTATGAGTGTTAACTTAAGAGAAGAAAAAACCTCTGATGCCATTTCCGCGAAAGCCGGAATCCAGTACTTTAAAGCTTTTTAAAAGCTCGATTTATCTTGCTTTACCCCTAGATTTCTACTTTCGCAGGAATAACATCATATCACTGATTCAAAAAGAGATTAACATGAAAAATTTTATAAAATATTTGTTTTTTACCGGTCTATATATTAGTAGTGACGATAATAGTTGCTTATATGGTTTTGGCTCAAACTATTCCTAATGATGGGAAGTGTCATATGATGGATAGACCGTTTGTTATGCATTACATCTTAGCAGCAATTATTACCGCTTTACCGACACTAATTTTAATATATAGTAAAAAGAAAAAGTAAATATATGATCGGTAAATTAAGTGGTAAAGTTGATTCCCAAGGCGATGATTACGTTATAATTGACGTAAACGGGGTAGGGTACTTAGTCTATGCTTCAGGTAAAACTTTAGGTACACTTGCTGAAGGGGAGTTTTATAAACTATTTATTGAAACCCATGTTCGAGAAGAACATATTCATCTTTACGGTTTTTTGACTCTAGAAGAGAAGATTTTTTTTAATTTACTACAATCAGTAAATGGTATAGGTACAAGAATGGCTTTATTTATCTTATCAAGCCTTACACCTTCAGATATTCAAATTGCTGTAAATAATGAAGATAAAAATATATTTAAAGCAATATCCGGAGTAGGGGCTAAACTTGCTGAACGTATAGTGCTAGAGCTGAAAGGTAAAGTAGCGAAAATATCAAGCGGTTCAGCTATTATTAAAGAGAGCTTAAATATTAAGAATATCACACCCGTTGCAAGTAATGAAGTAATAAAAGCTCTAGTAAATCTAGGATTTTCTAGATTTGAAGCTCAAAACGCTGTTCAAGGCATCATTACCCAAAATCCCGAAATCTCTATTGATGAATTAATCAAAACAGCCCTGAAAAATCGAAATTCTAATTTTAGTTGATAAATTAGCAGTTATTTTATATTAATTAATTACTAAAATTAATAGGTAAAATATATGTCCAAGTTAATAGAATATTTAGGAAAAATAAAGGCTGAAGAAATATTAAAAGAGCTATAGAAAGACCCTGCTACTTTAAGTATTACCGAGGTTAATTTTGTACCACAATCACCGGTATTTGCAGCTGCTGGATACTCTAAAATTCCTGAAGATGCTTTAAAATGGGTTATTTAATGCTTTACAAGGAGACGCTACTATAAAGTACTTAAGCACTGATAGTTTTGTGTGGAGTTTAAAATCAATAAAGTTATTTGCTGAATTTTTGAAAGATCCGCTATGCCGCATTACCGACATTAGTTTTATAAATGCTTTGAATAATGCTAATAAGATAGATGTTCTTTTAGATACCTTAAGAGTAAACAAAACAAAAATAAGCGCTTTAGATATAAGTGGGATATTTTTTGATAATAATGTTCCTGCCTGATCCTCATTTGTTAAAAATACTAAACTTGCCGGATTGAATTTTTCATTAAGTACAGAAGTAAGCGAGGAATCAAAGAAAGCCTTATCGGATTCTATAAAAGAGAATAAAAGCTTAATTGGATGTAATATTTTAGGTTATAAGATAGGCATGAAATCTCAAGATAGACAAGAATTGGACGCACAAATTACAGAAATAACTGATGAAAATAACCTTACTCTAAAAGATGTAGCAGAAGTTTTGAAAAATTATTATGAAAATCCTAATATAATATATCAAATGAGATATTTGGCCATTATTTCAAGTTATATAAAGGATTAAATCAAAATTACCTTAAAGAAGCATTACAAAACTTAGGCGTCACTGATACAGACAAATTTTTTGAAACCTTAGATAAACTGAGAGCAGGGGTAACTAGTTTCTATGAAGAGGGCTAATATAAAAGTCTAAAATAATTTATAGCATAAAACTATTTTTTGGCTATTATTAGTCATTATTTTAAATCAAATATAATGACTAATATATTATCACCTGAAAAAAGTGAAAATGATCAAGAATTGCCGATAAGGCCATCATATTTGCAAGAATTTGTCGGTCAACAGCAGATTAAAGAAAATCTTTCGGTATTTATTAAGGCTGCAAAATCTCGAAATGAGCATCTGGATCATACTTTATTTTACGGTCCGCCCGGGCTTGGTAAAACTACGCTTGCTAAAATTATCTCTAACGAAATCGGCGGTAATTTTAAATCCACCTCCGGTCCTGCTATACTTAAGGTAGCTGATCTTGCTGCTATTCTTACCAATCTTGAAAAGAACGATGTATTATTTATTGATGAAATCCACCGCTTAAATACTGCGGTTGAAGAGGTTTTATATCCTGCTATGGAAGATTTTGAGCTTGATATAATTATCGGTGAAGGATCTGCTGCAAGGTCAGTGAAAATAACCTTGCCGAAATTTACCTTAATCGGTGCTACCACACGCCTCGGGCTGCTTAGTAATCCTTTGCGTGATAGGTTCGGTATCCCTATGCGGCTAAATTTTTATAATACTGAGGAATTGAAAAAAGTTCTAAATAGAGCAAGTAAACTACTTGATATTGATTTGACCGATTCAGGTTCTGAAGAAATAGCTAAAAGAAGTAGAGGAACGCCAAGAATTGCATTAAGATTGCTTCGTCGTATAAGAGATTTTGCAGCAGTTGAAGGTAAATCAAGAGTAGATAAGGAAGTCTCTGATTTTGGGTTAAATCGTTTGGAAGTTGATCGCATAGGACTTGATAGCAATGATTATCGTTATCTAAAATTCATAGCGGATAATTATAACGGCGGTCCTGTCGGCATTGAAACGATTGCAGCTGCCTTATCTGAACAACGTGATGCACTTGAAGAGACCATAGAGCCTTATCTTATACAGATAGGTTTACTACAAAGAACTCCTAGAGGTAGGGTAATCACGATTGCCGCTTTTGAGCATTTGAAAATGTCTGTACCGAATCAATCACATCATCAATTTAATATTTTTAACGAGAATGAATAACAATAATTTAAATGATAACTACACAGCCGCAGATGTTATAAAAAGGCTGATAAAAGATCATATTAAACCTTACGCAAATAAAATATATTTTTCGATATTTTGTATGGTTGTTGCAGCACTTTGTACGGCAGTGATCGTACATGCGGCTAGACCTATTATTGATAAGGTTTTTTTAACGCATGATAAGAAAATGCTTATAATAATGCCCATAGTGCTTACTGTAACTTTTGTTATAAAAGGAATTTCAGAGTATTATCAGAATTATCTAATAAAATTTGTTGGGCAGAGGGTACTAAACGATTTACAGATAAAAATGTATGAGCATTTGTTATTTGCCGATATTTCTTTTATTCAAAACCAATCTTCAGGACGTTTAATATCTCGTTTTACTAATGATATTTCTTTGATGCGTGGAGCTGTTTCTAACTTACTTGTCGGATGTGCTAAACACTTCCTAACTGTAGTATGTTTAATAGCAACAATGTTTCATTTAGAACCGCTATTATCTTGCGTAGTTTTTCTTGTTTTCCCTTTAGCTGTTTATCCGGTGCAAAGGATGGGTAGAAAGATAAGAAGAATATTTGCACAGTCACAAGAAGAGCTTGGGCATTATACCTCTCGGCTTGATGAAACATTTCAGTCAATTAAGATTATTAAATCTTTTGTAGGCGAACAAATAGAAAGTAATAGAGCATCGTTGATTATTAATAATATTTTAGAGTTCTACAAAAAAACATCTAAGCTAGATGCGATGGTTGCACCGATTATGGAGGGTTTAAGCGGTCTTGCAGTTGGAGGGATGGTATGGTATGGAGGTAATCTAGTCCTGGAGGGGAAAAGTACGCCAGGGGCTCTTTTTGCTTTTTTGGCTTCTTTTGCAGCGGCTTATAGACCGTTTAAAAGTTTGGTATCGTTAAATATTAATTTGCAAGAAGGAATAGCAGCAGCTAAGAGGGTATTTAGTATTTTGGATACCGAGCCTCTTATTAAAGATCATGCAGATGCTAAAGACGTAGATTTATATAATCCACAAATTACTTTTGAAAAATTAGCTTTAAGGTTTGAGAGTAAAATAGCTATAAAATATATAGATTTAAGGCTAGAGCCTCATAAAATTATTGCGTTTGTCGGGCGTTCAGGTAGTGCTAAGACTTCGCTTAGTAATTTATTAGTGCGTTTTTATGATCCAAATGAAGGAAGAATTTTAATTAATAATCATGATATTAAAGATATTAAGCTTACTTCACTTAGAGGTCAGATTTCCTTAGTTACTCAAGATACTCATTTATTTGATACAAGCGTTGCAGAAAATATAGCATACGGTCAGGACAACGCTACAAGAGAAGAAATAATTAGAGCAGCAAAATATGCCGATGCTCATGAGTTTATTATGCATCTGCCGAATGGTTACGACACGCAGATAGGGGGGCAGGGGACGACTCTTTCAGGCGGTCAGCGTCAGCGTTTATCTATTGCTAGAGCTTTCTTAAAAGATGCCCCTATTTTAATTTGGGATGAAGCAACAAGCAGCTTAGACCAAGCTTCCGAACAGAAAATTCTAGAATCGTTAAAGAAATTACGCCAAGGAAAAACCACTTTAATTATTACGCATCGTTTAAGCAGTATTACCGATCTTGATAATATTATCGTCATGAAAAACGGTGAGATTTGTGAACAAGGAACTCATACACAATTGCTTAAGAATAAAGATGAATATTATAGGTTGTATAATAAGGAGTTAAGAGAAAATGGTTGATTTATAAAGTAAATAGCTTATATTTATTAATTATTATTGCAACACTAATATTTTCGTCATTGCGAGGAAAAATTGAAAATTTTGACGAAGCAATCCAGTAAAAAATGCATAGCATTTTTTTATTATTTTCCTAGATTGTCAAGTTGGGACTATGCCCCTATTCGCAATGACGATTTAATGAAATATCACAATGCGTATTACCAAGATTTTTAAAGACTATCGATTATTTGAAATATTTATTTTAGGAATAGTGAGCGGTATGCCGCTGGTTATAATTTTTTCTACTCTTGCAGTATGGTTAAAAGAATCCGGTATAGATATCGCCGTTATTACTACTTTTGCGGTTGCAAGGTTATCATATTCGTTAAAAGTATTTTGGTCGCCTCTAGTCGACAATTTTAAAATACCTTTTTTAAGTAGGTGGGGACATCGCAAAAGCTGGCTTATATTATGTAGCTCTTTAATGGCTTTAGTACTAATTGCTATGAGCAAGGCAAATCCTGAAGTTTCTTTAACTTCTTTATATTTTTTGACTATATTATTAGGCTTTTTATCTAGCACGTTTGATATTGCCGTTGATGCGTTGCGTATAGATAAGTTTGATCAAGAAACACAAAGCATAGCTAGTGCAACCGCTGTATTCGGTTATCGAATCGGTATGCTTATTACAGGGGCAGGTGCTTTGTACCTTGCAGAAATAACTGGAAATAATTGGCAACTAACTTTCTGTGTTATAGCTATAATATTTGCCGTTGCAACGATATTTATAATAACCGTAAACGAAAAAGAATTAGTAAGAGAAAAAGTTAATATTATTTCTATTACTTCATGGATTTCTACAGTAATTAATCCTTTCCAGGATTTTTTCAAAAGAGAATTTGCTGCAACTATTTTACTTGCGGTAATATTTTTTAAATTAGGCGATGCTATGCTTGGAGCGGTTGCCTCACCTTTTTATATAGAGCTTGGTTATACAAAAGGCGAAATAGCAATAATAGCTAAACTTTATGGATTGATTGCAACCTTAGTCGGCGGTTTTGTCGGTGGTATTGTAATGTATAGGGTGGGGAATTTTAAAGGTTTGATTATTACCGGTATTGCCCAAAGCTTAACGCATTTTGCATTTATTTGGCTTAATCATCAGCCTCCTTCTTTTGAAGCTTTATTAATTGCTATTACTATAGAGAATTTTGCTGCCGCTATGGGTGCTACTGCTTTAGTCGGATATATAGGTAATTTATGTAATAAAAAATATTCCGCAACACAATATGCTTTACTTAGTAGTGCTAGTAGTTTATGTAACAATACTGTCACTATTTATGCTGGAAAACTTGTAAATATGATGGGCTGGGACGGTTTTTTCCTCTTTACTATAATTTTAGCCTTGCCTGCTTTGTTTATATTAATGTATCTTAATAAAAAGGTTAATGTGTAGTAAGTATTATTTTCATTGTCATTGCGAGCGACCATAGGAAGCATGAAAATCTAGGAAAATAATAAAAAAATGTTATGCATTTTTTACTGGATTGCTTTGTCAAAATTTTTAATTTTTCCTCGCAATGACGAAAAATCACATTTGGTTTAATTTGAATAATATTTTATTTATTTAAAATGTTTAGGAAATTTTTATTACCTTATATTTTTGTCGTAACATTTTTCTTTGCGCCTATAAGCGAAGCAAAAAAAGCCGTAAGAAATACCCCTAAGCCTCCTGTTCAAACTAGTTTAGTAATTGATGCAAAAAGCGGTAAAGTATTGCAGGCCCATAATTCACAAATTCGGATTTACCCCGCTTCTTTAACTAAGCTAATGACTCTATACTTAATGTTTGAAGCAATTGAAGCCGGTAAGTTACCTTTAGATAAAAAATTACTTGTATCAGCAAAAGCTGCAAAAATGCCACCGTGTAAGCTGGGTTTAAAAGCAGGGGAAACTATAACTGTTCGAGAGGCAATTAATGGATTAATTATAAAATCTGCTAATGATGCTGCTGTAACGGTTGCTGAGGGCATGAAAGGTTCAGAGAAAGCTTTTGCTCATTTAATGAATGTTAAAGCTAAACAGCTCGGTATGAAGAATACCTATTTTAAAAATGCTTCAGGTTGGCATGACCCATTGCAGCAAACTACCGCAAGAGATATAGCTAAACTTGCTATGGCTTTGAAGAGAGATTATCCTAAATTTTATCCGTTATTTGCTAAAACCAGCTTTGTATTTCGTGGAAATGTAGTAAACGGACATAATAGGGTTACTAAAAATTATCAAGGTGCAGAAGGGATGAAAACAGGTTTTCATACACCGGCAGGTTATAATTTAGTAACTACTGCTTCTAGGAACGGTAAATCATTGATTGCCGTTGTTACAGGCGGTAAAAGTGCCGAATCTCGTGATCAAAAGATGATGGGGCTATTAGATCAGCATTTTAATATTAAGCCTATAGTCTCTAAACCTGCAATCAAGCTTGCCTCTAATAATAAATCTACTACAAAAGCTAAATCAAAAATAATAAAGAAAAAGAATATACGTAGTTGATATGTATCGTCATTGTGAGACCACAAAGTGGTCGTGGCAATCTCATGAGGTAATACAAAAACTCCTGAGATTGCTTCGTCAATTACTTACGTAATTTCCTCGCAATGACGTTAAAAATCGAGCCATGCAACAACGCCTACGACTATTGACGATTTAATATTCACACAGCTTTTAAGGAGTTACTGCCAATTTATACTTTAAATTTATAAGTTTTATATGACAATTAACGCTACATTTATTGTTGTTTGTAACGTTATTAGATGAAGATTTTTTAGAGTTTTGAGCTAAAGTTTTACTTTGTGGTTTTTTTAGATTAATATTTTTTAGAAATTTCTCAGTTTCATTAGGTAAATATTCTATTTTTACTTTAGTTATACCTTGATTTTTAAATGCTAAAATTTCAGCCGCTTTTTGAGAAACATCTATTATACGATTTTTCTTAAAAGGGCCTCTATCATTAACCATTAAAATTACTGCTTTATTATTGGCTTTGTTGGTAACTTTAACTAAGCAAGGGAGTGGAAGAGTTTTATGTGCAGCAGTTAATAAATTTCTATTAAATCTATCGCCATTAGCTGTTTTTTTACCGTGAAAACCGTCTTTAAGTCCACCGTACCATGAGGCATAACCTGTTTCGGTAAAAGATTTAGGGTTGTGAGGTTTGTAAGTCTTTCCTTGTATTTTATAATTTTTACCGACTTTATAATGTCCTTTATAAGTTAGATTATGAGGATCATCTTTTGATAATTCTTTGTAAGAATATTTGTGGGAATAAGGTAATCTTTTTGAGGTATTACAACCGCTTAGACCAAAACAAAAAATTAACAAAAGTAATAAACCCTTTGCATAACTTGCTCCTAAAGGTAATTTGTATACCTTTGATACTTTAAGATCTGGTAAGTCAAATTTCGGGATTCGCCTGTGTTCACGTATTTTTATACGCTGTGCAGGCTCACCACTTATTTGATTTCCAACTTTTGAAATATCTGCGGTATACGTCAAGCCGATACTCGCATCCTCACGTACTAAAGTGTATGCTGCAGTGCTACATGCCGTGTTTCCTTCAAATTTCTCTTTATTAGCTTCATTCTGCAAGAGGTCTAATTTGAATTTATGATTCTTCACTATTATCATTATTGGTGTTAAAGTTATTCATTATTTTAGCGTAACACACAACTTTTTCAACACCTTTTATTTTTGATGCAATAGAAGCAAGCTTTTCTAGCTCTTCTTCTGATCTTGCAACTCCAAATAAATAAACAATATTATCTATAGTTAGAATAGTATAATTAGCAAATTTAATGTCTTTTCTGATTAAATTTTTAGCTTTAATTTGTGTGGTTATCATACTATCTTTAGTATATTGGGCTAAGTCAAAATGATTACTGTTTTTATTTACTTTCAACTCATTAATAACTTCTTTTACGCTTTTTTGATTCCAAGCAATTTCTACGGCTTTTAACGCATCAGATTCTTTTTGAATATTTCCTGTTAATAATACTCTTCCTTGTGATACTTCAACCTTTATTTTAGCACCTAAATCTCTAAAATTATTTTTTACTAAATCCGCTTTAATGCTGGCAGAAATCCTTGCATCATTTAATGTTTCAGATATTGGTTGATCTTTTGAAGCAACAATACCGGTAGTGGTTGCTGCGGTAAAAATAGCAGGTAAACAAGCAGATAGACTAAAAGAAAGAGCTATAAAAATTAGAACTCGTAATATCATAACAATAGTACCCTACGATTTTTAAAAAGATTGTATTTGTTCAAGAATTAACTGTTTGTTTATTATAGTACCGGACAATTTTTAAAAAGCCATCGGTGTTATCTCTGTGAAAGCAGGGATCCTATGTCATCCCGCGGCTTGATCGTGGGATCCAGCTTAAAATACTAGTACTAGTATTTTAAATTGTTTGTATGGACCCCCCGTCGTCAAGCCACAGGGTGACACAGTGGATTTTACCGGTCCATGCAACAACACCTACGCGGTAATGACATAAAGTAAAAATAGTAAGGTATTATATATCATATCTTACTATCCGGTAATTTATTCTTTAATAAAAGAGGTAATTGCAGTAAAATAAATATAAAAGTAATAGGTATTACACCGAATACTTTGAATTTTACCCATGTTTCATCTGAGCAATTACGCCAAACTACTTCATTAACTACAGCCATAAAAAAGAAAAAAGCCGCTGTTCTATAGCTTAAGGTTATCCAACTTTCTTCTTTAAGACGTACTATACTCTCTAAAGCATATTTGATAAAAGGATTTTTTCTTATACCGCTCATGAGAAATATTATTCCAAAAATAACATATAATATAGTAGGTTTGATTTTTATATACATTGAATCGCCGCTAATTAAAGTAATACTTCCCGAAACTAATAAAACAGTCGTAGAAATAATAGAAAGCTTCGATACTTTCTTATCTATAACATAACAAAGGGTAATACAAATAACAGAGGTAATAAGCATATAAAGAGTAGCGTGTTGTATACCGCCTCCATAAAAAAAGCCTGCAAAAAATGCTATTACCGGACCAATTTCTGATAAAAATTTTAACATATTTAATTTAATTGTTCTCTTTGATAAAATTAATTTGATTCATTTTTTTGTACTGATATTAAGTTATTTTTGGAATATCTTAATTTTATTTGTATGAAAATATTTATCAGTAATATAGTAGTAAAATAAGCCAGTACTTGTAGCCCGTTAGGTCTTGCAATATAACCGGTAACAATATGTAAGATTTTACCTATCATACTTCTATCTGCTACTAACCATGAACTATCCCAAAGTTGATCGGATAAAAACATAATTAGACCGGAAGAGGTTAAAATACCTGCAGCACTTGCTGCAAATCCACCTGCTATTAGCATTAATAATATGGTAGAGATTTTAAAAATATATTTTTGATTAGCAATCTTAATGAAACCGAAATATATTACTAAACCAAGTAAGAAGCCACTTGTAGCACCTATTATCACTCCTTGCAAGTAAATACTGCTTGATATTGTTTCAACTGAAGATATGCTATATACTAAAATAATAATTTCTGCACCTTCTCGTAATATAGTAGTGGCAACTAAAAAAAACAACATGAAATAACTGGCATTACCTTCATGAATTTTTACTGATAAGTCGTTTATATGTTGCTTTACTTTTATACCGTAACCTTGCATCCATATTATTGTCCAGCTAATCAGAATTGTTATTAGTATCATAATTCCGGAATTGAATAACTCATCGCCTATTCCGCCAAAAGATAAAGATAATTTACGTGTAAAAAATGCAAAAATTGAAGCAAATACTACTCCAAGCATTACTCCAGCAATAATATAAAGACGAGATTTTTCTATTTGTTTTGTTACGACGAGTATTATACCAAGTAATAAGGATATTTCTAAACATTCACGAAACACTACTAAAGCAATTTTAAACATATTTTTTATCTAATCATTAACAATTATAAAACCCTGCGCCGTATCTTGATGAAAATCTCCAAAAAATTCATATTTTCCGGACTTGAGAGGTGCAAGTATAATATGTATTGACTCATTTGGCATAACTATTTTTTCACGATGTAAATCGTAACTTTCAAACTCTTCTACCGTATCATCTTCATTATGAACAATTAACCTTATCTTAGTCGATTTTGGTACTTCAACTATATTCGGAACAAATTTATGATCTTGTATAGCTATCTTTACTTCTAATATATTATCATTTGTTTTATTATCGGAACTCTTACTTGTAGAGATATAAATAATTACTGCTAAAAATATTAAACCTACTAATATAATAATATTTTTGTTTTTTTTAATAATTTCCATACTATAATTAAAGTTTAAAGTAAGATGCTTATATACTCGTTTAATTTGAGTTTTAAATTTTTAATAATTACAAAATTTATCCTGCAATTTTTATTAATGCTATAAGATATACAATTATTATCATTATGACAAGGATAGATAATAAAATATAATTTTTTTGTCTTTGAATTTTATTTTGTTTCATATTTATTTAATTTTGTTTAAAGTCTCCTAGTTCAAGCAAAAGATATTCATTTATCGGTAACGATTCATGAGAAATAATTTTATTTATGTTAGAACCTAAAGTTTTAAATGTTTTGCCTTCAGCAATAACACTGCGTGTTCCAATCGTTACTTTACCTTGCAAGGCGTAAGAAAAAATTAAAGGATATGTAATATCGCCGATTTTCATATCTATTGGTTGTCCTTTTGCTTTTGAATCATATAGTATTTTACCGTTTGATAAGCGAGTAATTTTAGCATTAAAGCTTACTTTGTCACCACATAATAAAGGAACACGATAAGCTATCTCATCGTCATAAATTTTAACTTCATTACTTTTAACAAAATTTTGCGGTAATATGGATTTTAAAATTACATTAACTTTATAATTATAAGCATCATCGAAGATAATATTATTACTATTATTAACAGCATATTTTGCCGGAATAATAGCTTCTCGTGCTTCTCCTACCATCATACCGATTATTACATTATCTAAGCCAAGCATTACAGGAGCAGAGCCTAAAGTAAAAGTCTTAGTATCTTCAGATATTAAAGTATTGTTCATATCTGATATTTGATAAAATACGGTAACTACATGTCCGCAAGAAGCGGGACCGATATTACCGCTACCGAGAGTATTAATTTTGAACAGTGTTTTTACTAAATCCTTACGTACTTCAATAGTGTAATCATTAGGATTGATAGGTCCATTTAACGGTTGTAAAATATTTTCAAAAAATGCTTTCCCTTCTTCGGTTTTAAGAGCATTTATTACTATTTTTGAAACCGTACGTTCAAATAAGTTGCCGTTTAATGAAATAGGAGGTTCATTATTTATACTAGTTTGGTTTTCATTGGTAGATGAATTATTTGAAGCCGTTTGCTCTACAGTTGTAAGATTATTGTTGTCGGGAGATATTTTTAACTTTACTATATTGTAAAGTATTAGAATTACAATTATTAAAGATAAAAATTTTTGCATATATATAATATTTTAGTATAACAAAGTTTACTATAACAATCAATTACTTAATAATCAAATGAGAATAAAAATAATTTGATTAATAAAAATAATTGATTTAAATTTAGATGCAGAATTTTATAAATATAGTGGTGAAAAGTGAAAAAATTTATATTTTGTTTTTTATGTTTATGGACATTAAACATATTTGCTTCTTCTAAAACTTACCCTAATAAGCTTAATCGTTGTAAAATTACTAGAAATATATTTAATGATTATGAACCAAAAGTTTTTGAAACTACTAATAATTTATTACGTAAAACAGGAAGATTATCAAAATTTTACGGTGAAAGAATATTAATTAAAGGAAAAGTATTAGATCAAAATTGCGTGCCGGTTGCGGATGCTAAAGTTTATTTATGGCAAGCAGGAAGCGGGGGTAAATATCCTTACGAACCTTTAAAAACTAGAGTTGATAAAAGAAGATTTACAAGTAAAAGCGATTCAAGTTTTACCGGTTCCGGTATTGCTACTACTAATAATAAAGGAGAATATTACTTTATTAGTATGTTGCCTTATACATCTTCTCGTTATTTGAGCAGTGCAAATATAAGAATAGAGCATCCTAGTCTTACTACTCTCGAAACACGCTTAGACTTATCTAATCAAAATATGTGTGATAATGAGTGCGGTGAAGTAAATCCGATATTGATCGAACCGCAAGAAAATATGCCGTCTTATTGTTTTGACTTAGTTTTGCAAGGTACGACGCTTAAGAGGTATTGATACAGTAAGTCATTGCGAGGAAAATTACGAAGTAATTTGACGAAGCAATCTCAGGATATTTGACGAGATTGCCACGCAGTCTACGACTGCTCGCAATGACGTTTTGCCTCTTTCTGCGGTGCTTCTAAAGGCTTTTTTATACCACAACTACATAATGTAAGTGCTAATACGAATAAATAAAATGTCTTCATTACTATAAATTATTATATGACCTTAAGAAATTATAATAAATATCTTATATATATTATAGTATTTTTATTATATATAATAATTTTTATTCCTAAAATTCATGCTAGGCTCTATGAGCAGCCTAAGGATAAATTAGCATTTTTAAGAGGTTCAAGCGTTCCTGATAATATAATTTTTTTTGATGAAGAAAAAAATCAATATTCTCTTGATCAGTTTGAAGGAAAGACTATATTGTTAGTGTTTTGGGCTACTTGGAGTGCTCCTTGTGTCAAAGAAATGCCTGACCTTGATATGTTGCAAAAAGATTTTAGGAAATTACCTTTTTCAGTAATTCCGATTTCAGAAGATTATCAAGACATAAAAGTTGTGAAAGAATATTTTAAAAGCTATCAAATAAGATATTTGCCGATTTATCATGATTATAGAAATGAATTATTTAAAGCCTTAGGGGTTGTTAGTTTGCCGACTAGTATATTAATAGACCCAAACGGCAAAATAGTAACTAGCTTTGTCGGCAATACAAATTGGTATGACGAAAAAGTTAGAGGTACTATTTTATCTGCCATTTCCGGAAATTATCCTGAACCTAAAAATAGTTATAACGCGCAATCTCTGAATAAACCGGCTAAGCCTTTGCTGCCAATAAAAAAGGATGCTCTATAGTAACTCCAAGTAAATAGACGAAGTGTAATTTGGAAAAGAGCAAGGAGTCTATAAGGCGAGGAGCGGAGCGTATACTTAATAGGTGAGTACCGCAGATCTTATAAGACAACATAGCCAATTTTTCAAATGAAACGAGTATATTAAATTAAAAATGAGTAAAATTAATGAATGAAGTAAATAAATCAACTATGGCGAATGCTGAATTTGATCAGATAATAACCAAACGACAGATAAGTAAATTAGATCAATTATTTGCTTCGGTTTTTGGTAATTCTAAAGAGGTGATTGCCGTTTTACGCCTTAGCGGTGTTATCGGTAAAGTAAGTACTATGCAATCGGGACTTACGTTAGAATCATTAAATGCACTAATAGAAAAAGCTTTTAAAATAAAGAAATTAAAAGCATTATGTTTAATTATTAATTCTCCCGGCGGTTCTCCGGTACAATCTGAACTTATTGCAAAACGTATTCGTGATCTTGCTGAAGAAAATAAAATAAAAATTTATAGTTTTATTGAAGATATGGCGGCTTCAGGCGGATATTGGTTGGCTTGCAGCGGTGACCGGATATATGCTTTGCCAAGTTCGGTTATCGGTAGTATCGGAGTAGTATCAAGCGGATTCGGTTTTCATGAAGCAATTAATAAACTTGGGATAGAGAGGAGAGTTTATACGGAAGGCAAGAATAAATCAGTATTGGATCCGTTTAAACCTATTAATAAAGATGATCTTAAAATTATCAAAGATTTGCAAAAGCAGGTTTATGAACATTTTATAGAATATGTAAAAACAAGAAGAGCAGGGAAGTTAACTCAGCAAGACGAAATTTTATTTAACGGTGAATTTTGGGCAGGGCAAACGGCGCTTGATTACGGCTTAATTGATGGCATAGGTGATATGTATAGCGTAATGAAAGAAAAATTCGGTGATAATATTAAGTTTCAATATCTGTGTGCTAAGCAACCTTGGCTTAAAAAGAAACTTGGCATGGGAAGTAAGATATTAACCGATAATCTTGCTAATTCTTTAATTGATGCGGTAGAAAATAAAATTATTAACGATAAATTTGATATGAAATAATATGACAATAACACAAGTTAAAATTAAAAAACTAGAAAATTTTTCCGGCAGTTTGCCGGAATATGCTACAGAGCATAGTGCGGGGATGGATTTAATAGCCGCAAACGAGCAACCTATAACAATAAAAGCAGCCGCAATACAGCTAATTCCAACAGGCATCGCTATAGCACTACCGGATTCGTTTGAAGCCCAAATAAGACCCCGTTCGGGTCTTGCCGTTAAACACGGTATCACGGTTGCTAATTCACCCGGTACTATTGATGCAGATTATCGAGGTGAAATAAAGGTCATTCTTATTAATCTCGGTAAAGAAGATTTTATTATAGAAAAAGGCATGCGAATTGCACAGATGATAATCGCAAAGTACGAACGTATATTATGGGAAGAAAGTATTAGTCTTATGGAAACGATGCGTGGTAGCGGTGGCTTTGGTTCTACCGGTGTTTAGTGGGTCTCTATGTCATTCCCGCGTAGGCGGGAATCCAGAAAAATAACCTTAATATTGATACACAAATTACATATTAGATAAACCTATAAAAAATAAGTTTTTTATAGGTTTTACTGGATTCCTGCTTTCGCAGGAATGACATTAACGAGCCATATAACAACGCTTTTAGTAGCTCGTAATGACTATTAGGTATCCACGCAACAAATCATAAAACTTATGAAAATCACAATAGAATTGTTAATTTCTATATTGTTGTTATTAGCTTTGAAAGTAAATGCTAATTCTGATGCTGTAGATAATGTTAAACAAGTTTTTACCTATATCGATCAAAAAAATTGGTCACAAGCCGAAGATTTAGCTCTAGAAGTAAATAATAAAATTTTAACAAAAATTGTACTTTCTCAGAAATATTTAGATAATAAATATTCAGATAATAGTTTTGAACATGTAATAAGGTTTTTATGCAATAACCCGGATTGGCCTCAAAATAAGCTGCTTGAAGAAAGAGCAGAAGAATATCTAAATAATAATACAAATAAAAAAGTAATTGTTGATTGGTTTAGTAAACATCCTCCTCTTACCGGCAAAGGTTATAAATTTTATGCGGCAGCTGCAAGTAGTTTAATCAAAGATCAGAAGATATTACTACCTATTATTAAAGAGGCTTGGGTATACGCCAATTTCACTCCTGAAGAAGAAAATGCATATTACAATAAGTGGCATAAATATTTAACTGCGAGTGATCATTTAGAGCGAATAGAAGAACATTTATGGAAAAATGATATTAGATCTGCTAAGCAATCCCTGAAATATGTAGAGCAAGGTTACCGTAATTCTTTTAAAGTCCAAATTGCGATTATAGGTAAATCGCCAAATGCTGAAAAGCTTTTTAAAAGTGTTCCTGAAAAATACCATACTTCCGGTTTATTATATCGTTATTTAGATTTTAAAAAAATGCAAAAGCCGACAAAGGAAATTATTACTTTGTTTAAGAAAGCTAAAAATAACCGTAAACATTTTGCTAAATGGTGTCGTATTCAGTCCTATTATGCTCGTGAATTCATCGATTACAAAGATTTTGCTAATAGCTATAGAATGGCAACGCTTCCTTTTGCTACTTGTCCTGAAACTATAAGGGAGCAGGAGTGGCTTGCGGGCTGGCTTTCTTTAAGTTTTTTAAAAAAGCCTGATCAAGCATTAGTACATTTTAATAAGTTTATTAAAGTTGTTAAGACTCCGATTAGTTTGGCACGTGGGTTTTATTGGCTCGGTCGTACTTATGCAGCAAAAGGCGATAAGCAAATGGCTAGAAAATTTTACGAGCAGGCAGCTAAATATTCTTTTACCTTTTATGGGCAGGTAGCAAATATTGAATTAAATAGGACAAAGTTAGTTTTACCTCCTATTCCCGTAATAACTTCTGAAGAAAGGAAAATTATAGAAAATAAAGAGATTATTAAAGCAATAAGGTTATTGGTTAAATATGATAAAAACTACTTAGCCCTGATATATTCCAAAGCAGCAATGAAAAATACTAAAAATTCTGCAGAAATTCAAATAATTGCGAATATTATTAAAGCCAATAATAATACTAATCATATGGTTGAGGTGGCAAAAATTGCTGCCCAAAATAATGCTTTTATTCCGGATTGTGCTTTTCCAACGCCTTATAATCTAGTAGGTTTGCCTATCCCACCTCATTTAACTTATGGAATAATTAGACAAGAATCGGTTTTTGATCATAAAGCAGTAAGTGATGCAAATGCTATGGGTCTCATGCAACTTATTAAAGGTACTGCTTGTGATACCGCAAGGTCCATAAATGTTAAATGTAATGTAGCAGACTTAACTAGAAATCCGGTATATAATATTAAACTTGGTGCGCATCATTTCAAAAAATTATTAGATAATCATAAAGGTTCTTATATTCTATCCATTGCTTCTTACAATGCCGGAAGTCATAATGTAGTAAAATGGATAGATAGGTTTGGTGATCCAAGGGATATAAAAGATACAAGAAAAGTTATTGACTGGATAGAACTTATACCTTATCGAGAAACAAGAGATTACGTTCAAAGAGTACTTGAAAATGTTCAGATTTATCGGGTAATCTTAAATAAGAATAGTAGTTTGTACTTTAAGCGTGACTTACATGCTTGTGATATAGCAAAAAGTTAATTTCTATTAGTGCTTTATTTTGACATATAGTAATATATAAGTATAACATCAACACTAATTAAAAACTATGAATTAAGGAGCAGAGTATGAAAAAATTAGAGCAACACTTTAAAAAACAGCGCAATGGTCACGATATTCAAGTAAAGAAATATAAAAACGATCTTGATGTAATCGGCATTAGATATGACCATAAATTTGCACATGTTGCAGTTCCAAATCATGCTACCGGCGGTTTTGAATATTTTAAATGGGATTGGATGACAAGCATTACGGATAGTCATTCAGAAATAGTACCAAGATTTAAGAAAATAGTAAGCATTTTAAAAGAAGCTAAAAGTAACCCAGCCCAGTATGAAAACTTAGTATCTAACTTGGATGCTAGTACTAAAAATGCACTTGAGGTTACTATTAAGAGTAATAATATTACTGTACCGATACAAGACACTAATAAGGTAATGTCAGAAATATTATCAGGAATGCAAACATGGCTAGATACAAAAAGTCATATCCCTATGGACCTTAAACAAAAATTTTTAGATTTAGGTTCTAATCATTTAGAACTATTCATAAAAGCTGCTTATAACAAATTTAACAATAAGTGGATAGTTAAAGAGTTTGTTGATAATGCTGTAAAAACTGGAGAAGAAGGTAGAAAATATCTAGCCGATTGTGATTGTAGTTCAACTGACCAGCTATGGACAAAGCTTGTTGAACCTATAATAGAAAACCTTAGAATAAGCGAAAATTCAACTGATAAATCTGAATATGATGAAATATCAGAGGCTTCGGCGAATAAACTTGGAGCAAAAGTAAAGACTTTAGCACTATCTAATACTCATGAACTACCAGCACAAAAAGAAGCATTAAAGCTTGTATATGATATGAGGAAAGGTTATATAGATAAAGCAACTGTTGTTAAGAACATTAATTTTTTTGGTCAGGATGATACTGTATTAGGTGGGTCTGTAGAATATAGTGGCCTTACTATTGACCAAATTAGGTCTAAAGCAGTAGAGATTGCCGGTGATGATGCTGCTTTAGAATAGCTTCTTAAGGTTATTCGCATTGTCTATGTCATGTCTGTCCCCAGCTAAAATGGGAATCCAGTGCTTGCCTCTGTCATAGCGTGTCTTGTCCACGGTATCTAGAAAAAATAAAATAAAGACTGGATGCCGTGGTCACGCCACGGCATGACATAGTAGGTTTACCTGTTCATATAACAATACCTATCAATTATATTCATGATTCTTAAAAATATATCTTTACTAATAATATTATTTTTTTCAATATCAACTTTTGCTGCTGGTCATAGTCTAAAAAATATCTCTATTACTGTTGTTGCTCCGGCAACAGGAGCGGATAATAAAACCTTGTCGGATTTAAAAAATATTAATGGACTAAATTTACAAATTTCTTCTAAGTGTTTTGCTAAAGGTAAGCTACCCTTTCTTGCAAGTAGCGATGAAGTAAGATTTAATTGCCTGCGGGATGCATTATTTGATGAGTCTGATAATATAGTATGGAGTTTACGAGGTGGTTACGGCTCTGCGAGAATAATTCCCGATTTACTAAAGCTATCAAAACCAAATAAAGAGAAATTCTTTATAGGATATAGCGATATAACAGCGTTACATCTTTTTCTATCACAAGAATGGGGCTGGAAAACTATTCACGGCAGTAATATAGCCGATCTCTTAAAGCCGGAACAAGATCAAGGTAATTTTACCAAGCTTGCTGAAATATTAAAAGGTAAAGTAAAGCAGGTTACTATAGATAATTTAGTGCCTCTGAACGATATAGCAAAATCAAGTGATCTTGTTAACGGCAAACTAACAGGCGGTAACTTAACTATGGTGCAGACTAGTATAGGAACGAGTTGGCAAATAAAGACTAAGGGCAAAATTCTTTTTTTAGAAGATGTGAATGTAGTTCCTTTTAGATTAGATCGTGAGCTTTTACACTTAAAGCAAGCAGGGTTACTTGAGGATGTTAAGGCTATAATATTTGGTTCATTTGGTAAAGATTTTGATGCCACAATGTTAGTGCTTCGTAATTTTGCAGATAGTTTAGATATACCGGTATTTAAAACAAATAGATTCGGTCATGAAAAAATTAACGATCCGATTATTTATAATACGAATAGTAAGATTATTAAAAGTAAAGCATTTAAGTTAGTGATGGGGTTGTAAGCACTATTGCGAGCAGTTGCTAAGCCGTCATTGCGAGCGACTGAAAGCCTTGTTGCATGGTTTGTTTATGTCATATTCCCGTGTAGGCGGGAATCCTAGGGTAAAGCGAGATAAATCGAGCTTTAAAAAAAGTTTTAAAGTACTGGATTCCTGCCTACGCGGGAATGACATTGAGTCTTAAGTTGACACCCATGCACCTGCACAGGAATGACATAATGAGCCTATCGACTCAAATGCAAATAATCATTATACTTTGATAAATTCAAATCATAAGAAAAGAATTTATTTGTAATATAATGTTCAAGTAATTTTACTAATCCTGCTTTATGTCTATTTAAAGTCTCGATGCTTAAAGCTATTTCCGTTGTGTGCACATAAGGTTCGGTACTAGTTATTTTTACGTATGCGATAGTAATATTGTTATTTATAACTGGATTCCTGCTTTCGCGGGAATAACACAAAAGGGGCTGGGGATGACATAAAAGGGACAGAGAATTACATTGCGTAAATCCGTTTTCTAGTAACATCAAACTTTCTATGATAAGTTGCGGAGAGAGTCCAAGCTCTATTTCTTTCTTAGTCGGAATAGTACCGGTCTTATAATCTAGTATAGTTATATTGTTTGATTTACTTATTTCAATTCGGTCAGCTATACCGATTATTTTTATATCTTGACCTACAATATTTAGCCGTAACTCCCCTTTAGTTTCAAAATAGATTTCTTTGCAGTTTTTTCGGCGTTCTATATCAAATAAAATAAAAGCTTTGCTGAAAGCCGTGAGTTTTATTTGCCAAGTTTTTTTGGTGTAGCTTGGTAAAATAGTGCTATATAAAATATGATTACCGATATTTATTAAAGCATTTTGTTTATCAAGCAAATTTAAATTAATATATTGTTTGTTGTAATTTTTAGAATATTCCTCTAAAACTTTATGAATCAAATTACCGAAATCTGATATTTTAGGTTCTTCCCATATATGATCTTTTTTACGTAGTCCAAGAATTTTCTTAGCATAAAAACCGTATGGGTTTCTTATTAATGTTTCTATTTCGGTTACTGATAAGGTGGTTGGGAAAGAGGGGCTGTGGATCTCAATACTCTTGTCATACCGTGGCTTGACCACGGTATCCATATAATTACTGGACCCCGTGATCAAGTCACGGGGTGACACAGAACCTTTTTCTAGCTTCAAAAATAAATTACTCGGCACTGACAGTTTCCCATCATATTTTTTAGCATTCAGTATAACTATTTGCTTATTTTGTAGAAATAAATTGAAGTAATCTGAATATAGAGTAGGAGCAATTTCATCGTAATCTATATTTAGTATCTGCAATGCTTTCTTGCTAAGCCATGGGTGAGCTTTAGCACTAAGTGTCCAGTTTTCATTATTAAAATGCGGTAATATAATTAAGTCAAATTCACATAATGCTAAATCTTCAGGCCGTCCTATAATAATACTAGCAGCGTCAGTATTTTTGTAATATTTGATATTAGAAAGTAAAAAAGAAAAAATTTTAGGAAAATCCTTTTTATCCGTTGAATTTATATATTTACTATATGTAGTTAAATTGGTTAAAAACTCAAGTAGTTCTGCTCCTCCTTCTTTTTCCCAAATAGTAGGCAAAAGTTTTTCAGTTATTTCTTTAGTTAAGGTTAGAATAGCTTGTATATTATGTGGAGTATCGGTAAATAAAATATCTATTAAGTTACGGCAATACTCTCTTATATCCTCATTATCAAATTGTAATTGCAATAAATATTTCGGTGAGGATATAAAACGGTTTTTATTAGATAGCATTAACTCTAACTGCTGCACAGTAGGGCAGTTAATTAAAGGATTTTTAAGTAATAAAAATAGAAGTTTTAAATCAAAATTATTACATAATATTTTAATAATGGAAGTTAGTAATTCACCTATATTAGTAAGCCTTAAGTCATTACCTAGTAGATCTTCATATTTGTCTAAAAAATTACAATATACTCTTTTAAGCTTATTATTATTTGTAACGATTGCAATCCGTCTGTCTTTATTACGGCTACATATATAAGATATTTGTTTAGTTTCTTCATAAATGTCATTAGGTTCATAATAAGATATACCATCGCTAATCTGCTTGGAGGCAGGATTATAGTGAATTATGTAATCCTTTAATTCTTCTTCAAATCTTTTTAAAAAAACATTAGGTTTGAATATTCCGGCGAGTATTACCTGCTTATGTCCTGTTTTTATTTTTATTATTTCTTCTTGTAATAGCTTTAATTTATAAACTGCTTTAGTTTGTTTTTGAGTAAACGATATTTCTTCTTGCCATCTTAAAAAGCAATATTCTAGAAATTTATAAATCTTTTGCCAATAGTTAGAATTGTTATAGACTTCAATTAATTTTATATCGATGTTATTGATTATAAGATCATTAAACAATTTTCTTAAAAGTTCTGCAGCTTTTAATGATTCATTGTTATTCAAAGGTAATTCTTTATATTCGGTGATAATGGATGATAAAATAAGTAATTCTTCTATTTTAGATATATAATCCGAATCGTTTTTTTTTGAAATAAGAGAATTAAAAGGAATAATGATAGGTAATTTAATTTTATATTTATCGGTTAAAATCTTCTTTAATTCTAGGCATGAGAAATTATTAGGCAATATTATTTGAACTTTTGTATCTTTACCTAATTTATCAATGATATACTTAGCAAAACTTTTCAAAAAAGAATAATCAGCAGTCATAAATAATGTTTTTGACGATAATATAGCAGATCAAAGGTCCGAAATCTTATTTAAAATGATAATATAGTACAATAAATAATATTTGATTATTAGTTTCTTATTAAGTATCTTTAAAATATTTTAATTTAAATTTAATAAATAAAGAAATTTTTTATATTATTTACTATTATAGTCTCTATAATATCACGCGCTTATGCTAATAATTTAAACTCACATATAGCTTATTGTGATAATATACAAGTAGAACAACAAGAAGATTTGGTAATACAAAAATTGGTTAAACTATTTGTGACTGAAATGAATTGTATTATTAGCGGCTGTTTACAACAATGGGATGTGCAAGATAATCGGGTAAAATATTCAATTACTTGGCAAGAACAATGTGGACCTGTAATTTATGGTCAGTATCAACTAGAAGGTAATTGTAGAGGTTCTACTTTTGTATATGAACGCTCTAAAAATTCCGTATATTGTTGGCCGCTTGGATATGAATATAATAAAGCGTTTGTAATATGTTCATCTAATGATGTTAAAAACTAATATTTACTTACTAACTTTTACGAATTCTTTAAATAATTCTAAATCTACTCCATTATCGTTAAGATATTCAGGATGCCATTGAACGCCGATAACAAATTTATGTTTTGTTGATTCAATGGCTTCAATTATACCGTCTTCTGCTGTTGCAGATACGATAAGATCATTACCAAGTTGTTTAGCAGCCTGGTGATGAGTCGAATTAACCATAGTTTGTAGCTGATTATTAGCTATTTTAGCAAGTTTAGTATTTGCTTCTATATTAATTGCATGCGAAACGATGTTTTTAGGCGAAGGTTGTGTATGATTAATTACAGTTTCAATATAATCAGGAATATGTTTAATAAGCGTACCCTTAAAAATAACGTTTAATAACTGCATACCTCGGCATATTCCTAAAACCGGAATATCTCTCTCTAATGCTTTCTTTAAAACTAATATCTCAAAATTATCACGTTCTTCATTGGAAACGACTATATCTTCGGCGTATTCCGGCTCATAAAATTTAGGATGTATGTCCTCATCACCGCCTGGCATTACAACACCATCAACAAGTTCCATAAGCTGATTTATTGTATCACTTTGATAAGGTAATAATAGTGGTACACCGCCGGCTGCAATAATCGCATCGGTATAGTTTCTTCGCAAGGCGTACCATGGAAAAGCAGCGTAAGTATATTTTTCACAATTTTGAGCTAAATCAGGTGTAACACCTATTATCGGTTTTTTATACATTTTATTATCATTTTATTATTTTTCTGTCAGTTATGTCATTCTTCAGAGTACCGGACAGTTCATGAAGGTCCTATCATTGCAAGCCAGCATTTATGCTGACGTGGCAATCTCAGGAGTTTTTTTTATATTATCTTATGAGATTGCCGCGTCGTTGCTAACGCAACTCCTCGCAATGATGATGACTTGGCATCCACGCAGCAAAGACACTATGACCCCTCAATATGCGGTGGTGTTTCAAAAGTATGGAACGGCGGTGGTGAGGTAAGTGTCCACTCTAATGTGTCTGCTCCTTCTCCCCAAGGATTGTTTGGACAATCTTTGCCGTATTTTAGCGTATAGAAAACGATAAATACAAAATAAAGGGCAGCAAACATAGAAATACCTGCTCCTATCGACGAAACCATATTCCAGCCGGTGAAAGCTTCAGGGTAGTCCGGTATTCTTCTTGGCATGCCCGCAAGACCTAAGAAATGCTGCGGGAAGAAAGTTAAATTAACGCCTATAAAGGTAATCCAAAAATGAATTTTGCCTAAAATGTCCGGATATTGTTTACCAGATATTTTGCCAAACCAATAATAAAAGCCTGCAAATGCCGTAAATAAAGCACCCAGCGACATCGTATAATGGAAATGTGCAACAACATAATATGTATCGTGCAGAACTCTATCAAGTGCCGAATTTGATAGGATTATGCCGGTTACGCCGCCGATCGTGAATAATATAATAAATCCTATCGCAAATAGCATAGGAGTTGGGAATGTAATCGAACCACCCCACATAGTCGCTATCCAGCTAAATATTTTAATACCCGTCGGAACTGCTATAATCATCGTTCCGGCAGTGAAATATATAAGTGCATTATAAGAAAGCCCAACAGTAAACATATGGTGAGCCCATACGATAAATCCAACAAAGCCTATGATCACCATAGCCCCGATCATACCTTGATAGCCGAATATAGGTTTGCGTGAAAAAGTTGAAATAACTTGACTTACTATACCAAAGCCTGGAAGTATTACGATATATACTTCAGGATGACCGAAAAACCAAAATAGATGCTGAAATAATACAGGATCACCGCCGCCGTCAGGCTTAAAGAAAGTAGTTCCAAAATTACGATCTGTAAGTAGCATAGTAATAGCTCCACCAAGTACCGGCATCGCAAGAATTATTAGAAATGCGGTAACTAAAATAGACCAAACGAATAACGGCATCTTGAAAAGTCCCATTCCCGGAGCTCTCATATTAAAGATAGTAACGATTAAGTTAATTGATCCAAGGATTGACGATAGACCGGTTAAATGTAAACTGAAAATAGCCATATCAACGGCTGCACCGGGGTGACCGCTTAAATTACTTAAAGGAGGGTAGAGTGTCCAGCCCGTTCCTGGCCCACCGTCAACAAAAGCTGATCCCATAAGTAAAAGAAAAGCAGGCACTAGTAGCCAAAAACTGATATTGTTAAGGCGTGGAAATGCCATATCGGGAGCCCCTATTAATAGAGGTACGAAATAGTTACCAAAGCCACCGAACAAAGCCGGCATAATCATAAAGAATACCATAATAACCGCATGTGCTGTGATAAGTACGTTATATAGCTGGAAATCATGATTTAAGAAAGTGCCGCCGGGCATTGCAAGCTCTAACCTAAAAAGCAGTGAGAACAAACCTCCGACAATTCCGGCAAAAACGGCAAATATGATATACATAATGCCGATATCTTTGTGATTGGTAGAAAAAAGCCATCGCCTCCAACCGTGTGGGGTGTGGTGGCTATCGTGATAAATTTCGGTAGTAGTTATATCCATAATTATTATTCTGCCTGTTTTAATTTTTCGATATCTGCTCTAACAATTGCCGGAATATTCCGAGTGATTTTATCATAATCCCAATCCCACCATTGAATTTCAAGTAATTGCTCAACTATCTCATCAGGAAATCTATATCTTTGCAGGATTACCGACAACAATACTATACTAGTACCCATAGCAATAGCACAAAATTTTCCTATAATCAATTTAACAAAATAAGCTCCTCTAACATTTTCATATTCAAATTTCTCAGGGTGATTAGTGTCATTGTAATACGTGTAATCTCCGACTATGATATTTAGATTATGGATAAAATGTTTTAAAAATATCGTTTCTTTTGCTTGTTTAGGAAAAAGATGGGGATAAGGGTTATTGTGGTTAGGCATATATTAAAAAATTTAAAGTAATAGTTTTAGTTTATAAAATACTTTCGTTATAAATTACCATGCTTCTGTACCTGCTGAATCATCACTACTTAATAATTTCTTGATGTCGATTAGAATCGGTTATATCGTTTAGTAATTTATCTAGTTCAGATATTTTTGTATTATAATTTTCCATAGAACTTCTAAATATAATTAGTTAGCTGCCAATTTTGGCTTCTTGCCATTCATAGCAGTCTTATTCTGGCTTGCAATCCAATTGTCGAAATCCTCTTTACTTACTACTTCTATAGCAATCGGCATGAAGCCGTGATGGATGCCGCATAGTTCGGAGCATTGTCCGTAATATACGCCTTTTTTAGCCACTCTTGTCCAGGTTTCGTTTATTCTGCCTGGGACTGCGTCTATTTTAAATCCAAGTGATGGAACGGCAAAACTATGTATTACGTCACCTGCGGTAATGAGAAACCTTACGGTAGTATTTTCAGGGATAACAATTCGATTATCAACATCTAATAATCTTTTGTGGTTAGGTTTTAAATTTTCGTCAGAGATCATTACGCTATCAAATTCTAAATTATCATGATCAGGATATATATAATGCCAATACCATTGATAACCTACTACTTTAATAGTGAAATCCGTTTCGGGTATTTTTTCGGCATGACGCAATATTTTAAAAGACGGCACTGCAATAATAACTAAAATTATTATAGGTATTACAGTCCAAATTATTTCTATTAAAACATTATGTGAAAATTTTGCCGGTACGGGATTATTTTTTGCATTAAATCTGATGCATACAAAGCCAAGTAATCCGGCAACAAATAAAACAATAGCTGTTGAGATATAAAGCAGAAAATTATGAAAATGATGTAATTCCTCCATAATCGGACTTGCCGGTGGCTGGAACGTTACTTGCCAAGGTAACGGCTCGGAAGCAAAGCAATTACTGCTAACAATCAAAAAACAAATTAAAGCAATAGACATTTTGCCAAATTTCGCTTTTGGAGGTAATGTATACGTCAATCCGGTACTCGAATCCTCACTTACGCTTTTGTACTCTGCTGTTCGAGGGGAAGTGTCTTCTTTAAATTCCTCTCTATAAGTTGGTTTGGAAAGATGTCTAATAATATTTTTCATAGCACATATAAAGTGATTTACATTTAATATAAATTGATATACAGTTTTATTAAAGTAAAAATCGATAAATTTTTGTAAAAACTACATATTTTTAATAATATTTGAGCTAGATAGTATACCTATATTAGGATGTTGCAGTAAGTCAATAACTTCTATTACTTTCGCATTTCTTAATTTTGCTTGAATTTATTTATTAACTGAGGATCATGCTTTGTTACGGCGATTACAGCAGGACAAATATTGTGCACTAACCGAGCATAATCATTAAAATCTTTTAGTTTAGGTAATATGAGTACTTTATCAACAAATGTGAAAGAACTTAAAATTTTTGCTTGTTGTAATTGATTATGGATAGGTTGACGTTTTTTATATTTAATAATTGTTTTATCCGGCTCTAAAGCAACGATTAAGTATTTACCGTGTTTCTTAGCTTTGCGTAGAAATTCTATATGACCGTAATGTAATAAATCACAACAACCGCCTACTAGAACTATTCACTATTTATAGGACAGTTTTTATTTAAAGAAATATTCTCATAATATTCTATTTGGGTAATTTGACAGTATTATGGCTAGATGAGCAGGACATAAGATTTATAAAAATTAATAAAACATTAATACAAATAGGAAAAGTCTAGGCATAATATTTATCTATATAAGTTAATAAAAATTAACTTTTAATCAATAAAAAACTAATTAAGAAAGAAATAAAACAAAATTTTACAATTTTCTATTGTAATTTGTTTGTATATAGTGCATATTATTACTAGTAATGAAAAATTGATTCAAATAATTTTCAGAGCAATTTTAATGAATGATACCGCACTATCTTGTGATTTTAATGGCATATTACCATCATCTTTTATTAGTGCACGTCTCAGGAAAATTCTCACCTCTGCCTCTTTATTGTTATTTATAGGATTAGTTGTTTTTGTCTCTTTTGCTGTTAATAATTATGTTAACAACACTTTATCCATAACCTTAGTACAACCTGATAGTAGTGAAGAAGAAACAATTTTATTTAAAGAAGTAGTAGTAAAAAAAGGCGATACTATAAAGTCAATTTTGATAGAACAACATATCCCTAAAAATGAAATAGACAAAATTGTAAGTTTAATAAAGGAGGGAAAATTATCTTCTGCTCTGAAAATAGGGCAGCAAATTACTTTTGAATATGAAACAAAAATTATCGAAAACGAGGATGAAGATTTAACCTCAGAGGTAGCATTCTTAAATAAAATCGTTATAATTATCGATAAGCTAAAAACTATTGAAGTAATTAGAGAAGGTGATAATTTTAAAGTTGAAGAAATTGTAGTACCTTTAAATAAAACAGTTGCTAAATCGTCGGTAAGTATTGAGGCAAATTTCATGTCAGCTCTTAAAAAACTGGGCTTATCGGATAACAGTATAATAGAGCTGATTAATGCTTATGCTTATCAAATCGATTTTCAGCGTCAAATAAAAAGCGGTGATACTGCAACCGTAATAACGGAAAAATACGTAACGGAAGATGGTAAATTTTCCCACCACGGTAAAATTCTATATGTTTCATTAAATCTTTCAGGGAAAGAATATAATATATACCGTTATTCTCATGACAATAACGCAAATAATCATGCATTTTTTTCCGAAGACGGTAAAAGCGTAAAAAGAAGCTTACTTAAAACTCCACTAAAAGTTATAAAAGTTTCTTCACATTACGGTAATAGAAAGCATCCGATACTCGGTTATACTAAAATGCATAGGGGGGTTGACTTTGCAGCTCCAACCGGTACGCCTATATATTCCGCAGGAAACGGAGTTATAACAGAAATAGGTTGGAAGTCGGGTTATGGCAAATTTATTCAGGTAAAACATAGCGGTACGCTATCTACTGCTTATGCGCATGCTTCAAATTTTGCAAAAAATTTAAAAGTCGGAAGTATCGTAAAACAAGGACAAATCATCGCATATGTTGGAAGTACCGGCAGAGCTACAGCTCCACATTTACATTATGAAGTTAAAATTGATGGAAAACATGTTAATCCTATGTCAGTTAAAACAACACCGGGTATAGAATTAAACGGAAAAAATTTAGAGAAATTTAAACAATTTAAAAAAGAAATAAAAACTTTAAGTGTTAAGCTTGATAAGGAATTGCAAGCTGATAAAGCAGCCACAGTTTCATTGTAGCGTGAATATCCTTGTCATACCGTAATCAATTTTGTGTTGTACGGCTCTTATGTCATTCCTGCGAAAGCGGGAATCTAGTAGAATCTATAAAAAACTTGTTTTTTATAGATTTATTTTATCAAATATATAATTTTGTATTAATATTAAGGTTGTTTTTTCTGGATTCCCGCTTTCGCGGGAATGACATTTACAATTATGCTCCCACTACTAAAAAAACTATATCTCACATTTGCTCGTAGTAGTCGTATAATAATAACCTTAGTGATTATTGATCAGTTAAGTAAATGGTGGTTTATTAATAATTTGAGATGGAAGCCGGGCTTAATGCTTAAGGTTACTTCTTTCTTAAATATGGTTTATACTTGGAATTACGGTATTAGCTTTGGTCTAATGCGTGAATATTATCAATATAGCAATGCTATTTTCTTAATAACGAATACGATTATTGTCTGTTATTTATATTATTTGATGATACGTTCAAAAACGATCGGAAGCTTTGCCGGTTATAGCTTTGTAATCGGCGGAGCTGTTGGTAATCTAATTGATAGATTTTTTAGAGGAGCAGTTTTTGACTTCATCCATTTTCATTATCAGAATTATAGCTTCCCCGTATTTAATTTAGCTGATTGCTTTATTACAATAGGAGTAATTATCTTAATAGAAGATTATTATAGTACTAAAAAAGTTATTGAAGAAAAGGCTAAAGGGAATTATGATAATGCTCAAATTGAAGCTATGGCTGAAAAAATTCGTAATACCGATAAGGGTGGTAATGATAAAATAGCTTCCTTGCAAAATTAAACTTATAGAGAGGAATTTGAAGGAAACACAGAACACAGGACGCAGAACCGTAGCGTAGTAGACCTACTTGAGGATTCAAGTACCGGGTTGACGTACAAATTACCTTCTAGAAGTTCATTTTGCAAGGAAGCTATTTTAATTTTAATTTTAATTTATAGGTGTTTAAGTGAAAAAGATTTTTGTATTATTTACTGTTTTATTAATTACTTCTGCTTGTAGTAAAAAGTTAAAAGAAACCGTAGGTATATCAACAGTTGGACCTAATGAGTATCAAGTACAGCGTGCTAAAGCACTAGAAGTTCCGCCTCATTATTATTTACCTGATCCTGGGCATAGCAAAACAACTTACAGTAATGTAAAAGGACAAGGTGAATTTAATGAAGGTGAACAAGCATTAATGCAGGACATGCATTAGTATACTTGCTCAACTTCAAAAATTGGCTACGTCGTTTTACAAGATCTGCGGTGCTTACGTATTCAGTATACGCTCCGCTCCTCGACTTGTAAACTCCTTGCTCTTTTTGAAGTTGATCTTCATATACCTGTTCTTGAATACTAAGACTGCAATGTTTTTTCAAATTAATTCATGAATTCTCATACAAAACAAAAAATAGGTGTTTTTGGGCTTGGTAAAACCGGTATATCGGTTTACGAGGAATTGCAAAATAAATATGATGTAATTGTTTATGATGATTTAAAAGCAAATAGAGATATATTTGAAGAATTATATAGTAAAACCGCTATCGCTGCTTTATCTGATTCAAGATGGCAAAATTTAGATACAATTGTCTTAAGTCCTGGAATTCCTTTAACGCATGAGATAGTCAATATTGCAAAAAGTTTTAATATTCCAATCACTTCCGATATAGACTTATTATTTGCAAAATCAAAAAACTTAAAATTTATAGCTATAACCGGTACAAACGGTAAAAGTACTACTACTGCTTTAATAAGCCATATCTTAAATAGTAGCGGTTTAGACTATCCGGTTGCCGGTAATATTGGAGTTTCTGCTTTGCAAGCTAAAGCAAGTAAGGATGGATATGTACTTGAATTGTCTTCTTTTCAGCTAGATCTAGTAAAAACCTTTACAGCTAAAATAGCCGTGCTTCTTAATATCACTCCCGACCATTTAGATAGACATCAGGATATGCCCTGCTATATTGCAGCAAAATCTAAGATCTTTGATCGAATGGATCAAGAGAGTTATGCGGTAATTAATATCGATAATGATTATTGTCGTGAAGTCTTTATAAAATTGCAGCAAGAGCAGCGTATAAAGCTAATTCCTTTTTCGGTTACTCAAATTCTTGAAAACGGTATTTCGGTAGTTGATGATAAAATTAGCGCTAATTTTTTTGATGATATAAGTTTTGAATTACAGCATAATTCAGAAAGTTTTAGACAAGATGAATTTCAAGGTGAGCCTGCGGAGCCGGAGTGTATAAAAATACGTGAGCACAGGCAAAACCTGCACAATTCGCTTGTATCAAGCTTTATGCATTATACTGTACCTTTTAATAAAAACCTGCAAGGAGTTCATAATTGTGAGAATATTGCAGCAAGTTATGCAGTAGCTAAAATAATAGGAGTAGAACCTAAAAAAATACTTGAATCTATAAGTAGTTTTCAAAGTTTACCTCATAGAATGCAATATATCGGTAGTATAAATAATATAAGTTTTTACAATGATAGTAAAGCGACCAATGCCATATCTGCTGTGCAATCAATTAAAGCACTCGATAATATTTACTGGCTTGCGGGAGGAATCCCTAAAGAGGGTGGTATTGAGGAAATAAAGCCTTATTTCAGTCAAATTAAGAAAGCTTATTTTTATGGTCAAGCTAAAGAAATATTTGCAAATACTGCTAAGCATATAGTAGATTTTGTAATATGTGATAATCTTGAGCAGGCTTTCGATCTTGCTTATAAGGATGCAGTAGGTGATAACGCGGAGGTAAAAAATATCTTGTTAGCACCTAGTTGTAGCTCATATGATCAGTTTAAAAATTTTGAAGAGCGTGGCGAGTTGTTTATAAAATTGTGTAGTATCCTGTCACTCCGTGGCTTGACCACAGGGTCTAGTTAAAAATACTAAATAATATTAGTATTTTTTATTGTTTTTCTGGATACCGTGGTCAAGCCACGGAGTGACATCGCGGGTGTTTTCCGATCCATGCAATAACATTATAAATATAGCCATAATTGAATAACTATAATATGAATAACGAAATATCTAATAACTTTATAAAATTATGGTGGCGGAGTACCGATAGGCAAATAATAATTTCTTTAATTATCTTATTTGCTTTTAGTCTAATGCTTGTTACTACCTCAGGTTCAGCAGTAGCAACTAGAATAGGTCTTGAAGAAAGTTATTTTGTATCTAGACAAATATTTTATTTAGCTACCGCTTCAGGACTTATATTATTATTTTCATGTCTTAATAAAAAATGGTTAAGGCGTTTTGCAATAGTTGGATTTATTGCTAGTATAGTTTTATTAATAGCAGTTAAATTTTTTGGCTATGAAGTAAAAGGTGCAGTGCGATGGATTAATATTCTAGGTCTATCTATTCAACCTTCGGAATTTATCAAACCGTTTTTTGCAGTTGTTACGGGCTGGATATTATCGCTAAAATTTAATGATGATTTTCCAAGTTTTACGATTTGTTTAATACTTTATTCTATTGTTGCTATTCTCTTAATTATTCAGCCGGATTTTGGAATGCTTGTAATGATTACGGCAGTTTTCGGTATTCAACTGTTTATTGCGGGTATGCCGATATTTTGGATTGTTTTAGCCAGTTTTTTAGGAATGATAGGAGTAACTATTGCTTATTTTTGGTTACCGCACGTAACGCAAAGAATTAATTCGTTTTTAGATCCAGATAGTAGCGAGAATTATCAAGTTAGTAAGTCTCTTAAGGCGTTTGAGCATGGCGGGTTATATGGACGAGGTCCAGGGGAGGGGGCAGTCAAGCAGGTACTACCCGACTCGCATACGGATTTTATTTTTGCTGTAGCAGGTGAGGAGTTTGGAGCTATTATTTGCCTTATTGTTATAGGTATATTTGCTTTTATAGTATTAAGAAGTCTTATTAAGTTATTAAACGAAACAGATAAATTTGTACAATTTGCTGCTAGCGGTATAATTGCACAATTAGGGCTTCAGGCAATAATTAATATGGGTGTGACTTTACATTTACTTCCTACTAAAGGTATGACATTACCGTTTATTAGTTACGGTGGTTCTTCAACGCTTGCAATAGCTATCGCTACCGGTATGCTTCTTGGCTTTACAAGATACCGAACGCCGTTAAATTCGTACAAAATTCGTAATATTGAAATATGAAAAAAATCATTTTGGTAGCAGGAGGGACGGGGGGACATTTTTTTCCGGCAGTTGCTCTTGGAGAAGAATTAATCAAACGTGGCTATGAAGTTCATTTTATTACTGATTTAAGATGCAAACAATATATAAAGCAGGATATGAAAGTAATTTTTCATATCCTAGATTTAAAACGCTCAGGTAATATTTTCTTGTTTTTACCTAGGTTATCAATTGCAGTGTTAAAAGCTATTAAATTATTATATAATATGAAGCCTTCCGTTACTGTAGGGTTTGGCGGTTATCCTGTTATAGCTCCAATGTTTGCGGCAATTTTTTTAAGAGTACCGATTATAATTCATGAACAGAATTCTTACCTTGGAAAAGTTAATAAATTTTTTGCAAGCTTTGCTAAAAAGATAGCTATTTCTTATGAAAAAATAAAGAATTTACCGGAATTTGCAAAAAGTAAAATAGTAGTTACCGGTGGGGTAGTTAGAGAGAATATTAGGGAATTAAAGGTTATAGAAATGTCGTCCCGTGGCTTGACCACGGGGTCCAAAAAGTCTTTAATAAAAGCACTGGACTCCGTGGTTAAGCCACGGCATGATAAGCTTTTTACAATATTCATCTTTGGCGGTAGTCAAGGAGCTAAGTTATTTTCAGAGCTGATACCTGCAAGTATCCAAATTTTGATGCAAAAACAGCCAAGTCTTGAATTAAATATAATCCAGCAAGCGGCATTAGATGATCAAGTAAAAATAAAAGATATATACTCGAAATTAAACATTACCTATGAAGTTGCTGAATTTTTTGATAATATGGCATTGCAATATAAAGAAGCCGATTTAGTGATTTCAAGAGCAGGGGCATCTACTATAGAAGAATTGACCTATATAGGGTTGCCGGCAATCTTTATTCCACTGCCTAGTGCTGCGGATAATCATCAATATTACAATGCACAATTATTGGCAGATGAAAAAACAGGATGGTGTTTAGAGCAGAATAATATTTCTGCAGGAAAATTAGCAGATAAAATACTCGATTTGATAAGTAATCCAAAAATATTAGAGGATGCTTCACAAAATTTATTAAAAAGAAGAAAAGAAGGGCATAAGCTATTAAGTAACCTAATAGAAGAGGTGATTTAGCTTTTGTTTTCCGTCATTACGAGGACAGACTGTAAGTTTTGACGAAGCAATCTCGTGCTAAAGTCCTGAGATTGCCACGCTCCTTTTAGTCGCTTGCAATGACAGGGTGGAGACATACAACAAGACCAAAAATACCTCAGAATAACAATAATTTAATTAAGCACATAGCAGTTCGGCTCTTTATTCTTGCAAGTTTGGCTATTATGTGGCATTAATCATATTAGACTTTCTGCATAACTTGCTTCTAAGGGTAATTTGTGCGTCGATCCGGTACTCGTATCCTCACGTACCAAAGCGTACGCTGCGGTGCTGCGTTCCGTGTCTTCTACAAATTCCTCCTTATTAGCTAAGTTGTACAGGAAGTCTAATAAAAGTTTTGGAATAATATAAATATATGTTAAAAAAAATTATAATATTATTTTTAGGAATGTTTTTACTTTCAGCTTGTACAGATAATTTTAGAAGCTATTTTCAAAGATCAGCAAATAACAGATTGGTTGATAGCAAAGGTGCTAAAGGCGGCAAGAGAAAACCTGTATATAATAATAAATATATTACTTTGGCTAAAAAGAATATAGTAGAAGATAATCTTGATTATGATAACGATGATGACTATGATAGTGATAGTCCTTTAAGAGGAGAAAGCATCGATCCTGTAAAGAGAAATCGTGAAATGTATCTTAAGATGATTAAAAGGGATATAGCAAGGCAAAAAGCAGAAGCCGGTTTTGCTGAATCCGATGATGATATGACTTTAAGTAGAGCGAATAAAAAGGTTAGAAAAGACGATAGCGATAAAGAAAAAAAGATACAAGAGGAATTAAATCAGATAAAAGCCATGCTTAGAGAAACTAAGCGTGATATATCAAAATATACTTGTCCAAATGCTGTAGTAAATCAAAATTATGCCCCGCCCGTTACAAATTATGAGCCTGTAAATTATCCACCGGTAAAAAATAGTAAGCCGTATAATAACAATTCTAAGGTAAAGCAAAAATTTATCCTTGAAGATGATGATAACGACAGTAATGCTTGTTCGATATAATAAGCCTATTCTTAGCTAAAAGCAGAAATCTCCAGTCTTTAGATATATAAAGCAATCTCTGATATGATATATTTATCACTACCAATAGGTTTATTATTTATTAATAAAAATTAATATTTGAATATAGAAATATGTTAAATTTATTAATAGGTATATTATGAAAAGTAAACTTTCAGCAAGTACTGCTAGTCTTATCTTTATAAAAGGTCTTCAAAACCCTATTGTTACTGAAATAAAAGAATTAACAAAAAAATTACATTTTTAAAGATCAAGAGCTTGAAAAAGCTTACTGTATGGCTTCATCAGATGATGTTTCTATTCAAGCAACACGAGAACAGATATTATATGCTTTAAGAACTGTGGAATCTGCAAAACAACATTCAACAGACAAGACACAAGAATTTATTAAATGACTACGGTATTTGTGTTGCTTACTCATTATAAAAGAAGCAGTAAGGACATACTAGAGTTTGTATCACCTTATTTATTAAAAAACGCATCTGATATGGAATATATTAAGGCATATATTCCTGAAGTATATATAAATAAAAGAAAGTAATAAAAATGATGCTATGGAATTGCTTGGTAAACGAGAAGTAAGAGATTATTTAGATCAAAAGTCTTCTGAGTTAGTAAGCACATCGCCTGTACCGTCTACTCCTTCTACAACAGACACATTTAATTATGATAGTGATGAAATTACGGTTGTTGGAGAAGAGAAAACGATGCCGAATACTGAACACGCTTGATACCACTGTCAAGCCGTAGCTTGTCCATGGGAGCTAGTCAAAAATACTAATATTATTAGTATTTTTAGTTATTTTCTGGATATCGTGGTCAAGCCACGGTATAATGCCGAACGAGTTTCTCGCGCCATACAACCACATTAAGATTTCCAATTTAATTCCGGATAGTTTCTAATTTCAGCTTTATAATTGCTATGCTTTAACCATTTCTTAGCTGTGTCTAAATATAGGCAAATTATCGGTGTGATGTATAAAGAGTAAGTAATTGCAATGTGTGAGTAAACCTCCCACTACTGCAGACCCTAGTGATCTTCTCTCTGTTCTTGTTGCTCCGACTCCAAGCGCAATAGGTATAGTTCTCATTAAGGCAGCTAGGGTAGTCATCATAATCGGTCTGAATCGTATTAATACATGCTTCATAAATTGCTTCATGCCGAAGATTTATTGCCAGTTCTCTTAAGTTCTAAGGCAAAATCGATAATCATGATAGCGTTTTTCTTCACTATACCGATTAACATTATAAGTCCGACAAATCCGTACATATCAAGTTCGCTATTAAATATTAGTAGAGTGAGTAATGCTTCCAATATAGCGGTAGGTAGTCCTAAAAGTATAGTTATAGGATGCACAAAACTTTCATATAACATGCCAAGGATGATGTAAATAACTATAACGGCAAGTCCACGCAATAAGCCAAGATCGGAAAAAGACAACTGACATGCCTGAACTGTTACTTGGAAGCTTCCCGTAATCGTAGCCGGCATTTGTAACTCTCTTATTGCTTGATTAACTTTTGGAACGGCATCACTAATTGAATATCCATCTTGCAGGTTAAATGATACCATAACTGAAGGTAATGGCCCGAAATGTGAAATACTAAGCGGGCCAACAGTGTTAACAATTTTAGCAATGGTAGTTAGCGGTACTAAATTGCCGCTTGCGGAGTTAATATTGACTAGAGATAACATTGACGAATCTGTTTGATATTTAGGATCTAGCTCTAAAATAACATCATATTGAGCTGTTGGGGTATATAATGTGGAAATCTGCTCAGCACCGTAAGCTGTATATAAGATATTTTGGACGTGCTCGACTGATATACCGAGTTTTGCAGCCTTATATCTATCAATCTGCACTAAAGTTTATGGCTGTGCTATTTGTAAATCCGAAGTTACGTTAATAAAACCTGGCAGTAGTCGTGCGAGCTTGTCCTTTAATTTCGGTGCAAAGCTAAATAGTACATCTTGATCGAGTTCTTGCATAGTATATTGATATTGACTTTTGGTTGCTGGTCCGTCGATCGTAATAGTAGGTACGTTCTGGATATATACCCTTAAACCTACTAAATGATTTAGTTTTGAACGTAACTGATCTATAACGGCTTCAGCTCCTATTCTTTGGTCACGAGGTTTTAAGCTAATCAAAATCGTACCCTGATTTACGGCAGAGTTTCTACCTGAAACACCTACTGCAGAAAAAAATGAATCTATATTAGGATTTTTAAGTAATACATCACTTACTTGTTGCTGTTCTTGCACCATCGTATCAAAAGAAATAGTTTGAGCGGCGTCGGTAAAAACTAAGATTTGTTCCGTATAGGAATAAGGCCTTATAGTAGTTTTTGAATGCTCTACTACTGTTTTTAGACTGCTACCATATTTTTGTTTGACATATTCAAAGGCTTTTGCGGTTAGTGGTAGGTCGTCATTGCGAGGCGTCAAAGACGCCGTGGCAATCTCGGTTGGTTGCCCTGAGAGTGCTTCGTCACTACGTTCCTCGCAATGACGATCCCTCAAAAACACATTACATAACATAGGAGTTACGGTTATCGAGATAACTCCCGAAAGCAAAATAGCGGTAGTAATAACAACGGTAAGTTCGTGCAGTAGCTTCACTAAAATTTCGCTCATAAATAATATTGGGATGAATTCATTAGGGATAAAGTCCTTGAGATGATAGTAAATCCTATTTCTTTAGTACCGTTAATACATCCTGCTATTTTACTCTCGCCTTTTGCCATATGTCGTGTGATATTTTCAAGCACTACTATTGCATCATCCACGACAAAACCCATCGCAAGCGTTAGAGCCATTAAAGACATATTATCGATGCTATAACCGAATAGATATATAAAGGCAAAAGTAACGACAACTGATAAAGGAAGGGCAATAGTCGGAATAATCACGGACCGTAAGTTATGTAGAAAGCGAAATATAGCAATCACTACGAGTATTAAATAAAGCGTAGTAGCATAGTAAAATTGGCATCATTTACCGATTCTCTGATATAGAAATTGACCTATCAAACATGATATTAATATTAATGCCCTCAGGGATTTGCCTGCGAAGCAACGGCAATACTTCTTTTATAGAGTCGACTATTTCAATAGTATTTAGTAGTATCCGGTTGTTTTTGAATAGCAAGTATTACCCCCGGCTTATCCCTATACCAAGCGGCTATTTTATTATTAGCTACGCTATCAATGGCTTTCCCAATATTTTTAAGAAAAAGCGGATTACCGTTTTTATAAGTTAATATTAACTCATTATATTCTTTAACATTTTGTAATTGCCCAGGGGTGCTAATGCTTGAGTAGATATCTGTACCGTATAAAGCTCCGGTCGGTAAATTAACGTTAGCAGAGCTGATAATGTTTGATACTTGGTCAAGCCCTATATTATTTGCTGCCATTTTAACAGGGTCAATCTGCATACGCACTGCATATTGCTGTGAGCCGTAAACTTGTATCTGTGTAACACCCCCGGCAGCATAGATAAACGCTCAGCCATAATTGTTTCGGCGTAATAGTCCACGGTATATAAGGGGAAGAGTCTCAGAGGTTAAAGATAAATAAAATATAGGTGCGTCGGCAGGATTTACTTTACAATATGAGGGCAGGGTAGGTAAGTCGTTCGGTAGTTGCTTGTATGTCTTGTGCCGCTGCATCTATATTTCGGTCTAAATTAAACTGCAAAGTAATTTGAGTAGTACTGTTACTATTAACCGAACTCATCGAGTCAATATCTGATATCGTCGATCATTGCTTTTCAAGCGGTAATGCAACTGAAGATGCCATAGTAGTAGGGGCAGCTCCAGGCAAGCTTACTGAAACCGGAATAGTCGGGCAGTTGATGTCAGGTAAAACGCTTACCGGTCATATCCTATAGCCGAATGCTCCAAACAGCAAAATAGTTGCCATGAATAAAGTAGCAAGAACCGGACGCTTAATAAATATTTCTGAAATACCCAATTATTTTTTCCTGTTTTATGGATTTTTTCTGTCATACATATCGTCATTGCGAGCGACTGTAAGAAGCGTGGCAATGTCATGAAATAATGACAAACTCCTAATATTGCTTCTCGTCAATTACTTTGTAATTTCCTCACAATGACGATTTGATACTACTCCTCCCTAACACTCACCTCTGCTTCGTTAGATAATCGTAGCTGCCCGTTGGTGATTACCGTTTCTCCCCCATCTATACCGCTTTTAATAACAATAAAATCATCATTAGAAAACACTATATCTATATTTTTGACCACGGCTTTATTATCTTGATCGACAACAAATATATAAGGACCTTGATCGTTAGTTTGCATGGTTTTAGACTGAACTATTAAAGCCTCTTGTTCGATGTAAATCAGGGATACACGAACACACTGTCCCGGCCACATAATATTTCGTTTTGGTTAGGTAATGTTGCTTTAACTTTGATAGTGCCGCTATTTGGATCAATCGAATTATCGACAAAAACGATCTCACCGTCTTTAATTTCTTAGTCGCTTACGGTTCTAACCGTCAAAGCTAAATCATTAGATTTTTGAGATTTATTAATATGATCGAGATATTTTTCAGGTACGGAGAAGCTGACATAAATAGGCGAGCTAGTATTGATAGTTACTAGACGCACAAAATCCGGCGATACTAAATCACCTATATCCACATTACTCGCACTAAGTTTACCATCAAAAGGAGGTACTATTTTTGAATACTCGATTTGTAAATTAGCGTCTGCAATAATTGCTTTATCGCGTTCCACGGTGACCCTAAGCATATTCATATTAGTTAGCATCTGTAAATACTGCTCTTTCGAAACGGCTTTTTCCTCGTATAAAGCATGATATCTTGCCTCTTCTTTTATAGCATCTTCAAGGTTATAAGTATCTACTGAGTAAATTTGCTTGTGCTTGCTGTAATTGATTTTGAAAAGGACGAGAATCGATTTCATATAATCAATTACCTGTTTTTACTTCTTGTCCGTCATCAAAATTTACACTTAATATTTTTGGCCCGTAACTTGAGATTGAATATCGGCACTTTGGTCAGTTTCAGCTACTCCTGCAAGTTCTATCACATCAGATACGTCTTTTCTGATAACTTGTGTTACCTCAACCGGAGCTGCTATAGTGATTTGTTTACTGCTTTTATTATGATGTTTTATTAACCAAACCACTAATATTACTATTTAGTACTAGTAATGTTATCAATATCAAATTCCGCATTATTGTTTTAAGCATTGTTATTTGCCAAAATCACAAATAGGTCCTGCTATGTTGCCGCCTACCTGCCAAGTCTCAGCTGAGTTAGTAAACAGAGTATTAAGTTTATTGCTACCGTATCCTAATAAGCCTGTTAAAGAAATTTGTGGAAAATAAGTAGCTTTTATTGTTTTTAAGTTTACATCTGCTGCTAGTAAATTCTGCTCTGCTGTTTTAATATCCGGTCTTTGCTCTAAAAGCTCTGATGGTAATATTTTAGGTAATACCGGTAGAGCAGGGAAGTAATCTATTGGTTTATTACGATAAATTAAGCCGTTTACTATATTTTCAGGAATTCTACCTACTAAAATTTTTAAAGCGGTTTCCTGCTCATGTCTTTGTTGTTTTAAAGGCGGCAATGATAACTTAGTAAGTGCAAGGTCGGAAGCAGCTTCACTAACCGATATTAAATCACCTACGCCAAGATTATATAATTTCTGATTTAATTTATAAATTTCCGTTTGAGCCTCAATTAGCTTTTTAGTTAGATAGATTTGTTTGTCTAATACTAAAAGATTAAAGTAACTTATAGTGACGTTACTTATAACTGATAAACGTACCGCTGCCTTGCTATACTCACTTGCAAGGAAAGTTTTTTGAGCTGATTCGCTAGCGTTGGCGGCTGCCTCTATAAATCCAGCTCGTAATTAAGCACGCTTGCTAGCCCCAAATTATTAGAGAATTTCGGTTCATTCGGTGCTTTTGTTTCTTTACTGTTTTTTGTTTGATTTGCTCCGCCTTGTAAATTGATTTGTGGAAATCTATAAGAATTAATAAGGTTAAGCTGTGCTTGCGCTGCTAGCACATTACTCATTGTCAGCTCAATATCGGAGTTACCGGTTAAAGATTCTTCGATTAGGTTATTTAACACCGGATCGTTAAATTGCAGTCACTACTTGGAGGATGCATTATTATTTTGTTCTAGAGAATAATTTATTCCAAGTAGTAGGTAATGAGAGTTTAGGGGGAATATTATCGTGTTTTGCATTACAACCACATAGAAGAAATGATGAAATCGATAAAACTAGAATATATTTTAAGTAAATGCAAAATCGGCATATGAAGTTCATCGATTAGGTTCATTAAAATAAATTCATATTACTTAATATTAATTATGAATCTTTAAACCGTTATGTCAATATAGACTATTATTTTTTCAACTAACTATTTTTATAATTACGTAATAATGTTGCTATAGCATATTTTAGAAAGCTTTATATAAGTGCATTTTGCAGGATTCGCTTGTGTTCACGTATTTTTATAAGCTGTGTAGGCTCACCCTTAAATTCATCTTATATGAAGCTTTCTAAAATATGCTGTAACTTTTCAGAAACAACTTTAATTTCATAATTTTGTTTGAGAGTAAGGTAGGCGTTTTTAGAAAATTCTTGTGCTTTTATAGGGTTCTCTATTAGATAGACAATTTTTGCTGCTAAATCTTCAGCAGAGCCGGCTTTACAAATAAGCCCGTCTTGCATGTCGTTTAAGATTGCTGCAGGTCCTTCAGTATCTGTACTAACGATAGGCATGCTTGCCTCCATTGCTTCAAGCACTATAATGCCAAACGGTTCATGAAGAGACGGTAAGCAAAAAATATCTATTTGTTTAAAGAATTTATCTCTATCGTGAACCCATCCCGTAAATGATATTTGATCTTGTAAATTAAGTTTATGTGCTAAAGCAATTAAATTATCTTTTTCCTCGCCGCTTCCACCTATAACTGCATGAAGATCATATTTTTTTTCTTTTAAAATTTTGATAGCTTTAATAAAAACATCAACACCTTTCTTAGCTACAAATCTTGCTAGTACACCAATTACGACAGGTTTTCTATATGTTTTATTTGGAATAAAGTCTTTAGCAATATTTATCATATTCGGTAGGATGCATATCCTAGATGCGGCAAAGTGATTTTTTAATAAAAATGCTTTCATATGATGCGTCAAGGCAATAACAAAATCACATTTACGTAGTCCTTTTAAACTATAATTATGAGCGATACCGATTAATTTTATATTTTGTGATTTAGCCAATTTACTAAAATTTATTGCTCTATTACCGTGTGCTATAATTATATCGGGTTTAGTCTTATGAATTATATACTTAAAAATAAGTACCGAGAGTAAATCAAACGGTACTATATTAGGTAGTTTTAAGCTTTGTTTGTATAGAAGAAAGGAATTTATTTTTGCCTTGTAAGAAGTGATATTTATAACCTCAATTTTTTGCATCTCTAAAGCAGTGCTATAATCTAAAAATGCTTGTTGAATGCCGCCAAGGTCACGACTTAGCATAATATTAAGGATCTTCATTACTTATAATTGCTCGATTTCTTTTTCTGTTAAACCGGTAAAATCTATAATTTTATCTAAAGGTTTATTTTCTAACATTTTTTTAGCTATAGAAATTTTTTGTTTTGCTTCCCCTCTGGCTGCCCCTTTAGCTTCAGCATCCATAATTTTCTGCTCTTCTACGGCTAGATGATCCATTTTGGTTTTTATCATTTTTTCATAAGTATTTAACTCTTTTTCAGACCAACTAGCTTGATCCAAAGCATAAAAAGCTTTTTTAATAATAAAATCATGATCTATCAAATTCTCCATTTCTTCTAGAGTGCTTTCATGTGCATGTTTAAAGAAATATGCCCATTTTTTCTTGAAGGTTCTCTAATTGATCTAATTCTTTATTAAATTTCTCAAGCTCTAAAAAGATAAAATACAAATCTTGTAGGTCGTTCTCATAAGTTTTAGTATCAAGTAATCTATGATTTGATCTCCAATCTTTTTTATCGGGCAATAAAATAAAATCGGCAATAGCTAAGAATATTACTCCTCGAAGTTTTGCATATACTGCTATTTTTTTTATGATCTTCATCTTTGTTTATTATTTTTCTTGAATAGGCCTTTGCTATATAAAGCTGAGTTCGTTTTTCAAAACCTGGATGTTTGCTAACCTGCATCTCTACAATAAATTGAGTACCGTATTTATCTCTACATAATACATCAACTATAGATTGTCTATAAGTAGCGATGTCAGAACCTTAGATTTTTTTTAAAAAAGTAACTTCGGTAATTACTTCTTTTCCCGTATAACCTAAAATGTTATTTAGAAAATGAATAAGTATATCCTTATTTTTTTCTGTACCGAAAATTTTTAAAAATGCATAGTTATTTTTAGGGTCTAAGAAACGTGAAATTAGCATAATAGTCTATATTTTTATATACCATCACTTCATTATAGCAAATTCCAAGAAATTTGCTATAATACAATTTCCTAATATATAAAACATTATGATTAGTAAAATTAATTTTGTAAAAATGCATGGTCTCGGTAATGATTTTGTTATTGTTAACAAACGAGATTTATCAAGTTCATATGATTTATCGCAGTTAGCAAAAAATATGGCTGAGCGTCATACAGGTATCGGTTGCGATCAGTTTATTCTTTATGAAGAGCATAATGATTTTTATGAAATGATTATATATAACATAGACGGCTCTAGTGCTAAATTATGCGGTAATGCTACAAGATGTTTAGCCAAGTTAATTTATCTTGATACGGGAAAGCAGGATATTACCGTAATGGTAGGCAATAAAAAATTGCTATGTAATGTCAATGATGAAAATAATATTAGCGTTAATGTAGGAAGCGTGAGTTTTAATGAAGCTTGGATGCCAAGTCGTGATAAAGTTTGGGAATTTGCAGAGCGTTATATGATTGATTTAAAGGAAACTATTTGCGTTGATATAGGTAATCCGCATGTAGTTATTTTTAGTAAGTTAGAACCTCAAGATCAAAAAATTGTTGGTGAAAGATTGCAGGCTAAGGAATTATTCGCAGATGGGGTAAACGTTAATTTTGCTGAAGTAAAAGATAATAAAATCTATTTATCCGTTTGGGAGCGGGGGGTAGGGTTAACGCTTGCTTGCGGAAGCGGAGCTTGTGGTAGTTTTGCTGCCGGTTTAAAGCACGGTTTTATCCATTCACCAAGTACTATAGTCTTTAAGCACGGTAACCTTACTATGAAAGAAGAAAACGGTAATATAATAATGCAAGGGGCAGCTACGCTTGTAGCACGTGGGGAATATTATTGTGAGCAATAATTTAAGACAAAACGTAGTAACATTTGGCTGTAGACTTAATATTTACGAAAGTGAGATAATACGAAAAAACTTGGAATTGTCGGGTATCGATAATGTAGCAATATTCAATACTTGTGCGGTAACTAAAGCAGCTGAGAAACAAGCAAGACAAGCTATACGCAAGGCTAAAAAAAATAATCCTGATTTAAAAATTATTGTTACCGGCTGTAGTGCTCAAACAAGTCCGCAAATGTACGGTAATATGCCGGAAGTTGACAAAGTTATAGGTAATGAAGAGAAGTTATTACCTAATTACTACCAAATTACCGATGCAAAAATAACAGTTAACGATATAATGTCGGTGAAAGAGACGGCAAGTCATTTAGTAAGTAGCTTTGACTGTAAGTCTCGTGCTTTTATTCAGGTACAAAACGGTTGTGATCATTTTTGTACTTTCTGTATTATCCCTTATGGTAGAGGAAAAAGTAGATCAGTAGCAATAGGAGCTATAGCAGAGCAGGTCAAGCATTTGGTATTAAACGGCTTTAAAGAAGTAGTTTTTACCGGTGTCGATGTCACGGCTTATGGTAGTGATTTGCCAGGAAGTCCAACATTTGCACAAATGATTAAACGAGTGTTGAATTTAGTCCCTGAATTAAAGAGGCTTAGATTATCTTCAATAGATGTTGCAGAAATAGATGATGAACTTTTTGAGCTTATAGCTTATAGTGAAAGGATAATGCCGCATTTTCATATTAGCTTGCAAGCAGGTGATGATATGATATTAAAACGTATGAAAAGACGTCATAATAGAGCAAACGTAATAGAGTTTTGTCGGAAACTGCGGGCAATAAGACCGGAAGTATCTTTTGGTGCGGATATTATAGCTGGTTTCCCGACTGAAACCCCTGAAATGTTTGAAAATACAAGAAAATTAATTTCAGAAGCGGAATTACAATATTTACATGTTTTTCCTTATTCGGAAAGAGAAGGAACGCCTGCAGCACGTATGCCACAAGTACCTAAAAATATAAGAAAAGAAAGGGCAGCAATTTTAAGGCAAGAAGGGCAAAACCAGTTGACCGAATTCTTTAAAAAACATATAGGACAGAAAGTGGAGTTATTAGTAGAGAATAATAATATTGCCCATACCGAAAATTTTATTCCGGTAAAGCTAGATAAACCTTTAGAAATAGGGCAGATATTTAAAGCGAAGTTGGTGGCGATAGAAGAGAATTATATGAAGTGTATGTTGGTTTAACGTCATTGCAGGGAGGTATTGTTGCGTAGATACTGAAGGTCGTCATTGCGAGGAGCCGTAGGTGACGCGGCAATCCAGAAAATAATTAAAAAAATTCTGATTTACAGAATTTTGAACTGGATTGCTTCATCAATTGCTATGCGATTTCTTTGCAATGACGGATAAACAGGTTCACGCAACAATGCCCGCTCGCAATGACGTTCTACCGTACAATAAAAAATCAAAAACAAAAAAAAACAATCATGGAAAATATAGGAACAATATTAAGGCTTGCTGAGGACAAAATCTTATTAGTACAAAACTTAAAAGCTCTGCAAGAATATAAAGTAGAATTTTTAGGCAAGAACGGTATAGTGACCGGTGAGCTTAAAAAATTAGGTAGTTTAAATGAACAGGAACGTAAAGAATTTGGCTTAAAAATCAATAAATTAAAAGATAAAATACAGAATATAATAAAAGCAAAAGCAGAAATTTTAGAGGAGCAGGAACTAAATTTTAAACTTGCTGCCGATAAAATTGATTTAACAATCCCTGCACGGAGATATAAACAAGGTTCTATTCATCCAATAACACAATGTAGTGAGGAGTTAATACAAGTATTTTCGCAGTTTGGTTTTACTATAGAAAACGGACCGAATATCGAGAATGATTTTCATAATTTTACCGCTCTCAATTTTGAAGATGATCATCCCGCAAGGCAAATGCATGATACTTTTTATTTGAAAAGTCAGGAAAATAATAAGCCGCTGTTATTACGTACTCATACCTCAACAGTGCAGATTAGAGCTATGAAAAACGGCAAACCGCCTTTTAGGTTTATAGCACCGGGTAGGACTTATAGATCGGATTCGGATATGACGCATACGCCAATGTTCCACCAAATAGAAGGGCTTGTTATGGATAAAAATATCAATATGGGACATTTAAAATATGTTATCACGACATTTATAAAAAGCTTTTTTGAAAATTCTAATATTGAATTACGTTTTAGACCCAGCTTTTTCCCATTTACCGAACCTTCTGCCGAAGTTGATATTCGGATGAATAAAAACGATAAATGGCTTGAGGTCCTTGGTTGCGGGATGGTTCATCCAAATGTGCTTAAAAATGTTGGTATCGATAGCAGTGAGTATCAAGGTTTTGCTTTTGGGCTTGGAGTAGAGCGTTTTGCAATGTTAAAATATAATATCAAAGATTTAAGACAATTTTTTGAAGGAGATATGCGTTGGCTTAAACATTATAATTTTGGGAGCTTTGATATACCGAATTTAGCAGGCGGGCTTACGAAATGAAATTTACGTTATCATGGTTAAAACAATTTTTAGAGACATCGGCTTCAGTTACTGAAATTGCCGAAGCCCTAACAGCTATTGGCCTTGAAGTGGAAGAGGTGATAGATAAAGCAGCGGAATTACAAAAGTTTGAAGTAGCATATATTACAAATATTAAACCTCACCCGTCAGCTGATAAATTAAAGCTTTGTGATGTTGAGACTAAAAGCGGTATGTTGCAAATAGTTTGTGGTGCGCGTAATGCAAGAGCAGGTATAAAAGTAGTACTTGCAAATATCGGAATAGAAATACCAAACGGTAAATTTAAGATTAAGGAATCTGTGATTAGAGGCGAAAAAAGCTGTGGTATGCTTTGCTCTGAAGAGGAATTACTGCTAGCTTCAGAGTCTGAAGGGATTATAGAGCTATCTGAAGATGCCGTAGTTGGAGAGAATTTTACTAAATATTACGGTTTAGATGATCCTATATTTGTTATTAATGTTACTCCTAATCGTGGTGATGCACTTGGAGTTTACGGCATCGCAAGAGATTTAGCAGCTAAAGGAATAGGCATACTTAAAGAGCTAGAAATTTCGGCAATAAAGAGTACATTTATTTCTAAAATGAAGCTTAACGTGCAAGATAAGGAAGCCTGTCCGTTATTTACTTTTAGAGAGATAAGAAATTTAAAAAATAAACCAAGCCCTGATTGGTTACGGAAATTATTAAAAAATGTTGGGGTAAAAACTATTTCAAGTTTAGTGGATGTAACAAATTATATTTCCTATAGCTTTGGGCAGCCGATGCATGCTTACGATGCAGATAGGATAAAAGGGGGAATTACTGTAGCACGTCATTGCGAGAAGCGTAGCGACGAAGCAATCTCAGGACAACAAAATGAGATTGCCACGGCTGCTTTGCAGCCTCGCAATGACTTAGCTAAATGCCACGCCCTAAACGGCAAAGAATATTTACTTACAGAAAATGATTTAGTTATAAAAGATGAAAGCGGTATTCAAGGTCTGGCCGGTGTCATTGGCGGGGCTGATAGTAGTTGTACTGATAGTACGACTAATATAATACTCGAGGCTGCTTGTTTTAATGCTAAAATGGTTGCAGCTAGCGGGCGAAGGTTCCAAATTGATACGGATGCTAGATATCGTAATGAGCGTAATATCGATAGAAATTTTACGGAAAAGGCTTTGGATATAGCAACTAATCTTATTTTGTCAATATGCGGAAACTGTGAAGTATCGGAAGTAGTGAAAGTCGGTGAAAAAGAGTCACAAAAAAAACCTTTAGATTTTTCAGCATGTTATTTAGAAAAAATTACAGGAATTAAACTAAATATCAAAGCGATAGAAGCCATATTACATAAACTAGGATTTATTACGGATGTTAAAGGTGATATTATAAAGGTAATAGCTCCTTCTTGGCGTCACGATATAACTATTTTAGAAGATATAGCTGAAGAAATCGCTCGTATTTACGGCTATGATAAAATAGAGAGTATAAAATTACCTGAACTAGACCAAGATAATAATAAGCTAAGAGAGCATAAAAGAATATCTAGTTTTAAAAGGATATTAGCAAGTAAAGGTTATGATGAGGTAGTAACTAACTCTTTTATGAGTAGTGAAGATGCAAAGTTGTTTGCTGAATTAAAAGAAGAGTTATTTTTGCTTAATCCTATTAGCATAGGAGAAAATTATATGCGTCCTACTATACTGCCGAATTTGTTAAGTATAGTAAGTAAAAATCTAGCACGCTCTATAAAAGATATGGCTTTTTTTGAAGTTGGACCAAGTTTTATAGATTTAAATACGGAAGCAACTTATTTGACGGCAATTATAAGCGGTTCATATAATAATAAAAACCCTCATTCGCTTGGACGAGGCTATGATGTTTTTGATCTTAAAGGCGATTTAGAGTTGGTAGCTGATTATGCAGGACTATCTATAGATAAATGTATAGCAACAAATTGGACAGCATTGCCACAATATTATCATCCAACTAGAGCAGTAAATATAGGGCTTGGTAAAAATTTATTAGGTCATTTTGGGCAGATACACCCTAAAATCTTGAAATATTACGATATTAATCAGGAAATATTTGCATTCGAGCTAAATATTACGAATTTGCCGTTGATAAAAGCTAAATTTGGTAAAAGAGACGAATTTGCAGTATCGGATTTCCAAGCTAATGTTAGAGATTACGCATTTATTGTTGGTCAAGATCATAGAGTCGGTGAAATAATAGCATATATAAATAATTTTAATAAAAAGCTTATCAAATCAGTTATATTATTTGATATTTATAGCGGTGATAAATTACCTGAAGGTAAAAAATCTATAGCGGTTAAAATAGAGCTACAAGCAGATGATCGGACGTTATCTGATACTGATTTAAATTCGTTCAGTAAAGATTTAGTTGCTGCCATCTCACAAAAATTTCAAGGAACATTAAGAGAATAACAATATGTTAAAATTAATAGTTGAAACAAAAACATTAGTGCAGTCCCTAGGGTTTGCAAGTTCCGTTGTTGAAAAACGTAATGTCATACCTGAATATGCAAACATTAAATTATCGGCACAAGACGGCAATCTAGAGCTTAGTTCTACTAATATGGATTTGTACTTAAGTCAAAAAATAGCAGTACAGGTAGTAAGTGAAGGTGAATGTACCGTTTCTACGAAAACTCTAAATGATATAGTCCGAAAACTTCCGGATTCCGAGCTTACATTAACAGATCTCGGTACAACGGGACTTGAGATCAAAGGAAAAAATTGTAAATTTAATTTATTTACTTTGCCGGTTAGTTCTTTTCCTGCAATGGATAGTATTAATCCTGAAGCAAGTTTTAAAATTTCCTGCACGGATTTTGCTAAAATAATTGAATCGACAAAATTTTCGATTTCTTTAGATGAAACTCGTTATAATTTAAACGGTGTTTATTTACACATAAAAGACAAAGAGTTTTGTTCGGCAAGTACCGATGGGCATAGACTTTCGATTTCATGGGTAACATTAGAAAAACAAATAAAGAATTTTGGAGTTATATTACCCCAAAAAAGTGCAGAGGAAATTTTAAAAATCGTTAAAGATCCTAAAAATATAAATGAAGATATAGAAATTTTATTAAATAGCAATAAGATTAAATTTATATGTAACGAAAATACTATTATGCTATCAAAGCTTATAGACGGTACTTTCCCTGATTATAGTACTTTTATTCCGGAAAGCAGCAGCTCAAAATTAGTAATTAATCGAAAAATGTTTGCAGATAGTATAGAAAGGATAGCGATAATAACCGTTGAAAAATTTAGAGCAGTAAAATTATCGTTATCTCGTGAAACCTTAGAGATTAGTGCTGTCGGTGAAGCAAGAGGCAACGCAAAAGAGGTTATTAATTCTTCACAAGATAAGGAAAGTTTTTATGAATATAATAGTGATGAGTCTTTAGCTATAGGCTTTAACCCGCAATATTTGGAAGATGTCTTAAAAGCAGTGAAATCGGATTTAGTAGAACTATATTTTTCAGATGTTTCAGCACCGGTACTTATTAAATTTCCTGAGAATCCTAAAGATATTTTTGTCGTCATGCCTGTTAAGGTGTAAGTGTTATGAGAACCGGAATATATAAGCATTACAAAGAAAAATTATATCAAGTTATAGATACTGCAAAACATACTGAAACTTTGCAAGAGTTATATGATAATTTCCAGCTTCTGGGTAAGGCCGCTTGAAATGTTTAACAAAAAGGTTTTATTACACGGCAAAAATATTCCACGTTTTGAATTTATTGCTGAGAAATAATTAAATCTGCCCTATGTCATTCCCGCATAGGCGGGCATCGAGTGGGTTTTTTTGAGCCATATAACAATGCCAAAGAACGGTGGGAAGAAATAATTTTTGACTAATAGCTAAAGCTTCTCTATTATTTCCCTCAAGCACACTAATTAAATATTGGTTATGAAGAAAATTATCGGATTATTTTTTGTAATTATACTTAGTGCAATAAGTACTAGTATCTTAGCGGGTGATTATCCAAAAACAGAACGAGAGCAGAAATGGGACGAAGTAGGTTCTATAGCAGGTGAAGAAGGATTAGTTTTTAGACCGGGTAGGGTTAAGAATGAATCTACTAAAGCTATAGGAGGTTCAGTTAATAAATATCTCTGGCAAGCAGCATTAGAGACTATAAGTGTTGCTCCTCTTGCATCAGCCGACTCAAACGGCGGCGTGATTATTACGGAATGGTATAGCCCACGTTCTAATCCTAATTTTCGATTTAAAATAAATATATTTATTAAAGACGATGTAATCAGCCCTGATTCAATCGAAGTGAAAGTATTTGAAGAAATGCTTAAAAATAAACAATGGGTACTTAATGAAAACACCTCAAATCTTGCTATCACGCTTGAAGATAAAATTTTAAGAAAAGCTAGAGAGATATATATTAATAGTGTGAGGTAATAACAGTATTGCCGTCATTGCGAGGAAATTACGGAGTAATTGACAAAGCAATCTCAGGATATTTGATGAGATTGCCGTGCAGTCTAAGACTGCTCACAATGACAATGCAGTATATAAATTAAAAAAATATGAACCAAATAGAACAAAAATGGCAGTACATTTGGCAAGAAGAAAAAGCTTTTGAGGTATCAAACGCGAGTAGCAAGCCAAAATATTACGTACTTGAAATGCTGCCTTATCCTTCCGGTAAAATCCATGTAGGTCACGTACGCAACTATTCTATAGGTGATGTTATTGCAAGGTTTATGACTATGCAAGGTTTTAATGTACTTCATCCGATGGGTTGGGATGCTTTCGGGCTACCTGCCGAAAATGCCGCAATAAACAATAATTCTCACCCAAAAAAATGGACATATTCTAATATCAAGAATATGAAAAAGCAGCTAAAATCTATGGGCTTTTCTTATGATTGGTCTAGAGAGATAAATAGTTGCGATCCTGAGTATTATAAACATGAGCAGAAATTCTTTTTAGAGCTTTATGAACGAAATCTTGCTTATCAAAAAGAATCATTTGTTAATTGGGATCCGGTTGATAATACCGTGCTTGCGAATGAACAAGTTGTAGACGGGCGTGGTTGGCGTTCAGGTGCAATAGTGGCAAAACGTTATTTAAAGCAATGGTTCTTAAAAATTACCGATTATGCTGAAGAATTATTAAACGAAATTCAGAATTTAAAAGAGTGGCCTGAAGCTGTTCGGTCTATGCAAGAGAAATGGATAGGTAAATCGATAGGTGCTAATTTTCATTTCAAAATTAAGGATAATGAAGAGACTACTATAGAAGTATTCTCAACCAAACCTGAAACCATTTTTGGTGCTAGCTTTATAGGAATTGCCTTTAATCATCCGATAATAGAGCGGTTAGTTTCTAAAACACCTGAAATACTCGCTTTTATAACTCAATGCTCGCATATTACAAGAAGTAGCAAACTAGAAAAGGCTGAAAAGGAAGGTGTATTTACCGGTCTTTTTGTTACTCATCCTTTCGATTCAAATATAGTTTTACCGGTTATTATTACTAATTTTGTGCTAATGGATTATGGCACTGGTGCAATATTTGGTTGCCCTGCTCATGACGAATGTGACCATGAATTAGCTGTTAAAATGAATTTATCTATTAAACAAGTAATTAAAGCAGATATGGATGTACAAAAGACCGCTTATACGGAAGATGGAATTTTAATTAATTCGGATTTTCTAAACGGCTTAACTAGTAACGAAGCAAAACAAGAAGTCATCAGAGAATTTGAGAAACTAGGCATAGGTAAACGCAGCGTAAATTATCGTCTAAAAGATTGGGGGATTTCAAGGCAGCGCTTTTGGGGATGTCCTATTCCTATGATTCACTGCGAAATTTGTGGCATAGTGCCCGTACCTTACAAAGACTTACCCGTTACTTTACCTGATGATGTCAATTTTGACGGTCACGGTAATCCGCTTGATCATCATCCTAGTTGGAAACATGTTAATTGTCCGAAATGCGATAAGCCGGCTGTGCGTGAAACCGATACTTTTGATACATTTTTTGAATCATCTTGGTATTTTATGAGATATTGCAATAGCAATGCTACAGAGATGACTGATAAAAAAGCTTGTGATTACTGGCTACCGGTTGATAAATATATAGGCGGCATTGAACATGCGGTAATGCATTTATTATATGCAAGGTTTTTTACAAAAGTAATGAACGAACAGAATTACGTAAGCGTTCAAGAGCCTTTTAAAGGTCTATTTACTCAAGGTATGGTGCTGCATGCCACTTACAAAGATGAACATAATAATTGGTTATATCCTGAAGAAGTAGTTAAAAAGGGTAATGAATTTTTTCATAAAGAAAGCAATAATAGAGTAGTGCAGGGACGCATTGAAAAGATGAGTAAGTCTAAAAAGAATCTAATCGATCTTGAGACAATGCAAGAGCAATATGGGGCAGATGCTATTAGGCTTTTTGTACTGTCCGATAGTCCGCCTGAGAAAGATCTAGAATGGTCGGCAAGCGGTATTGAAGGCTGCTCACGTTTTATTAATAAGCTTGAGTATATGTTTAAGGCGATAGATTCTTTAAAAGATGATGTGAATAGCGAGGTTAATAAAGAGCTTAATAGGTTAGTACATTTTACAATAAAGCACGTCGCCGAAGATATAAAGCATTTTGCCCTAAACAGAGCAATAGCACGTATGCGTGAGCTTTCTAATTCTATATCTGCTGAAATATCCAAAGATAAAATTGATGTTAAAACCGTAAGGCATGGCTTTAATGTTTTAGTACAGCTACTAAATCCTTTTATCCCGCATATTACGGAAGAAATTTGGCAAAAGCTTGGCAATAAAGAGCGATTATATAATTTGTCTTTTCCTGCATTTGATGAATCAATGCTAGAGTTAGATACATATATTATGGCAGTGCAGGTTAACGGCAAACTCCGTGATACCTATGAGTTTAAAACTTCCGTAAGTGAAGATGAAATAAAGCAAGTTACCGTCAGTCTGCCAAAGGTACAAAAGTTCTTAGAAGGGAAAGAGCCGAAGAAGATTATCCTTGTTCCTCGTAAAATTGTGAATATACTCGTTTAATTTGGACAATTGGCTACGTCGTTTTGGTAAGTCTTCGGATGCTCACGTATTAAGTATATGCTCCGCTCCTCGGCTTACAGATTCCTTGCTCTTTCCAAATTAAGCTGCGTCTAGCTACTTTTCATTTATCAGAAGTATATTATTTTTTGAATCTGTCATCCCGCGACTTGATCGTGGGATCTAGTTTAAAATACTAAAATTATTAGTACTTTAAGTTGTTTTTAAATACCGTGGTCAAGCCGCAGTATGACACCTAGTATACTTTTATTGTATTACCTACCATACTAACCCAAAAAAAAGTAGTAGTATGCCCTAAAACTACCGCCTTATGTTTATCTAATGAAGAGTCATAATGCTGCTTCGTCTCATTTATAAAATTACTGCAATTATTATGGTAAGTACCTTTTGAAGCACCCTTATAACTCTGATAAGATGAAGTTTCATAATGTTCCTTCTCTAAGGTAATAGTAAATATTGTTTATTAGCATTAATACTTTATCTATTATATAATTAGCTGCCTACCAAAATGCGGCAAAACCGCCACCAATACTTAAAGTGTCTTCTTCTGTTTCACAAGTTATAATCCTAGGATAACAGAGGTTTGCTATACTATCTAGACTTAGATTTAAATCTGACTCTGAATCTAGCACGTCTATTTTTTTCTATTAGTCATAACAATCCCCTTTTAGTGACTAATTAATTAAACTTTTTGTATAACTTGCGTCTAAGGGTAAATTTGTATGTCAATCCGGTACTCACATCCTTACGTATTTTTATGTACGCTGCGGTGGCAAGTGTTTCCATGTTTTCTTCAAATTCTTTCTTATTAGCTACATTATGCAATAAGTCTATTGTAGGCTCAGTAATTTAAAAAAATCAATTAGCTACTAATAGACTGGCTGTAATAAATTTTAACCGGTAATTTAATTTTTGTTGCTGTAAATTATAAGATTTTTTTGAAATAGGAACTGCTATTTCTCCAAAAATCTTCAATTATGAATGAAAATTTATTACAGATAGACTATTAAATAGTGCGCCTGATTTTATACCTGAAGTCAATAAATGGTATTAATAAATTAATGCATGAAAATATCAATTTCATTCCAACCGATAAGGTCTAAATTAGCTCTTATCGGTAAAAAACGGAAAATATCTTGGGCAAGTTCATACCTATTTTCTTTAAGTAGCATTTTTTGTAAAATATCTTTTAACTGATGCAAATAAAGCACATCTTTTGCTGCATATTCTTTTTGTTCTGAAGATAAATTATCCGCACCCCAATAGGAAGATTGTTGTTGTTTTGAAATATTTATATTAAGCAATTCTCGGCACAAATCCTTAAGCCCATGACTATCGGTATAAGTTCTAACTAGTTTTGAAGATATTTTAGTACAAAAGATATTTTCTAAATCTATACTTAAATATTTTTTTATGGATGCTAGATCAAATCTAGCAAAATGAAATATCTTACATCTAGTTTTATCTAGTAATAATGCTTTTACATTAGGAGCTGTATAATCTTGATTTGTAAAATGCACAAGATGAGCTTCACCATTGCCGTTACTAAATTGTAGCAAACATAGTTTATCTCTATGGAGATTTAGTCCCATTGTTTCGGTATCTATAGCTAGATCTCCTTCAAGTGTAAAATTATTAGGTAGGTCGTTTTGATAAATTTTTATAGTCATAAATGATTTTTAATTCCTTTGAATCAATAATGTTGTTGTGCGGATCGAAAAACGCGTTCTGTGTCATACCGTGGCTTGACCACGGTATAAAAAAAATTACAAAAGACTGGATCCCGCGATCAAGTCGCGGGATGACAACAAAGTTTTGTTATTGGTGATTAAACACCTGCTCATTTGGAGCAGCTACTCCTAAAACTTTCTTTGCTTGTTCTTCTAACATATCTTTATTTAGAGATTCCGTTCGCAGTAATTTGACGTTATGCTCAAGTTCTACTCTTTCTGCTCGTAAGCCTTTTAGTTCATCATAAGCTTTTTCAAGCTGCCTATTTACTTTTAAATATGCAATAATCCCTTTGTTACCATATATGCAATGAAAAACAAAATATCCAAGCAGTAAAGCTAAAAAGATATTTAAAATTATTTTTTTAGAATGATTATTTAAATGTATTATCATAAATATATATTCATAAGAAATAATATCAGAGCGGTTAAAATAATACTATCAAATCTGTCTAGCACTCCTCCATGACCGGGTATTATATGACCGCTATCTTTAATATTAAATTTTCGCTTAAAATATGAAATAAATAAATCACTTAATTGAGCTATTAATGCTAATATACAACTAATTATAAACAAATAAATTTTATTTGCAAAATAGTAATTTTCAATATGAAAGTTTGGTATAAAACTAACTAATACCGCAACTAAACCTGCTGATAATACTCCCGTCACTAAACCGCTCCAGGTTTTGTTAGGACTAAGTTTCGGAGCAAGTTTTGCTCCTTTAAAAGTTTTGCCGCCAATCATAGCGAAAGTATCTACCGACCACATTATGCAAAAATAAAGCATAATAAGCCATCTATTGGTATCTTCCATACTTAAAAATATTAATAGGCTTATAGGAATCGGAATAATAATTAGCCCGATTAATAGATCAGGAATAGAAGAGTAGGTCATATTATACCATTCACTTAACATTCCCGTACCTACTAATATCATTAGAATATAGAATAAAGGCTTACACCATAATATAGCTATGACAAATAACGGAACTAAAACTATACCGGACAGGATTCTTAAATATATGTTTGATTTTTGTTTATCTTTTACCAAATGTTCTTTTCCTTTTTGAGTAATCATTTATAGCTTCTTGTATATCATATTTATTAAAATCAGGCCAATATTTGGGTGAGAAATATAATTCAGCATAAGCTGCTTGCCAAAGCAAGAAATTACTGATGCGATAAACCCCGCCCGGTCTTATTAATAAATCTACATCCGGCATTTCAGGATCATATAAAGCGTGTTGTATATCGCTGTCACTTACTGCTTTTTTACCGCTTGTAATAATTTTTGTGCAGGCATCAACTATTTCTTGACGACTTCCATAACTAAAAGCTATACAAAGCGTTATTTTATTATTATTTTTTGTTAATTCTATAGCATTATTTATTTGTTTTTGCAATGAGCTACTTAATAAAGTCAGCCTACCTATTACTTTTATTTTAACGCCGTTTTTATGTAAATTATTTAATTCGGTTTTTAAATAAATACTTAATAATTTTATTAGGAAATCTACTTCCGTGCTTGAGCGTTGCCAATTTTCGGAAGAGAAAGTATATAAAGTTATATAAGGTATGTTAAGGTTAAGAAACTCAGGCAGTAATTCACGAATTTTATCGGCTCCTGCTTTATGCCCTTCAGATTTTGTTAAGTTATGCTGATCTGCCCAACGAGCATTACCGTCCATTATTATTGCTAAATGTTTTATGTTAGTCATTATTTTATATTTTAGATGTTGCTGCATGGATCGATTTTTCCGTCATTGCAAGCGACTAAAAGGAGCGTGGCAATCTCATGAAACAATATAAAATTTCTGAGATTGTCACGCCCTCGGCTTTGCCTATCCTTGTAATGACGATTTGGCATCTACACGGGAATGACATCGGTAGTCATATTTTAGGTATTTCGATTCTTACCGATAGCCCGCCTAAATCCTTGCTATCTTCTAAATAAATAGAGCCTTTATGATCGTTTATTATTTCTTTAGTAATAGCAAGCCCAAGCCCTACGTTACTTGCATTATCAAGCTGTCTTGCTTTATCTGATCTATAAAACGGTTTAAATACAAGGTGTGTTTCCGTATCATCTATACCGGGACCGTTATCCTCAATAATTATAGCTACGGTAGATGAATTATCTTTTGAGGATATCTTAATTTTAGTTCCATATTTTATAGCGTTACCGATTAAATTAGACAAGGCTCTTTCAAAAGAATGCGGCTTAATGCATACTTCTAGTTTATCTAAATTAGTAGATTTTATAAATTCAATATTTACATGTGACCATTTGTTAAAAAAACGTTCCATCCAAGGTAATAATAAAATGTCTTCAAATTCTTCTGTACTTTCACCTTTAGCAAAATCTAAATAAGAATTTATCATTTGCTGCATAGTTAATATATCTTGTTTTAACCCTTCGATTTCTTCGCTTTCTTCCATCAATTCAAGTTGTAGCTTCATTCTTGTTAAAGGAGTTCTCAGGTCATGAGAAATCATAGCAAGCATAGTGGTTTTTTTAGTAATTTGTTTTTCAATACGAGCTTTCATTTTTAAAAAAGCAAGCCCTGCTTTTCTTATTTCTAAGGCTCCTGAAGGTTTGAAATTTTTGCCTTTTAAAACACCTCGACCAAATTTATCCATGCTATCCGCAAGGGTGAGTATTGATTTAATTTGATTTTTGGAGAAAATAATAGAAACAGAAAGTAATATAACAGTTAAAGATATAATCCATAAAACAAATATATATACTGTAGGATTAAGTAGTAACTTTGCAGGAAAAGTAATATATAATACTCCATCTTTTAATTCTAAAAATACTTCAATTTTATTTTCCTTATTTAGTTTAACTATATTTTTTTCATGGATTTTTGTAGCTAAAATATTTTTGAATATAGTTAAAGGTTCACCTAATTTAGGCTGTTTTATAGATAACTTTTTATTAAGCTGAAACTGATAAGATAAATTAAGATAATTTTCCGATAAATGGGTTATCTCTCTTGAATTATTTCTATGTTCTTTAATCAATGATTCTATTTCATTGATAATAATAGTACTAGTATAATATGACACATTATACCAATGACGATCGTAAAACAAAAATATAGCAACGATTTGTCCTATTAAAATCGGAATGATTATAATAAACATAAACCGTACAAATAATGTTCTTGGTAAAGCATATTTCAAAGAGCTTGATACAAGCGAATTTTTCAAGATTCGTCTGTGCTCACGTATTTTTATACGCTGTGTAGGCTCGCTTTTAAATTCATCTTGTCTGAAGCTCTTTGAAATATGCTGTAATAATTTAGATATAAAGTGCATAGCCCTCATTACGCACAGTTTTTAAATATTTCGGCTCTTTTGGGTTGTCTTCTATTTTGCTTCTTATTCTTGTAATTTGTACATCGATAGAACGCATACTAAGCCCTCCCATTATTTTTGACAGTTCAAAACGACTAGTAGATTTACCGGAATTTTTTATTAATATCTCAAGTAATTTTTGTTCAGTAGAGCTAAGAGATACAATTTGATTATTCTTGGTAAATTCTTTTGTATCGGAATTATAAAAATTATTGCCGAATTTAATTATATTCGTTTCTTTTTTAAAGTTATTATAATTATTGATTAAGTTATTTATCCGAAGTAATAATTCTCTCGGTTCAAAAGGTTTAGTTATATAATCAGAGGCACCGGCTTCAAGTCCTTTAACACGGTCATCGGCTTCCGATAAAGCAGTAAGCATAACTATAGGAATATTATTACCGGCATCCCTTATAGTAGTAGCAAAATCAAGCCCTGTTATTTCAGGTAACATAACATCTAAAATAATTAAATCATAATTAGAAGTTTTTAATAGATTTTTAGCTTCTATGACTGAGCTTGCCGTTGATACTAAAAACGCGTTTTTATTTAAAAATTGCTTTAAAAGTGCTAATATTCTGCTATCATCATCAACGATTAAAATATGTGCTTTGTATGTATGCATACTCGTTTAATTTAAAAAAATTGTATTTCACTATTGTCATACCGTGGCTTGACCACGGGATCTTATGTCGTAGGTTGTGTTCTGAGATCCTGCGATCAAGTCGCGGTATGACGTTAAATACTACTGGATTCCCGCTTTCGCAGGAATGACATAGGAACTACGGCCGTATAGCTCATGACGATTGACAATACTTTAATATAAATATAGATTAATGACAATGGTAAAACTAGAGCAAATTTTTTGGCATGTTTGGATTAACGGTGATTTAGTTCCTTATCAATTTGCAAGGATTCATGTTTTGACTCATAGCCTGCATTATTCAGGATCGGTATTTGAGGGTGAGAGAGCTTATAATGGCAAAGTTTTTAAACTAAAAGAACATACGGCAAGATTAATAAAATCAGCAGAAGCATTAGGTTTGAAAGTACCTTATAATGTAGACGAGATAATAAAAGCTCATGAACGTGTAATAAAACAAAATAATATTAAGGATGCATATATAAGACCGCTTATTTGGTGCGGAGATGAGTCGCTAAATATCACTAATCAGTATTTATCTACTAATCTTTTGATTGCCGGTATTCCATCTATGCCGAGGTCTTTTGAGAAAGGTATAAATTTGCATGTAAGCCGCTGGCGTAAAGCAATGCCTGATAGCACCCCGGTACAATCTAAATCCGCTGCTCAATATAATATGGCAATAACGAGTAAAAAAGAAGCTAAGGCTCTTGGCTATGAGGATGCATTATTACTTGATTATGAAGGATATATTGCTGAATGCACTACAACAAATATTTTCTTTGTTAAAGATAAAATATTATATACTCCAATTGCCGATAGGTTTTTAAACGGTATAACAAGACAGACTATTATTGAAATTGCAAAAGATTTAGGTCTAGAAGTAAAAGAAGAGCGTTTAAAATTAGAGCAAATAGAGGATTTTACCGGATGTTTTGTTACAGGCACGGCAATTGAGGTACAAAATATTGATTCTATAGATCTTGGCAATAAAAAGATTATTTTTGATGATCATAAAATTGCAGATCGTTTGAAAGAAGAGTATAGGCGTGTTGTTAGGGAGTAGAAGAAACGTCATTGTGAGGAGGTATTGCCTGTGTATGGATACTGAGTCGTCATTGCGAGCAGTCCTAGACTGCGTGGTAATCCTATGAAATAATAACAAACTCCTGAGATTGCTTAGTCGAATTACTACGTAATTCTGCTCGCAATGATGATTTAATAAGCTAAACAATTAAAATCAAAAAAATCATGCATAACATATTTAAAGGTTTAATTACCGCACTTATAACACCTTTTAAAGATAATAAGTTAGACTTATATGCTTTAGAGAGAATTGTAAAACATCAAATAAAGCATGAAGTCGATGCAATATTAATTGCAGGCTCAACGGGAGAAAGTAGTAGTTTAAGTTTTGAAGAATATAAATTATTACTGCAAACTAGCGTAGAAATCGTTAATAAGTGTATTCCTATAATAAGCGGGTGTTCATCAAATAATACTACTTATGCAAGAGCACTTGCAGCGGAATCTACAAAAATCGGCGTAGATGGTTTTATGGCTAGTCCACCATCTTATGTCAAACCTACCCAACACGGGATTTATAAGCATTTTGAAGCATTGCATGAAGCGTGTAATCTACCTATTATGTTATATTCAGCTCCAACTAGAAGCGGAGTAGATTTTTCTGATGAGACAATATTGAGACTTAGCAAGCTACCGCGTATTTTAGCATTAAAAGATTGTGGTGTAGATTTAGAACGTCCATTGCGGATCAGAGCAACAGTTAAAAAGGATTTCAATATTTTAACCGGTAATGATGAAGTAGTCTTAGCTTTTAACGCTCAAGGTGGGGTGGGGTGGACTTCTGTAGCCTCTAATATTGTTCCTAATATATGTAAAGAGCTATTAGAAAAATGGAATAAGAACGATACTAAAGGAGCATTAGAAATCCATCAGAAATTACTACCTTTATATACAGCATTATTTGTAGAATCTAATCCGATTCCGATAAAATATGCTGCACATTATTTAGGTTTATGTGAAAATGAAATTAGACCCCCATTAACTGAAGCAAGCGATAGTGCCAAAAAACAAATTGAAAACATCATAACATCACTATCTATAAAAATATGACTGAATATAAGAAAGTTATTGCACAAAATAAGAAAGCCCTTTTTCATTATTTTATTGAAGAAAGATTAGAAGCGGGTATTGTATTAAAGGGTAGTGAAGTACGGTCTCTGCGTCAAGGCAAAGCTTCTATAGAAGAAAGTCATGCGGCAGATACCGGACATGAGGTATTTTTGTATAACTGCCATATTGCAGAATATGAAAAAGCGAATAGATTTAATCATGCTACTCGTAGACCACGTAAATTATTGTTGCATACTAAAGAGATAAAGAAAATTATCGGTAGAATTAGAATAAAAGGCTATACGCTAGTAGCTCTTTCTATGTATTTTAATAAAAAAAATAAAGTGAAAGTTGAACTTGGTATTGCTAAAGGTAAGAAATTACATGATAAAAGAGAGTCAATTAAAGAAAAAGACTGGAAAAGAGATCAGAGCAGATTAATAAGACAGAAGTAATGGACTTTGCTACACCGGATGACAAGCCGGCTTTGTTACATAGCTCGTTTTATGTCATTCCCGCGAAAGCGGGAATGACATATAGAATTACTTAGACTTTAGGAAGATATAAAATTTTAAAAAAGGTATTTATGCAGCATATTATAGGTAAAATATTGGTTATATTTATAGTTATAATAGGAGTTTTATTTGTTTTCAAAACAATGAAAACTTATTCTACAAATCCAGTTTCCGTTGAGGTTAAACAAAGCGAAGATGCAAGAAAATGTGAAGAGGCAAGAGTACAAGAAATAATCAAAGATTATTTGCTTAAAACTCCGGAAATAATAATAGAATCAATAGAAGGGTTGCAAAAACGTAAAGTACAGGAAAATGAGACTAAAGTTAATAACTATATAAAAGATAATAAGTTAAGTATTGAAGATAGCACAAGTTTTCCTGTTATAGGAAATAAAGACGGTGATGTAACAATAATTGCTTTTTATGATTACAATTGTTCTTATTGTAAAAAAGGCGATGTTTCTATAAATGAATTATTGCAAAACGATCCAAAAGTTAAAGTTGTATTACGACCGCTTCCTATCCTTGGAGATGTTTCCGAATATCTTGCAAGAATAGTTTTAGCCATTTATAAGGTTAATCCAAGTAAATTCAAAGCTGTTCATGATGAATTAATAAAAATAAGAGATGTTTCTAAGGAATCTATAAAAGAATTATTAACTGAGAATGGCTTAAATGCTACGGAAATTGAAGAAATTGCCGATAGTAATGAGATTAAAGATTTAATTACTCAAAATATGAAAATAGCTAGAAGTCTTAGAATGCAAGGAGTACCTGCGTATATAATCGATTCCAAATTAATACCTGGGTTAATAGATTTGCCACAATTACTAAATATAGTTAAAGAAATTAGGGATAATTAAGAGTCCTTAAGAATTGTTGCGTAGACCAGTAAATGCTTTTTATGTTATTCCCGTGAAAGCATTGTTGCATGGGTACCAAATCATCATTGCGAGGAGCGAAGCGACGTGGCAATTTTGTCAAGCACCCTGAAATTGCTTCGTCAATTACTTACGTAATTTCCTCGCAATGATGACCTTCAGTCTCCACGCAACAAGGCCTAGTAGGAATGACAGCAATTGCTCTTGAATAACTTTAGCCTTTATTTAGTAAATCTAACATAGTTTTACCGATATCGGCAGGGGATCTAGTGATAACTACGCCGGCACTTTGTAGAGCTTCCAGCTTATCTTCGGCACTTCCTGTTCTGCCGACAATAATAGCTCCGGCATGTCCCATTCTTTTACCTGGAGGTGCTGTAATACCTGCAATAAAGCTTACTATAGGTTTCTTGATTTTTGACTGCTTGATAAACTCAGCTGCATCTTCTTCTGCATTACCGCCAATTTCACCGATCATAATAACTGCTTTTGTTTCATCATCTTTCAAAAACATCTCAATACAATCAACAAAATTAGTGCCATTAACAGGATCGCCGCCTATACCGACACACGTAGATTGTCCAAGTCCTACTGCTGTTGTCTGTGCTACTGCTTCATAAGTTAGAGTACCTGATCTTGAAACAATACCTATTGTTCCTCTTTTATGAATATGCCCAGGCATAATACCGATTTTACATTCACCCGGTGTGATAACTCCAGGGCAGTTAGGACCGATTAATCTAGTTTTAGAACCGACTAAAGCACGTTTGACTTTCACCATATCAAGCACTGGAATTCCTTCTGTTATACATACTACTACTTCAATTTCGGCATCGATTGCTTCTAATATCGAATCAGCGGCAAAGCCAGGCGGAACATATATAACGCTTGCATTTGCACCGGTTTTTGCTTTTGCTTCATGTACGGTATTATATACAGGTAAATCAAGGTGAGTATGACCGCCTTTGCCGGGTGTAACACCGCCAACCATGTTAGTGCCGTACGCTATCGCTTGTTCAGAGTGAAAAGTTCCTTGTAAACCAGTAAAACCCTGACAGATAACTTGTGTTTTTTTATTTATTAATATTGCCATGTTAAATAATGTTTATTGTTTTTATTTTACTTTGATGTCCCGCGACTTGATCGCGTGATCCAGTCCTTATTTTAATTTTTTTATGGATACTGTGGTCAAGACACGGTATGACACTGAACTGGTTGTTCGAGCTATACAACAAGGTCAATGCCTGTATAGCTCATGACGGTTATCTACCGTATCGCTTCAACTATTTTATTTGCCGCATCTGCTAAATCATGTGCCGGTATTATTTCTAAACCGGAATTTGATAAAATTTCTTTACCTTTTTCAACGTTTGTACCGGCTAAACGAACTACTAACGGTACTTTTATACCTATGTCTTTTGCAGCGGCAATAATCCCTTCTGCTATAATATCACAACGCATGATACCGCCGAAAATATTAACTAGAATCCCTTGTACTGCTTTATCAGATAAAATTATTTTTAAAGCTTCTTTTACACGCTCACGATCAGCTCCACCACCGACATCCAAGAAATTAGCAGGTGAAGCACCGTAAAGTTTAATAATATCCATAGTGGCCATGGCAAGACCGGCACCGTTAACCATACAACCGATATTACCGTCCATTTTTACATAGCTAAGTCCTGCATTCGCTGCTCTAGTTTCTAGAGGATCTTCTTCATCATGATCACGCATTGCCGTAATATTCGGATGCCGCAATAAGCCGTTATCGTCAAAAGTAATTTTTGCATCTAAAGCTAATAAGTTCCCGTCGCTATTTACAATTAATGGGTTGATTTCAATTTGTGCTGCATCGGTTTCAATAAAAGCATTATAGACTGATTTTACTATTTCTTTCATCTGTTTAGCTTGGTTATCCTTAAAGCCTAACTCATAAGCTATGCCTCGCATATGAAAATCTTGTAAACCGGTTGCAGGATCAACGGAAAATTTAATAATTTTTTCCGGAGTTTTTTCTGCTACCTCTTCAATATCAACTCCTCCTTCCGTAGAAGCTATAAAAGTAATACAGCTAGCCGATCTATCAAATACTATACTAAAATAATATTCTTTTAAAATCTCACAACCTGATTCGATATAAAGACGGTTTACTTTTTGTCCTTGAGGTCCTGTTTGATGCGTTACTAAATTAATACCAAACATGTCATGAGCAACTTTTTTGGCTTCTTCTTTACTCTTAACAACCTTAACACCGCCTGCTTTACCTCTACCGCCGGCATGTATTTGTGCTTTAACCACATATACTTCCGTATTTAATTTATCTATGGTTTCATTAATCTTTTCGGTTTTCGTAACAACTAGCCCGGTGGAAGTAGGTACGCCGTATTTTCTTAAAATCTCTTTTGCTTGATATTCATGAATATTCATTTTAAATAATTTATTAAAGTGCTATTAATTTTTATGGATAAGATGCATTTTTAACTTCTCTTACTATGTCTTTATCAAAAGTGCTAAACTTATTAGCACTATTGACTTCTCCTTCTGCAATAATCATATAATCGGCAAAGTCTGCTTTACCTTTAATATATTTCTCAGTAGCTGATATATGTCTTGATGCCCAATGATAAAACTGGAATTATCAATAAGATTAATTACTGCTTCATAAATTTCCTGGCGAGTAAATTTATTTACTTTTAGCACCCATACAAATTTAAGTAATGCATATGATGCAATAAAAATCTTATTAGTGATGTTATGTTTTAAGAAATTTTGAGCTGCTTTACCTTGTATTTCATCATCTTCAAGAAAAGTACGAGTTAAGATATTAGTGTCAATTCCTATCATTTTCGATAACCTCAATACTAATAGCTTCATCTACATCCACCGGACCGTTTTTAGCTTTATGTTTACCTTTACCAAAAAAACTATAGATATCTTTTTTTATAGGAAGCAATTCTAATGGTTCATTTTTTTTGTAGTTAATGATTAACTCAGAGCCTGAATGTAAACCAAGTTTATTTCTTATATATTTAGGTATAACTACCTGTCCTTTCGATGAGATTACTACTCTGGCACTTTTACTCATAATACTAATATAGTAAGTTATCTGATCTTACTTTGTATATAAAACACAATTTATTATATGTCAATAAGTTTATAATGAGGTTACTCATTCAATATCCTTTTAATACGTTATCTTTCCTAATAAAGTGATGATATAATGCAGCTAGTATATCAAAATAATTAAAGCAGTAAATAAGCAGCCTTTTTATAGATTTTTTTTAAAGATTTTGGCAAATTGTAAATCTGGAGCAAAAGAATTTATAGTAAACAAACCATAAAAATCAATATGATGGTTTGATAAGATAGTTATTAGAAAGCCGCTTATCGGCATTAATAACATTAAAAGCTATAGCAAATTTATATTAATATTAGTGGCTTTTTGTGCTAATTCGGCATATCTTCCGGTAGCAAAACATTAGCATTATAGCATTTCCATAAAAGCCTTATTATTACTAAAGATAAAACAACTATACCGGTTGCTTCATGTATCCCGTATAATTGCCCTTTTAAAGGAAGTTCTAAGAAATTATCCATTAAGACACCGACAACGAGCATTACTATAACTATAATGCTCATGATCCAGTGAAAAAGTTTTGCAATTAAGCCGTAAGAATTTTCAGTATTTGTAAGTAGCATGATAGTACTCAAACTTACTTAATGTCATTGTCGCTCTTCTGTGTCATTTTCCTGCGAAAGCAGGAATCTAAAAAACAATAAAAAATACTAAAATTATTAGTATTTTTAACTAGATCCCATGGGCAAGCCACGGGGTGACACCGAGTCACGGTATGACAGTTTCTTCTTAATTCCCAACTGCCGTATCTATAATCTTTTCTGCCTCTGTACCGCTAATTTTTTCTTTATCATTCAGAATGAGATTAGCATTCTTTAAGTCATCTCCTATATGTTCCGCTCTTCCTTTTAAAACCTTAGCTAAAAACTGCTCGGCAAGAGCGTAATATGAGATTCTATTACCGGCTTTTGCAAATCCATGACCTTCATCTTTGTAAAGTGCATAAACTACCGGTATATGCTTTGCTTGCATGCTGTTTACAATCTGTTCTGATTCTGCCTGCACGACTCTCACATCGTGAACACCTTGTGCTATAAATAAAGGCTTTTTGATATTATCAACAAAATTAATCGGTGATCTTTGTCTTAAAAATTCTTTTTCTTCTTCAGTGTCCCAAGGTCCTATACGTGTTTTATATATACTTAACAATGGTGTCATATAAGGAGCTTTAGATTGCACATGAGTTAATAAATTAGACATACCGACAACGTCAATACCGCAAGCAAATACGTCAGGCGTCATGGTAAGACCTACAAGCGTTGCATAACCTCCATAGCTTCCACCCATAATACAAACTTTGTCAGAATCAACTATATTATTCTTAATAGCCCAGTTAACACCATCAATTAAATCGGTGTGCATTTTACCGGCATATTCTAAATTACCGGCGTTTAAGAAATCTTTCCCAAAACCGGTAGAACCACGGTAATTTATACTTAAAACTGCGTAACCACGATTTGCAAGCCACTGATGCTCAGTATTGTATCCCCAGCTATCACGTACCCACGGACCGCCGTGGACATTTAAAATTAGAGGTACTTTTCTATCTGGTATATTATTTTTATCGAGCTTTACATCATTTGGAAAAGTGATATAGCTAACTAAATCAAGCCCGTCACGTGACTTGATAATTATCGGTATCATCTTAGCAAGATTATATTGCTCAAGTTCTTTGCGATTAGTAAATAAAAACTCAGCTTTTTTATTTGTCCTATCATATTTATAATATTTCACCGGTGCATTATCAGCCATATAAGCAACGATCCAAGTTTTATCGTCTAGCGTCCTACTATTAATAATTAAATCACCGCGATCAATAGATTGCAAATATTTAATATCATCTTCAATATCTTTATCTAATATTTTATATGAGACTCTATCATAATCTATAGATACTGCTTGCGGAGTTTGCTTTGTGGGATGAACTGTAAATAAGCTGATATCGGCTTTTGCATCTTCGGCTAATATTTCTTCACTACCTGTAGCTAGTGTTATAGCTTTAAGTGCGGAGGTATTACGATTACGTCCCTCTAGCATATATAAAGTTTCACCGCTAGCATCAAAACCAAGTATGGCAGTGTTAAAAGAATCTTCCATTGATATCTTAGTAAATAACTTTGGTTCTCCGTCTTTTAATTCATAATATTCAACAGCTCCGTCTTTATCTAGTAAGCTACCGAATCTTAAATTTAAATTTTCATCAGTTACATAATCAGTAAATCTATCATTTTTATAAATCAGTTCTTTTTCTAGAGTATCTAGATTTAATTTGTAAATATCAAAATATTCAGGATTACGCTCATTTAAATATATTAATATCTCATTTGGCTTCTTATGACTTGCTCCGGCTATTTTGGCTTTAACTCCTTTTGCAGGAGTAAGTAATTTTGTCTCTTTTGTCTCTATGTTATAGCTATAAATTCGGTCATTTTCATCACCGTTAAAATCTTGGGTATATAAAATATTTTTATTATTATAAGCTTTAGCATAAGACCAAATACCGCGTCCTTTGTCATGGGTTATGGCTTCTGCTTTACTAATATCATCTGAGGGTGCTAGCCAAATGTTTAATACACCGTCTTTCGGTGCAACATATAGAATATATTTGCCGTCGTGGGTTAGAGAAACCCTTGCTTTATCAGGGTTACCGAATAAAACTTTTCTGGGGATTATTTGATTGTTATCCGTTATCGTTTGAAACATAAAAATACCGACACTTATTATTAATATAGTGCCTATAATATAGAAAATTTTACTCATTACTAATAGTTTGTTATTTAGTTTTATAGTCTTTTGATGTCATTCCCACTTCCGCGGACATGACATTCAGGTCATAAAATATAATTGCTACACTCTCTCAATATTGCTTAAAAACCAATCAACTTCTTTGGTATTAGCATTACGTGTAAATGTCCATTCTTCTTTTAAATCTTCGATTTTGTCAACTACATTTTTACCTTGAAATAGTAATTTAATAAATATGTTATTACCGAACATGTAAATTTCTGAATATTTTGCACTTAAAGCCGATGAGTCAAAAAAATCACCATAGGACGGTGTTATTTTTTCAAATTCTTCCAAGTATCTTTTATCTATCAGCTCAGATAATTCTTTAGCATCTTTTTTATAAGCAGCTTCTATAATCATTTGAAAAGCAGTTTTAGCATTATTTATGAATTTAACCGGATCAAAGGAGTAAAGGCGTTTATGGACTTGTTCCATTCCATCTACGACCGCAGTTATATTATGTTCTACTATTATATCTTTAAAAGCTTTAATATCTTGGGCTGTGGGAATATTTTTTTCTTCTTTATTAGATTTAACTATACTGTAAGTTACGTCCTTAATAACCGGTTCGCCAAAATAAGATTTTTGCTTTGTCTGTTCCTCTTCTGAAGTAGAACCGAGAGTCGTAATTAATTTGTTGATAATGTAAAAGGCAATAACGGCAAAAATTAATAACTCTATTATTTGAGGAGACATTTTCTATTTATTTTTATTAAAAGATTATTTTTATATTTTAATATAAAAAAATAATCTTTTAAAGTTATTTAATAAAAATAAGGATTTATTTTTATTTGAGTTATACTTAAAATTTAAAAAATAACTAAAATATCTTGATTATTTTAATTATTATGATATTTATCGTTTTGTAAATGATGTTTAAACTCCATCATTGCAAAACATTTATTTATAGCCTTTAGTCCATTTATGCTAGGGGGCTGTTGTACTAAAGCTTAATTTTTAAGCGTTTTTAGTATAACGGATAATTATTGTTTTCAATGATTGCGTTTATCTCCTAGCACCTATCTATTCACTTTTAATTGACGAATGAACTGGCGAGCTGGTAATTCAATTATATAATGCAAAATAGTAGCTATTGTAACCGAAGTAGCAAATTTAAGCCATAAAGGAGTTGGATAAATCCAGTAATATGCTACAAAAAATTCTGTAGTTAAAGCAGAAAGGTATAAAGTATATGAAATTTGATCTAGAAAATATGTTATTGGATTACCGAAAATAAGTTTACTTAATCCTGAATCATTAGATTTTCCAATAATTATTAAGGATGAGCCAACTGCAAGCCACCAAAGTGTTTCTGCATTAATTATAATAAAAATATAAGCAAAAACAGCAATTCCTACAAATGTAATAATATCATAAATAATATAATTAAGTTTCAAAGATTTTATATATTTTGTAATAAAAAATGTTATACAACCAAAAATAAATACACCTAAAAACATTATTAAGCTTTTACCGTAAGCAAATTGTACTCTTTCGTTACTAAATATGGGTCTGCAGCCATTGAAAAGCATAAGGAGCAGAAATTATCCCATAAGATATAAATAACAAGATTATCAATAACTTAATTATTGATAATCTTTGCATCAATGATATTAAAAAAGGAAATAATTAATATGCAAACATTGCCGTACTTATTGCACATGAAGGTTGATTCCAAGATACTAAATCCGTGAACCCCCATGCTTGAATAAGGAACACATTATAAAAGCATAAATAAATGTAATGGATAAACTCTGGCAATACGTGCAAATAAAAAACTTTTATAACTAACGGTATGCGTATAAAATCTAGTATTATATACATAACATAAAATAAAGCCGGATAACACAAAAAATATTACAACCCCAAGACTGCCAAGTCTTGCTATATTTATTCCAATTGAGTTATCTGGCCAAATTATATGTGGCGTGTTAAGAAGGATACCCATAATGCAGTATACCCGCGTAAACCTGTTAATCCTTTTATTTCTTTTAGGTTATCTATTTTGTTATGCCATATTTAAGTTATAACATTACTGATTAAAATATGGCATGATACAATAACCTAAATATTAAAACAATTTATTAATAATAATTTTTTTAATAAATTATTAGATTCCTATATTCAGAGATCTTTTAATAAGTGTGCCACTTTTATAGCATTATCAAATCCGTGATCGTAATGAAATCTTATATCAGGCGAGAATTTCATATGTATTTTATTAGTAATAAAATTTCTGATAGCATTTTTAGAATTATTTAATGCATCCATAATTTCATCTATTGTTAGTTTAGTATTAAAAGGCAAGAAATAACAATTAGCTATTTTGAGATCAGTAGTAACTATAACTTTCGTAATAGTGAGAGGACAATCAAAAAGTCTGCTATCCAGCATTTTGCCACGCCTTAGAATTTCTATTAATGCTTCATTTATAATGCTTGCTAATTTTTGTTGTCTATGAGAATGAGTTTTGGTTAATTTTTTCATGCGTTAAAAAATATATACAATTCTAAGGCATAATAGCATGCTTTTGCCAAACAACCAATACCTAAAAATTTTAGAAATTTTGTTTTAAAAAAACCGGAGAATAAAGAAATAAAGCTTCCCCAAAAAGAAAATGCCATTAAGAAAATTATAAATATCTCATATTTATAATATAGTTTTGTTAAATTTTTATGTCTTAAAATATTTTGTGTATTTTTGGAAGCATAAAAGATATTTAAAACTATTTTTCCAAAAATATAATTGATTGCATTACCGCTAAGAGAAGCACAAATAGCTACTAACAGCATTATTAAATTATTATAGCCTCCGAACATTTTCATAGAATGAAATATTAATTCATTCTGAAAACCTATAACAAGATTTGAGACAAAACTATCAACAAATAATAAACTATATGCTTTAAATTGATTCATGAATGTAATATATTGAATTTTGATTAGGGGTATTAATCGTCATTGCAAGGCAAAACTGTAAGTTTTGACGAAGCAATCTCATGCCAAAATCCTGAGATTGCCATAACCCTTACTATCTAACACCAAAATAAAGTAACTGGCAATGAAAAAGCAAATTATTTATCCTGATTTTATAGCACGAATTTTTTCTACGGCACTTGATTTATCAGTATTTGCCTTTATAGCAATCCCAATATCACAATTTTGTTCTTTTAATTTATTATGGTTGTTCTTTAATGATTATTTCCTTAGCAATAACATTAATCTTCATAATCCCAATGAAATGTTTAACTCGGTTATGAGTCAGGAATTTTATGAATATCTTAAAGCAGGAAATTTTAATAAATATATTTTGTTTAATATTTCAATTTTTGCTACTAATATATTAGTAATAGGCTCATATTTCATAACGCTTTGGTATTATAAAGGTGCAACGCTTAGTAAAATGTTTTTACGTATGAAAATCGTAGATGCCGTAACATTAAATCGTCCGACCTTAAAGCAGTTAATTAAAAGATTTTTAGGGTATATGACTTTTCCTATCGGTATTTTTTTCATACTTTTTTCTTCTAAAAAACAAGCATTACATGATAAAATAGCCGGAACCGTCGTTATTAAGTCTTAAATATACTCCTAAGTAATAGACGAAGTTTAATTTGGAAAAGAGCAAGGAGTATATAAGGCGAAGAGCGGAGCATATACAATTAATAGGTGAGTACCGCAGTGCTTATAATACGATGTAGCTCATTTTTCAAATTAAACGAGTATATTTATGAATGAAACAAATTATAATGATATAGATCAGCTAATTTATCTTTTTTCAAAATTACCCGGTCTTGGTATTAGATCGGCAAGGCGTATAGCGCTTTACCTATTGCAAGATAAAGACGTAAGGTTAAAAAGCCTGATTAATAATCTTGTAGAGATAGATAAGAAAATAGTAAAATGCGAGATTTGCGGTAATATGGATACGGAAAATATTTGCCGTATTTGTTCTTCTGAATATAGAGATAAATCAATTATTGCTATTGTCGAAACTGTGGCTGAATTATGGGCAATGGAGCGTAGCGGTAATTTTAAAGGTTTATATCATGTACTCGGTCATAATTTATCGGCAGCTAGTAGACAAAACCCTAGCATACTTCGGTTACCTGAACTACTTACAAGATGTTTTGCAGAAAATATTAAAGAAGTTATTATTGCTACTAATTCTACTTTAGAAGGTCAGACTACTGCTTATTTTATTACAGAATATTTAAAAGAGCATCCTGCTAAAATTTCTCGCCTTGCTAGCGGTATACCTATCGGAGGTGAACTTGATTATTTAGACGAGGGTACCGTATCTGCCGCTATTAACCTACGCCAACCTTTTGAGTAAAAATTAATAATTTTATTAAAGTTATAGTGAACCTTGATGAAATTCTAGATGATGTTCGCCGGCGAATTTTATTACATCATTATGATTTCCTTGATGATCAAAATGTATCAGTAATTAACCTTGTTCGTTTGAATGTAATATATTTGTGAATAAACGCTGGTCACCATCAATTTTAATGTCAACTACTTTTTTACCGATAAATTTAACGCCGTTATCCCCCTGTTGTCTATATATTATATCTTTCTTTAAGGCATTTATAAATTTATCACATTGATTCGTATCTAATCTCAATGGCTTCCTGATTTTTATTATCATATTGTAAAATTTCCTCAACTTTCTTTAACCCTAAGTTGTATTTCTTAATTGCGATTAAACAAGTGATAATCTTATTAATTTTTTCTATAGCTTGTGCTTGTACAAAATTAATGTTGCTAACAAGAGCTTCGATATGAATTTGGTTAATATATTCTTCAGGATTGAATAAAAATTCTATTGCCTGGAAGATATTACTGAGATATGGAGTTATTTTATTTTTAGGTATTTTTTGTATAAATTGTTTAGCTAATTCATATTACTTTGGTATATCAGGCTGTTGTAGATAGTAATATAACACCACTCATAGAGTTGCTCATTTCGATTCACTCATCCTTTAGGTTTTCTTCATGCACAATTTTCTCAGCAGCAGAATATTGATTGTATTTGGCAAT